>JAUNVQ010000002.1:3073-186430 GCA_030540715.1 Actinomycetaceae bacterium | reverse complement strand
TGCAAAAGATCCGGCTTAAGCCACAGGTTCTGGGAACCCCGGCACAGGTGTGTTCAACCATTGGGTTTAAAGGCATTAAAGAGTTTAGTCCATACACTGGTTTAGCGGATGAAAACACTCCTTTTAGGACAAAAATACCTGGAAATTTTGTTTTTAATTCTGATGAAGAAAACTTGTTTTACATGGTTAAAGGTCGTATAGCGACTCGCGATATTTACTTTCGAGAAATAAATGAAACCAATGCTGAAAAGAAATCAGCCACATTTTATGTTGTCAATGGAAAAGCATATCTTGCCAAAGAAATTGAAATCGGTAAAACTCGTCCTAATAGCAATGACCTCCAGTTCGAGTATAGTTTCAGTGAGAGCGGGCCGTTTAAGCCCGTTGAAAAGCGTTTTAAAGTAGTAAAAGACCAAACTCCTCGCTGGAAGGTATGGAACGCGCAGGCGTACGAGGCTTTTGGGTCCGAAGAGGAATTGAAAGATAAGAATGCCACGTTTACGGACGAAAAGTGGCTTGTATTTGTCACCTATTCAGCGGGTCTTCCCACAGATTTTGAAAAATACGGGTGGGTCACACCGAAGCCCAGCTCTTTTGCACTGAACGATAAATACACGATTAAAAAGAGAGAACTTGAAGGGTTTGCTCCAGAAGGTGCGGCGGAAATTATCACCACAAAGGACTCCGTCACACTCGTGAGCGACCCAACCCAGCATAATGCTTTTATCTCTGAGTGGACAACATTTATTAAAGATGAAACTGACCCCACCCCACAAGTAACATGGAACGAAAAAGATCAAGACCCCCAGTCAATTCCAGGTATTGACAATGCAACTATCGGTCTTGATGGAGCGGTTCGTTTCACGGAAACGTTGACGGTTACCCATGATAAGGGCAGCCATCTTTATATATTTACCACTAAAGCGGGTCCTGTCACACTTAAATATGACCCGAAAACTAAAGTTCCTATCGACAGTGACGGTAAGCATACTTCAGGAGATATCACTCTCAAGGACGAGGTTGGAACGGTTGTTCATGTGAACCCGATTGACGGTGAATTTATTATTAATGATCATAAGTATGACCTACCATCTGCGAATGCTAAATTCACCTATGAAATGATTGTGCCTATTAAAGAGCTCAAAGTACGCTCGTACCGCCAATATGGGAACGACAAACGCTTATCGAAGAATGAAGAAAAGGAAGTAACGGGCTGCTCACCTCACACCTATCGAGTCCCTTCAGATAGGGGAGGGAAAGATGTTTTTTGTGAAGATAACGAAGGCAAGGAAAAAGATCATTCTAATACCTACGTTAACGATAAAGATGATTCATCACATAACTTTACTGCCCAAAAGGGCCAGCCTACATATGGGTTCACTTATCAAGGAACAACTTACGAGGTGTATTCTCAACCAAAACAGGTTAGGAATGGCAGTTGTACATCAGCTGACGAACTCACTATTGATGAAGAAGGATTTATTGAATTCTTTGATGAATCTAAAGACTTCATGCCTATCTTGTCAAAGGATAAAGATAAGTTCTTTGATCTTCATTTTGAACTTCAAGGCTTGGTGTCAAATGCAGCGAGCTACACACAGGTAGATACCTGGGGCGAAGGTGCTCCGAAGGCTCCAATTGAGTTCGTAAAAGGTAAGAATCCGATTACCTATCGAACCCATGCCAGCGTGGAAGCCTCCTATGCTCATGAGCCGATGATGGATGTGAAGAAAGAAACTCCAACCCAACCGGTTGCGAAGACCAAAGAGGGCGTGGACGTTTTCAAGCCGGGAACAAAGGTGTCGATTGAAGCCACAATGAAGAATACCGGTTCCACCGATCTCACAGATATTGAGTTCACTGATTCTACTGGTGGGCAACCGCCAGTTGATTTTACTCAGAGATTGGACGGGAAGAATTTAATAAAGGGGCGCTACTACGATATTAAAGGTTCAGATGGGAAGGTGAATTCTTCCGGTACCTATGATCAATCGAGTGGAGTCCTGAAAGACACTGCCGGCAATAAGATTACCGTCAAGTCAGGTGAAACCCTTGTTATCTATGGTGTTCTCACAATGAATATTGCTGATCCTAATGGCATGCATGGCGACGAGATTCGTTTCAGGACGCCCGGTTTGAATGGAACAGATTCATATCGCGCGCTTGCGGATGAACCAGGTGTGATTATTCAGAAGGTGACATCAGCAGGCCCCTATGAAGATGTCTTTAACAATATCGCATGGGATGACTGTTCGTATTCAACAGCACCCGACGCAACTGGAACAGAAGATCCAGCAGGTTCGAAATGCTGGAGATGGAAAGATAATCTGACTGCAACATTGTGGGAAGCTGATGGTGACAATAGGTTGCTATTACATCCAATCAAGAAAGGCAATAAATATTTTGCGCCAGAGCAACCCGTATCAATGATTGTTACGAATACCGGTAAGTCACCTCTTACTGATTTGGTTATTGATGACACAACTACTAATGATAAGGGCGGTGTTGTAGATTGGACACAAGCCACAGTGCAAATTGGTAAAGCTACGCTCAACAAGGATAATAAAATCCTTGTTGAGCAAGCACCAGGTATTACGGCGAAGTTAGCAAAGGTTGATAACCCTGGAAAAGCTAACCAGAAGGTGCATGTCTCGTTAATGAAGAACGGTAAAGAGTATCCGTTTAATCCTGCAAGATTTAATGATAAAGACGAAATGGTAGCCCCAGGCGAGTTTGTGATTATCACGGGGAAACTGCCTCAACGTGAGATCACGGATGGCTCATTAGAAGCTAATCGACACTCTAACAAGGTTCAGGCACAGGCTATTTCAACTAAGTCGAATGCAGATGTTATCACTAATATTAACGATTGGAATACGGAAACACTAACGCCACGTATTGCAGTCAAGAAGTACAGTGGAGACGAATGGGCTGATCCTACGGGCAAGCCAGGGGATGCGCAAGATATCAATCATGCAGTAGAAATTCCCCTGGAGAAATATAATGAGAATGGGCAGCCAGTGACAAAGGAACAGGACGTCAAGATTCTTGTTACTAATACGGGAAATGACAATTTGTCATACTTTAGTATCAGTGATGAATCAGTTTCTTCGGTTAATGGAAAGCCTGGTGACTGGACAACACAGCCGCTGTCTTGTAAGAATACTGCGAATCCAGAAGGTGGAGAATACGTTGTAGAAATGCAACAAACTGGTGATCATAAGGGAGAATATAAAGTATCCCCAGCTTTTGCGCCAGGTCACTCCATTCGCTGTGAAACGCGCTTGCCAGCTTTGACTTTCGATGCTGGTTTCGAGCCTTGGCATTCAAATACTGTAACTGTTGAAGGCTTTGGCGAAAAGTCTAAGGTAAAGACAAATAAGGATGAGGACCCGTGGCATGCGAAGGCTCTTCCAGCCAAGGTAGAGATTATTAAGTATTCGGGTCAGTACCATGATTCCAACGATAAACATACCTTGGGTAACGCCACTGAGGATGCTAATACAGACGCCGTTGCCATCTATGCGGATCTAAATGATGGATTTAAGCCTAACGATAAGAAGGTCTATTACACCATCAAGAACACGGGCTTCGATGACTTGGTGAAAGTCCATATGACTGATGGTACGCTGGCAGAAACTGTTACAGAAACGGGTCAAGGTGGCGATGCTACAGAACCAGGATGGGTTATTGACGCTGTCACATGTAATGTGGATGCTTACAGTGGTGTTACACCACCTAGCGATGCAGTACATATTGCAAAAGATGGCAAAGTTACCATTGATTTTGCGTTTACCAACGAGGCTCCCTTCAAGATCGGGGATACTATCACGTGTGAAAGTACCCTGAAGTATGAGGGCGAGCCACTAACACTTGATGATCTAATTTGGCATGCAGACCGCGCCACTGTATCGGGCAACGGTAAGAAGAACCCGGAACTGGAGACGCCTGAGGACGATGATCCTTGGAATGCCTATTCTGCAGTACCAGATGTGCAGATCATTAAGTATATTGGGCCTTGGGGCAATGATCTGAAGTGGGATGGAACGAAGAGAGGCGATCTTCCTGATGGCGATTCCGATACTGCTGTAAAACGTGGACCACAAGCAGATAAACAAAAGTCCGTGTTTGCCCAGCCGCACGAAATAACTGGGACCTTTGGTTCGACGAACTATGCAATCAAGGATCAGGAGGTCGGCTTTACGATCCGCAATACTGGTAAGTCAGAGTTGGATACACTCATTATTGAAGATTACTCCATAAAGAATGAAACAAGTTTTCCAACCGACTTTGAGACTGGACCACTTACATGTGAAGCGGGTAAAGGTGGCCTGCACAAGGATGCTACAGTCACTGTTGACAAAGACAATCAGAAGAAGGTTAAGATTACCTTTACAGAAAAGAATCTCTATCTTCCTGGTCAAGTATTTACCTGCCATACAGTCCTTTCAGGAACCACGATTGATCCTTTGAAAGGTGCGGTTCATGCTGATGAGGTAAGTGTGGTTGGTTTCCGTCGTGATAAGAAGACAAAGAAATCAACAGACCCAGCTCATTCCTACTCAACGGCTCCAACGATTGAGTTGAAGAAAGATTCAATCGATAACGATGGGGCGACGTTTATTAAACGTGCAGGAACACAGGCAGATCCGGATCGAGTAAAGCCGATGAAAACCAAGGACAGGGTAGTAGGTCAACCAGTTCCTATTCGCTTTACCATTACTACTGCGGGAATGGATCCGTTGACTCTTTCTTCAGTGAAAGTAACCGATCGTAGAGATAAAGCGACCGAAGGCTCTGTGACATTTGATCAGGCAAACATTGATGCAAAGATTTACCTGAAGGATGGAAGAATCTTCCCACTTCAGGCAACTATCGATAAATGTCCTGGTGAGTCCAAGGAAGATTGCTCTGTTATCACATTTGTTGACCAGAGTGGAACAGTGACACTATTGTCTGCTGGTGACACCATCACCTATCAGGGAACACTCGGAGAAACACCGGCAACATCAATGACGCCAGAGAAGATCCATCATGACATTGCAAAGGTTGAAGGTGTAGGCGAGGAATCCAAGCTCAAAGTACGTGATGAAGATGACTACTATGCAAAAACAATTATTCCGGATTCTCGTACTGATAAGTATTCGAATATTCCTGGTCGTGATGAGACGAAGAAGGAGCAGTTGAAGAATAATACCTGTGATGGTGGTGCTGCTGGTAAGGTGTGTGAGATTCCAGATGCGGATGGTAGGGGAACTTCTGCTGCTCATAGTATCTTTATGGATTACACCAATACTGGTGATGAGGCTTTGACGAAGGTTCGTATGTCTGATACGACGATGAAGGGTGTGGATCTGCACATTGCCGGCAAGGGTATTATTGGCACGTTGGATGCTGAGCGTGAATTAGTCGATTCTCGTGAGGTGTTCTTTAATACTGCCGATAAGTTGTTCTATAACGATGAGGCATATAGTGAGCTTGCATCGATGAACGTTGGTGAGACGTTGCGTATGGAAGGTACGATTCCTGAGGGTGGTCTTGATGATGGTAACCATGCAAATACGGTGAAGTTTGACGCGGTTGGCGTAGAAAGTGATTTCCCGACTGAAGATGATGATCCGTACGAATCGACATGGAAGAAACCCGAAAAACCAAGTACTCCACCTTCAACGGAGCCGAGTACTCCACCTTCAACGGAACCTCCTACACCGGATTCTCGTACTGATAAGTATTCGAATATTCCTGGTCGTGATGAGACGAAGAAGGAGCAGTTGAAGAATAATACCTGTGATGGTGGTGCTGCTGGTAAGGTGTGTGAGATTCCAGATGCGGATGGTAGGGGAACTTCTGCTGCTCATAGTATCTTTATGGATTACACCAATACTGGTGATGAGGCTTTGACGAAGGTTCGTATGTCTGATACGACGATGAAGGGTGTGGATCTGCACATTGCCGGCAAGGGTATTATTGGCACGTTGGATGCTGAGCGTGAATTAGTCGATTCTCGTGAGGTGTTCTTTAATACTGCCGATAAGTTGTTCTATAACGATGAGGCATATAGTGAGCTTGCATCGATGAACGTTGGTGAGACGTTGCGTATGGAAGGTACGATTCCTGAGGGTGGTCTTGATGATGGTAACCATGCAAATACGGTGAAGTTTGACGCGGTTGGCGTAGAAAGTGGTAAACCGACTGAAGATGATGATCCGTACGAGTCAACGTGGCATAAGCCCGACACGCCGCCAAGTGATAAACCAGACGATAAGAAGCCCGTAGAAAAAAAGAAGGTTCAGTTGTCGAAGACTGGATCCTCAACTCAAACGACAGGTGTACTAGCCCTGGTGGCATTGCTTGGCGGGGTAGTACTTGTGCTCAGTTCTCGAAGAAAAGGAGCAGACGGTAAATAGTTAACTCAAACTGATAACCTCAACTGAAAAATAACAGCACAGAGCCGCATCTGTTTATTAGATGCGGCTCTTGTGATAGTGTGCCAATGGTTAACAGCGTAAAGAGTGAACCATCATCTGGCCAAAAGTTAGCCTAACAACAAGTGGATAGGACAAGGATAATAACAGAATGACCTCATTTGCGATCATTGTTTGCATGTTTGCGGTTATGGCTATCGGATCGATGGTTCAATCAATTGCTGGAATGGGATTCGGAATGGTAGTCGTACCCGTATTATCGCTTATGATAGGTAGCGCGGACGGAGTATTACTTGGCAATCTTGCAGGGACTGTTACTGCTGGAATGCTTGCCTATACAAAACGACAAGATACCGAATGGAAAAAAGTTCTTATCCTGTTCCTTTCCAGTCTTCCTGGAGTTATTTTAACGGCACTGCTGCTTAGTCATCTGCCACATGCCTGGTTAGATTTCGTTGTTGGAGGATTAATGATGGGCCTTGTTGTCTTTTCGCTTACAGCGCTTCGTTTTCCACCCGTCTACGGTATGTTTCCATTAGTAATGACAGGGTTTATTTCGGGTATACTCTCTACCACGGTTGCGCAATCAGGGCCGATAATGGCAGCATACGCACAGGCTGCGCGATGGAAGCAGCGGGCTTTCGCCGCAACACTACAGCCATATTTTTTATTACTTAACCTCGTTGTTATTCCCTCTAAGATGATGACTGGATTAGGAACAGTGAGTTTTTTAACTCCGAGTATGATTATTGGTTCCTGTGTTGTCATTATCATCAGTGCATTGATAGCAGTGCCTTTAACACATTACGTTTCAGCTTTCTTCGCGCGAAATCTGGCCATCGGTATTGCTGGAATAGGTGCAATTATTATCTTTGTAAGAGGAACTTTCGCATTGATAACAAACTGATATAGCAAGAATGTAGGAAAGGGGGTATCTTCACCATGACAAGTTCACGAAAACCAGAGGATAATGCTGGTACACCTGCGGTATCAAACACGACATATTCCGTGCAGGTACCCGTCGCAGACGAGAGGCACGCCCTCGAAAAAATTGAAAAAATTGTTGGTGATCAACTGAATACCCAATCTGACAGCTCAGAACTTTATAATTTATCTCAACTGTTAGAGACGTTAACTTTACGAGAAGTAGTCCACCTTGTTGAACGTCTGACAGTGCATCACGCGGCAGTTCTTTTCAGATTTTTAGAGAAAAATACGGCACTTAAAGTATTTGAAACATTGGAAGCAGGACATCAAGCCTCCCTTATCCGCGCTCTTCATGAACGTGAAGTCATCGATTTCTTCGAAAAAATGGATCCTGATGACCGTGCTTCACTGATGGATGAGCTGCCAGCAAAAATAGCAGACAAGCTACTGCGTACCCTTGATAAAACCGAACGTGATCTTACAGGTGTTGTTTTGGGCTATCCACCTGATTCAATTGGTCGGTATATGTCACCAGAACTGCTACCTATTTACGATGATATGACGGTTCAATCTGCGCTGGACTACATTCGTCAACATGCACACGAAGCAGAAACAATATACACACTTCCCGTTGTGGACCGTACCAGACACCTGGTAGGAGTAATCTCGTTTCGCGAACTTTACACTGCGCAGTTAACGGTGCCCGTTGGTGAAGTGATGGGTAAAGCTATCTTTGCTTTAGCCGATGACAATGCCGAAAGCACAGCCCGCTGGTTTTTGCCTCTTGATTTATTGGCCATGCCCATTGTCGATAAAGAACACCGTCTGGTAGGCATCCTTACAGTTGATGATGCGCACGATATTGTTGAATCTGCCGACACCGAAGATGTTGCCCGAAGTGGTGGGCATGAACCATTGGGACAACCGTACTTGGCTACCCCTCTTATTCGACTCGTGAAGTCACGTGTTGTGTGGCTGATGATTCTTGCGTTATCGGCAGTACTAACTGTTCACGTACTCGATATATTTGAGGGAACACTACAACAAGCTGTTGTTTTAGCACTCTTTATCCCATTACTTACAGGTACAGGCGGTAACACGGGTAACCAGGCTGCAACAACGGTTACTCGTGCTTTGGCGTTAGGAGATGTCCAAACAAAAGACATCGCCAAAGTATTGTGGCGTGAACTGCGGGTTGGATTCGGGTTGGGATTACTGCTAGGTAGTGGTGGGTTTGTATTAGCTGCATTGGTTTATCACGTGCCAATCGGAGCAGTTATTGGGCTGACGCTGTTGGCTGTTTGTACAATGGCAGCATGCGTTGGCGGGATCATGCCTATTTTTGCAAAAATGATTGGCGCTGATCCGGCAGTGTTTTCAAATCCTTTTATATCAACATTTTGTGATGCAACAGGTCTGATCATCTATTTCCTTATTGCTAAAGCAATTCTTGGGATTTAGTGTTTATAGAAAACGCTGCGGTGACTAGGTTGTTCATCCGAAGACTTGTATAGCCGATAGAATAATAGGTGAAAGGAGATTGAACACAATGCCAATGTCTCACCGTCAGCCAAGACGCCCCGCAATGCTGGATCCGAAGCGCGCGATTGCTATTCAAGGCGATGACGATCCAGCTCAACAGGTAGGTTTAGCACATTCAACAGCCCAGATGTTGATAGGTACAACAGGTTCAGAAAAAGAACGTCATTTATTAAAGACTGCGATTGTGCGTCAAGGAATAGACATTGTGAGCGAGTTGTGGTCACGCTGTCCAGCAACAACCCTTCCAGGAATGTTTTGGCGTTTATACCTGCTATATCAGTGGTATGTTCGCGATCCGAGCACCGTTGCTCAGCGTTATCAAGAAGGACTTGACTCCCCGATTATTCTTGGGATACCAAAAGGTAGTGCGATTTCATTAAAAGATTTTTTCAACGATGTTGATACTCTTCTTCATGCAAGCTGGGAAGGTGACGTCACCACATTGTTTGCGCAGGCTGCAGTAATATGTCGCATCTTGGCATCGGGGGCAACATTTGGGTCATCGTGGATTATCACTGACGAGGACGAACTTGCTGACCAGGTTACGCGACGTGCACGCGCACTGTTAGCCACCGCTGATGAATTCGAACAGGCAGCTCGCCTCAACAACAGTAATCGTTTGGATTAGTGTGAAAACATCGATTAGTGAGTGATTTGATCACAGATAACTGTATCCTCAACAGTGATAACTCGCTAAACTGGAAGGAGGACGATCAAACTAGCTCAATCGAAGAAAATATCATGGAACAAGCACACAAACATAATGAACAACCGCAAACAAACTCCCAAGACAATGATACTTCCAACGTCTTAGCGGTGGCTGAAGAAGTCGTGACATCAGATACTGTCGATGTATTACCGCATCAACGTACAGTCTCGCCAGAGGACGAACAAGCAATTCCTTACGAGCCAGGACTTGCAGATGACCTTGTCTCTCAACGAACTTCCCCCGAACAGTTTCCAGGAACCGAGTACGAGGATGCGGATTATGATGAAGAAGAAACTGATAATTTAGACATCGATGATTCATGGCCTATTCCGCGTAAAGTGATGATCTCGAAACCGCGTTTAAAGGATACACCACGTAAAGAACTTGGCCGTGATAAACCGCTACCTAAAGGGCGGTTTGCAGATCGCGAACTGTCATGGATGCAGTTTAACGAACGAGTGTTAGAACAGGCTGAAGACACAGACGTTCCATTACTGGAACGGGCATGGTTTACTACAATTTTCACTTCAAACCTTGACGAGTTTTATATGGTGCGTGTTGCTGGCTTAAAACGGCGTATCGCTGCAGGAATTGCTAAAACAGCAGCATCTGGACTGACACCGCGTCAAGTGATGGACGGTATTAGTGATCGGTGCAGGGAGCTGTGTACACGCCAGGCTGAACTGGTTCAAGATGATATTTTACCGAAATTGGAAGAAGAAGGTATCTATGTTCAACGCTGGGATGCTTTGAGCAAAGAAGAACACGATAAAATGCATGGCTATTTTCGACGCCAGATTTTTCCTGTTCTGACACCTTTCGCTGTTGATCCGTCGCACCCATTTCCTTATATTTCGGGGTTATCCCTTAATCTTGCCGTTGTTGTGCAGAATCCTTTGACAGGTAAACAGCACTTCGCCAGAGTAAAAGTTCCATCTTCACTTCCACGCATGGTCTCTGTCGATATGGCACTTCGCGGAATTAAACCCGAAGAAGCGCTGGATATTTTCGAAAAAGCAGTGTTTATCCCCATTGAGGACATTATTACTGCACACCTTGACCATCTTTTCCCAGGGATGGAAATTCTGGAACACCATTCATTTAGAGTGACGCGAAACGAAGATCTTGAAGTGGAAGAAGACGATGCAGAAAACTTGCTGACAGCGATGGAAGAAGAACTATTACGCCGTCGTTTTGGCCCAGCTGTACGGTTGGAAGTCAGTCAAGAAATCTCAAAGTTTGTTCTTGATTTTCTGGTATCGAAACTAGGGATTACCTACGATGATGTATTCCGACTTCCAGAGCCACTTGACTTGACGTGTTTGAATGATTTGCATGATTTAGATTTGCCGCACCTCAAATATAAAAACTTCGTTCCAGCCACACCGCAAGGGTTAAGTGAAGTTGAATCAGCAACACCAACGGATATCTTTGCGGCGATTCGTCAGCATGATATTTTGCTACATCACCCCTACGATTCCTTCTCGACGTCGGTGCAACACTTTATTTCTACGGCTTCAAAAGATCCGAAAGTAGTGGCAATCAAACAGACGCTGTATCGTACATCCTCTGACTCTCCCATTGTTTCAGCACTTATCGAAGCGGCTCAAGCAGGTAAAGAAGTTGTGGCCATCGTTGAAATTAAGGCCAGATTCGACGAAGATGCCAATATTGCTTGGGCACGCAAACTGGAACGAGCCGGTGTTCACGTGGTGTACGGTATGGTCGGTTTAAAGACACACTGCAAACTGTCAATGGTGGTTCGTCAAGATGATGATGCCTTACGTAGATATTGTCACGTTGGCACAGGGAACTATCATCCGAAAACCGCACGCGGATACGAAGATCTAGGATTGTTAACGGTGGATCGTGAAGTTGGTCAGGATTTGTCACGGCTCTTCAATCAACTATCAGGCTATGCTCCGCTGACAACCTTCCATCGATTACTGGTGGCCCCCAGATCTATTCGTCCGGGATTGCTGGAACGTATCGAACGCGAAATTAATAACCACAAAGAAGGTAAAAAATCCTATATTGGATTGAAAGTGAATTCCCTTGTAGATGAAGATATTACGGATGCGCTTTATCGTGCTAGTCAAGAAGGGGTTCCTGTAGACATTGTTGTTCGCGGCATTTGTGCGTTGCGAGGTGGGGTACCGGGACTCAGCGATAATATCCGTGTGCGTTCTATATTGGGACGATACCTTGAACATTCACGCATTTATGCTTTTGAAAATGGTGGCGAGCATGAAGTATGGATTGGGTCAGCGGATCTGATGCACCGTAATCTTGATCGTCGTGTAGAAGCGCTCATTCGTTTGCGGGATCGTGACATGGTTGAACGCCTTTTTTCGATGGTTAAACGTCAAGCGAGCTCCACGACATCCTCGTGGCATCAACTGAAATCTGGTTTGTGGAAACGCCATAAGACTGATGCTGATGGTAAGAGACTTGATGATATTCAACAGTTGCTGATGGACCAGGCTAATGCACGAATGACCGGACGCTGAAAGTAGATATTTTGTTGGCGGGTTGCGAACAAAAAAACACATTCGCTCAAAAACGGGGTAGGATAAAACCGAAAGGAAAGACTATTGTGATGGCTGCTCCCCGACCTAGGCCGCCGCGTGGAAAGATCGTGCAGGCTGCTGGTGCTGTTATTTGGCGTCTCAGTGCAGACGCGCAGACGTATGTCGATACTCGGTGCCCAAAAACAGAAGAAGATATTGAGGTTTTAATTGTTCATCGACCGAAGTATAACGACTGGTCGTGGCCTAAAGGTAAGCGTGAACCAGGGGAATCTCTACTGGAATGTGCCACTCGCGAAGTTGAGGAAGAAACAGGACTGACCGCACGTCTTCAGGCTCCTTTAACAACTCAGCGTTATCGGCTGGGTACGCATACAACAAAAGCGGTCTATTACTGGTTGGGGCGAATTGATGTTGAAGCCAGTGCCTTAAGAGCTCGCACACCAGTACAGAGGGCTTCAAAGAAAGAGATCGATGAAACCCGGTGGGTATCGCCGAAAAAAGCATTAAAGCTTTTAACGCGGCGTGGTGATCAACGATTATTGGAAGAGGTATTGGTAAAGCTCCGTGCAGGAACCTTGGAAACGGCGCCCTTAATCATTGTCCGCCACGGAAAAGCAATTTCGCGTAAGGAATGGAACGAGGGCGAAGCGTTGCGTCCGCTTGACCGTGAGGGTGTTCACCAGGTTCGGCAGATGACTGGTTTGTTTTCAGCCTACGGTGTTTCGCGATTCGTAACCTCACCGTGGAGACGTTGTTTGGCAACAGTTGGAACATATGCCTCTCTTTGCGGGGCAAGTGTTGAGATAGCACTGGAAGCATCAGAAGAAGCATATGTGAAAGACCCCGAATCCTTCCGTACCACGGTTAAACGCCTTATGCGTGCTGGAAAACAGGTTCCAACTGCACTGTGTGTTCATCGACCAACTTTACCGACTGTTTTTGAAGAAATTAAGCAGCGCACCCCTTCTGTCATTGCTCGTCAGATTCCTCAGGAAGATCCATATTTACGCACCGCCGAAATGCTTGTGTGCCATATTGCTATGGTTCCTGATGTACTTGCTGATGCCAGCAACCAAAAAGTTTATGACCCCAATTGTGACAAGCAAATAAGCGGGAATAACGTAGACGAACTGTTATCAGCGAAAGAACTGAAGAAAAAACACCGTCGTGAACGACGCTTGAAAGGAATTCTTGCCGAGGCAGAAGTAAAAAAATCCAAAAAGAACACTGTGAACCCGGCGATACTTGCCCAACGAGTTCAAGGAAAGGCAGTAGCTTTTCAACACAGCGGTGTCCACACTGAAAAAGCTGCGATGTATGGTGATGACGCTGTCGGGTTAGCTAAGGAAGAGCAAGAGAGTGGGAAATCGCCCTCCTGCAGTAAAATACCTGACGACCATCGGAAACACACCTCTGTACATGAGTCTCTGCCTACCGGAGTAAAGAGTGGTAACATGCCACATGCGACACCGAAAAACGTATCGGAAAAGCTTACTCTCAAGACATCGAAACTTCCCAAACCAGGCCCCAAAGTAACGGCACGTATCGTCTCGATCGAGCGAGTGCGCCCATTTACTCCGTGAAATAAGATGACACGTCATCAAAAACACGTTACGCTTGTATAACGTGCGATTCTTAAACAATATGAGTGCTCCTTACGAGCTAACCTATGATGATGTATTTCTTGTACCCAGCTTATCGGGTATAGCTTCACGTTTTGACGTAGACCTCTCCAGTGACGATGGATCAGGTACAACAATTCCCCTAGTGGTAGCCAATATGACTGCCGTAGCTGGAAAACGAATGGCCGAAACAATGGCGCGACGCGGAGGGCTGGTAGTGCTGCCACAAGACGTTCCTGGTGACATCGTGGCGCGAACAATCAGTAAAGTAAAAGCCTGTTCAACAATCTATGATACCCCAGTCACCCTGGGGCCACGCGATACTGTGACCGCTGCATTATCACTGATTACAAAGCGTTCTCACCGAGTCGTTGTTGTTGTTGATGAAGATAAGCACCCACTTGGTATTGTGCCCGATTCTGCCTTGAAGGGCGTTGACCGCTTCGCACAGTTGCATACTGTCATGAGCGAAGAACTGGTGAAAGTTGCCCCAGGTGATTCTGCGCAACAAGTATTTAACGCTCTTGCGCATGCCCACGTTTCAGTTGCCTTAGTTGTTGACAATAACAATGTTTTACAGGGGGTGTGGACACGTAAAGGTGCTGTGCGTTCCACGATTTATACCCCTAATGTGGATAGTAACGGAAAACTGCGTGTTGCAGCGGCAATCGGTATCAATGGTGACGTAGCGGCGCGAACCCAGCAAATGATGGATGCTGGCGTGGACGTGCTGGTTGTTGATACCGCACACGGTCATCAAGAAAAAACACTGGAAGCCCTGCGAATTGTTCGTTCAATGGGAATCGAGGTGCCGGTAGTTGGTGGAAATGTTGTGACAGCTGAAGCAACACGCGCACTGATTGAGGCTGGCGCAAATATTGTCAAAGTTGGAATTGGCCCTGGCGCAATGTGTACAACCCGTATGGCTACAGGGGTGGGACGCCCGCAGTTATCAGCTGTGATGGAATGTGCTGCCGCTGCTCACGAGCTTGGAGGCAGCGTATGGGCTGATGGTGGCGTAAGACACCCGCGTGATGTTGCATTGGCTTTAGCGGCAGGTGCCTCCAATGTGATGGTGGGATCGTGGTTTGCTGGGACATTTGAATCTCCAGGTGACATTCAATATGACCATCAGGGCAGACCGTATAAAGAAAACTTCGGCATGGCTTCGCGTCGTGCAGTTCGTCATCGTAATGCTGGCCAAAGTGATTTTGAGCGTGCACGGCGTGAGTTATTTGATGAAGGAATCTCGACGTCGCGTATGTATTTGGAACCAGGATCAGCTTCTGTGGAAGACCTGATAGACAGGATCCTAGCAGGCGTTCGTTCATCCTTAACCTATGCTGGAGCCTGCTGTCAGTCAGAATTCCGTGAAAAAGCAATTGTTGGCATACAGTCGGCTGCGGGATTTAAAGAGGGCGCACCAGTACCACAGTCTTGGTAGTTAGTTGCTGAAGAGACTGACCTATAAGACCAAGAGTTAACTGCTGTCACTTCACAGATTTATGGAACGAGCTGTGGCGAAGCTGTGCCTGGCTTATGTAGCTGACATGAACGTGTGAAGAGAGGTAAGGGGGCTGGCGGTACCTTCTTATGGAATAACTGAAGAATAGAATCATAGTGATTGATGATCGCAGACAAAACAAGAAAAAGTGGTGAAAGTGATGCTGCACAAGGGTGACTCCTATGCTGTACTGATGGTGTGTACAGGTAATATCTGCCGTTCTGTGATGGCTGAACAAGTGTTGCGTGAAGCTTTGGAAACGTGTAGCTTTTCCGGGAAGGTAAAAGTAGATTCATGTGGAATCAGCGATGAAGAATATGGCAATCCTCCCGATCGCAGAGCTGCCAGAGTACTTGCTGAAAATGGTTATAAAGTGCCTCAACATCGTGCGCGTCAAATATGTGGAAATGATTTTGAACACTATGATCTGATACTTGCGATGACCTCAGGGCATCTGCATTCCGTTCAGCGACTGGCGCAGCGCTATTCCACAGGTTCGACCGATATTCGGATGTATCGCTCTTTTGATCCACAGGGGACAGGTGCGACATCTCAATCCCACCCGAAGGGAACAAGAGACTCCAGGTGGCTCCATCAGTGGGAGTCATCTTTGGATGTTCCCGATCCTTGGTATGGCACATACGATGACTTCGTTGATACCTTAGATCTGATTGAACGGGTAACTCCTTATATTGTTGATGACATTCGGGCTTACTTCGACTCGCAGCACTTGAGCAGATAGGTGGCTGTCTGTGTGAATTGTTGTGCAGCAGCCGGTGTATGGTAACAGCTACAGCGTAGTAAATCCATGTGTACTGCTTCCTCTTGGAGTATTGATTGGCGAATACCCGATGTGAACTTTTCTTAACTTGCCTATTCAGTGGAATCAAAACTCTTATATTACTCTTCGGATCGATTACAATAACAGCATGGCTGATACAGATAATGCGGAAATTGAACGCGAAGTATTGACCTGGCCGGGTTTTGGCGAGGGGATTCGTGAGCTAGCAGTACAAATTGTTGATTCGGGTTGGACACCCGATCTTGTGGTGGCGGTAGCTCGGGGTGGCCTCCTACCTGCTGGCGCACTAGCCTATGCAATGGGTTTAAAAGCAATTGGGACAATGAATGTTGAGTTTTATACCGATATTGCTGAAACATTACCGGAGCCAGTGTTAATTCCACCGTTGATGGATCCTTCCGCCCTGGAAGGTAAAAAAGTACTGGTTGTTGATGATGTTGCCGATTCTGGAAAAACGTTAGCATTAGTCATGAAAATGATTCGGGAACAGGGTGTGCCCGGTATTGGCGATCAAAAAGCCATTAATGTCTCTGAGGCGCGATCGGCATGTATCTACCACAAATCGCGCTCCATTATTGAACCGGACTATGTGTGGAAGAAAACCGACAAGTGGATTAACTTTCCGTGGTCGACACTGCCACCTGTCGTAGCTGGAGCAAAGGCTGACGCATAATTTTTGCCATTTCTTGACTCCAAGACACTGAAGTATCGTCGAAGCATGCTGTTGAAAAGGATTCGTACCCAGATAGCGTGCCTATAAGAACTTAAGTGAAAGATACACTAACTAAATATCGTGAGTAGTGGTGAGGTAGTGGAGCATCTTGTCGGTAAAGAGTGTTGAATATAATGGATATTGATGATGCGGTGGTACTAGCGCGTCAGCTTATGAATAATTACGGTTTACACGAGTGGGATATTCGCATTGACCGTGCGGTACGGCGTGCAGGTATGTGCCGAGAAAAAGCGAAAGTTATTCAGTTATCTGGAAAGCTCATTCCTCTTTATGGTGAATCAATGGTGCGCGATATTATTTTGCATGAAATTGCACATGCACTGGTTGGAGCGAAGCATGGTCATGATAGTGTGTGGAAAGCTCAGGCGCGTCAGCTTGGTGCCAAACCTTATGCAAGGCTCCCTAAAGATACTCCCCAGCTTGGAGCCCCCTGGATTGGTACGTGTCCTCAGGGCCACACTATTGAGCGCTTTCGACGCCCTCAAAAACCGCTGTCTTGTGCCCAGTGTTCGCCTCGATATAACCCACGCTACCGTTTTACCTGGAAACATGTTTCCTAACACTTGAACGGATGTGTTGTCAGTTTTTGTTTTCACAAAAACAAAGTGACGTGGCGGATGCAAGCTGATGGTCAGATATGGCTGCAAGTATTATTCGGCAGTGCAACAACAATTGAGCGTGGCATCAAAATTGTTAAGTCTGCTAACAATGTGGAAGTCTCACAATGAAAAGAGTAGTTCTGTGAGAAAATATCGATATGACACAAGGCTTTCAGGCCTGGCAGCCACCGTCGGAATGGCAGCGCCAGGAGTATTCCACTCGCGCCGATAATGGGCACTATTCTTCGGCTCAACAACTTAAACAACGTATGGGGCAATCGGCTAACGGTCGGAAGGGGCCGGGGTTTCGACGGGCTTTTCAACGGTTTCTTATCTTGCTGTCTTTGGTTGTTATTGCTGGTTTTGTATTGTTGTATGGGATTCGCCTGCTGTCGCCCTCTGAAAATAATACATCCGAAGCTGAAATCCCTGAACCAACTGTACCCAAACTTGACTACAGCGATTTTCGCCCTGGACGCATTATTACCGACCAAGCTATGTCGGATTGGGATTCGATGGATGAAAAACAGATTCAAGATTTTCTTAACAAGGTAGGTAAAGGTTGCCGTCCAGGTGAATCAACATTTTCTTCATTACCGTGTCTGAAAGACTACACGATGAATGTGCCTTCACGCCCTGCTGATACGTATTGCTCATTACCCTACGATGGAAAAGAAAACGCCAGTGCAGCCTATATGATTGCGCAAACTTCAAAGGCATGCCAAATTAACCCGAAAGTTCTTTTGGTACTACTGCAAAAAGAACAGAGCCTGCTGACGGCTTCGTCGTATCGTTTAGTGCCACGCAAATATGAAACGGCCACAGGATATGCCTGCCCTGATAACTCACAATGCGATCCCACATATTTTGGTCTTGACCAGCAACTATATTATGCTGCCCGTCAGTTTCAGCGCTATCGTGTTCAACCTGGACAATACAGTGTAAAGGCTGGAATAACCAACGAAATAAAATATTCGCTCGATTCTGATTGTGGTGTGCAACAGGTTTACGTGGAAAACTGGGCTACAGCAGCACTCTATAACTACACGCCGTATACTCCCAATGCTGCCACATTAGCTGGAAACAGTGATGACTGTTCGCAGTACGGAAATCTGAACTTTTATGGTCTGTATAAGGTATGGTTTGGTGATCCAGGTATTGAAGGTCGGGCGGGTGGGTGAAGGAAAAAGATAACAACCTTTTTAGACGTAAAGATACCAGAAGAATTCATGGCCTGAGCCTAAGGTGGGTAGGAAGCGGGTGTGATACGGGAATCACATGGAAATGAGCGATGCAACTTATCAGCCAAAAAATAGTGGGATAAAGGAAATACAGCAAAGGAAGATGCGCAGCGAGTCTGGGGAGGGGAAGCGTATAACTTGTGACATGTGGCGTATAGTGCTATCAATGTGAAGAAAAATACCACGAAAGAAAGCCCGTGTCAGCGCGTATTATCTAAAACTGGCCAACCGTTGGGGGTGCAACCGTTATTGTTGCCACCGTCAGAACTTTGCTGCTGCATCACTGGCGCATAGGTACCGCTGGTGCGACAAAATTCGTGACCGTGGCCAAGAAAGTGGCCTGTTTCGTGGTTTACCTGGTAGATGCGATAGTCGTTGATATCACGACCAAGGCTTGTCCACATCTGTGTTCCATTTGCCCATCGTTTTGCATTGAGTATGACGTTACTTCCATTGCGGCAGCTTTGGGTACCGGTGGTACGCAGTGGATAGCATAGAGAGTTTGTTGTATTTGGCGAGGCTATAACAATCCTAAAATCGGCATTGCCGTCGGTACGGTCAAAACTAAAGCCCCAGCCGCGAGGATCGTTAAGGATCATGTGAATAGAATGTGCCGTCTGTTCAGGGTTAATATTTAAGCCCTTTTCGTATTCAACGCGATATGTGTAGTGTTTTTCAGCATCTGAACCCTTTTGCGAACCAGGGACAGCGACCAGCGTTCCAGAGGCGCCCTCTGGAATTTCCCCTGTTAAACCAGAAGGAACCTGATTGTCCTTTGGAACTGCTGTCAGATTAATGCTTACAGCAGGTGCATCGGCAGGCGGTTCATGATACTGGGGTGCTTCTACAGTGCGCTGGGTGACAGGAGGTACGGTAGTGGTTGTGTGTGCGGATGTGACCCCGGTAACCGGGGTAATAAAATACGAGTTGGAAAATAAGACCACACCTGTAAGCGCAATAAGAACAGAGGCTACGATACTGGTCAAACGTAAAACCGTGAACTCAACCTTTCGCCGAACCGCTTTATGGCGCGCCGTATTATTGCGCCATTGACGGCGGTGAAGCGCTGTTTGTGCCTGTCGCCGACGCAGTTGTCGGCGTGGAGCAAAATGTTGAGTGTGAGGCATATAAACGATTATAACGGATTGGTAACAAGCGCGATATAATGGTTTGGCATCTCACATTTTTGTTTGCGTGGATACCAGCACGAGTTGCGTAATATCTGCATATTTCGACCATCACGATTACCTGCTTGAGCCAGTTATTAAGAGCTTCATCCTTTACCTGTGCGCATGAGCGTGAATTCTACTGCCGTAAACACCGTCAATCACCTAAACTATGACCTTGGTCCAATCTGGGAAAAAAGACCTACCAAAGCCACCTCTTTTGCTACACTGAAAAGTAGTTATCACAGCGCGGACCTCATAATATCAGAGAGGTAAAGTGGCATGTGAAAACACTTTTAATCAATATCTTTTTGGAGGATCACACGAAACATGGTCAAATACGTCTACACCTTTAATGAAGGTAACAAAGACATGAAAGATCTGCTTGGCGGTAAAGGAGCCAACCTAGCAGAAATGACAAACCTGGGGCTTCCTGTCCCTCCTGGGTTTACTATCAGCACCGAAGCGTGCAACACCTACTTGCAAGAAGGCGCCGTACCTGAAACCTTAACCACTGAGGTCACAAAGGCTTTGCGTTCAGTTGAAGATAAACTGGGCCGCAAACTGGGTGATGCCGAGGACCCGCTGCTTGTATCTGTGCGTTCAGGCGCCAAATTCTCGATGCCTGGCATGATGGAAACAGTACTCAATATCGGCCTCAATGATGAATCTGTAAAAGGCCTGGCGACAGTTTCTGAAGATGAACGCTTTGCATGGGATTCTTATCGCCGACTTATCCAAATGTTTGGCAAAACAGTGATGGATATTGAAGGTGATGGTTTTGCTGACGCTCTTGAAGCCTTAAAAGAAGAAAAAGGTGTTCACTATGACCATGAACTCAGCGCCGATGACCTTAAAGGCTTGGTAGCTACCTTCAAATCAATTGTGAAAGAAGAAACAGGCCGTGAGTTCCCACAAGATCCGCGTGAACAAATGGATCTGGGTATTGAAGCAGTGTTCCGTTCATGGAATACCGAGCGTGCCAAGATTTACCGTCGCCGCGAACGTATCCCCGAAAGCTTAGGCACCGCCGTCAACGTTCAAACAATGGTTTTTGGTAACATGGGCGATACCTCCGGTACTGGTGTGTGCTTTACCCGTGACCCATCAACCGGTCATTCCGGCGTCTACGGTGACTATTTGATGAACGCTCAAGGTGAGGACGTTGTTGCTGGTATCCGTAACACCGAGCCACTAAAAGCCCTGGAACGTGAAAACGCTGAAGTGTATAAACAGCTTGTTGGTATTATGCGCAAATTGGAAACCCATTACCTGGACCTTTGCGATATTGAATTCACCATCGAACGTGGCAAACTGTGGATGCTTCAAACACGTATCGGTAAACGTACAGCAGGTGCTGCATTCCGTGTTGCAACACAGCTGGTAGAGGAAAAACTCATTACCAAAGATGAAATGTTGCAGCGTGTTACTGGTGAACAACTGACACAACTAATGTTCCCGCAGTTCGACACGAATGCGAAAAGAGTGAAACTGGGCGCAGGTATGGCTGCATCGCCCGGTGCTGCCGTTGGTGGCATTGCGTTCAATAATGAGCAGGCGCGCGCAGCTATAGAAGCTGGCGAAAAGTGTATTCTTGTACGACGAGAAACCAATCCTGATGACCTGCCCGGCATGGTGGACTCAGAGGGTGTTTTAACTGCTAGGGGCGGTAAAACGTCACACGCAGCTGTTGTTGCACGCGGTATGGGCAAGACCTGTGTGTGCGGTGCCGAAGCGTTGATCATTGATGAAGAAGCTGGAACGCTCACTGTTGATGGTCGAGTCCTTAAGCAGGGTGACATCATTGCTATTGATGGTGCTTCCGGTGAAATCTTTGAAGGCGATATTCCTGTGACTGAATCGCCTGTCACTATTTTCTTGACCAAAGGTTTGGAAGCTGGTCTGGAGGCCTGCAATGGTGACCAGGAGATGATTGAACTGGTGCAAGCAGTCGATCAGATTATGAATTATGCCGATTCGCGTCGCCGCCTGAAGGTCCGCACAAATGCTGATACTCCCGAAGATGCCGCACGTGCCATGGAGTTTGGAGCTCAAGGTATTGGCTTGTGCCGTACCGAGCACATGTTCCTTGGTGAGCGTCGCCCTCTGGTTGAGAAAGTGATTCTGTCTGAAGTTGGTTCTTCCGAACGCGAAGAAGCCATTGCTGAACTAGGTAAACTTCAGCGCAGCGACTTCTTGTCGATGCTGGAAGTCCTGGACGGCAAACCAATGACGGTGCGTTTGATTGACCCGCCACTGCACGAGTTCCTGCCTGACCTGACATCCCTGGAGGTCAAAGTTGCTGTTGCCAAGGCAACTGGTGAACCTGATCCTTCTGATCTGAAGATGCTGGAAGCCGTGCGTCGTATGCACGAATCCAACCCGATGCTTGGTTTACGTGGCGTACGCCTGGGGTTGTATATGCGCGGATTGTTCACCATGCAGATTCGTGCGTTGATTTCGGCAGCCTGCGAGTTGAAGGCTGCCGGTAAGGATCCGCAGCCAGAAGTTATGGTTCCGCTGGTGGGTTCCGTGCGTGAGCTTCAGATTATTCGTGATGATGCAGAAGCTATCATCGCTGAAGAAAAAGAAAAAGCTGGGGTGGATCTGGATGTACCGATTGGTTGTATGGTAGAGCTGCCACGTGCAGCAATGACTGCTGAGGATCTGGCGCGCGAAGCTGACTTCTTTAGCTTTGGCACCAACGACTTGACGCAAACTACGTGGGGCTTTAGCCGCGATGACTGTGAAGGTGTTTTCTTCCCGAACTATATCGAGGAAGGCATCTTTGGTGTGTCACCATTTGAAACCCTTGATGTTCATGGCGTTGGTCGCGTGGTTAATGAAGGTGTCCAGCGTGGTCGCAGCACCAAGCCCGGCATGAAGATGGGTGTGTGTGGCGAGCATGGCGGCGACCCGGAGTCCATCCACTTCTTTGACGAAATTAATGTGGATTACGTGTCGTGTTCACCATTCCGCGTTCCAGTTGCCCGCCTTGAAGCAGGTCGTGCAACAACCGAACCACAGGATGCAACGAAGTAAAACTTTTTACATTTGAGAAGGGGTGGCAGCCATTATGGTTGTCGCCCCTTTTGCTTTCCCGCTGTGGTTTGTGAATGCGGCTATCTGTGTTTGCCTAGCTGTGGGGAATCGTGCGGAAATAATAAGCGTTGATTCTTCAATGTTTAGTACCACATTGTTGCTAAAGAACGTAGTATGGATTTCCTTCCAGATCGAGCTGGTATGTAGTGGCAAGTGTTCTGTGGAGTTTGAGGGGCGGGTGAAGCGCCTACTTTTGTCGGTGAATAATGGTAGATGTGCTTTTCATACAGTATGCTCAATGACGTTTCCTTGGCATAGACAAAATCATCCATAGTATGCATTAGAACCACATATGGAACATGTTGTGTTATGCAGCGGGCGTCAAGATTATTTTTTTGCATATCGTGCCTCAAATAGCAATGGAGCCTTACCTGGATGCATTGCACACCATCCACTTTTGCGTACGCCGAATTTGGTAACCTGGACTCAAGTAACAACAACAAAGGAGTTTAGCCGGGAATGATTACGGTAAAAAATATAAAGATGGCCTATAACGACGATGTCGTGATCGATGGTTTAGATATTAGCGTGGCATCAGGTGAAATTGTGGCCCTGACGGGGCCATCGGGCTGCGGAAAGTCCACTTTGCTGCGTGGTTTGGCAGGCTATCAGTCGATTACCACTGATGAGTTCGCTATTGACGGTACACAGATTGCTCCGAATTCCCAGCAGCATCGTGAAGCTATTTTCAGTGTGTTTAATGAATTTAGTTGGATTCATGGCTTGACGGTGCTTGAACATATTGAGCTGCCATTTTCTGGTGAACACTATAGCGAGCAGATTCGTAACACTCCTGATGCACCCGCAGTAAGGGGAGGGGCAGAAAACGCCCTCGGAAAACGAACTGTCCTTAACCCCTTGGAAGCACTTGAGCTGGTCGGCTTGGCTGATGAAGCCGAAAAAACACCCTATGAGCTTGGTATTGGACAATTACAGAGGGCGAAGTTGGCCACTATTTTTGTGCGTGATTGGCAGGTGTTGTTACTGGATACTCCTGACGATCATATGTCAACAGAATCGCAGGAATTGGTTGCTGGGCTTATCAAAAAACATGTGGGGAAGCGCTGCGCCATCATTGTTCCAAAAGACGAAAGTTTCGTGACACAGCTGGGTGGAACAGTCATGGAATTGTCACAGTGAACGGACAGCGTGAGACTGTGTCGATGAAGTTTCGGTGACAGATATTTTTAAGAATGAAGCAGTATTCACTGTGTGGTGAGCAACCGGGTATTGAGGATCCAAAAGAAAAGAAGACGATAAAAACCACAACAACAACATCTGGTGCACAACTTGCAAAGACAGGCACAAGCTCGTCTACGCTGTTCTTCATTTCGTTGCTGCTTACTGTGCGGCTCAGCGATTATTGTGACACGACATCGTCTGACAGTTAGCTCACACCATGTAACCTGCAACTGTTAGTAAACGGCAGTTCTTAGGGCCAACAATATGTGATGGAGGGCACCCCTTGGGTGCCCTCCACACTTATGACGTTATCTTTTATATATTATCAACAACGTGTCCCGTTGAAATCTTTGGATCCTGAGTTGCCTGAGTAGGAACATCCCACTGTGAATCGGAGGTGATACCTTTTTCTACCTGATAGGGATCAGCACTTATCGGCGTGCGCAGTTTCGGATAGCGCTGGTCAACGCCCTTCCACCACGGCATCCACGAGACATATCCATCATGCGGTGGAAGTGGAGACTCGGGTTTAAAACCAAGATCTTCAGGTGTTTCTTTCACCATGTCGGTTAAGAAGTATTTGTCCTTGTCATCACAGTTTGCACGAACAATCGTTCTAAAGGACTTCAGTTCAAAGAAAATGCAGTTCACAATAGGATTGCGACGTTTAGCAATAGCAATGTAGATCCAGTATCCAAAGAGCACCACGTTCCAGACCAGGGCCAACACAGACCACACCCAGTTGGCTCGCGGATCCATTGTGGCAAAGTTATGCATATATCCTGGCGGTGTCGAGATCGTTGGGAACCAATTGTAAAACGCAATCCAGAACATCAATGTAAAGCACCTAAACCAGATCCATTGACCCTTGGCCCACCAAAATGCGGGAATAGTGCAGGCTAGCAGCAATGCAAATGTGCAGTACCATGTGTAATCTGCCAGTGAGTTGTACAGGAATGAATGATTCCACAGGTCATAGGCAATAATCCACGGCCACACCATATCTACCCAAATCAAACCGCGAACCTTTAGCTTACCGGGTGAGGTAATAAAGATTTTTCCAATGCCGGTGATAGTGATGCAGTTGAGTACACCAGCTAAAGCTGTCAGTAAGTTCCATACACCCCCAATCGTTCGAAAACCGGTGGCTGGGTCAATACCAACATGGTGAGCCTTAAAGTTAGCAGCAACCGCTTGATACCACTCAGAGCTGTGTAAAGCCTCGGTGACACCGCGCGCTTCAGGAAGCCCCGAAATCATGTCGGCTGCATGGGTGTTATTGATTTCTTGAAGACACTGCCAGTTTGCGGCACAGGCATAGTAGGTGTCGGCTTGAAAATAAATAGTGATGTCACGGATATTTGCTTCCATAATATTGGCAACCAGTCCAATCCACAGAGCAACTCCCAGCCATATTGCGTAGCGATGAGCTTTCAAAGGATGCCGTTTGCCAAACACCAGCAAATAACCAGTCATTGTGGCTGTTGCAACCATAAGTACATACTTTCCGAAGGGAAACCACCCCAGAATGGGTACAGCATAAATCGCTGCATAGGGCATCATGAGGATTCCACCGATGGTCCATAAAACAAAGATTGTCCAGTTCCATCGTCGGTTTGCTTCAGCAACACCAACTTGCAGTAAAAACACAATTAGCCAGATAACATATACGTGCGGGGAGCCGATCTCCCATGTCCATAGAAAAGTTTCCATTATCGCCCTCGAAAATAAAAAAATTATGGTGTGAACTGTGTTCTCCACGATCATCTCATGAAAGGATACTTCTTCATGAACACTTTGGTCCCATATGCCATAAAATAAGCTCTGATAAGGTAAAAGAGCGAACACAATTCACCTGTGATGGCAGCTGGGACGGTGCTCATCACTACATCGAAATGAGGCTATTTTCATGACAAAGAATGGATCCGGTTTCTCAAAAGGTAAGCTCGCTGGCGCAATTGCGGGGCTTGGATTGGCTGGCATGTACTGGTTTAGTCAGCTTAGTGGAAAGGCCACTCCAGCGGAACAAAACTGGCGCTATCCTGCTGATGATCTGATCGATGCCAACTATCCTAACGCACGTTCTTCTACCTACGCGATTGATATTGATGCCCCGGCCTATGCCGTCTACCGTATTTTTAAGCAGATAGGCTGCGACAAGTCGGGTTCATTCAGCTCGGAGTTCTTGGAACGGACATTTGCACGCCTGCCCTTTTATAACTCTTATGAAATCCAGGAGGAATTTCAGCAGCCGGATTCGCTGATGCCCGGCGATATTGCTGCCTTTGATTACCATGGAATGAGTATGGAATGGGCCGATGTTGTACCCGGTAAATACCTGGTTCAGTGGGTTGATACAAAAGTACCTCCAGCCGCACCCGGCTCATATGCCTTCCGTTTTCCCGGATTCACACACTATGCTGCGGCCTGGTGTTTTTATGTGGTGCCACTAAAGGGTAACCGGTGCCGCCTGATCAATCACTGGCGCGTGGGATTTGAGCCAAATACATGGTGGGCTGCAGCAATGAACTGGATCAATATTGAACTTGTGGGCGGCTGCATGGCGCATATGCAAAACCTGTACGTTAAACGTGTAGCCGAATTCCGCAAAAAAGAACAGTGGTCCGGCAAGTTCATGCGTGGCGTTTTGGGTGGACGCTGGTTTGCTACAGGCACTCCTGCGGGGCGTTGGGACAACACGCCGCTATTCGAGGATACCTACACCCAGTGGATGCGCTACGGCCGTCAAAAACCAGCTGTTACCGAGATTCGCCAGCCTGTTACCGATAACCCAAATTGGCCGCCCACCGGCCCAGATAGCCCATGGGCTGATAGAGTTGACGACCAGTATTTTGTTGATTGGGAAGAACCCGAGTTCTCGTGGGACGAACAGATTCGCCAAAAGAAAGAAAAAACGTATTTGACTGACTGGGGCAAGAAAAAGTAACAGGATTTCAGAGGACGCCCAGCGGGCACATGATGAAGCGCAAGAACGGGTGCGCATCCCGTGCGCACCCAGTAACCCCTGTCATCCCAGGTGGTGCTTGTGAAAGCAAGGGGTGACGGCGCGCATTGCGCGCCTGGTGCTACCGTGAAACGCCGGTGCCGGGCAACGTCCTCTTCAATAAAAAAGAAAACACACAAGTAAAGAAGGTTATGAATGCCCACAGATCATGTTGATTACCCTACGCTGTTCTTTTTTGAGGTTGGCCAGTGGTGGGATTACGCGATGCTTGCGCTGGTGATAGCGGCTCTGGCGGTGACTGCCTGGTTGGCAATTCGTTCAAAGTGGGTGGCAATCGCGGTGTTCATTGTTATTCCAGTGCTGCTGACGCTGTTTTGGTGGCCGTGGTCAACCCAGGGCACAAACTCTGCGGGATGGTTCCCGATTGTGAAGCAATATTCTGCATTATTAGGTTCATTATCCCTGGTAGCGCTGCAATATTTTCCAAAGCTGCGAACAAAATACTGGTACCTGTGTATTCCACCACTCATTTTGGCAGTCAATATTATCGAGGCCGTGATCCGCGATTTTCAGTGCTACTTTATTCACGGGCTTGATCCCACACAGGGTATGTGGACATGGGGTGGCCCATGGAACATTATGAACGGCATTGCCGGGATTTTGAACGCCTTAATGATAGCGGGGTGGGTAGGTATCTATGTGTCAAAGGGGCCATCCAAAGCAATCATTTGGGGGGACCTGACAATATGGTGGATTATAGCCTATGACCTGTGGAACTTTGCCTACGTCTATAACTGCCTGGCTGACCGTGCATGGTATTCCGGTGTGGCGCTGCTGCTGGCCTGTACTATTCCCGCATTCATGAAATTCGGCTACGGTGCATGGATTCAATACCGCGCATATACGTTGACGTTTTGGTCGGCGGTAGTGCTGACCTTCCCGGCATTTATGCACGATTCAATGTTTGCGCATCGTTCATCGCATAATACAACGGCACTATTTGTTGTCTCGGCGGCAGCACTGGCATTTAATGTGGGGTTGTTCGTGTACCACGTGTGGCGCATTGTGAAAACAAAGCGCAATCCGTTCACACAGCAGCTATACGCCGACACGACATTTAACCAGCGACTCGATGCCGAACATGCTTCCGATAAGGTAATGAAGATGATTCAACAGCGCGATTACAACACAGGTAGTCGCGTGCCAGTCAGAAGTGACTAAGCGTTCTTTTCCACACGGTCAACTAAACAGGGCCTCCCAAGCAACATTGGAGCTAGACATGGCACTACTTTGGTAGCTCGTAGTTGCGAACAAGCACTTCGGTGACGACTCCGCGCCGCTCTGCTTTGGAGTTTACTGCCCGGCGAGCTTCTACCATGTCGATGCGGAACTCACTGTACAAATCCAGGATAAGCGGGTGCGCAGAGTTCGATAGTAAAAACCGGATTCCCTGTTTATTCAGTTCACGACAGGTGTCGCGAAGGGCGATTTGCTCGGTCGCATCAAATCCACCTTCCGTGTATCCGGTGAATGATGCCGAGGTTGATACTGGCATATAGGGCGGATCAAAATAAACAAAAGCAGTTGTGGAAAGATTTTTGAGGGCGCCGCGATAGTCACCTGTTCGCAGGTCAATATCGGCTGTTGACAGATAGTCAGAGAGCGCGCGGATTGCGGGTTCATCCACAATGCGCGGGTTCTTATAGCGACCAAATGGGGTGTTAAAGTGGCCCGATTGGTTCACCCGAAACAGCCCGTTGTAGCAGGTTTTATTGAGGTAAACCAGGCGTGCTGCCCTAGTAGCAGGTTTTAGTTTTCGGTAGGTGTCTTGGCGGTCCCAACTGCGTATTTCATAGAAATAGTCCGAGTTGTTGCGTCCCGCATGTTCGCGTAAACGGTCGATGAGTTCCTGTGGCTCGTCACGGATAACCTGATATAGATTCATCAGTTCCGTATTGAAATCATTGACGATTGCGCGTTTGGGTTGCAAAGCAAATAGGACGGCACCACCTCCCAGAAAGGGTTCCACATAGGTGCTGATATTGGCAGGAATAAGTGGCAGGATGTGTGGAAGAAGCTGACGTTTTCCCCCCACCCATTTCACAATTGGCGCAAGTTGTTGCGTGCGGCTATTGCGGGTGGATACTGCGGACAAAAGCGCCTTCTTTCTTCCTGGACTACCACCAACACATTATCACTAACGTGGTGTACAAGATACCGATGTGTATCAGTGTATCAACCACTGGGTTTCCAACGAATATTGGCGCACTGCTTGCCCGAACTGTTGCCTAGTCGGTGCGGTGCTGCCTACCTAGTGTGGTGTTGGCTTTGCCAGTGCTTTTCTGATGCGTTCACTCATGTAATATCCAGCTCTTTAGGCAGTGGGTATGATGTGGCGGAAGAAGTATGGTGGGGTGTGTTTTTGATGGGCTTTTTGGTGGTTTTTGCGTTCTTGTCAACTTGTAGCGTCATATGGGTTTGCTGCTGGTGGCGTGGTGCGTGCTGAGTGAGTGCTTTTCGATGCTTGGCAGTTCACATGACATAGCATCTTCATGGGTGGCTTGCTGGTATTGCTGATGACGTAGAAGAGGGTACTACGCAGTTGCAATGTTATTGGTGACGTGTAGCTTGCCTATAGTTGGCGTAGCACACTACCAGTTTGATATGAACAAGTGCAATAAATTGCGCTTTCAAGTAGCTTAAGAACAGGGAAAATAGAAATAGAGATGCATCAGCATTTCCGGAGTTTTACTGCTCAGGATCGTTTCATGCCAAAATAGCAGTATGGTTGGACCAATACATCTATTACAGCGCGCAACTCGTACAGTGGTGCAGCATATTCGTCTATATGGCGAGTCCACCCATGACACGCATATCCACGATACCGATACGCTCCCCGTTAGTGACCAATCAGCGGCCTACAAGCACGCGGTGAAAAAGTTGTGTCACACACTTGATGGTCGTATTGACGGCGAGGTATTAGTGGCACCTTTAGATCGCGGTATCTATTCCACAGATGCAGGTAACTACCGTGTACCCCCAGCAGCAATCGTTCGCCCGAAAACTCTGAGTGATATTCAGGCTACTGTTGAACATGCATTTCGTCTGGGAATTCCTATTACTGCACGCGGCGCTGGTACAAGCTGTGCGGGTAATGCCATTGGGCCGGGCGTAATTGTTGATTATTCCCGTTATTTCAACAAGATTGTTGATATCGATCCCACTCACCATACCGCCACTATTCAACCCGGAGTTATCCAGGGTGCCCTGCAAAAAGCAGCTGCACCGCACGGACTGCGCTTTGGCCCCGACCCCTCCACGTGGAATCGTTGCACGATAGGCGGAATGATTGGCAACAACGCTTGCGGCCCCCACGCAACAGCCTATGGTCGCACCGCCGATAACGTGATCGACCTTCAGTTTATTGATGGGTGCGCACGAACAATCGACACCCGCACCCAAGGCATTGACGCTATTACTGGTCTGAAAGAACTGGTAGCAGATAACCTGGCGCTGATTCGTACCACCTTCGGCCGATTTAATCGCCAGGTGAGCGGCTATTCAATGGAGCATCTTCTGCCTGAAAATAAAGCTGACCTTGCTAAATTCTTTGTTGGCACGGAAGGCACCCTAGGTATTGCTACCCAGGCAACCCTTCGCCTGGTGCCTTTACCACAGGCTCCCGTACTGGTTGCACTGGGGTTTCCTGATATGGTGCAGGCTGCTGATGCTGTGCCAACAGTTCTTCGCCACCACCCCCTTGCAGTGGAGGGAATGGATGCGCGTCTTATTGATGTGGTGCGCCATCACAAGGGCCCAGGTGCTGTCCCCGATTTACCTTCGGGTGAAGGCTGGTTGATGTGTGAAGTCGGTGGCGAGGGAATGGATGAGGCTGATGCTTTGGAAGCTGCCCGCGCGATGGCTGCCGACACGGGACTGCCCCCTGAATCGGTCATGATATACCCCCCAGGTGCCGAGGCTGCCGCCCTGTGGCGTATTCGTGCCGATGGTGCGGGACTTGGTGGTCGTACCCCCGTAAAACCCGATGGTTCTGGTGGCGAACAGGCGTGGCCAGGTTGGGAAGATGCGGCAGTTCCCCCCGAGCGTTTAAGTGATTATTTACGTGATTTTAATAAGCTCATGGCTAGCTATGATGTAGATGGTTTGCTGTATGGGCATTTCGGTGACGGATGTGTACATGTACGCCTTGACCTTCCCTTAGGTTCACAAGCGGGTGTAGGAAAATCACGGCGATTCCTAGAGGACGCCGCCGACCTCATTGGACGCCACCAGGGGTCAATCTCTGGTGAACACGGTGATGGCCGTGCGCGTTCGGAGCTATTGACCCGTATGTACCCACCTGAAGCGGTGGAATTATTCGCAAAGGTGAAAACACTTTTCGATCCTCACAATCGAATGAATCCAGGGGTTATTACACGTCCTTGGGATAGTATGACGGGTTTGTCATCTACCGTTAGTGACTCCTTGTGTGGCCTTGCAACAAACAACAGAAAGACGCCCTCGTCACAGAGGAGTCAGCGGCTAACATCTTGGCCTAGTAACTCCATTACAGCTCAGCATAACACCAGCGCCAAGAAACAAGGATCGGTTGAATCTGACATCGACAAAAAGTCTTGTGAACAGCCGGAAAATATCGGCAGGCAAGCAAATGCACATTCTGTTTTTTCGCGTGCGGCCACCCGTCACAACGTACACATAGTGGCTTGTGGTTCTGCTCCCGATCCATTAGATAAGCATCTGCGGCGTCCTCTGGCAAAAAACTATCCGGCGCAGGAGCGCGGTTTCGGTTTTCACGAAGATCATGCCAGTATAACCAATGCGGTTCACCGCTGTACGGGCGTTGCAAAATGTCGGGCGAATAACTCGGCCGCAGGTGGTTTCATGTGTCCCAGTTTCCAGGCTAGTCACGAAGACAAAGACTCGACAAGAGGTCGTGCACGGATCCTCCAAGAAGCCACTAACGGATCGCTTATTAAGGGGCTTGATGCACGTGAAGTCTTGGAAGTGTTGGACTTGTGCCTGGCATGTAAAGCCTGTTCCAGTGACTGCCCGGCGGGTATCGACATGGCGAAGTATCGTTCAGAAGTTTATCACCGCGCATATCGGTGGCGTTTGCGTCCGCGCACGCACTACTTCCTGGGATGGCTTCCGCTGTTGCTGCGTATCGCCACTTCCTTACCCGGTGTGCCTGCGTTGGCAAATTCCGTCATGTCAGTGGGGTGGCTGCGAAGCATTGCCTTCGCGATGACGGGTATTGACACGCGGCGCAAGATGCCAAGGCTTGCCACGTCGTCGCTGAGTCGCTGGGCACACGACCGGGGAATTCTAGAGGACGAACTATCGCGGGTTTTTGATGAAGTCTTAACGAAGCATCGTTTTGTGTTGCTGTGGGCAGATTCTTTTTCGCATTGCCTGGATGGGGAAGGTGCCAAAGCGACAGCGATGCTATTGGAACGCTTGGGTTATTCGGTTATCATGCCTGAATCTGACGTATGCTGTGGGTTGACTTGGATTACCACTGGCCAGTTGTCGGTGGCAAAAAAGAAGCTGGCGCATACTGTTGAGCGGCTGGCTCCCGTGGCGATGGCTGGGATCCCTATTGTCGGTGTGGAGCCATCATGCACAGCAGTGCTTCGTGATGACCTGCGTGATTTATTACCTGATGATCCAAAGGTTGTGGCAGTATCGGGAGCAGTGCATACGCTTGCCGAGTTTTTAATGAAGCAGGGATGCTTTGCGGGTGACCCAGACACGGGGAGTGTGCGCGAAGATGCCACCGGCGAGAGCAACGGCCAGTTGGATGCTGCCGCTGTCGGTGATAGAGATTGTGGTGATACCCACTTTTATGGTAGTCAGCCTGTCGCTTACCCTGACTTAACAGGGGTTCAGATTGTGGCGCAACCACATTGCCATCATTACTCGGTCATGGGATGGGCAGCGGATCGTGAGCTGCTGGATAAATGTGGTGCCTCCGTTATTGAACTAACTGGTTGCTGCGGTTTAGCCGGTAACTTTGGTATGGAAAAAGGACATTACGAGATGTCAGTTGCGGTAGCAGAGAATTCTTTGCTGCCAACTTTGAAAGACCACCCTGAAGCCATATATTTGGCAGATGGATTTAGTTGCCGTACTCAAGCGGAACAGCTAGCCGGGCGACGAGGGAAACACCTGGCACAGGTATTGCTTGAACATGTGCGATAGTGATGAAGATGCTGAGTAGCTGGTGTATAAGTGCTGTGAGTACAAGACAACGATGGAAGCTTGTGTCGGTTCAAAATCCGTCAAAATATACCCAAAATCTGCAACTCATGGGACAATAGGAAAAGATGAGTAAATACACATGAACATGAAGAAAAGGCGTAACCCATGGCTTTATTTGAATTTGAACAAGGTAGACTGATACCCGCTCAGTTTGGCCATCCCGTTCATCAGGGGCTTGAACCCGACATTCTGGAAGCAATCCGCACCCAGGTACTTGAGGTGATCGCTCGCCCTCTTTTCCCTGTGACATGGCATAATAATGATGATGGCTCGATTGATTCTCATCGCCTTACCGCCTTGGACGCGGCTGGACAAGTGGTGTCGGTGGAGGTCCTGGCACGGCTTGATCCCGTCAATCTTATTGCCGCGGTATCAAAATTAGGTGATATTGCCGCATTGGGATGGATGGAGCTGGCTACTCGCTATCCAGGGGGAGCCGAGGCTTTTCGCACTGGTTGGGCAGAGTTTCGTGAATCAATGCCACCGACAACGCAACCTGGCCCACGCCTTATTATTGTGGTTGGCGAAGTTGATGCAGCGGTGCGTCCCGCATTGGGCGTGCTCTACCAATCGGGCATGGAAATCCATGAGGTTCGTATGCGTCAGATGTCAAATGGCCGTCGCTTCCTTGAAGTAATGGCTGTGCGTCCAGGAGTGCTGGGAACATCCACGCCAGAACTAGTGGGTACACATGTTGCCCAACCGCAGCTGACTTGGGGTGACACAGGTGAAGTTGATTCAATGCAGGTGGTAGAAAAAAGTCGGGGCTCCGTGCAGATGGCTCCACAAGCTGGCCCTTCCTACAGTGCACCAGCACCGCCAAGTGGTGCGGATACACCCGATATAAATGCGCAGCAAGGTAGCGCACACATGATGCAGCCCCTACCCGATCAAGCATCTGCCGAGCAGCAATACTCTTCCGCAGCGCCAGATTATGTTCAGACATATTCCGATAGTTTTACTTCTGGCGATGATGATATTACCCAGGTTGAGCCACCGACTTTTCCTGATGCCAGCGATGCGGAAGAAACCGCCATTGAACAGGATGCCGAAGAACAAGTTGATGTTTCTTTAACGGCTGATAGCGATGGTGAAACACTTGCAGAAGTTACCAAGGATGTGAACGAAGAAGCTCAAATGGGTGATGCTTCGCACTGCCTAAGCAATGATGTGGATACTGAGTCTTCCAATATTGAACACCATCTTCAAGAGGGCGAGGTTAAGCAGTCACTGGAAAACGACAACACCAAAGAAGAAACTAATAGCATCACGACTGTTGATAGTGAAGTCACTGATAAAGAAGCCGAGTCAACAAACGTGCAGAGCGCAGAAGATGCCAGTGATGATGAGCGAAATAACGCTGAAGATACTGATGAGGAACCGCAGGTGGGTGATTTATCAGAGTCGACAGATAGTGATGATCAGGGTGAGACTGCTGATGAAGAGGGTATTGCTGAACAAGCATTGGATGCACGTGTTCCAGAACCTCAATCCGCACCTCATGATGACACTGATGGTGCAAAGGGTGAAGACGTAGCAGAAAGCATGGATGCTGATCCGCAACATGATGACACTATTATTATGCAGCCAGTGATGTCGCCGCAGGATGTTTCTCAGCGTGCTTCCAATGGTGAACATCGTGCTGAACGTGAACCTGTTCCGGGTGTTATTGGATTAAATGCAGAAGGTCTGTACGCAATTGCGCAGGTTATTGGGCAGGATGCGGTTCTTATGTGGGATGATCCTGACACTGGAAAGCACTATGAAGCAACGTTAAAAGAAGATGGAGCAATTGATTGTGGCGATGGTTTTACCACAAATGATGTTGAAGAGTCTTTACTGAAGATCACGGGACGTGGCGATTTAGTGGGATGGAAGTCATGGCGTATCGGTCATACTGAGGGCCCTACATTGTCAGAAGCTATTGACGAAATCAATGCGGAGATCTATCGGGAAACGAAGGAAGCGCACGAACGTCAATAAGGCAAGTAAATACCTGTTACACAAGAAAGCTAGCCAAAGGCGTAATCGATAGTAGCATAGTGTGTTGTTACCGGTTGTGCAGCTCTATACTAACAAGTGGTTTGTTACCGCGTGTCAGCTGTCTCAACCGTGTAAACATCATGCGCCATGCCAGCCTGGTGGTTAGGTATCTGATATTACGGGCAGATAGCAAGATAACTGCTGGGCGGTAAATTTCCAATGTATTGGTAACTGCCAGTAAGGGGGCCACGCTGACCATTACCAGGCTGAGCCGCCAACATATGAGCACGCTGTGTCGCCCTCTGAGATGAAATATTGCCGGGTACTGGAAAACGCCTGTGTAGCCATTTGTGTAATCCCATAAAATACTCTTGACGGATCGGTGCAAAGGAAAGCAGTACGTCATGCCGTGAATGGAGTCGCTTAATTGTGACGTCAGGCCCCAAACATGCTGCCCGTTTGGTCAATGCGTCTGCGTCTAATACTGCGTCTTTGCTGAGCACTTGAACATCCCACGTGGATGTCATGAATGATTCCATTGACGACTGCAAATAAACGGGGCAGGTAATATTTAGCCCCGCAGCAACACGTTCATGACCTGCCAAAATTGCTGCTAACCAGCCAGCTCTTACATAGCGGCCCGACGGATCTTTCCAGCGGTCCAAAGTCTGCCATCCTGCTATAGATGGGTCAGTGCTCCACGGCTGAAGTGGCTGTGGTAGGGCTCCATCAACACTGTATTTCCAGCCGTTAAGTGATTGAGCATAGATATTGTCTTGACCTTTGCGCGCTACCTGTAGTGAAGGGTGACGATGAAGTCCCGCAAGGATGGCCTGAAATGCGTAGCGTGAAGGGGTTCCGGTTTGAAGTTCCAGCCATGGCGAATTTAATACCAGACCTGCCACTTGGTTCTGATGGGCGTGCGCCCACAATGCCGCAGTAAGACCTCCTGTGGAATGTCCGCATAAAAGCAGCGGTAGATGTGGGTGATCTTGGCGAATCGTTTGTAGCGCTGCAGAAATATCGGCCCCATAGGTGCGGATATCACTAGTCCAGCATGGTTCATGATGCGGGCGAATCGAGCGGCCATAGTCACGCAGTTCAAGTGCATAAAACGCGCCTCCGGCAAGAGCAATATGGCGTGGAAGTTCGCGCTGGAAAAAATAATCATTCCAGCCGTGCAGGTACAGAAAAACAAAATGTGGAGTTGGTGGTGTGTGGGGGATACGTCCAGGGTCATTGGATGGGGTATGGCGGATGATTGTAGCGTAGGGAAAATTGGTGGAGGACGTGGTAGTATCATCGTCACCCGTAGCGGCTGCTGCTAGTTGCGCGTCTATAGACGATGGCTGTGGTGAAGAAAATCTGTGTTCTTTAACTGCGGCAATAGTGGTGTCCGCGTTTCTGTTATTGGTGGGGGCCGTGTTTTTCGTGTCTGTAATAATGTTGAGATCAACTGTCGGAGGAAGAACAAGGGTGCGGTAGGTAAAACCTGGTCCCAACACATCGTCTTTCCAGACTCCAGGATCAGTAACAAGCGGATATGGGAAAGTTGGAAACTTGTCGTAGGTTGGGGCAGCGTAATCTATGCGAAACACATTGGGTTCGTTGATACGAAATACCATTTCTGGGCGTAAGTCATACGCGGATGGCTTGGGGCTGGTGCTGTGCGAAGCCATGGAAGGAGGTTCTGAGTGGGCGTGTGCTGATGCGAAATGGTGGCGTGGCGTGGGGAAGGAGGTGGTGGAAATCTGCGGTGGTGTGGCAGTGTGTTGTGGTGCGGAAGAAGTTGCCTGTTTGGAAGAAGTAGGTGGCGTCACGTGAGCAGTTGTTGAATGTCGTATTACATCAGCACACATAGTATTGCCTCCGATAAGATTTTACCGAACAATTTTATCAAACACAGCACGAAGCTATGATGTCCAAACGTCCTAATGATCCCAGGTGTGGGCAATCCACGGCATCCAGTCTTTGCCGTCATCACAAGTGTGTACTGTATCGCTTTCAACTGTGGTGTATAAGAGTGGAATAAGGACGCACAAAGCCGGCATCACCATTACTGATAGGACGCCGCTTAAAATAAGTGCCGAAGCGATTTCGGGATCAAAGATATTGTTTTTCACTGCTACATTTGTTGCTGCAACAATAATGGGTAGTGATGTTGATGAATATAATGCAATTTGGGCTGATTCGCCCATACGGGCAAACGCTCCTTTCAGGCCACCTTGAAGCAGCGTTCGCAGGGTATGGCTAAAGAAAATGGGTAAGCCTCTGACAACAATCAGCAGTCCAAGGAAGCCTATGATGAGCCATGGATGAGCAGTAACTCCACGAAGATTTAACGACATTCCCGTAATGATGAAAAACAGAGGAATGAAAATACCGTAGGCTATACCGTCAAGTTTGATTTCTAGTTCTTTTCTTCCTTCTGGCAGGGCTTCGCGCATAATAAGCCCCGCAACAAAAGCGCCAAGAACAACGTCAAGTTCAAGCACAACAGCTAAAGCCATAAGGCAAGATAGTGCGGCAAATACAAGGCGCACTGTTGTTTGAACAGTGGTATGTGAGCCCATATGAATGGCATCAATTACTTTGGTGCCTGCACGTTGAACATGAACGGGGATCGCTGCGATCACAGTTGCGATCAGAATAAAGAACAGCACGATGATAGTCGATATTCCAAAACTGCGGCTTGATAAAAACAGTGCCATCATGATGATGGGAAACATTTCGCCGATGGTGCCGTGAATAAATACTGCCTTGCCGATAGATCCGGAGATCAGGTTGCGTTCTTTGAGGATCGGTAGCAGCGTTCCCAAAGCGGTTGCCGTCATGACAAGCGCATATGTGATTCCTTCTGTGCTCAAGGGGACGGCCCAACCTAAAGCCCACACAAAGAAAAGCGCTACTGCAAACGAGACAATCCAATTGAGTACAGCTGAACGCCCTCGTGAAGAGTGAAGCTCATCGGAGTTTACTTCGTAGCCAGCCAAAAGAAACAGGAAACCCATTCCCAGTTCTTTCAACAGATTGAGTGGTTCTGAGATGTGTGCCCACCCCAGCATTTGCGGCCCAACAACAGCTCCCAGGGCCACAAGAGCAACGGTTTCAGGTAAAAGATTGCGTGGCACAAAGTGTGCGATGATGGGAGCAATTAATGTTATCGTTGCAATGATAAAAAGGCTGATAAACACGTCGTGCATCGCTACCTCTTTTCTGTTGATAACCAGTTGGACTGGGAAGGCTTGCAGGTCATACCCCTGTAAAGCAGAGATTTTATCATATTGGATTGCCCGGGTAGGATCATTCTCAACGAGGCGCACCCCGGGCATATCTTTGCAGGTAGATTCTTTGTGGCATGAAGGAGCTATATCTATCACGATGACGAGGGCGTAGCGGCACTGTAGTGTTGCTATAGCATGTGTTGAGGATATGTGTTTAGGCTGAGTTTATGGGTAGTCAAGCGCGTTCATGCGCAGCCACTCATGTAGCAATACCATTGAGCAACAGTCGTATTCGTTATACATCTGCAGTTGGTCGGCAAAAGATGCGGCAGTGGTCGATTCATCGCCATGTTGCCTTCGCAGTTGTTCCAACGCGCTGGCCTCAAGCAGCTGATCATAAAGTACCAGTGAATCCGCACCATCGTTTATCCCAGGGGCGCGTCGCAGTTGCCCACAAAACAGCGGCTCTAACTCCTTTAATGAGTATCCTGGCTGACCAGTGCGAATAGTATGTTTGACGATTTTGAATAGGTCAGTAAAAATGCCGGTTTGCCCAATACCACGCTTACTGTGCATCAGATCTTGCAGCTCTTCGGCATAGAAACCGTAGCGCTGTGATGCTCTTTTTAACGAGAGTTTCTCTTGATACGAATAATGGTAAACCCTCATATCCGGATATTTTTTACGACGTTTGAGTAAAAAGGTGATAAGTTGGCAAAAAATACTACGCTCTTCTTTTGCATTATGAGCCCACAGCGGCCAATACGTCATACCCAACAGCGCCGAAAAATCACCGGAATGTTTCAGATTTACAATTGGCGCTGTTTCCCAGGTTGCTTGAGCCCTTATTATTTTTTTAGAAGGCGCAGTACTACTTCTTGTGTGTGGTGATGGTATGTCTTGGCCCACCACTCCTATCAAATAGACAAGCCCTGTGTTGTCTTCATGAGATGCTTCAGACAAATAATCAAGTTCCATATCAAGAAATACATCGCCACGTTGAAGCGATGGTAGATCCTCGTTACGCAATATGGCCGTATGGCGTTTTTCTGTCCACACAAAACTGTCACATCCACGTTTGATACGCTCTTGCTGCTGAGTGTATTGTGCGTGAGCCTGCCGTAAAAGTTCTGCATCTAGAAATGACGGTAATTCACTGAGTGGTGCCTTCACCAGGTCATCAAGTGTGTAGACTCCACGCTGATGCAGACTTTCACGTGTGGAGGTTCCAACACCACTGATCTGCATGACATCATTGTGTTGTTCAATAGCCTTGTGGCAGTGCCAGCATTGGCCGCAGGGGTTGCGAAGCTGCCACCAGGTCTCGTCAACGTATTCATCATTGACAAGCGCAATCATTTCAAGGGCTTCGGCAATAACCGCATAACCGTAGTCACGCACAACATCACAGTCATGTGCCGATACGTTGCCACTGCTTAAATGAACCTCTGGGCTAATCTGTGTGGTGGGAACATCATCGAGAATATCGTTTGCCAGTAAGGCATACAGCCCCAGTTGAGCCAGTGTGTAGTGACGCACATGGCTGCCAATTTTTGGTATCTGAATATGCCAGCGTCCACCCGAGTTCACTAGAAAAGGGATTGTTCCATAATAGTTATCGTATGACTGAAGCTGGACTGCGTGATAGACGGTGACAGGTTGATGAAAAGGACTGCTGTCTTTAAGAAATAAATTATGTGGCTTATTGTCGCAATGTTGAGCTGGTAAAGGAATGTTATTCAGGTGTGGCTGTTGTTGGTAAGTCTGCCCAATATAGTCTTTGTAGGTGTTGGGGGCAACGCCCTCTAAGTCGATGACCCTTGTGTGGGGCGACCTGTAGTATCTGCGCAGCATTGCTGTTTCCCAGTGATGGTTTTTTGCGGCAATGCGGCCAAAGAGCGGTGGGACGTGGGCATCAAAACCATCTGTGCTGCCGTGTGCCAGCAGGTGTTGTGTCAGCGCCAAAAACTGGCAGCTGCATGTGTCCAACATGGCAAGTTGTTTCACGGAAATCCGTTGTGGAAAAAGTGGTGGCAGCGGTGTCATAACGTTAGTTTCGGTTGGTCATGCCAGTGTCACGCAACCAGTTGGCAATCTCGATAGCCCAATATGTCAGTACAATGTCGGCTCCTGCGCGGACAATGCAATGCACTGATTCCATGATTGTGCGACGCCTATCTAGCCAGCCTTTTGCGCAGGCTGCCTCGATCATTGAGTATTCACCGCTGACCTGGTAGGCAGCAACAGGAAGCTCGGATGTTTGAGCAACTTCGGTAACGACATCCAGATAGTATCCAGCTGGTTTTACCATCACAATGTCAGCGCCCTCGGCTTCGTCAAGAAGGGCCTCGTAAACGCCTTCACGTCGGTTGCGCGGATCTTGCTGGTAAGTAGCGCGGTCGCCTTGAAGTGAACATTGTACGGCTTCACGGAATGGGCCGAAAAATGCGGACGCGTATTTTGCTGAATATGCCATAAGTGCCGTTTCGCTTAGCCCATTTTCATCCAATGTGTCACGAATTGCGGCCACCTGACCATCCATCATTCCTGAAGGGGACACCATATGAGCACCAGCCTGCGCCTGAGTTAACGCCATCTGGCAGTACAGGGCCACAGTTGAATCGTTGTCAATCACGCCGTCCTTGCGCACCACACCACAATGCCCATGATCGGTGAATTCATCCAGGCAGGTGTCGGCGCATACAATGAGGTCATCACCTACTTCTGCACGAACAGCAGCAATAGCGCGATTCAAAATACCCTTGTCATCCCAAGCAGCTGAACCATAGGGGTCTTTATCTTCTTCACGCGGAATACCAAACAGGTCAATTGCCCCGATTCCGGCCTCAACAGCGTCAACAGCTAGTTTTCTTATTGAATCAAGACTATGATGAAACACTCCTGGCATCGACAAAATCTCGTGAGGGGTATCAATACCGTCACGTACAAATGCTGGCAAAACAAGTTGACCGGGGGTCATGCGGGTTTGGGCCACTAGATTACGCATGACGGGGGTTGTGCGTAAACGCCGGGGACGTAATACGGGTGTCAGATGTTCAGGAAGCGTTCCAAACTGCGAAATTGGTGTAGCTGGCACAGGGGGTGGGGTGGGCACGTGAAGAGGGGATGACAGATTTTCAGAGGACGCAAAGGCGGCAAATTCTTCACAGCGGACTTCCTTCACTTTCGCTTGTTCACCGGTGTGGTCTTTGCGGCCTTCAGACGAGTTGCTGTGTTTATTTTCGGGTGATAAATGGTGAGCCATAAAACACTTCCTTGAGTGAAAATCGTGGTAAAACTACCTGTCAAGCCCTGGGCATTATTCCCTGGGACAGTGCTGACTAAGATTATAGTACAGCTGGGGCAGGTGTTGATGTCATATATGTCATTTTCACGAGGGCAGTAGGTGTCACTGCGCGGGTGGGGCAACAGTCAAGGGCTTTCAAAGCAGTTAATGCTATGTAGCAAGCCGGGGGGGGTGACCGGTTGGGGTGCGGCAGGTAATCACACCTGTTAGATTGGGGTAGTTGCGGCACATGCTGACAATTAATGAGGTATGTCTACATGTGATGCTTGTTCAACAACATAAAGGATTGCTTGTGCCAGACCGGCTGCGTCGGGTGTGGCGGCAACTGCGCCAACACGATGACCGCATTGACGGGCCACCTTAGCCGAGGGCTTGCCAATAGTTACCAGCTGAATATGTGGATATTTGTGTAAGTAAGTGCTGAGTGCGCGAACAGAAGAACCTGCTAAAGCAACTACAATATCCACACTGTGATCGAAAATGTTGGGAAGTGGTGAAATAGCTTCTGTTGTATAAACAGTGATAGGTTCAACGATGTGCCCCATTGCTTGCAAGCCAACTGAAAGATCCTGTTTTGTCAGGGCAGAGCCGGGTAACGCAATACGAAGTGGTGCGCACTGTTTGATGGCTGGCTGAAGGGAACTGTTAACGGTCTGTGTAAGCGATGACACTACGGTGCTGGCTGCAGATTGGGTAATACCGACTTGGCGGGGCCATAACTCTACGATAGATTGGGCCGAGCCTTCTGCCTGCCAGGTTGGTTGAACACCTGCGTTAAGGAGCGCTTTGGTTGTGCCGGGCCCAACAGAACAGATATGTGCCTTACCAAATAGTGCAGGAAGATCGCGATCTTCACAATAGGGATCTGCACTACGGTGGGCATAATCCTGCAATGTGAAAACTGTATTTTTTGATGTAATGATTATCCAGTCGAATCCAGTGAAATGGAAAAACTCTGGGCATGTGTCAACAATACGGGTAACAGATGCTCCCCCCACATCAAGAAGAGGAAATTTATGCAGAAGTTGAGCGATGCGTGTGACCAGAGGATCACTGGAAGGGCGTGTAACAAGTACACGCATATGGCGCAAATGAGGGGTGTGAGCTGACATTGCTACCGCTTTTTTGTTGCCTGAAGGTCAGTAATGGTAGCGGCCCCAAGTTCAATGAGTTCTTCACCAACGGCCTGACCAAGCTGTTGTGCAAGAACCTGTTTTTCAGATAACGGCAGGTCTTTGTCAATCATTGTTGCCTGCATAGACGACACCGAACGCGTGCCATCAATCGCAACCACTGCGGCATCAAGACCCAACCCAGGGTGGGAAGCCTTATTGTTATGCCGGGGTGGTTGACCTACATCATCAGCAAGGCGGGTTGGTGCATGTGAAGTTTCACCATCATCAAGACAGGCCACAGCTTCGCCCTCTGATATTTCTGAATGTACAGGGGAAGGGTCGAAGAAAGCTGTTTTTGCCCAGGTTCCTACCGGTGCGGCGCAGCCTGCTTGAAGGGTTGACATAACAGCGCGTTCAGCCAGAACCTCCAGACGGGTTGGTTCATGGTCAATTGCCGATAAAACGGCGCGCAGCAGCGTATTTGTTGCAAGATCGGCACTGCGGCATTCCACGGCCAGTGCACCCTGTGCGGCAGCGGGCAAAAGACGTTCTGGGCCAAAGGTGTCGGTAATATAGGTGCCTAAGCCCAAGCGATCCAGGCCAGCTTTCGCCAAGATGACTGCGTCAAGGTCGTTCTGGCAGTTCACGCCATCGAACTTATTGCCTTGCACGCGGCCAAGACGTGTAGGCACATTGCCGCGAATATCAACAATGTGTAGGTCGGGGCGTAATGCAAGAAGTTGCGCGGCTCTGCGTGGTGAACCTGTTCCAATGGTGGAACCTTCGGGAAGCTGGCGAAGCGACAGCCCATCGCGAGCACACAATGCGTCACGGCAGTCAGCACGCTCAGGGATAGCACCAATAGTCAAACCATCAACAGGTGTGGTAGGCAGATCTTTGAACGAGTGAACCGCAAGGTCACACTGTTCATCAAGAAGTGCCTGCCGGATGCGCGCAACAAAAACTCCGATGCCGCCCATCTGCGTCAAAGATTCCTTTGAGGTGTCGCCGTAGGTTGTGATGACTTTTATCTGAACATCCAGGCCTTGGCTGCGTAGACTGTGGGCAACATGAGAACACTGTGTTAAAGCCAGGTCGCTGCCCCGGGTTGCTATCGTAAATTGTGCCATGCTATCCGCCTTGAAACTGGATTATATCTCTTTGTGATGTATTTAAAGTCTAAGGTGAACAATGCAATGATGCCAAGAGCAATGGTAGGTGGTTCGCCACATGGTGCGGTTCTACTACGGCCCTTGCAACTATGTCAGCAAAGATAACGTGATGTTAGCACGTCACAAGAGTTGCTGCTTGTTCGCGCGCATGTTTAATCACTGCGGCAAGTCCAGAGCCTGCCACCCATGCCCCCACCACATTGATGCCAGCTGCACGAGCTTTATCCATCAACACCGCAACGCGTTCACGATGTTGAGGGGTGAATGGTGGCAAGGATTTATCCCAGTGAATAATTTTTGCATCGATAACATCGGCAACATGTAAAGGCACCCCCAACAGCACCCCAGCCTCACGAATACCAAGCTCAGCATCAATTTTGCCAGTGTCTTCGCCCGCACGCCCATACGAAACGCGGAAAACATGTGTATCTGGTTCATCGGCTTCAAGTGGCCATGCCCATTTATAGCTGTAGTGGGTAAGCGCCTTCGCTAAAAGAGGACAGTCATCTGCGCTCATATCCTTCGGGGCAGCACTGACGAGCATTCCTGAGCCGCGTGGTCCATCGTTGAGACGCCTATCGCGTACCGCAAAAGTCACATGCGCTATGGGCCCCCCCTCAGGAAGCTCCCAGTTGGGTATTGATTTAAGGTCAACATTGTTGTCAAGGAGGGCCAGTGCTGCAGAACCTGTGGTAGCAAGCACTAAGCGACGGGTTGCTACTGTTATCGGTTTTCCTGTAGGAATGGGCAGGTCGGCAGGTGTTGCTCCAGGTTCTGTTGCCGACAGGTTAACCAGCCAATATCCACTAGTGGTGCAGCGTAAAATAGTGGTGCCGATGGTTCGCCCCACAATAACCCCGCCAGCGTCACGAATATGTTGCGCTAAGGTGTCAATCAGGCGAAACATTCCGCCAACAGGTTGAGCTACCGCAGGTTTGGTGGGGGTAAGGCCCCGCAATTGAGCTACTGCTGCAGTCAATGAACCAGTTTCTTTCATCGCCTCGATTACTCCGGGCGCAACATTGGAAAGAGCCAAATCGTAGGGATCAGAAGAATAGATTCCCCCGGCAATAGGGCGCACTAGTTTTTCAACAACAGCACTGCCAAGGCGGGTTTCAACAAGGTCACCCAGATTTTGCGCATCAGAGCCATCCTTGCAAGGCAGTGACAGATCGTGTCGTGCACGCTCAAGATCCTTGCTGGTTAATGCCTTTTTTAAGACGGGATCGTCAAGGTTTGCGGGTATTCCTAACATACCGTGCGGAATGGGAACAGCCTGTGAGCCACCATGTTTTTGCTGGTAAACCCATGAATGTCCTTGCGGATAGATGCTTTCCAGGCCAAGTTCATTACATAGGTCTCGTACATCATCGGTGCGGGTGGCATAGGATTCTGCACCAATATCTACGGTAATATTTCCAACGGGTGCGCAGGCCACGAGCCCACCTGGGCGCGAGCGAGCCTCGCACACAAGAGGGCGTAGACCTTGTTTAGTCAATTCGTATGCCGTGGTCAGGCCAGCAACACCACCGCCAATCACCACTGCGTCAACCGTGTAGTCGGCATTTATTTCAGAGGGCGAAGCTGGTGAATGACTACCATGTGGTACTGCTATACCACCCGTTTTGGTGCTCAACAACGCTGGTAGATCGCTAAAAGTTGGATATGGCATAAGTGTGGACCTCCTTGATGATGTGCACACTGGTGATGTGTACTTAGTTGAGTTGAATCCTTTGATTGTCACTGTGTTGTCTGTTCGCTACCATTGTATGTCGTTTTCGCAAAGCCACCTGTTTGTTGGGTCACCCAGAAGTGATGGGGATGTGAACTGGTGTTTCGTGCAGAAGATGGGTTATGTTGTGTTTCGATGTTTTGTGGTTGTGCGGTGAATCTGTTGGGCTTGCTTTAGCTGCGACTCGGAAAGTAGGCATACCCATCTGCAAGATGTATATGCAGGCTATATGGCAGTGAATCTGCTCAATGTGCGGAGGTGTCTGCACAAGGAAGTACACGAAGAGTAGAATGAGCCTATGACTGCTTATACACAACCTCCCTTTATTGAAGCATTGAAAGCCACCCGACCAAAAACTCTTCCCATATGGTTTATGCGCCAAGCTGGACGCTCCCTTCCGGAGTATCGCACAATTCGTGACAATGTGGCGATGCTTGATGCCTGTCTTGATCCTGAGGTGGCGGCCGAGATTACCTGTCAACCGGTGCGTCGACATAAAGTTGATGCTGCGATTTTCTTTTCGGATATTGTTGTTCCACTTAAACTAGCTGGAGTAGATGTTGATATTGTTCCAGGTAAAGGCCCTGTTTTTGGGCAACCTCTGAAAACAGCTGACGATGTAAAGGCACTTGTTGAACATGAAATTGACGACCTTTACGCTATTACCTCAGGTGTTCAACAAGCGGTGATGGAGTTGGGAATTCCCGGTGGTGACGAGCCCTGGACGCCACTTATCGCCTTCGCGGGCGCACCTTTCACAATGGCGGCCTACCTGGTTGATGGAAAGCCGACACGTGACCACTTGGGGGCACGCGCAATGATGCATGCTGATCCCCAGTCCTGGGACACATTGATGGACTGGTGTGCAACCTTGGCATCACAATTTATTGTGGCTCAACTGCAAGGCGGTGCAAAAGCCGTACAGCTTTTTGATTCATGGGCGGGTTCGCTTTCACGTGATGACTACCAGAAAAACTGTGCACCGTTTTCAGGTCTTGTTCTTGATACGGCACATGCCCATGGAGCGCCAACTATTCATTTTGGTACAGGAACAGGCGAAATCCTAGATATTATGCGTGATTGCGGCGCCGAATGTATTGGTGTGGATCACCGCATTACATTAGCGCAGGCCGTTAAACGGGTAAGCCACGGAATGGGCGATTCCATTTGTGTGCAAGGAAATATTGATCCCGCTATTCTTACCTGCCCATGGTCTGTCATTGAACGCCACGTTGACTCGGTGCTTCGATCGGGACAACAGGCTGCAGCTCATATTGTTAACCTGGGCCACGGGGTGCCACCGAATACAGATCCGGAAGTGTTGACCCGCATCGTTGAATATGTGCATGCTTGGCAGGGCTAAGTGTACTTAAATAACTTAGAGGCGAAATATGGGTGTGATACCTTTTAGCCGGGCTTTTTGTGTCTTAAATCCTGCGCTTCGTGTCTGCCCAGACGTAAAGTGTGTGCTTGAGTTTTTCAGTGAGTGCACCCCCAAGCTGTGTGTGCTATCACTGGCAGCATACGGATCTCTGCCTGGGTAGCTGCCCCTTGGCGTTGGTGGCGTGGCGCCCTCTTTTTGTGAATGAAAAAATCATTTACGTATCATGGATGTTATCTAATTATTGTTTTGAGTTGCTACCAAGTGCTCCAGATGCTGACTCGCTGTCACTCAAAAAGCGCATGACGGTGTACCTAAAGTCCCATTTTTGCGATTTATCGACACTTTCAGGAAATGTGTGCGAAAAATAACCCACAATAGGAAACGTGGCACTTATTTCATACTCCGTACATCACCGCGAACACGGACTCACACACGTTGAACAAGCCGCAGCCAATGTGCAAGGGTTAGCATCTCAACTTGTGGGACTTCCCGATATGGCGGGAGCTTTGGTGCTGTCCACATGCAACCGAGTAGAAGTCCTTATTGATGTAGCCACCGACAATCCCAACGCCACCACATTTTTCACCTCCTATATCGGCTACATGCTGTGGTGCGGGGATGCGGCGCAAACGATGGCAGGTGAGCAACATTTTATTTCAGAGGACGAAGTACTGGGTCATCGTGAACCGCAGTTTAAGTTTCCGATGCGTGTTCGCCACGGTTCCGAGGTTATTCACCACTTCTTCAACATTGCAGCAGGTCTGGATTCAATGGTGGTTGGCGAACGTGAAATCTCTGGGCAGCTTCGACGAGCTTTACAGGTAGCTACTAACCAAAAAACAGCATCGGCTACCATCACACGTATCTGCGAACATGCGCTGCATACCTCACGGCGCGTTGCACAGCTTACAGGTCTTGCCTCACAGGGACGCTCAGTAGTCAATATTGGCATGGAAGCCGTTGCGCAAGCCAGATACTTAGACCATCACACGTTGGCTCTGATCATCGGAACAGGCTCCTATGCGGGAGCAGCCGTTGCAGCACTTCGGGCGCGCGGTATTCAAAATATTCAGGTCTATTCCCAATCAGGGCGCGCAAAAGTTTTTGCAGCTGGCCACGACCTTCACCCTGTAGATGATCTGGCGGAGGCTTTGCGCATCAACGATATTGTGATCACATGTTCAGGTAAAGGTGATTGCATTATTGATCATCAGGTTGCCTACACTGCACGAAATCAGCGTGATTCCGACATGATTATTTTGGATCTAGCGCTCAGCAAAGACGTGGATCCACTGGTCGCACGTATGCCAGGGGTGTATGTGATCGATTTGGATATGATTCAGCAGCGCGTTCCACAAGCGCAGCGTGAACAGGTGCAACGCGCCTACCAGATTGTTGGTGAAGGCGTCACTGAAGCCATCGATACTATCCGCTCGCGACGTATGGATCCCGTAGTTATCGCGATGCGTGAAACAATCAACGCAGTTGTTGATGAAGAAATTCAGAAGCTACCACAATCTCCTACAATGAGCCGTGCCGATGCCGAGCAGGCATTGCGACGCATGGCGCGACGATTAGCGCATACGCCCTCTGAAAAAGCCCGTGAAGCAGGACAAATGGGTCGAGCCGAAGAGTTTATTGACGCTGTTGAACAGGTACTTGGCCTTGAACTGGAATTACCGGGATGTTCGGGCGCTGCGTCCTCGAAAAGAAAGATCGGTTGTCCAGGTGAAACAGGGCTGCCACCCGATATCGAGTTTAGTGATTCCATCAACGATGAGGTCACAACCATTTTGCACAATGTGGATATTTCGCCGCAATTCACGAAGGAACAGGAGGCCGTGTGAGCGATCCATTACAACCATATGATGCCGTAGTTATGTGTAGTTACGGCGGCCCGCGAAAAATGGATGATGTTTTGCCGTTTATGCGTAACGCAACAAGCGGTAGAGGAGTTCCAGATGAGCGATTGATCGAGGTCAGTGGTCATTACAAGACCTATCACGGAGTCAGTCCTATCAATGCGCGCAATAACGAGATCTTACAGGCATTAAGCCGCGAACTTAGCGAACGTGGTTCCACTATCCCCGTTGTTATTGGCAATCGGAACTGGACACCTTTTTTCCACGATGTGATGACAGATCTTTACCAGCAGGGTGTACGCCGAGTGCTTGCCCTTTTTACCAGTGCATATGTGTGTTATTCAGGGTGTCGCCAGTATCGTGAAGACTTAGCAGCAGCACTTGAACAAATGGAAGAACAGGAAATGACAGGAATGGTTGTGGATAAAGCGCGTGCCTTTTCCACAACTACGGGTTTTGTTGACTCAAATGTTGATGCCATTGTGCGGGGTTTTCGTGTGGAGGCCGAAAAGGGTTTTGGAGGACGTCGCACAAAACTTCAGATGGTGACACATTCCATTCCCCAAGACATGTTCGATGCGTCAGGGCCAGCAGATAAAACGCGCCCCGACTATGTTGGGCAACATATTGCCGTATGCAAGGCAGTTGTTGAGCGTGTTGAAAAGATACTTGGCCATGACATTGAGTGGGAACTGTCATACTGTTCGCGCTCTGGCCCACCGCATATTCCGTGGCTTGAACCCGATATTAACGATGTGTTAGAACGCGACTATGAACAGGGCGTACGTTCAGTAGTGGTCAGCCCCATTGGGTTTATCTGTGACCACATGGAAGTTGTGTTTGACTTGGATACAGAGGCTGCAGAAACTGCTAAGAATCTAGGCATGTCATATACACGTGCCGATACACCTGGTGACGAGCCGTGTTTTGTGTCATCGTTGGCAGATGTTCTGTGTGAACGTGCCGCGCAGGCACGCGCCGAAATAGAAGGTCTACCCAGTGGCGTCGGCGTAGGATACTGCCGTGATGCAGCAACTGTTGGTGAAGATGCAGTAACGGTTGCCATTGAGGTTGCCGAGTTTGCCGATGAACTGAGCGTTGACGATCAATGGAAAGGTTTTCAAGCAACCGATGTAGTTGAACCCGTATGGCCCGCGGTATCACCACTTCACGATTCGCTACTGCGACCCAGTGCGTCCTTCCAATCCACGGTCTGCGGTGGATAACACTAAAAACGCGCCACTAGATATGTGCTTGCCTGTAAGGCTGACGTGCAGTCTTGTCTGGTGTTTCACATATTCGGGTAGGCATAGTGCAGGTGCATGGATAAGCGCATACGTGAATGGTTCACACTAAGGCCGGTAGATCAAGAACTAATGCACAATTCAATCTTTTTACTAAGGAGTAATAATGAATCATCAACATCACGGTCACGGTGGTTGTGGCTGTAAAAAAAATGGTAATGGACACGGTGTCAATGCTGCACACACCAGCCACGGTGCAGGGCAATGTAGCCAAGGAGGTGGGCACCCTGGTGGCCATCCAGGCGGGCATCCGATGAAAACACCTTCCGCCCCCGAAATCTCTGGCGATCCGCGTGACGTTGCTGTAAACCCTGATGAAGTTAATGCTCGCCAGAACTTCAGCTTGCACTCGGTTTTCCAAACGATTGTTCCGCTACCGCCCTCTGAAGAAAAAATTAAGGTAATGGTTGACCAGGTCAATGATGCCGTCAATGCTACAGGAGTACAGATTCGTGGCTGGTATGATGTCAGTGCCTTTCGTCCCGATGCAGATTTAATGCTGTGGTTTACCGCGATTGATACTGAAAAAAACGTGTCCGCTGACAGGCTTCAAAAGGCATATCGAGCAGTAGTAAACTCCGAGCTTGCTGAATATATGGTGCCTGTGTTTTCCGTAATGGAAGCGCATATGACAGCCGAGTTTAATGCGCCACACCTACCGGCATGTTTTGGTGGTTGGCATCCTCGTGCCTACTGTGCGTTCTATCCGTTTAACCGCACATTCGATTGGTATTATCTGCCAAAGTCACGACGTGGAGCGATGTTGAAAGAACATGGTATCAACGGAAAAGACTACAACGATGTGGCCGTGTCAACCTTGGCAACTTTTGCGTTGAGTGACTATGAGTGGACGGTTTCGTTAGAAGCCGATGACATCAGCCGAGTGATGGGTGTGCTGCGTAAACAGCGAGACTGCGAGGCACGTTTGTTTGTGCGTGAAGATACGCCATTTTATACCGGCAAACGTATGGAGCTTTTGGAGTGGGCATTGAAGCAAAAACGTCTTGCACAATAGTTCATAAGTGTTTGACAAAGAGGGCCAGCGGTGTTACTGCTGGCCTTTTTGCTGCCCGAATTGAAGTAAAAAGTATCTGTTCGCAATTGCCAGATAAATAGTGCAGTGCAATGGTTGTCCACACCTCTGTTATGGGCTCAGGATTTTCTTTAGGCTTGCCCTGTAAGAAAAATTCGCAACAAAAGTGTCCCTCGCTGAAGCCGTTGTGTGCTTCTTTGCTGGGGTCTGTGTCTGGAGGGGATCGATGTTCGGTTATTACGGGTTTGAGAGCGCCGCAGCTAATGCCTCAAATGACATTAGCGTGCTGGTTGACAGGCTATATAGTGTTCAGGTGTCATCGGCGTGGGCTGGTAGGGCCTGTGAGGCTGCTGAAAATAAAGTCAGTGAATATCGTTCGCGTGCTACAGCTCTTTCACTTGCCTGCCCACATGTCATTGCCACAAGCCATTTGCCGCCAATTTAAAGGGAGAGGTTATGTCTCAGATTGATTATGTGGTTGTTGGTCCTGGACAACTGCGAACAGATACTGATGAACTACGCTCAATGGCGCAAGAGTTTATCCATCTAGGTTCTATAGCCTCTAGCATTGATTCTTATATTGATACTGCAGTGAACAATTTATGGTGGCGAAAATCATGGGATCCGCTTCACAGCTCACGCTATGATGCACACGAGGCTGCCTTGATGCATCTTCGCAATAATGCACGGTTGACTGACCTAGCTAATGAGCTAACAACAATGGGGCAGCGACTTGATATTGCTGCAGCTTATTTTGATGATGCTAACGATAATGCAGCGAAGGCATTTCATGGAATAACAGGCCCCTATGGTCCTGTTTATGTACATCCTGCTTCTGATACCGATAAGTTGTATGACTGGATGGATTCGATAAAAGATGACCCTACGCAACGACGAATAACAAAGTTTTCACTGTTTGCAGGCGCCCCGCAACACTATTTTGACATAATGAACTCGCGTTATAGTGGAAATATAGTGTCCGGATTTACGCGACACAACTTGTCACCCCTTATGGCGGGTCTTCACCGGTGGGGTAACGATGATTCACCACTGATGGTTAGTTCCTACACTTCAGCGGGTCAGTGTATTGTCAGGCAACGAGCATACCCACAATACAGTCATTCATATAGGAATAATGCTTTATTGCCGTCACCTTGCAGAGGTTTGAAAAAACCAGAACCAACCTCACGTGCGCATGTGCCGTCCTCAATTAGTAAACTGGTTCAACATTTTGATATGGAGGATCTTGATGACGATAGAGCTCGTATTCGAGTGCTGGAGCATCAACGTGACGGAAAACGCAGTTCCTATACGGTGATCATTCCTGGAACTCAAACATGGTCGCCATGGTCGGCACATCCTCAAAATCTCAATAGTAATATTCAGGCTGCGGCAGGTTATCAAAGTGATGCTGAAGAATCTGTCAAAGCGGCATTAAACAGTTTGGACATTCAACCTGGCGATAGTGTTGAACTTGCTGGATACTCCCAAGGGGGAATCGTTGCTGCACGCCTATGCGAAGATAAAGCCTTCACTAAAAAATACCATGTTGTTTCAGCACTTACTATTGGCTCTCCAACGTTTTCGATGATTCCCAATAAGGGAATTCAGATGCTGTCTATAGAAAATAGTCATGATATTGTTCCTCAACTAGATGGCGTCGATAACATGAAATCGCCCCAGATAACAACAGTGAAGGCTCATATCGAGTCTGATACAAAGCCGTCACGCACACAGGCTCACCATTTGAAATACTACAAAGAAATATCGCGTAGCCTTGACTCGTCCAATGATTTATCCATTGAACATTGGAATCAACATCGGGATGAAAAACTAGGGCTTGACCAGCGATTGTCGAAGACAAAAATTCATGACTTCGCGGTTTTTCATCGGGACTGATCACAAAGAAATACCTTACTTGGATAAAAGAATTCAGCGGTAGGGTAAAAAATTGGTTGACAGTGACGATAACGAAGTGTTTGGTGTTGATGCAGTAAACATCCATTGTATGAATGTGTGGCCGAACGATATTTACACCATCAGATAAATAGGGTCACCACAAGTAAAATTGTCACTACCAGTTCCATACCTAACACGATACGGGTAAAAGTTGGTGCCGATGGTGTGTCTTCGGAAAAAGTCACTTCCAGTTGGCGGCATTTGTATGTGGCGGTTGAAATGGACTCTGAAAGTGAGGGCTCCGAGTTGTCGGGGCTTACATATGTTGCCCACACTTGTGTGTCTGCATTGTCACTGCGTAGTTTGATAGCAATGATAGGTAAAGTGATAGCTCGAACCCATACAATAAGCCAAATTACCGCGTGACCTATTGGCAGCATGTGAAAAGCAGCTGCAACCCAAATAATAATGCACACCAGTGTATGAAGAACAGCTGAGGTGACGTACACCCGTTTTCCACGTTGACGGTGAACCATTGAGGTAACGTAGAAGATATTTGTCCAATAGTAGGCGAAAAATGCTAGAGCCATTACCGTTGCCCATGAATATCCGTCAAGAGAAACATTGACGGGTACCCATGGTTCTTCAATAAAACCTGTCGATGTTGAGTATTGTACCCATGGAAGAACATGCGAACTTCGAGCGAAACCAGTGCCTATATCGTAGGCAACAATGAGCATCAAAGAGGCCGCAGCCATTGTGGCTGACATGGTAACGAGAGTACGCCGTCGTTTCCGCGCAGGATCGTACATGCCAATAGATGTCAGCACTAAAAAAACGATAGCCCATTCCAACAGCGAAGGCGTTACTATCAGTAAGAAACCACACAGTATGGTGGTAAGTACGGTATAGGTGCGAACAGCTGCCCAATATCTTTCTTTACGGCCAGAGCGCAGCCATATATCAAGTGCGAATAACGTAAAATAACCCATAATCCAAGCCGCATACAGCAATATATGCGACCATCGAAACTGTGAGATTATAATACCGCAGGTCACAGGTATAAGTAGCATGGACCATGCTGCTTGTAGATCTGGAACCCAACCATTGAATACAGGTTGACGCGTATCCTTTATCCGCTTTTTTGGGCGTGTGGTCGTAGAAGTTGGAATTGAGGAGTCAATTGACTGAAAAAAAGAAGGAGTATCTGGTTGAGAAGGCTGAGCAGAATCTTCATCTGTGGTGATTTTAGGAATTGTTCCTGTGGTGTGTGGAGTTGCAGTGACACCGCCGGGTCGTGGTTTTTCATCTGTGGTGATTTTAGGAATTGTTCCTGTGGTGTGTGGAGTTGCAGTGACACCGCCAGAGGCTTCATGCGCATGATGCGAGGTAGACGATGAGGGTAATGGTCCTAAACGTCGTGTTTGCAGTGAAACTCGGTGGGGAATCTGGTTATTCTCATCGTCGTACACGAAAGCCATACTAACTGACCAATATGAATAAACAAATGGAAAGATCTTACGTTTCAGTCTCGATTTGATAACATCCTAACAAAATGAGGAAGGGGCTCCCCTAAAGAACCTGGTGACAGCGTCCTATCTGAAAGACGTTATCTAAGTCACGTAGTTTTTACTGTCATTACGATATTTTCTCATTCATTTTTCATTTTTTTACGTGTATAATGAATCAGGTAAGGGAGACCAGTAAGTGCTATACAAACTACTTATCGTATGAGTAGTTCCTTGCCTCCCACACCATTTATACGCACTCTGGTCTTCCTTATTTTTTATGCGAGTGTTTTATCTGCTCACGTTCAGTTGCACTCCTTGATTTTTGTGGCTGTCTTCTTTACTAGTAGTCTTGGTTGTACCCAGTTACGGTGATTGTTCGTATGGTTGTACCCATGTGCGTGATGCTTTAGTGCGTATAGGATATATTTTTATGTGCAGGGTGAGCCAGTTGGAGGAAGGTTCTTTCCCATTTCGCGCGTTTTCAGGTATCGCGTTCTTTTTTATAGTCAACTAAGAGCAGCGTGGCGAAGAGACAACACTAACTGGAGCGCTAGAATATTGTCGCATTAGCCACGTGATGATCACGGCAACAAAGGCAGGTAGGTATACCATCGTTGCAATCGCAGGCAAAACAATTCCTGAATCGTTGAGTGCGAACCCAAAGAACTCCATGACAGCTACAGAGATAAACATAGGACGCAGCATTGTGGCAGCCTGCAGAAGTGTTTGAGGGCGTGGCACGGCGTTGTTGCTACGAGTGCATGAGGTGTCTTGAAGATGTGATGTCGCTTCTTCGGTGTTTACTATAGTGCCAGTAGTGTTTTGTACTCCTTGAGGATGAAGTGGATACATCCATCCGTAGCAACGCCAATACCATAGTCGAAGAGATGCAATTGATAGTTGAATGGAGGTTTGCAGAGGCCCCAAAAAGCGACGACCAGTTGCTTTGTCGAACCGTAGTGGCCCATAAATTCTCCACCAGGCAGACAAATAGTCGTCATCCATATGCTTGCCGCGCAAAGCTGGTAGAAGCAGAAACACACATACAAGTCCAACTGTAAATATCATTGTGTATCGAGAAGATGTGAGAAGTGACAGATTAACTGAAAGTTTTGCATACAGTACCGATACTAAGTTTCCATCAATGATTGATTGAACAAAACGTCCAAGATGTGTTTGTTGTGAGGATGGACGCATCCAGTCTGCAATAGCAACACTCATAGCTGCACCAACAGTGAGTGTTGCTATGATAATTGTTTTCTTCACGGTGATTCGGTAACGTAAAATCATCAGTACCAGTACTAGCAGACCAGGTATTAAGGAAAGTGCCCCACCAAAATCTGCTCCCATTGATGGGTGTACATCTACAAGGGTAACTGCTGAGCCCAGAAGTAAAATAACAGCCGCTGATGCTATTTTATGTGTCCGTGTAATATCGTTGTTGGTTGTTTGCCAGGGGGTAGGTGCCAGGGATCCTTTTTGAACAATCGCCTCACCGAGGAACGCCAAAAATATGAGCGTACCTGTAGCAAATATGGTGTAGGATTCGTTACCTGCACCCATGAAACGAACCCCAAGTAATAGGTTAAAACCCATTGGTGAATCCATCAGCAGGGGTGAGCCTACAGCTACATCGAAGGTAAAGAACACCGCGTAAAGGGCTGCTATCAATACAAATGGTCCCATTAAGGCTCGACCCCACGGCCCTGCTAAGGCAACACTAGCCACCAGGACAGCAATAGCCCAGGCTCCTCCAATCATCGTTACTTCAGGCATAAGTGTATGCCACCAGGGTAATAATGCCATCAAATGAGTTCCCAGGGGTGCGCTAGCAAGTGTGAGTGTCAAAAAACGTGCTATCTGCGCCACAACGTAAGGAATATGCGGAATAAGCACGGACATGCCGTGATAATTGGAACGAAGTGTTGTTCTGCGCCAGAAAATGGCGGAAGTCCCAACAAAGAAGATAATCACAAGCGCATAGAATAGGCTTTGCTGTACATGAAAAAATGTGGAGCGAACCGATTGGATAGTCTTAGAATGTAGGTTACGATCTACTAAATCGGCAGCGCGAATGTCGAATAAAGATGGTTTTAAGTGATCCTCTACGTCCTGTGTTGAAGTCTCTGTTGTACCTGCTGAACTGTTGTGTGGTTTGATATTTGATACACCTATTGAATGCTCTGGTGTATTTTGTGACGTATTGACTGAAGAAGCATCTTCTGTATTGGCTGTAGTAGTCGAAATATTAAGTGCGCTATCGTGTGTCCGTGGTGTCTTTGTGTATGGAGCAAATCCTAGGGCGGATCCCTGTGCTGATGACAGGGCAGAATCGGGAAGTCCCATCCACGATGCAATCGTTGGTCCAATATCAAGTGGATGCGTAAGATTCTTGTGGTGCACCAAAGAACTCCAACTATCACCTGCAGGAATATCAGGGCCTGAGGCAAGACCGGCGAGCATTTTGCGTTCTATCCCTAAAGGTGACGGCGATATTGCCAGCAGATTTGCTTCTTTGGGGACAGCACTTATTGCTATATCGAATCGACGTGCTTGCTTGGTTTGATCCTCTGTAGAGCGCTTATTTTTATAAACCGATGACAGGGGAACAGGTGGCTCAAAGTCGGGAAATCCCAGTGACTGCGCTGTTTCTTTGCTGTCGGCTAGTTTTTGTTCATTAATGGAACGCGCAGCTTGTTTTTCTAGCTTTGCAGATTCTTCGTTTTGATCGATAGCATCTGGGTTTAACGCGTTAAGGCGTGCACGAACCGAAACGGGTTCAACTACTACCCCCGCCGTGTCTAACCCCTTTTCGGCGGCAACTTTGCGGATTTCGTGCGAGGATCGCAGCATCGCTTCGGTTTGGCGGAAGGGATCGGATGATGGGTCGACAGTCGTGGCATCAACAATGGTGAGGTCGTGTGCGTTGGCAGTGTCGTTAATTAGTTTCCTAAAGTTATCAATATCGTGCGGTGCCGCTATCACATCACCGTAGGGTATGCCTTGTGATGTTGCTGTTGCCAGGGCTGCTCCTGGTCCGATTGTAGCTACTCGAAGTCCTGCCTTTTTTAGTGCATCGCCAAGGCTTCCCAGTGAATCAGTTTTTGATATCTGCGCCATGGCCTGTTTGTAATAGTTCCACAGTGGAATCTTTGAGCCTGGTTTAAGCTGCGGCATTTGCATGCACAGGTCCATGCCACCCAGTGAACGATCCCATACCTTACGTCCGGTGTTGATGGCCAGCCAGTCATCAACAGGGCAGGTAACTCCACTCAAGGTTTGTGGAATAATATTAAATGCAGCACCTTTGCTAGTGTGTCTTTTTACTGCGGGAAGATCTGCGTAGCGCAGATGATCCCATGTTAAACCGCTGGTAACTACAATAACGGAAGGTGTCGGACGTGAGTGGGTATGAGCGGAATCATTGTGCAGGGTTTCGTGGGGAGCTGGCGTTAAGGATGCGCGCAGAGCTTGGGTGTCACGTGCATAGTTTACACCTTGCATTAGCGTAATCACGCTGATCGCGATTACCAGGGTGATAGCTGCCAGTGTACGAATTTTTCTGCGCGCAGATATATGTCGCATAGCGTTGAGCTGTGCTTGCGTAGAGCTATCGGGGACGTCGCCAGGCTTCATGATAATAAGAATGGTAATAACAGATACCAACATAAATACTATCAGTAGTGCAATTATTGGTGCTTCAGAGTTAACGGACATTGCAATAATGGCGCTTACAACAACTCCAAAGATAAACGGCAAGTGATGGCGCTTGATTGTTGTGATAGGGCGTGGCTTTTTTAATGAAGAGGACGAAGTGTGCGCATATGTGTGACGAAAAACTATGAGTAGAAAAATTATCAAAAGCAAGCAACAAATTGTGATGAGAGAGTTGGACCATACATTAGTTGTCCAGTAGAACATGTCGTTGACGTAGGTCAGTGATGACCGATTGAGTGGCCCATCACTGGAGAGAATCTGCGCGAATGCTTTGACAAGGGGAGAGCGTGCTTGCAGGGGCACTGCGATGTTGGCAACGATAAGTGCTACACCAAAAAGGGCTGTTGTAAAGATAATGGCAAGACAAGTAAGAATAAGGCGTGTTGAGCGCTTGTATCTCACTATCGGTAAAAGGTGGCTGAAAAGGATAAGGGTGATACCAATAGTGAGGGCTACCGAGCCTAGGACTTCGTTGCCCCATTGTGGTGAGCCGCATATCCAGGCAGTGGTATAGGCTCCCACTGCTGTTAACACCGTGAGTGTCCAGAGGCCTTTTTTCAGCGAGTACAAAAACAAGAGATGAATAAATGACAGCAGTGATACAGCTATCACACCAAATTGACCAGCGCTAAGACCATTAAAACGTGTTGTTGATATGATTGGAGTTCGCAGTACTGCATCAATACTGCGATTGCTGAAAAATAGAAGAAAAATAAGGGTGATAGCTAGATTTAATGCAGCAATCAGCATCACGATAACGTGGGAGTTTGGTAGAGCGGTTGTGCTGGATTGGCGGCGTTGACTTGTACTGCGATTCCACAGATAAAAGCCACTAAAGAGGGCCGCCATAAGGAAAAATGCTGTGAACCATGATGCTCCAAGCATTACCAGCCCACGTGTAGCGAGTGAATCAAAGGCGAGGGATGTCTCGCTCCACCCAATTGTATTGATTATTAGCGTGCAGGCGGGCAGCAAGGCAAAGGAACCCACTAGTGTAGTCAAAGGAAGCTGCAGCCGTGGTCTGCTGTTGCGCCGATGAAGTGTGCCAAGCAGGATAAGCAATGTCACTATGGTTAATATTAGTAAAAGAGTATAGAAGATTCGATAAGTGTGTGACGTTGTGATGAAGTGCTGGTCGGCCTCTGTAAGGAAAGTCGTGCGTTGATGTAGTTGTGAAATGGCGGGTTGTGTTGAGGCCGAGGGCAAATCTAAGGTAGTTGGCGCACCAGGGGCATAGCCTGTCGACCACATTCTTGTACCGTAAACACTGGAAATATTGGGGGCATATACTGCCGATGCAATTGTGGGGGCAATATCTGCCAGGGTGACAACCCCTTGACGATTCATTGTTCCTGACCGTAAATAGCCTGTTGCAACAGAGTCGGTGGATACCACGATAAGCTGCATGGCTTTCAGGGATCCTCGACCGCGTGAGGGTGGTCGTGTCTGTGCTGAACGCTGCGAAGACTGTGATACATCGGGATCATTGCTGAGCAAGGCCGGTATTTCAGTAGTGTCAAGGCGTGCATCATAGCCAGATGATACTGAAGCAATAATCACCTGCGTCGAGGGGGGAAGCTCGTGAAGAATGTGCGAGATACGTGCAATTTTGTCTGATGCGTTCATCGTGGCAACATCGGCATCAACTGCGGTGAAATCCTTCACGGAGGCCGTTTTTGCTACCAGTTTTGCTAATTTATCATTATCAGTGGGAGCCTCAGAGTAGTCCCCCACGAGACGCCCAGATGAATCAGAGGTAATAACAGCGGCACCTCGCCCTATTGAAGCAACCGTCCTTTTTTCTGCAAGAAGAACTGCACCTAGTCGATGCGAATCAAATCCCTGAATTGCTGGTGCGGTTTTTTGTAGTTCAAGCAGGTGAAGCGATTGCGTGTTGGAGAGGGCTTTAAGGGTGGGGCAGTGTGTGGAGGCATCAATATTTTCAGAAAGGCTTTGGTTGCGTTGCGTGATGGCATCTTTTGCTGCTTGTTTTGCTTCTTCTAAGGGGTCTTTTGTGTCAGTGAGTGCATCAGTAGTCTTCGTTGTGTCAACCGCAGGGGCTGAAGCGTCCTGTTCAACTGCTGTATCGTTGCCGTGGCTAGTTTTGTCTTGTTCTTGTTGGTTAAGTTCAGCCTGCTCGTAGCTGAGTATCGGGGGAATAACGGTTCCTAGGTCGCCAGAGCCTACTGCGGTGAGTGCCTCAATGGGGCATAACAGATGGCCGTTACGTGCGGTAACAAGGTTACCCACTGCACCTCTTGATGCCCAGCGAATAAAGTCGTAATGTCGAGGGTTATCGTATTGAATATCATTCCAGGTGACATTGGTGACGGTGAGAAGAACAAAGTTGTTATATCCAGGGGTTCTAATGGGAATATAGTCTGTGTCTGAGCCATCATCCCAGGGCCATGAAAATGCTGATGCTAAGTGGTGGGTGCTGTTGTTGGCGTGAGCCGGGGGTAAATATAGAATACTCATTCCTAGACACAGTGCTGTAAGGGTCACAATGCAGGCTAGTCTGCGTATCGCCAAGGGTAATTGGAGGCGTGGCGCTATGTCTGGAAGTGTTGTCATAATAGAATGATTCTATCGGTAAAACATTTCAAGAACTAACATGACAGTCCTATTTTTTGATGATAAACGATGTTTTCATAGCATTTTCCACTGTCGCGCTCGTATTGCAATCGATTCTTTGAGCCGTGAAAATGCGTTGTCAAAGTCTTTTGTTGATATCCCTGCGGCTCGGGTGCACAGCAGTATTTGGCGAAAACCAGCATCCCATGCGTGAAGTGATGTTGAGGGATGCAGATGTATTGGAACGTCGCCGAAGGTGAGAGGTTCTTGGCAAGGAGCTGTGCCCTGTGCCTGTTGCGCATGTGTAGCAGACGCGAGTGTTGCGGCAGAGATCCTGGACACGGTGGGGGCTTTAGCCTGTGTATGTGGCGTGGTGAAGTGGCGTGTGTGCATTGAGGCTGCGCTAGTAGTACAAAGGGTATTCCCCTTGGTATGCATCATGTAGCGTGCGCTCCGACTGGTGTAGAGGAGTTGGCTTTGCCGATAAAAATCGCGGCGATATGGCATGACTATGGAATAAAGCGATAAGAGTTCATGATAGACATCCTGACTGCAATGTGACAATGTGGTGTGACATAGTCGCTGATAGACATAGCGTTCTGGTAGCGACTCCTCGTTATGAGCACTATTCTTTGCAGCATCTTCAGACTCGTCATTCCATACTGTCTTCACGGCTCCACTGGGGTCAGCGCTACCAGGCTTCCCAGCTACCCTGGCACCATTTGCGCCGTCAGCACGGTTGACATCGTCTAGCAGTTCCCAAAACTCGTATTGTTCAGCCAACGATCGCAGCTTCGCCCTCGAAAAATAAAACCATTCATTAGGTACGTCATAGCGACAACCCATATAGATAAGGTCACGCAGGGCTGACTGGTGAGACCCCGATGCGCTACATAACGACATTATTAGGCAGTCGTTAACAAACTCGTGCCAAGCATTGCCCTGCTGTACACTTTGTGTGGGACGATAAAAATTATCGTGACCGCATATCCACAGGTCACGAGTTGGATAACATGCTTTACGTACTGCAAAATTCACAACCACTCGATCAAAGTTTTCAGGTAAAACACACACGCCATGTGCTGAACCAAAAGCCGTTGAATACAAGCCTACTTCCTTACCAGAATGTTCAATGTCATTTGCGTTTGTGTGCGCATACCCCAGAGATCCTTTCAGTAAACGACACCGGCTTGAACGCGAAGTATTCACCTTGAAAGCATTTGACATGCGAGGATAAGTAGTGGCGGGTAGGTAGTCACGGCGATGTTTGATGGGGTCGCGAATCCAGGTGGACAAAAATTCGCGCTGCGTTCCTCGGCGGATCACGCGTTGACCAAAGCGTTCAATGATGGCCGGGTTATCGTGGCGGGTGCGCTCCAGAGGTAAAATTATTTCGGAGGGCGAAGTGCCCGCTTGCTGTTTCCAGATGGTAAGCGCAATACCCCAGCGGTTAGATACATCGGAAAACTGTGCGGCATTGAAATAGCATCCCTGCATAAAACTGAAGTCTTGCAAAAAATCGTGCATAAAGGCTTCCCAGGTGGAGCCTCCGCACAAAAAACGGTCAGAAGAAAACAGGGCAATAACAGTGTTGTGTAATCTGTAGTCTCTGACAATCATGAGTACGCGGTAAAGGAACTGTGCATATAGCTGGTGAGCAGCTTTGTTAAGGCGTTTATCTGCCATAATCCGATTAATGCGGGTGTGGGCAATTCCTGTTTTTGAGGTGGGGTTATTGTTGGTTGCCGTGCCGTAGGGCGGATTCATCAGAAAAAGGAATGGCTCTTGCGTTGATAATGATGTCAGCAGTTGTTGTGGAACACCCGGGTAAGGAGGAACGGGTGCGTGTGTTGGCTTCGCCGTATGATGTGTTGTGTTCGAAAGTGGGTAAGGCTGGATAGCTGGCGCGTTCGTTGGCTGGGGGTAGTTGCCAAATGGTTCATGCCCAGGAAACGGATGGTCGGGGTGAAGACTATCGTTAAGAAAGTCAAAGCAAAATGCCGGATGTTCACGGTTAATGTGTGAGGAAAGACGTAGTTCTTCAGCAAGAATTGTTGACAGGTAGAGTTCGCGGTAAGTGTGCCCAGCTGTGAGATTTTTTGTGCCGCAGGCTGGATCCCACACGGCATAGTTGTCACGCCAGTTATTTCCCAGTTCATCATCAAGCATTGCATGTGCTCGCTGTGCCCACACGGGAGGTGTCCAAAAATCACCGGAAAAACGTCGTGCATCGTGGCTGGTAAATAGTTCAGCAGCATGGGGCATTCGATAAGTGTTCGTCATTGCTTATCCATTCTGCTAAAGACATATGGCTACAGTTAGCCTATCGTATGAACGCCGTTTATCGGTAAGGAAATTGCGTGCGTTACATGATTAACCACGCAGGGAAGATGTGGCAGGCAAGAATAATGACGCGTGGAGTTGTGTTCACGAGGGGTTATCAATTACGTTGCTGATGTTGGGTTGAGAGGACTGGTAATAAGGATGACTAAAGTCAGGTAAGATAATAAAATATTCACACGAGCAGCTTGTATTTTTTGATACCGTTAGGAAACGAAGAAAAGATTCCCTGTCACGGCGGCTGGGATGCGGTACATCGACACTTGCTCACCGCGATGGCACATGAGATATGGAGAAAACCTATGGCGAACGTCAAATTTTATACTGGTGAACAAATCCCTTTGGAAATGCACAAGGTGCGTATTATTCAACGTTTGAATCTTCCTAATGTTGATGAACGACTGGAAGCCATTACCCAGGCTGGCAATAACACATTCCTGCTATCTACCGAGCATGTATTTTTAGACATGCTCACAGATTCCGGTGTGAACGCCATGTCAGACCGCCAACAAGCAGCAATGTTTTTGGCAGACGATGCCTACGCCGGTTCACAAACTTTTTTCCGCCTGTCAAAAAAGATTAAAGAAATTTTTGGTACCGAGCACTTCCTTCCCGCTCACCAGGGACGCGCCTGCGAGAATCTTATTTCACGTACATTCGTTAAACAGGGTGATATAGTTCCCATGAATTATCACTTCACCACCACAAAGGCCCATATCACCGAAATGGGTGGCGATGTTGTGGAGCTTTTGTGCCCAGAAGGACTTGAAGTAACATCAGATGACCCCTTTAAAGGCAACATGGATATTCCTGCACTTCAATCCTTTATGGAAGAAAAGGGCGACAAGGTGCCCTTCATCCGCATGGAGGCCGGAACAAACCTGATCGGTGGGCAACCGTTCTCGCTGGAAAACCTTGAACAGGTACGCGACATTTGCCGACAATACGGTGTTCCTCTGGTACTGGATGCCTCGCTTTTGGCCGACAATCTCTACTTCATTAAGGTTCGTGAAGAACAGTGCAAGTACCTATCTATCCGCGAGATTACGCGCCGAATTGCCGATGCGTGCGACCTGATTTATTTTTCCGCGCGAAAGCTAGGGTGTGCACGCGGTGGTGGTATTTGTACCAATAACGAGGAATATTATCGTCTTATGCGCCCCCTTGTTCCCCTGTTTGAAGGTTTCTTGACCTACGGTGGTATGTCTGTACGCGAAATGGAAGCGTTGACTGTGGGCTTGGAAGAAACCATGGATGAAGAAATGATCAATCAGGGGCCACTCTATATTGAACACATGGTTGACAAACTTGTTGAAGCTGGAATTCCTGTGATTACTCCCGGTGGTGGCTTAGGATGTCATGTTGATGCCCTCAAGTTTTGCGATCATTTGACCCAGGAAGAATACCCTGCTGGAGCTCTTGCAGTAGCAATGTATCTGGCTTCGGGCTGTCGCGGTATGGAACGTGGAACAATGTCCGAGCAGCGACGCCCTGACGGTTCCGAAGTGCTTTCTAATATGGAGCTTCTGCGCCTTGCACTGCCTAGGCGTGTATTCACATTGTCGCAGGTAAAATATGCGGTGGATCGTTTGACATGGCTCTACGAAAATCGACAACTTATCGGAGGTCTGCGCTTTACAGAAGAACCGGAAGTGCTGCGTTTCTTCTACGGGCGTCTTGAGCCTACATCGGATTGGCAACAGGCCCTGGTAGCCAAATTCAAAGCAGATTTTGGTGATTCACTCTAAAACATTACGGAGCTTTATCGGAACGGCTCATAGGTAGGGACGCAGAAGATGCCTGATTCATAAGGATGATTCACATTGTCTCGATAATGGGCGAAGCATATTCCTAAGCGAAAGTGTGATTCATCAACAGCTAGTTGACAGCGTTAATAATGTGCGACACCCGATCAGGACTGATCAGGTGTCGCACATTATTAATTGGATAATGAACTATCCTTGGCTGTCACTGTAGCGATGACGGCGGCGCACCACTACCGTCAAGCCACTGGCAAGCAGCAGGGGGATCGCCATATACAACGGGTGTCCCATCGTTCCAGTTTTCGCCAAAGCGGTCTTCACATGGTGGGTTGTCTTCACTGTTGTTGCCTTCTTCACTTCAGAGGGCGGGACAAGTCTCCACAGCATCGTCTGAAGGATTGTTTGTTTCCTCAAAGAAGAATACTGGCATCGGTCTGTATACTTCCGTTAACATAGACCTCTTTCCAGGGCTAGGATTCAGCGCCTTCAACTGGCTTATTCAGTTCTGTACCTTTATTGATAGAAATTGTAGTCAGCTCAGTATTCTTCACGGTTATTGTAGTATCGTCAGTATCGGCCTTGATTGTTACCACCGCGTCAGCTATCGCATAGTTTTTGGGTGATAGGGTTTTTCAGTGAAGAACGTCAAGTGACGGTGAAGGTCAGGCCACATTATCTTCTTGGTAACAGCCGTAGTTATTATAGCGCCAACCTTCGCATTCTTGGATGTGTTTAACGAACCGTTAGCATCGCTGTCTTCCCACAGTTGGAACGAAGCGCTGACTGTTTTGAGTAGCATCCGTTGCATCAAGGTTACTCACTTTGATCGCTTCATGGTACAGCTTGTTGGGAAAGGTACCTGTAGAAAGGTCAAAGCTATTAGCAGTCACGCTACCGGGGGCGCTGCGATTTTAGCTAGGCGATCATTTTTGACTGTTTCACAATCTTTGGTGCTGTGAATTTGCCTTATTGTGGATAGCGATCTGCTTATGCATTACGCGATCACATTCAAAGACTTTCTCTGCGTTGTCAAACTAATAGTTCCCAGGCGCATTCGTGTTGACAATTGTTGTACCATTTTTGCGAAGTGTATTTGTTCCCCCGCATGTAGTGATTGTGAATGTAGGTTTTCTATTAGCTGCTGTTGAAACAAGTTTGTGCAGAGAACCGATGATCGTTATCCCTACGTTTCGTTAATGTATTAGTTGAAGGAGCATAGATGTAAAAGTAAAAATGGCCTAATTGCGCTTTCTTGACAATAAAAGCGCTCGAACCGTCTTTTGTAACAGCAAAACCATCAAGTTCTATCAACCCTTTGGGCACATTTGCCAATGGAGAATGCTTGGCGTAGGTGGAAGAAAACTTACCGGTACTTGTGAATGTGTAGGTTGTCCCTGGGAAACACTGCAGTAATTGTGCACTGTTGAACTGGGGATTTTCTCCTGGGCACTGGCTTGGTTGGAAAGTAGTGTGAGTATAGTGCTGACAAGGGCAATTGCTGCAAGAATAGTAAAAATATAACGCGGAGTTCTCACCTTACGTTCGGTACGAGAATTCAACATAGGCAACGACGTGCGGTCTATCCTGGACTCCTTATATATCGGCAAACCGTGGTCATCACGAAAAGGGGAACGGAAGCAATAGACGCTTCTTTATGTGAACTATGAAAAGATGGGCACACAAATTAAGGAATTCCTCACCTAATGAACTCAGTGTAGCGTGATGGTGAATGGAATCAATGATAATGGGCTGCGATGTCAAAGAGTGATCAAGGAGAAGTCTTTATCGATGATTCTTCTTCCGCATCATCGTCTTGCTTCGTCCTCTTCACTAAAGGAAAAAGAAAAAGATAGCCAATATAGCCTAAACATCCCAACACTGCTGGTATCCATACCACTGCCCACCAGGGAAAACGAGGAACTTCTGGTGCTGCGCCTTTTGTTTTTTCCAAACTCTTTGGGTTGGGAAAAACACGCTCGCCCGTCACCAGGATACGGTGAGTGTTAATACCCAGGGGGGTGCATGTCACCAGTGTTGCCAAGTCGCGATCTGGGTCGGAGCGAATCGTCTCGGTATCCTCGGGCTCCACCACAACGGTATCAATCACCTTATAGGTAAGAAGTTGATCGAATACCTCAATGGTAAAAACATCGCCAACTTTTACCTTGTCAAGATAGGTAAATAGCGCGGCATCGGCAAGGCCGCGATGGGCGGTAAGCACCGTGCGCGTCCCCTTGCCTCCAACAGGCATTGACGTACCGAACAGATGCCCAACGCCCTTCAGTAAGGTTGCATCATCGGTTCCGTGATACACCGGTAAATCAACGTCGATCGACGGGATGCGAAGTCGTGCCATCAACCCCGTGGAATCAACGCGCAAAATTTGATCGTAGGTCAGGCCGTCAACCGAATCGTCTGCGGCAGTTGCTGTGTCATTGTGATGTAAGGTTCCTGTGCCAACGGGTATGCGCGTATTGGGTTTGAGCTGAGCACCCGAGGTCAGAGCCTGATTATAGGTGTGAGCCGCTTGAATCTGCGTCTTTGCATCGGGTCGGACATATTTTACGGTTTTGGAATAGTTGGCAGTGATAGCCGACTGGTTTTTTTGAGAAAACCAACTGGCTGCATACGGATAGGTCAACATGGACACACCAGCCAAGACCAGCAGCGCGGTAATCAGGGGCAGAAGTTTGTCTTTCACGGGGCCTCCGATAACGGTGTGGTGCGGGCTTGTGGGTTGGATATGGGTGGTCTGTTTAGTTGGGGCTGTGTAGCCTGTTGGGGTTGGCGTTGATGGGTGTTGTACCTGTCAGAGCTTCGAGCGTGGCGGCCAATGGGCCAGGATGCGCCAGTGGGCTGCAGGTATCTTCTTTATTGTAGAGGGCGAATCGGGTATTTGTCTGCATAAGGCACTGCGCGTTGGCCGCAGGGGCCAACGGTTTGGCTCACCTGTGCGGGTGTGGTGTGTATGCAATATTACCTAAAACGTCAGGGGAGACACCTTGGTAACGGAAGGTGTTATGTGATGAGCGCCGCGAGTGATCTGCCTTGCGGGGTGCGTAAGTAGTGAAAATGATCTGTATGGAGGTCATGCTGCACAGAACAATTACGCACACAGAAGCTGCAGGGCATACGGGATAGGCCACGCAGAAAAACCGTGCACACGTATTGCGCCAGATATGTGAGGTCGTCAAGCCATTGTGGAATGGCGGGGTGCCCACACGTTGCAGACAAAGATGTGCGGGCACCCATAGTCACAGACACGTGCTTGTTAGCAGTAACACGCCAGCTAGTGACCGATCATGTGTGACGATCGTGAAGCAGCCGTTCTTCTGGCGACCAGCCATCTGGCAACCGCTGAGTTATTCGCCGATAGTGTTACTGCATCTATACCTACCTACTGGTTGCGTGTAGCACGCTTACGGCGACGCTGAACAATAGCTGTGCCAACAGCTAAAGCAATCAGAGCGCTGCCAATAATCAGCAGCAGCAGACGTCCATTTGCACCAGTGAGCGGTAGATTGGGGAAGTTCGTTTTCGTATTTTCAACCTTCGAATAGTTCTTTTCAGGGGCGCTGGCGCTGCTTGAACCGCCTGCAACCTCGATCTTTACAACCGCCGTATTTTCTGTGAATCCTGGAGGCGTGGTTGTCTCTTTCATGCAGTATGTGCCAGCTTTGACGCGGAACTTTGTCTTTCCGTTCGTGTCGGTTGCATCGGTTGTTAATACCTCATCACCAAGTGTGTCGCATGATGCTGGGTCACCGGTTGGCTGATAAATCGTGAACTTCGCCTCCGACAGGGGTTTTTCGGCGCCATCAACTGTGGTGTACTTAAATATTTCGTAGTCGCCCCACGTTGTATTCACTGTGTTCGTCACCATATCGGTACCGTTGATTGTTACTGTCGCCTGATTAGGGATCACGCCGTCTTCACCCAAAGACACACCTGTCACTGGGTCAACTGTGCCTTCGTAGGTCACCACAACCTTTTGTCCTTTAATTTTATTTAAGGCATCAGAGTTAAAGCTAACAGTAACTTTTCGGCCCTCAGCAGTAGTGTCATAGGTTACCGTGTAGTCATCTCCCTCTTTCAGTGGCACAGTTCCAGCCATCACTTTTGTGACGCCAATGCTGCCTGTGTTGATTCGCTTGTCAAAGACATCCACGATTTTTGTATTGGGCTGCAGATCCAATCCTGTTGGCATCTGGGCTTCCACCGTCCATGTCACTTTATTGGCGGTAGAAAACGCTTTACTATCGTCAATCGTCTTTTTTACCTGTGCAATAGAGTTCTTTGGATAGGCGTGAATATTATAGTTCCACTGATTTTTATTGTCTTTCATGGGGAGCACAACAAAGAAGGGCTCGGACTTTGCCACCACGTGGCCAGATCCTTGTGCCGTTGTCGGTGTACCCCCCGTTTCTTCAACCAGGTAAACAGCAACACCTAGGTCAGTAAACGTGGCTTTGCCGTTGTTGTCGGTTGTCTTTTCATCGCCTACTTGAGTAATGGCCAAATAATTCGTTGGCGCATCCAAGAAGAATACATTGCCATTTTTATATGTCAATGAGTCAAGCTTTTGCCAGTTTTCAGACTTTGTTAAATCAAGATCTACCTTACTGAGCTTAAAGTTGATGCCCTCAACAGGACGAGGTGGCGCGTCCATCAATTCCGTACCATCATTGGAAGTAGAGGCTTCAGGTGTTTCATGCTTATGAACCGTGATAGACCCGTTCGTGTCCTCGAAGATGATATTATCGTCGGGCCTGGGGGAGCGCGCGGAAACTGAAGCGTCCGCTGAGGGGATAAATACCATCCCCATCAGGGCAACTGCAAAAGCAGCAATCACCCCAATAATTACTCGTAATCTGTGTGTCTGTGTCATTGTTATTTTTCCTTTCGTGTGACTTAGCTCTGGTGAACAAGTGTGTTCAGGGCAGCAAGGCGCCGTCGAAGCGCCCATAGCCCTGTTCCTATTGCCGTGACAAGCAGCAGTCCACCAGAACTGAAGAAAAAGTGTCTGCTGATGCCGCCAGTCAGCGGAAGTTGTGGTGCATCGACCTTCGTATGAACGAAGGCGCTGGTAAAGTTGTATTCCAAAGTAGATGCTGCGATGGTAAAGTCGTAGTTTTTCACATCGAGCACGTAGCCCGGCGCAGCCGCAACCTCTTGTAGCCTATAGTCGCCCCACTCAAGGTTATCGACCTCAAAAATGCCAGGTCTGGGATCTTTGTCGGCACCGGTGCATGGTGCCTTCACACAGTCGTCAATGGTGCGCGGTGTTCCCCCACCAGGCACCTCTAAGTGTGTTAGTGTCCATCGCGAGCCTGCAAGTGGCAGCTCTTTATCGCTGTGAACCAACCACGTTACCTTCCCCACTTGTCGAGGGTCCTCTACATTGAGCGTGACGGGGCCTTGGGTGGCGAACTCTTTATCAACAACCACGGCATGTGGCTCGGCCAAGTCATAGCCACTTGGAGCCTCTATTTCTTTCACAAAATAGCGCCGCGAATGCAGTAGATTATCCCATGTGGCCTTGCCGTTTTTACCGGTTGTGACGGGGCTGCCTACCCGAGTGTCGGCCGGGTCGAGTTTGCCGTCATGGTTCGCGTCAAGCCACAGTTCAAGGGTTGCACCCGGTAGAATGGCACCGCTGGTTTTATCGGTTTTTGTGACCTCAACGGTTGCGCGTTTGGGAGTATTGGTAAACGTACATTCATAGTCCCATGCGTTGTTGGGCATATTGTTATCCCCTGGCACGCTAAACGTCGCTGTTGCCCCGGAGCCTTCACTGACCACGGTTCCCGTATGGTCGGTACAGGTATGTGTGATGTTGTAGGCATTTATTGAAGAGGTCGCTGTGGCGGCCATTGTTTCAGAAACAGTATAGGTTGTGCCATTATTGACTGCTGCTCGGTGAATTTTGACGCTTTGAAGACCAAGTTCGCTGCCAGTTGTCACTTCAGAAGCTACCGGTGTTCCTGTAGCTGTCGAGCCAGTATGGATAGTGAGTTGGAACTGGTCGTTGGGGTGGATACGTGTTTCTTTGATATCGCTGAGCGCGGTAATAGAAGGTGTGCCAAAACATGTTGCTAAGTCATTGCTATTATCTGGTGATGGGTAACTTGTCGCTTCAACTGCACCAGAAACTGGATCTAGCTTTTTCATGGTCGTACCGTCGGTAATAAAGAGTTTACCGTCTGTATCAAAAGCGATTCCTACCACGTCATCTAACCCAACATCATCTATTCCATTCAAAACAGTTGTATATGGGATCGTACGGTCGATATCATCACCACTAAGAGGAATATCAGTAGAATTGACTTTATAAAGATCGATTTTTGTGAAATCAGGGCGAAGAATATAAAGCGTGCCATCTCGGGTGAATGCCATATCACCATCCCGAGTTGAATGGTTAAGTTGTAACTGACCTACAGCACGAACCGATTGTGATTGTGGGTTGTAGGCATATATTTCAAGACGATTTCTAATCCAATAGTAACGATAGTTCGCAAAGAAATATTCGCCTGTTATTGGGTGAACCGCTCCTAGTGAATATTTTCCTACTTGAGGAATGTTGAAATTTTCAGCGATTGTCCATTGACCGCCAAGAGCATCGTATGTGTGAACTTTATGGTTAGGCCATGTGCCATCTTCAAGATAAGCTGCCGTTCCTTCAAATGCTAGAGCAAGTGCCCCTGTCGAGATTCCGCCAAGTGTTGATTGCGTGAGATGCAATGATTCAGTGGAATTTGGGGCATACTCATAGATAGTTTTGTTATTTGGCGAGCCGTAAACAAAACCCGGTTTACAGTGGAAAATACTCTCCGGCACAGAAACGTAGCCGTTTCGCATCGTTGCCGAACGTGGTGCGCGCACGGGTGTGGGGGCCGTGGTTCCTTCCGGACTTGCGCGCGCCGAATCACTGGCGTGCGGTGACAAGGGGGTGGCAGATACCTTTGGCGTGGAATCAGCAGCCACTCTCCCAGGTGGATTAATTTTTGGTGACGCAGGAAGTGCTCCTGCATCTTTGGGCTGTTCGCTGGAGCCTTTGGTACCCTGTGATTCTTCGGTGGCAAGGCCTTCCACGGTATCTGAAGGTGACGATGTGGGTGTCGATGCTACGGTGGCATCACTATGAGGCTCAACGGGATTAGCGTCGGCTGCAAAAGAATAGCTGGCCAGTGGTAATAATCCTAGAATGAACGCAACAATAACAGCGATAATCACTCGTGGCAAGAGTTTTTGGGCACCATGAAATGAAGCGCGGTGCACATTCTTAGCGCTCATGGTAAACCCTCCTCTTGCGTGTCTGCATCCCAAGCGGGGCGGTTTCGTTGAGCTTGTTAAGGTAGTGTGGAAAGCTAAGCTACCTTGTGTCATTACTATTGGTTCGGTGTCGGTTTCTCCTGCTAATGAGTTGAGCGACGATTATTGTTAGCGTGCGTTTCGTATTAAGTAATTATCATAATATAAGATGGTAGATATATAGATCAAATTATAATTCATGAAAAAGCCCACGTCGTTTGACGTGGGCTTTTTCTAAGGGGCTAAAGGAATAGAGTTTAGGGAGCTACGGCCTATGACTGATGACGCTTGCGCCTATAGTTAACAATCATCAACCCAAGTGCTACAGCCAGTAATGCGCTACCGATAATTGCCAGCAATAATCGTCCATTAGCGCCAGTAAACGGCAAGTTGGTGTAATCAACCTTCGTGTTAACAACCTCTGAATAGTTCGTTTCGCCTGGGTTGATATAGGTTGAACCACCGTCCACCATAATCGGTATGACCTCGTCATTCTCCTTAAAACCAGGAGGAGGTGTCGTCTCTTTCATGCAGTATGGTCCAGCTTTCAGACGGAACTTTGCCCTACCATCGTCACCAGTGGTAACCGTCGCCACAGGTTCAGCAACCAGATCGTCACAGTTATCTGCATTTGGGTCTGCCAAACGATAAACCGAAAAAACAGCTCCCTTCAACGCTTTTTTAGTATCTTCTACCACAGTGTACTTATATACCTGATAGTCGCCCCATATCGTTATCACTTCATTAGTATCTTCAGACCAACTATTGATGGTGACATTTGCGGTGTTGGGGATAACTCCGTCATCTTCGCCACCAGCAGGCGGTTGAAGAGATGTGGTAATCGGTACAACGCTGCCGGTGTACGTCACGATAACATTTTTGCCTTTTATTTTAGTGAGCCCAGCGCCAGTGAACTCTACTGTAACCTTGCTAGCGGTTCTGTCCACCGTATAGTCGCGGTCTTTCACTAAATCAGGGGTGGCACCAGTTGCGGCGACACCCGTGACTGCAAGCGATGATGCAAGGATACGCGGGTCAAAATTATCAACAATCTTGACAGTATCTAGCGTTAATCCACTTGGCATTTTCGCCTCTACACTCCACGTTACAATGTCATCGGTATTAAACGCTTCTTCATCATTGATGGTCTTTGTAATAGTAGTCACCGAGTTTTTCGGATAGGCGTGAACATTGTAGTTCCATTCGTTAGTGCCTGTCACTGCCATGGGGAGAACTACAAAGAACGGTTCAGACATCTTGGTGACGTATTGACCATCGGGCCGGGTAGTATCAAGTTCCTTCACCAGATATACCGCCGGTGTTAAGTCGCTAAAGGTAGCAATGCCTTGTGGGTTTGTTCGCTTTTCCGTAGGGGCACCATCAAAACCAACAGTGGTTGGCGTTGTAGCCCCACCAGTGCCATCAATGGTGACCGTGTTAGTAGCAGCTGTGTAGGTAAGGGAGTCAAGATGCTGCCAGTTCGCTGAATCTTGCACATCGAGGTCAAGTTTAGTCAGCTCAAACGTAATGTTATTTACTGGATTCGGCGGAGCGTCTTCTAGTTCCTTCCCGTTATTGGCTGTGCCTGAATCAGGGGTTTCATGTTTATGAATCGTAATTGAACTGGGTTGTTTGAAGTCAATATTATCGGTGCTTAGTGTAAGAAGACTTGGGCGGGCAGCATCTGCCGTTGGCATAAATGCCATCCCCATCAATGCAAGAGCAAAGATAGTAAACACCGAAGTAATCGTGTGTTTCCAACGTGTCGTAGTCATGAGATAACCTTTCATTTCTATTTTCCTTGTGGCTCCTTATATGGTGGCCCTCAGTGCTGTGACCCTTGAGGAAGGTGCTACCTTATGTATTGGCCCTTTCATAGGTGGCATTATGTCCAGCTGACCTTCCGGTAGGCGAGCTTTTACCCAAATTATTCTTTGTCTGGGCAGTGGCTTGTTTATGACGAAAGAATGCTTCATCCAGATGAACCTCCTTCTGGGCGAACCCTTACTTGTGTAAAAGGCCCACCAAGCCTGCGACGAAACATCCACAGTCCACTTGCGGCTGCCGCGATAAGAGTGAGCTTTCCAGTGTGGAAGAAAAAGTAACTGCTTAACCCGCCTGTCAGGGGAAGGGGTGGCATTGTTGCTGGTTGATTCACAAATGGCTCCGCAAATTCTTTCGTTAATGCAGTGGCTGAAATAGTGAACGCATGTTCAGTACTCTCTAGCACATACCCCGGTGGAGCCGCGTCCTCTGCTAATACAAAATCGTCCCACGCCAGGCCGTCCACGCGGAATGTGCCGGCCTCGGGGTTGCTATCGGCCCCTGTGCAGGGTGTATTCACGCAATCTTCCACAGTGGTGGCCCCGTCCTCGTTGCGAATAATCCAGCGTGACTCGGCCAGGTATGCGCCCCCAGGTGACTTCTTTTCCCAGGTCACTGTGCCCAAAATGCGCTCAACTTGCAGGGCAAGATCATTGAATCCAGCGGCTTGTGGCTTCGTCACGGTCACGGGGTAGACTGCTGGTGTTAAGGGTTGATATCCAGGTGCCGACGCGGCTTCTTTCACCAGGTATGTGCGCGAGTGCAGCAGGTTTTTCCACACTATCTGACCCGCCGCATTAGTTGCCTCAGCCTGCGCGACACCCCCTGGCTGAGCAGGAACACGAGTGTCTATTGTGGGGTTAAGCATGCCGTTATTATCGACGTCTAGCCACAGCTCGAAGCTGCCTTGTGCCACGGGCAGACCACTGGTTTTATCGGTGAGCGTCAGGCGGACATCACCAAGTTTTGGCGTATTGCGAATGGTGCATACGCGCGTCACATCGTTATTTGGTTTGTTGCCATTCAACGGAATATCCAGCTCAAGAGGCATATTTGTTGAAGACGCAACGGCGTTTCCCTGGCAGTCCGTACAATCTATCGTATAGTCGTAGCTTCCTATTTCAGAGGACGAAGCGCTGGCCATTGTTTCTGCGATGGTGTATTTACTGGCGTTATCGACGGGGGCGTCCAGAATTTTTTCTTTTTGAATACCCAGTGCGCTGCCAGTTGTTGTCACACCGGCAAGCTGCGTGCCATCTTGAGAGCTGAGGCTCAGTTGGAACTGGTCGTTGGGATAAAGCCTTGCTGTATCGACATCTTTGACGACAGTTACCGATGGGTGCCCAATACATGTAGCCAGGTCAAGTGAGTTCATGCCCGGCGCGTAGTCAGCGGTTGTTACGCTGCCGTTGGCAAGACTGATTTTATGCATGGTGGTATGGTTGCCGATCATCATCTTACCGTCATTATCGATCGCAATTCCGTTAATTCTTTGAATATCGGTCGCGATATTATCAAGAGGCTTAGCGAAGGGAAGAAGCCGAGACACGTCATCGCCTGTTGTGGGAATATTTTGCGGGGAAAGCGTGTACACGTCGAAACGGATTGCTATTGAGCGCAGAAGGTAAAGCGTGCCATCAGTATCGAAAGCGATATCTCCGCTGCCACTTTCAAAAGTGGCAATACGCCCCACTCCGCGCACGGTATCTGTGTCGGCGTTATAGGCATACATCTCGAAGACAGTATGTTTTACTGGAAACCAGCCATTAAGTTTAATCCACCGGTTTTCGTAGCGACCAAATACGTACTCACCTGTCAGGGGGTTCACGGCTCCCGCGTAATAGCTTCCTCTGCTTAGCCTGAGCGCTTTTGACCGGGACCAGATGCCAGTGTTTGCGTCATACATATAGACGCGGTGAGTTGTTCCGTTGGTATTAGTAATCATATATGCAGTGTCGGCATCATTGCTGATAGCAAGCCCATTTGTGTATTCTCCATAGGGGGAGCGTGCGATAGTGGTCGTGTCGATAGTGCCTGTTTGCGCGTTCGGGGCATGCTGCACAATTTCTCCGTTGCTGCCCGAGCTGTACACGTAGCCGGGGCGGCATGCGAGCTTCTTTTGACATGCCGGGGTGTCGGGAACATTGTTGGCCGCCCTCATGGCAGACCGTGCATGGCGTAAAGTGGAAGCGGAATGGGTGCGATCGGTAGGCGCAGACTTGCCTGGTGTGTTTGGCATGTCGATGGTGTCATCGCCACGTTCTCCAGGCGGAGTCTCTAAGGCCTCCTCATCGGTAGTGTTGCTATCAGGGGGGTTATTGTCTGCCGCATCATTACTATCTGGTGAAGTAACGTCGGAAGTGCCATTGTCTTGTGCTGGCGCATCGCTGTCTAACATCGGATCATCTTTTACCGCGTTGCTCCTTGGAGTCGTCGATGCGGGCACCGATGATTTTTCGCGCGGGAGTGCAGCGTTATTGCCCGTAGTGTTTCGGTTTGTTGTTGTTGCTTGCGAAGAAGCAGCTTGTAAAGTGGAGTAGGGTTGAGTGTTCGGTGTTGTGTATGTTGAGCGTGATGTTGGGGCAGAAGAAAGAGGGCGAGGTGTAGCAGGTGTTCCAGGGTCGGCAAATGATTGCGCTGCCAATGGAAGTACCACCAAAGCAAAGCTCAGTAAGCAACTAAAAATGATGGTGAGCGTTCGATGGTGCGCAGGAGTCATCGGATGGCTGGTTAATCCGTGGCCATTCATGATCGTGCTCCCGGTGGTGGTAGTCAAGTACTATAGGCAACTCGCAGATAGTGATAACGCCCAGCATTACTATCGTCAAAGCTACATATACAGCGAACCGTGAGCGTTCGCAATAAACCCAGCACTTTTCATTAAGTATTATTCATATTATAGTGAAAAGCACACGAAAATCAATGCCAAAGGTCCTTTAGTGCAGAAGATGTTGTGGATTCCCACTGATACGCAGCACTTGAGGCATGTTGATTCTGTGTGGTTGTTGTCGTTTTCTGTTGGTTTTTCGTGGAAGGCGACTGTGGCTGCCCGATGTGCGTTTTCTTCCTTTGGCCTGCACCATGGGTTGGTGTGGTGATAGTGGTACAGCGGTAAACGATGCCAAGATTCAGGGGTAGTGTGGCCATAAGATTCATGGGTGGTGCACATCGCTTGCTGAATTTTACAAACCTTCCATCATCACAATCCAGGGGTACACAGGGGGTACACGAAAGGAGGATGCGTGGTTAATGCGAATGGTTAAAAACCCCTCAACCAGGGGGAACAGTGGTCGGGGTGACAGGATTTGAACCTGCGACCTCTTCGTCCCGAACGAAGCGCGCTACCAAGCTGCGCCACACCCCGAATGTGCCATTACAGTTTAATCAGCGAAGTGGGTTTCTAGCAAATCTTCTTTACCAGCTAGTGTGCGCACATGGTATCACCAAGTATCGGCAAATGCCATCTGTCTTCTTGCGTGGGCAACTGGAGCTCACCATCTTTAGGAATCATCGATCTATTGGGGGTAAGCCTTTACAAGATCGGCACCACTGCCAACCAGCTACTGCGAACCGACAGTGTGTGATGCTACTCATCAGGGTAAAGGAAAATCGGCAGCAATTGACAAGTAGCGAAAAAGTAAAGGAAATCAAGCAGTGTAAAACCAACCAATAATTGCCACTACGGGCGTAGAAATCCTTCTTTTATACTTTTGTATCATTTGAAGGAACTAGCTCTAGTACATCTAGTGTGGGTCGGCATGCTAGGCGAATCGGTGTATAGACGGCGCAACCTAGCCCCTGTGAAACATAGAGCTGTGTACTTGTTTGTGCATTACCCTGTACCAGGCGTTTGGCAAGGAAAGGCAGGCCATCGTGGTGCGGAGAAATAATGTCGGTTGCCCCAGTTGTTTCACGCGGTTGAGGTGTTTCAACCTCACCGCAATTCCATTGATGCAGGCCTCGGGTAAATTTCAAGGGAATGTCACAGTTATTCACCAGTGGCCCAAAAGTAGGAATACACACCTGCCCACCATGGGTATGACCTGCGATAATAATATCTGCCCCCAGTGCTGTCATCATATCGAGGACGCGCGAGTAGGGTGCGTGGGTCAAACCGATACGCAGGTCGGCGCTCTGCCATCGGTCGGTGGGAGCCGGTAGCCGGTCACGTGATATATGCGGGTCATCAACACCGATGAGTGACACTCGAAGGGGTGCACCACTATCGGATGCTACAGTGAAATCGTGAGCTGTATTGCGTGCATCACGCCACCCCATACGCCGCAGGTAGGCGGCAAACTCGGCGTGCGGTAGATCTTTTTCCGTTCGCTTCTTTGGTTCGCAGTAGCGGATGAGCTGTTCGTAGCCGAAAAAGTGTGCGTAGCGCAGTAGCGGATAAAATATTGGATTTTTTGGCACCGCCGAATAGTAGTCATTAGATCCAAATACGAAGACACCGGGATTGGAACCCCACGCAGAAGACGAAAAGACGCGTTTTAACCGCTCAAAACCGGCTTGGGTTGAAAAGTTATCACCCGTATTAAGAACAAGAGCCCCACGGTAGCGTTGGGCTTGGTTAACTAAAAACCTTTCTAGCCACTGTGAACCGTGGTGCATATGCGCATCGGCTATCTGAATGACGGTCAGTGGCTGGCGAAGTCGCTCAAGTGTAATCCGAGTCGTGCGCACACGTGGCAATCGTGCTTCTACAAGCGCGTAGGCTCCAACAGCAGCTGCGCAACCAGCCAGCCCCAGCGATGCTGTGAGGAACGGGTGGGCGTTGCGAGTCGTTATCATAGCTGGCCTAGTTCATTAGTCGTCTTCGGAGGATGAATTGTCGGACTTTTCTTTCTTTTTTGGTTCTTTGGGTTTGGGTGGGAAGCGCGAACCGATATTTGCGGAGGGGAATCTCTCCTTAGGTAAGTCTGCTACCGCCTCTATCATATATTTTTTCCATATGGCAGAGGGAGCTGTTGAACCATAAACCACCCGATAATATTGGCCACCAATCGTGATGTTGACCATGGGGGCCAATCGATCGGAGTGTCCCATCCATACGGCTGTGCTGAGGTTGGGGGTGGCTCCTACTAGCCAGGCATCGGAGGCGCCGTCGGTTGTTCCTGTTTTCGTACCGGCTTCACGTCCCAAACTCACACGCCCACCATAGCTGTTATATGTGGATTTCAGTGTTTGCATCACTTTATTTGCCACAGTTTCGTCAACCGTTCGGTGACAGTCAGCAGAAGGTGCTTCAAGTTCTTTACCTTGTCGAGTGGTTACGGAGGTAATGGCAATGGGGCTACAATACACTCCTTTATTAGCGAAGGTAGCAAAAGCATTTGCCATTGAAAGTGGCGGCACACTTCCCGAGCCTAGTACCGAGGACGGGTACCATTCGGGTTCGGAACCATCACCTGGTACGGCCCCCACTTTTTCTGCCATTTTCTTAATGTCGCATAGGTCAAGTTTACTGGCCATCGCAACATAGGTGGTGTTCAAAGAGCGTTCTGTTCCCACTATCACTGATGACGCCGCAGTTGAAAGACCCTCGGAGTTTTTGAAGTTATAGGAGCTCACGTGAACTTTATCGGGGCATGATGAACGGAATTCATTGGCTGCGTAAGATGTTCGTCCTCCTAATACTTCGCCACCGCTTCGACCAGACTGATACCACGTTGCCAGTGTCATGGTCTTAAAGGAAGAACCCGGCTGATAGCCAGCACCACCACCATGCGCTTTGTCAGCGGCAAGATTGTTTTGTGTTGCGGTGGGGTCAGCTTCGGAGGGTTGACCAAAGTTCGTATTTTGAGCCATTGCAATTATTTTGCCAGTTCCTGGTTCCACAGAGGTAACGGTGCCACGGACATCTGAGGGATCGTTTTTAGGAACGTAGGCTTCAACTGCTTCCTGCGCAAGTTTCTGTTTTGTGGGATTAAGTGTGGACTGAATAATCAACCCACCGCGGGTGAGGAGCCTACGTCGTTCAGCAATGGTTTTTCCAAAGTTAACAGAATTCAATATTTCTGCTACAACATATTGACAGAAGTAAGCAGCTGATCCAGCTGTTTGGCAGCCTTGCTCCTCTTGTGACACGTGAAGGACATCTTCGATTCTTGTTTTCTTTACTTCATCATATTGTTGTTTTGTGATGAGCTTTTCGTCAAGCATTGCAAAAAGTACCTGGTCACGACGTGTTTGTGCTCTTTTAGGGTGAACTAGTGGGTTAAAGTCAACAGGGCTTTGTGACAATCCTGCAAGCAGTACAGCTTCACTGAGCTCCAGGTCTTTCGCTGATTTTGAAAAATAGTGACGTGATGCTGCCTCAACACCGTAAACATTGGGGCCGAAAGGCGCAATGTTAAGGTATCCCTCAAGAATTTTTTTCTTCGGCATTTTGTGTTCTAACGATACCGCGTATTTCGCTTCAAGGATTTTGCGTGTAAGCGTGTGGGCAGAGGCTTCTCGTACAGCTTCATCGTCACCAGTTTGCAATCCCAACTCGATACGAGTGTTTTTCACGTATTGCTGGGTAATGGTTGATGCTCCTTGCGTTGAGTCAGAGGCCAGGTTGTTGATGGCCGCGCGGAATAGACCGTAGGGGTCTACTCCTTTGTGCTCGTAAAAGCGGCGGTCTTCAATGGCAACTGCGGCTTTTTGAACCCATTCGGACATGTCCTTAATATCAACGACAATACGGTTTTCGGCATAGAATTTCGCGATGACTGATCCGTCGGATGCAACGATCACGGATTGCTCAGAGGGCGATAAAGGCTCGAATTCGTCAGGAAGGTCTTTAAAGGCCTGCGTTCCTGCTTTCGTTGCTACGCCTGCTACACCAACAATAGGGATTGCAAGGCCTGCTAACAGGACAGCAGCCACAACGGTCAACACGATAAGAGCGACGATGGATCGCAAAAACTCCCCGCGAGCGATCATCATGGCACGCGAGCGTGGGGAAGCTGCGTTGTCTGTTGGATAAGCATTGTTCTTGTCCCGACTTTTCGTCATATTCTTAGACTACTAGATTTTCAAAAAGTCTCTGAATTTATGGGACTAAATTCCCGAAAATTCACGATTTTTGCTTCACGGTTTGGAGATTCGTGAAATTGTCGGTACGGTCACATTAGGTGCTATTTTTCGCCCCGGTCGTCATCTTGTGTGACGGTAAGCTGGGCACCGAAGAAAGAGGAACTAACATATGAGTATCGACGGTGATCAAAGTTGGGTGGCTCGCGCCTTATGCGCTCAAGATGAGCCAGACGCACTTTTTGTGCAAGGCGCTGCTCAACGGCAAGTACGTCAGCGTTGTTATGCCTGCGAGGTTCGTTTGGAGTGTTTAGCGGATGCGTTGAATTCGCAGGCAAATTTCGGTGTATGGGGCGGTTTGACTGAGCGTGAACGCCGAGCTTTGCTGAAGTATCTTCCTGATGTTGAAGACTGGAAGGAATGGTTAGAAGAATCACCGAATGAGTTAGCTGAAGAATTGCGTTCACCACGTACTCCCAGGGTATTGGCTCATGTGCGGGCAAACCCGCAGCCATACGAAACAGTGTCGCGCCAGGCTTCCTAAGTTTTAGTGCTATTCATTGAGTGTTAGCGTATGACGACGCACAGAGAACAGTGCGTCACCAACGTCCTCTTCCATAAAGATACCGATAAAGGCCCATGAACATGTGGGTTGCCAAAAGCCGTATTGCATAAACGCCGTAAATGAACAATAGGTGACATTTTGGCTTTGGCCTTCTAGACTGTCAGTATGACTAAATGGGAATATGCTACTGCACCTTTGATTATTCACAACACAAAACAAATTCTGGATACATGGGGCGATGACGGGTGGGAACTTGTCACGGTTATTCCTGGTCCCAGTGGTCCAGAAACTTTGGTGGCCTATTTTAAGCGCCCTGTAAAGGGCTAGCCGTTTAGGCCGGTTGTGCGGCTGTCTGTAAAGCTGGTACACACCGGATACCTACGCTGTTATCAAGATAATACTGTGCATACCTGTCAAGGAGGCTTCCTGTGTTTCGTTTTTTCAAACAGAAGTCGCAGTCACCATTGGATTGTCAATACGACGATACGCTAAAGACTGCAAATGGTGATGTTGACATTTCATCGATAGACGATGCCGCATCAGATGCCACAGAAGGGAAGAATGACACCTTATCGAATGAGGCAGGTAGGGTCTCCACGGAAATATCGTTAGCCGATAATAACAATGGCGATGCTGTTCAGGATTGTGGTGACAAGCCAGACAATGAGGCAGTGACAGATGTTTTACCTGAGGATGCTGGGTCGTACGAAGACGGTTCACGCGACGTGTCACACGATGTAAAGAAAGAGGACGAAGCTGTGAAATCTGGGCAATTGTCTGCGCGCTTAGCTGATGCAGGATATGTGCTTCCAAATGTAGCGGCACCTGTTGCGGCTTATGTGCCTGCAGTAGTGCTGGCTGGGGCAGATAAAAGGAATCGTCTTGTTCAAACATCTGGGCAGCTTCCAATGGTGGAAGGAAAACTTGTCGCCACAGGAAAAGCTGGCGTGGGTGAAGGCTTACTTGATGCGAAATATGTTTATCAGTTGGCAAAGGTGTGCGCGTTGAACGCTTTAGCTGCAGCTGCCCAGGCTGCCGGTGGTGTTGACCGTATTATTGGTGTTGAAAAGGTGACAGCATTTGTTGCGTCTGACCCTACATTTTATGACCAGGCACTTGTTGCTAACGGTGCCAGTGAGTTCTTTGGAGAGCTCTTTGATGACGGACATGCTCGGTCCGCGGTGGGTGTTGCTGTGCTTCCACTCAATGCTCCTGTTGAGGTTGAGGTCTTATTCCGGGTGAAATAGGAAAATAGTCTGCATCGTCAATATATAAGGTGTATTGTGTGTGTGGAATGGAAAAGAAATTCCTGACCAGGGAAATTTCGTAAAAGAGTTACTTTATTTTTTAAAACTGTCAACGATGATGTGACGAACTAAACTTTTTTTCTTTAAAATCTTACATGCGGTCAGTTTTAATGTTTTACGTGGCTTTATGAGGGGTGTCATCATGGTTGTTACCTGCGTAGATGAGTTCAACACTTACCAGGTGTTATAGCTAGTGAGACATGGATTGTAGTCAAAACGATGTGACATTTTTTCGAAATTTATACACTTACCGAAAATTCGTCAATTTTCATCTTGCTTTCATCTATATGTGTTGGTAGCGTATGAAGTAAGTAATTATTGGTGTGGTCTCCCATCCTCCCCAAAATCAGGTTGGAAGATACGAGTAGAAAAGGCACAATACATGAAAGTCACTCCCGCAAGTGTCAAGATTAGAAGGTGGTTTGTTGCTGGTGTAGCAGCAGTTATGGCCATCGCGTGGACGGTGAGTTCGTTAGTGACTCCCGGTAGCGCAGACGTTTCCGGTAACTCTGTTCCCGGTCAAAATGCTGCAATCGGTATTCCGACAACAAGTGGTGGGACTTCAAAACCAACACACTTTACAGCAAAAAATACAAAGGCTCCTCGGGAATTGATTTCAATCGGTTCACCGGGTCTAGAGCTTGCTAACTACTCTGTTCGTTTGCACCGCGAAAACGGGACTCTCTATCCCCAGACAGAAGGTATTGCCGGTACAGAACTTACAGGAAATGACGGACAAAAATATGCGGCTGTCTGTATAGATAACCAGGGATCATCCCCTGAAGGAAAATGGAATTCCGGGGGCTACACGTTCGGGGATATTAAAGACTTCCCTCGCGGTAAAGAGATTCCGGGGCAGGATCGCGCGCTTATTGCTAAAAAGTTCGCTTACCTGTGGGGCCCATACGTTTCTAAGCCAACATTTGCTAACTACATGAGTATTTACCAGAAAATCGGCGTTGAGCCCCATGAAGATTCTAATGTTGCCGCAGCCGCAGTTGCATTTGGTCTCCATACAGCATTCTGGAAAATTAGCGGAGATGTTGATATTGATGCCTCTGAAGTAAGGGCTAAAGGTGGCCCAAGCTGGATTGGAGGAACCTGGGGGCCTGCACCTCGTGTGACACCGCAGATGCGTATTGTTGCAAATAAGATTTGGCAACTGACTCTTGCAGCGCAACTACCTGCTCATATGATTGGTGCTGCAGGTGGAAGTGCTGGAACAAACATCGGAAGTGCGGGCTTCGATGCTAACGGCAACTATGTTGTCAACTATGAATTTAATGGTCCAGCTTCGCTTAATGGCAAGGAAGCAACACTAAAGATTACAACCGCTGGGAAGGATGGTCTTCCTGCTGGTGCAAAACTTGTTGATAACGCTACAGCAAAACCGCTGAAGACTGGCGATAAGATTACACTTCCAGCATCAGTAACCCTTACTCTTCCAGCAACCGTGGCTAACTCGTGGAAACTGGTCAAGATCGACGCCACTGTTCCAGGTAACGCACCCGTGACGGGTACAACCCGCATACCGATTGATATTACTGGTACCGCTGGTCAAAAAGCTGCCGTAACAGTTTCTGGCCTTCCAGCAAACGGACGCCTTGAAACTGCTGATGGAAAGCCCTTTACAAACGGTTCAGAAATTGAGTTGCCGGCACGGATTTATGCCATAGTTCCCTCTGGCTCACAGGGAACTCTTTCGGTTCAGCTTGGCAAGCCTAATGGAGTAGATACAAAAGCCGCGGTTGCTGTCATGGAACAAACACGTTCCGTTGATACCAACGGCGATATGTATGTCAAAATCGGTATTACAGGTTTTAGCGACAGTGGAAAAGCAATCTTGAATTATAGTGGTCTTCCCGCTGGTGCAACACTTACTGATGATGCTACAGGTGTAACTGCTGGTGGTGAAGTCACGCTTCCCGCAACACTTACTCTAAAGATTCCTGCAGGTGCAGATGCTGGTCAGGTGTCGATTAGTGCCAGCACCTCCGCTAAAACAGATTCTATTCAAGGTTCTATCGTTCGGCCTTCGCATCCAACATCTCAGTGGCTTGTCATTCTTAATGGACAGCCAGGTGGTCAATCGAATGCATCGGCAACAATCAATGTTGTGTGGTCACCACGACCCACACCACCTGAAATGGGCAGCTTCACATTGACAAAGAAGGTCACTGGTACTGATAACCTGACAAAGGACTTTACCTTCGATGTTTCCTGTAAAGATGGCGACTCTCAGCCCGAAGTCAAGACGGTCACCGTAAAAAGTGGACAGTCAGTGACCATTGGTGAGTACCCAGAAGGTACACTGTGCACGATCATTGAAGATGAAGCAACCGCTAAACTTGATGGATACAGCTTTAAAGGTGTGACCTATAGTGGTGGAAACCAATCTGACTCACGCGTTGTCAAGATTACTGGAAAGTCACAGCCAGCCGTTACGGTTACCGCAACAAACAACTACGAAAAGCCAAAGCCTAAAGAAGGTATCTTTACCGTCACCAAAGTTGTGAAAGGAACGGATGAGCCTGTTGCTAATGGCTACTCGTTTACAGTGTCTTGTAACGGCCAATCAGATCAAACATTTACATTGACCAATGGTCAGAGCAAACAGATTGGTCCTCTGCCAGTTGATACTGAATGTAGTGTGAATGAAAGCACTACCAATACAGCTGTGAAAGGCTACGAATATGCAGGTGTTACCTTTGCTGGTGGAAACCTTGCTGCCAATAAGGTGAAGGTGACCGATGCGTCCTCCCCGGCCATTACAGTAACGGCAACCAACACCTATACAAAGCCCAAGCAAGGCACATTTGTTATCACAAAGGACTACGCTGCAGGTTCAGCCGATCCTGGTGCTGACAAGACCTTTACTTTCAATGCCACATGTACCAAGGGTGATGTCGTAAAGACTGAAACCCTGGTTGCCAGTAAGAACAAGCCGGCGGTGTCACAATCATATGATGTTGGCACAACCTGTGTTGTTGAAGAAAGCGGAGCAGCAGCTGATGACGTCACAGGAATGAAACTAACAGGTGCTACCTTCGAAACAGCCAGCGGCCAGACAGTCGGTGGTCAATTCCCGAACCCAACCGTCTCGTTCACCATTAAAGAAGGCGAACAGGCAGTTGCCGTTCAAGCCATCAATAAGTACGACGTAACCAAGGGTAAATTCCAGGTAAAGAAGGTTGTTGAAGGCGGTCCTGGCACAGTCAACAACAACTTCAGCTTCACAGCAACATGTGACGATGGTTCAGCCGCCGTCACAAAGACTGCGAAGAAAGACGGAACCGTTGAATTTGGCCCATATAACTATGGAACAACGTGTACTGTCAGCGAACAACCTGATTCGGCAGCTATTCCTGGCTACACCTTCAACGGTGTTACCTATGCCGGTGGTAACGTTCCAGGTTCTCCTGAAAAAGTCCAGGTAAAGGACGATTCCAGTCCTGTTGTTACCGTTACTGCAACCAACAGGTACCAGCGCAAAACTGGTGAAGTAAAGATCAGCAAGGTTGTTGAGGGAGCATCGGCTGCAGGTAAAACATTCAACTTTACTGCCGTGTGCCAAGATGGTGACGCAGCACCTGTTACAAAAGGTGTGTCGATTACCGGCGGACAGACCGCTTCATTTGGCACCTTCCCAGTGGGAACCCAGTGCACCATTACCGAAAGCGAAGCGGGTACCGACATTGATGACTACACCTATAAAGGTGTGACCTTCAGTGGTGGCCACGTTAGTGCCGATGCCAAATCCACGAAGGTGACTGTTGAAGAAGGTTCAACTGAAGTAACAGCTACCGCTACTAACGTCTACGAGCAGGACAAAGGCTCCTTCAAGATTGTAAAGAAGTTTGCTGCAGGCTCTAGCTATACCGGTGGTGCCAATAACTCCTTCGAGTTTGACGTAACCTGTGCAGGCAAACCTGTGACGGGCGTCAGTATTGTTGATGCAGGCGAATGGACATCAACAGAGTATCCGGTAGGCACCACATGTACCGTTGCCGAAAAGACAGCTTCGTCTAAGGTTGCCGGTCACAGTTTCAAGGGTGTCAACCTGACATCAACTGCGGGAGCCGTTTCCAATAACAAAGCGACCTTTACCATTACAAAGGGCACTGCTGCAGTGACAGTAACTGCCACGAACGACTATGTGAAGCCCACAATGAAGACCAATGCGTCTATCCAAGGCGATAATGAACTGGTCAAGGGCAAAGCTACACAGCTGAAAGACCGTATTACCTTTACCGGTCTTGAAAAAGGGAAGACCTATACCGCTGGCGGTTACTTCATTGACAAAGCAACAGGTAAGGCTGTGACAGGCTTCTACACCAAGAAGTTCACCACAGCTGATCTTAAAGGCGTGACCGAAGCTAACGGCGTAGTCAATGGTTATATTGACCTCACCGATCCGAAGTGGACCGTTACACCTGATTCAAACGTCGGTGTATCCTATGTAGCCTTCGAGTATCTGTGGGAGGGCGAATTGCCCGCCATGCCTGAGGTACCAACACCTCCGGGAACAGATAAAGTAACGCCGAAACCTGACGTTGAACACGAAAACCCCGGTGATGGTAACCAGACCGTTACCTCCAATAAGAAGGGGTCGTTCACCATTGAAAAGAAGGTTGTTGGCCCATCAGCTGGTAAAGTTCCTGCAGATGCCGTCTTCCCCTTCACAGTAGACTGCGGTGCGCCACGCGTTGAAAACGTCAGCACAGGAAAAGCCTTTACATCGGCAGAGCTACCTGAAGGTACTCAATGTACTATCACCGAAAATGATGCACCTGCACACTTTGAAGGAGCAACATTTAGCAAAGTTGCATTCACACTGAACGGCAAGGTTGTTACCGGTGATTCTGTCACCTTTACGATTAAAGCTGGCGATAAACCTGCAGTTGCTGTTGTTGCAGAAAACTCCTATGACACACCTGGGGTGACAACCGACGCTGAACCAGAGGTTCCAGCCCAGGAAGGCAAACCTGTTACGGTTACTGACAAAGTCAGCTACACTAACCTGATTGCTGGAAAGACCTACACGGTGGAAGGGCAACTTCACTATCAAAATGGTGATGCTCCCAACGCTACCGATGGTGGTGTTGTCAAGGGTGTTCAGCCAGGTGAAGGTTTCCAAGTTGGTTCCAAGCCCGATTCAGTCGCTACTACCTTTACTGCACCCGGTAAAGAGGGCGAACTGGTGAGTGGAACCATTGATCTGGTGTTTGTCGTTCCGGCTGAAGCGGTACAGTCCAAGCCAATGGTTGTATTTGAAGATGTTTATTATGAAGGCAAGAAAGTTGCCGGACACCATGACATCAACGATGACAAGCAGACCATTCCTGTGGATGAAAAGATTGAATTCCCAGTGAAGAAACTGCTTGCTGGTGATGGAGCTGCTCAGGCCAATGGCACCTACAACTTCGTTGCTAACTGTGCAAAGCCCGGGCAAACCGGTGACGACCAGAAACTCACCGCAACAGTCACAGATGGGAAAGCCGCAGTATCGAAGCAAAAGGTCACCACATATGTTGGTGAAACATGTACCATCAAGGAGCTTGCACCCGCAGTAAATGACGCAGTTACCTCGAAGGTTAACTTCGATGCTGCAGGTATTGATGGTGTTACTGGTGGTGAAACTCTGACTGTTAAAGTAACGAAAGCAAATAAAGACAAGCTGAAAGCTACTGACTTTGCCTTCGCAGCCACAAACACAGTCACTGTTAACAAGGCAACGTTTACAGTAAAGAAGGCTGCTGCGACAGCTACTGGAAATGTAGACCTTGCTGGAAAGCAATACTCTTTCGAATACAAGTGCTCCGATGACGCTCAATGGATTACACTTGGATCAGTTGCTGCTAAGGGCACACCACTTGCAGGGCCAGATAAGCCAATCAACACGAAGTGCATGGTTCGCGAGGTCAATGCATCCATCAAGAATGCAGAACTAAAGACAGCGTGGACCGTTAATAACCAACCTGTTACAGCTAATGCTGCAGGTGAAGTAGCATTCACTGTTGGTGCTAAAGATTCGGTTGTTGCCATTGCTGCAACAAATGATTACACCGAGAAGACAGGTAAGTTCACACTTGCAAAGAAACTGTCGACCGGTGTCACCACTACGCAACTGCAAGATACTAACTTTGCCCTCAAGTACACCTGTACGCAAGAAGGCAAAGTTGTCAAGACAGGTACCCAAGAAGTCAAGGCTAATGGTGGTGCAGTTGAAGTAGCAGGTGTTCCATTGGGAGCAAGCTGTGTGGTTGAAGAAATTAATCAGCCAGAAACAGCTAATGCAACGCATTTGCTGTCATGGACTGTTGATGGAACAACAAACGTTGCTAACAAAGCATCATTCGCCATTGACTCCCAATCAGTTGCAGTCAATGTTACTGCCAACAACACCTATGTTGATGAAAAGCCAGGTTTCTCGGTTTCTAAGCAGGTTGATTCCGATGCGATTGACCTTGATCCTGCAGCGAAATTTACCTTCGATTACACTTGTAAAGACTCAGTGACGACTGAAGTTCTGACAGGTAATTTCACAATCGATCAGCAAAGTACATGGCATTCAGGTAATGAAGAGAAACTGAAGAACCTCAATGTTAACTCTGAATGTACATTGACCGAGAAGAAGCCTGATTCAGTCACCAATGCCACCTGGGAAGGTGTTCACTTCAAGGATCTCACCAACCCGGATAACCCACAATTGACCACGGACGTTGCCAATCATCGTGTGACATTCACTGTTCCAGCAGGTAAAACAGCCTTAGCGATTCAGGCAGTCAACAGGTTCACACAAGATCGCGGTATCATCAAGGTATCGAAGGTTCTTGCTGGTGACGCAAAGGATATGCTGAACGATCCTAAGAACTTCACCTTTGCAATGGCATGTACCTACAACGGTAAAGCTATTGACGTTAAGGAAAACAACACGGTGACAGCCGGTGGCGAAGATGCAGTTTGGGACAACCTGCCAGTTGGAGCCAAGTGCACCATTAGCGAACTTGCGCCTACCCAGGTTGACAACGCCACCCACGCATTGACATGGAGTGTTAATGGTGAGGATAAAGGCGAAGCTGACTCGGTAGAGGTAACCGTAGGCGCAGGTGATGCCTCCACAGTTAAAGTGAGTGCTACAAATACCTACACCAATAACCCCGCCGCCTTTACCGTGAAGAAAGAATCCGCAGTAGCCACCCCGGCAGGTGTTGATCTGAAGATTCCTCAAGAGTTCTCGTTCGAGTATCGCTGTGGCGATGCCACAGTCTTCACGCCAATCGGAACTACAGTGACAGCCGGTGGCCAGGAAGTGCGTGTTGATGGATTGAAACCACATCAGCAATGCGAGCTTCGCGAAGAATCCGATGGTTTCGACTCACGCATCGTTAAATGGACCGTCAACGGCAGTGAAACTTCCGTTGAAGGACAGAGTGTGACTTTCACGCCAACACCGGGTGCTACAGTTGCCATCGTTGTGAATAACGAATACCCAACACAACCCAAGATTGGTACTACGCTGACAGATCAGGCTGGTAAGCATGATGTGAGTGCCGATGGTAAGTCTGTTGTTCTGAAAGACGTAGTGAAGTACTACAACCTGGATACAACGAAGACCTATCAGGCTGAAGGCAAACTTATGGCTTGGGACGAGCAGGGTAGTGTGATCGACACTGGCATCACCGCTGCATCGGCAGCATTTATTCCAACAGCCCCCAACGGTGAAGTTATCGTTGAGTTTACAGTGCCTACTGCCGAACTTGATAAGTTTGCCAAGGTCGTAGCCTTTGAGAAACTGACAACCGGTGGTGAAGTTGTGGCAACACACGAAGAACCTGAAGATGACAACCAGATCGTGAAGGTCTTACCTAAGATCGGTACAACACTAACCGGTGAAGACGGTCAGGCAAAGACCTATGACCGCCCAGTGAACCCAGACACCACAGTGAAGTTGGTAGACGTTGTTAAATACACGAATGCTCGTGTTGGCAAAACCTATCGCGTCAGTGGTGAACTCTACGGAGATAAAGGACTAACAGGTGTGAAGGCAATCTCAAATGCCTTTACCGTTGAAGCTCCTGAAGGTCATCCGAAAGCTGAGTTTGCAACAGGCACAGTCAAGGTTGTGTTTGAGGTACCGGGCTCCGTCCTCCAAGGTAATAAGAAACTGGTTGCCTTCGAGCAACTGTGGGACGAAGAATCCCTTAACCCGGTGAAACCAGGTGATAAGGATGTCACGCCGAAAAATCCGAATGATAAGCCAACGGCTACGCACGAAGATCCCAAGGATGCAGACCAGACCATGCGTCAAAATCCATCCATTGGTACCTATGCAACGTTGAAGAACAACGAAGGTAAAGAAGCGCGTGTTAAGACCGTGCGTCTGACCGGCGAACCGAACCAAACTGAAATCATTACTGATAAGCTCAGTTGGTACAACCTGCCTATTGGTGATTATGTAGCTTTTGGTACATTCATCGATACCCAAACCAATGCACCACTGGATCCAGCTGAAACGTATAACGGTTCACAGAAGTTCACTGTCACAAATGATACTCGTGACGGAGTGGTTGAAGTGCCACTAACCCTGAAACTTAAGGGTGATGACGCTGCAACAGCTAACCTTGACATCGTTTTGTTCGAAGAGGTCTATAAGGCATCTGATGTAGAAAATGGTCAGCCTAAGGAAGGCGTGCGGCCAGTTGGTGTTCACAAAGACACCAGCGATGCTAACCAGAAGATCAGGATGACAGTGGAACCACCACTGCCGCCCGAGGGCAAACTGACGCTGAAGAAGACGGTTGTTGATTCCGCTGAAGAGAAACTTCCAGCAGACACTCTGTACGGATTCGAATTCTCGTGTGCAGATGATACGAAGAACGTCACACGTTTTGTTCTTAAAGCCGAGGAAACAGCGTCAGAGGTGTTCCCGTCGAACTTCATGGGTAAACAATGCACCATTACCGAAGTTGGTCCAGTTCAGGCGGAATACACTGAAGCCACTGGCTGGCAGCCACTAGACCTTGGAGAAGGCAAGAAATGGAACGCTGTTGCATGGAAGGTTAATGGTAAGTCTGTTGACAAGGTTGTTGAAGCTGGTAAGGCTGACAAGAAACCTGCCAATACTTCCTACACATTCAATGTGCCGGTAGAAGGCCAGGGGGCAGAGATTAACTTTGCACTTGAAGCGACGAACTACTTCGTTCCAGTGACACCTCCAGGAACACCTGGTATTACCACCGACGCTAAGGATATGGCTGATGGTGACCGTGTCGTTGATGCAACAGCTGATGCCAAGATTGCTGACGTTGTGACCTACAAGAATCTCAAACCTCTTACTGAGTACACCGTTAAGGGTGAGCTGCATAAGAAGCTTGACGGAACCGATGGTGGAGTCATCACGTCTGCAGTTGCTGGAGAAGGCTGCCTGGTTGATGGCGCGAAGGTTGACGATGTTGACTGTAAGGATGAAGGTAATGGCGTTGTGTCGCTGACCTTCACTACGCCAGCAGCACCTCAAGGTAAACTGCGTGTCGATGGAACTGTGGAACTTCATTTCGTTGTGCCCGTTTCCGAGCTGAAACAGACAACACAGATTGTTGTGTTTGAAACTGCATATGAGCAAGGCATTGAAATCGCCAAACACCACGACATTGATGATGTGAAGCAGACAGTAGACATCCCGAAGATCCCAGAAACGCCAGAAAAGCCCAGCATTACAACCGATGCGAAGGATATGGCTGATGGTGATCGCGTGGTTGCACCTACTGCCGATGCCAAGATTGCTGACGTTGTAACCTACAAGAATCTCAAACCTCTTACTGAGTACACCGTCAAGGGTGAACTGCATAAGAAGGTTGACGGCGTTGATGCCGGTGTGATTACCGCAGCTAAGGCTGGTGATAGCTGCCTGGTTGATGGGGCAACAGTTGAGGGTGTTGACTGTAAGGACGAAGGTGACGGTATTGTGTCGTTGACTTTCACTACTCCAGCAGCGCCCGAAGGCCAAAACCGTGTTAACGGAACAGTGGAACTGCACTTCGTTGTACCCGTGGCAGAAGTTCAGCAGAACAAATATATTGTTGTGTTTGAAACTGCATACGAGCAAGGCATTGAAATCGCCAAACACCACGACATTGATGATGGTAAGCAGACGGTAGAGATTCCAAAGATTCCGCCTTCGACACCAGAAGAGCCTGGAATCAGTACAAATGCTACCGATGCAACCGATGGTGACAAGGAAGTTTCGGCCGCTGACGCTGCAGAAGTAGCTGACTTGGTTATCTACTCGAACCTGAAACCTGAAACGCAGTACACCATGAAGGGTGAACTGCATAAGAAGGTCAACGGTAAAGACGGTGGCGTCTTGAAAGACGTGAAAGCCTCGACTGGTTGCCTAGTTGATGGTGCAAAGGTTGACGGTGTTGATTGCAAGGATGAAGGTAATGGCGTTGTGTCGCTGACCTTCACTACACCAGCAGCACCCGAAGGCCAAGACCGCGTTAACGGCAATGTCACCTTGAAGTTCTTGGTGCCGCAGGCTGACCTGCAGAAGACAGAACATATTGTTGCCTTCGAGACAGCCTACGAAAAGGATACCGAGATTGCGAAGCACCACGATATTGATGATGATGCGCAGACAGTCAAGGTGAAGCCAGAACCGAAGAAACCGACATTGAAGACCTCTGCTACCGAGAAGATTCCGAGCCCGAATGTTGAAGGTCCAGACCGTGTGGTTCGCTCTGGCAGCGATGCAAACATTATGGATGAAGTAATGTTTACGAACCTACAGGTTGGTAAGACCTATACCATTAAGGGTGAGCTGCATAAGAAGGTGAACGGCGCCGACGGTGGAATCGTCAGTAACGTAGTTGCCGGTAAGGACTGCTCAGTCCAAGTTGAAGGCGGCACGGATGCAGTCGACCTCGAATGCAAGAATGAAGGTAACGGCATTGTTTCTGTGACATTCTCGCCATCAGGTGAAGCGGATTCCTATGTCAATGGCAGTGTCTTTATGGACTTCGTTGTGCCAGCTAAGGCGGTCACCAGGAACTCGCAGTTTGTAGTCTTCGAACGTGCCTACCTTGGTGAACAAGAAGTAGCAACTCACGCTAACATTAACGATGAAGCACAAACAGTCATAGCCAAGGATGAATGTCCTCCGCCACCTGAAGGCCCGGACAATCCTCCGAACACACCTGATTTGCCACCAGAGCACCCATACGTGCCACCTACGACACCTGACGAACCAAATAAACCAGGTAATCCTGATAACTGCCCGGAAATCGGCACAGTTTTGAAGGTAAAGACGGATAAAGGTACTTCTGGTATTGCTTATCGCGGTTCTGATCAGGTTGTTGTGGATACCATTCGCTATAACGATTTGTTGCCACACACCGAGTACACAATGCTTGGCCGTCTGCACAAGGACAGCGATGCAGGTGCTAGCGGTGTTATCTCCACGGCAAAGGTCGGTAATACCTGTACTGTTGATGGGAAGAAGGTTGAATGTAAGGACGGCCTGAATGGCTTTATCGAAGTTACATTTACCACCGGCGAGGGGAACAATGACAAGGGGTATGTTGATGGAGAGGTCTCAATGGAATGGACCGTTCCTAAGGATGCTCTGGCAAAGATGAAGAAGGTTGTAGCCTTCGAAACTCTCTTCGACAAAGACGGCTACATGATTGCCTGGCACCACGATATTAATTCGGAGCCACAGACAGTTACCGTTAAAATCCCGAAGACACCACCAACAACACCTCCGGGTGAGACACCTCCTGGTCCAACACCTCCAGGTGTCACACCTCCGCCATCAACTCCATTTATTCCAACGCTGCTATCTAAGACTGGTGCAACAACCTTCACTTTGATTGCTCTTGGTCTGATGGCTTTGGTTGCAGGTGGCATGTTGGTATGGGCAAGTCCCTCACGTCGTCGCGACACTCAAAAATAATTACATAAAATGAGTGGCGCGTGTGCCTGTGCCACTCAACCTGATGATGAAAAGCGGGCTGATCCTACGATCAGCCCGCTTTTAGACTCTCATAAAGTATGTTGTCAACAACAATATGTCTGTTCCTTCAACATCAGAAGCCACTAACACCGATCTACGGATATGGCTCTTGAGGGTAGACAGGAAGAATGCCGTGGGAAGATATTCGGAATTATCAGAAAAATGGACAGGTGAGTCTCACATCTTCCTACACCGTAGACACTCTGGTAAGTGAAGTGACTGCAAAATAAAGGAAGACAAGTCGTTGCCATTGTGTCGTGATAAAAGATGGGAAAAATCAATACCTGCACAGGCATCTTGAAGGCAGCATCCACAATGTGAGAATAAAATACGTTTATGTATATCGAATATAACATCTCAAGTATTTTCAGGAACCATAGGCTACAGATGTCTAAAGAAGGCGTTGGTGTGGAAATTAGGACTTATGTCCACTATTCGTTGGAGTTAATAAAAATGATATCCTATGCGTAGTTATGTATAAATATGCAGAATTATTTCAGCATTCGATCTAATCTATTAAAATAATTAATCGATCCTTATTTTCAGTCAATTACCAGCATGAATAAAAATTAATCACACGGTCAAATAAAAATAACTCTGACGTGTATGATCAATAAGTTTTGAAAGAGGTAAAGTACGTTCGGCGTACCTCCAATTTTAGATTCGAACAGTGTTCTCATTTTTCGATATACTGTAATTGTCCCATCCCTAGCTGGTGGGATCGGTTCATGGGGACCGTCAGAGTACTAACAAGGCAGGGAGGCCAGCGTTATGCTCACGTTGAAGGGGTCTTCCCTTCAGCATTGATGCAAATCTGGCTCGCATTTCGCACGCTGTGATAGCTTACTGCACCATAGGGTGTCACGACCTGTTTGCGTCAGTGTGAAACGCAAACTAACCCCCACGTATCACAGTGATCCGTGGGGGGCAGTTTGACTTCAACTAACAAACGGTAGACCTTATCAGGTTTTAGGCAACAAAAATGGGGCCAGCGAACCGACCCCATCCTTGTTAAATTTGTCCACCAGTTCCCGTTCGCACTTTCTGTACAAGATGCTACTTGCTTCTCGATGGCTGTAACAATACCACTTAACAATGTCGCCAAAGCAGCTGCGGCTCGTTATGCAACGATTTCACTGTATTGAAAAAGTGTTGTTGCTACCGTCACGTGGTTGATTGTGATGGCAAGCTTTGCAGTGATACACAGCTCTATCTTTGACAAGTGTGCGTTGGCAGAACTATCTGTGCCTACTTCACCGCATCTTTCACTTTGTCAACAGTGTCCTTTGCTGCTTCCTTAGCGTCTTCAGCTTTGTCTGTAACAGCTTCCTCGACATCGTCTACTTTTGCTTCAATGTCGTCAAGGTCGATGTCTTCCCAGTATTCCTCGGCCCAGGGATCATCGACGGGCTGCGAGCGCTTCCAGAATACAACGCCAGCCGCTGCGGTAACCAGTAGCAGCAGTAAAAACACAAGGCCCTTATGTGACTTCTTCTTTTCCACTTTCACAATCTCCTTCTTTGTCAGTTTTTCGGCCTTATTAGACAGTTGAGCGCCGTGTTTCTTTGCTTTCTCAAGACCCTTCTTAGCAGCTTTATCGGCATGTTTGGTTGCCTCATGAATGGAATCTTTTGCTGTTACGGAAGCATCGGCAAGGACTTCCTTCACATCTTCAACTTTGGATTTCACCGCTGGAATCACCTGCTTTTCAACTTTTTTCTGAATTTCTTCGACATGTGGAGCTGCCCAGTTGATTGACTGCTGCGCAACTTCGGCTGCCTTTTCTTTCACTGTGTCGGCAACCTGTTCTGCCTTTGATTTCTTTGAAAAGAAACGCTTGACCATTGGTTGTTGCTCCTCACCTTTTCGTGCATCGAATGGCAGGAACGGAAGTCCTACCCCGTCCCGTTTATTTTATCAGGGAATTCATCGTTATGCGGGGATGGTAAATAAATCTGTATAAAGTTTTGCCTGAAGTGATGCTATTGGCGAACTGGTGCGAAATGATCCTTCCAATTGAGGCGATCTGTGGCACGATAAATACTATGGAAGCAATTTTACATACATCACAAGGCGATATTCGTCTGGAACTTTTTGATACTCAAGCACCCATTACGGTAAAAAACTTTGTTGATCTGGCATTAGGTCAGCGAGAATGGTTGAACCCCCTAACGGGTAACCGCACCAGTGATCCTTTGTATGACGGTGTGATTTTTCACCGTGTCATTGATGGCTTTATGATTCAAGGTGGCGATCCTTTGGGGACGGGTACTGGCGGTCCAGGCTACCAGTTCAAAGATGAGTTCGATCCCTCATTGGACTTTAGTCAACCCTATATGTTGGCAATGGCAAATGCTGGTCCAGGTACGAACGGTTCACAATTTTTCATTACAGTAGCTGCAACACCGTGGCTCAACAACCACCACACCATTTTTGGTCAAGTTGCCGACGAACAGTCAAAGGCTGTTGTCGATGCTATTGGCTCTACTCCCACGGGAGCCCAAGATCGTCCTCTTGACGATATTGTCATCACTTCAGTAACGGTTAACCGCTAAAAGTGGAACGCTGTTACCGTCACCCTGATGTTCCAACGGGAATTCTCTGTCAGCGCTGCGAACGGCCTATCTGCGCAGAATGTGCCCGGCAGGCACCCGTTGGAATGCAGTGTGCGCACTGTCAGATTAAAGCATCGGCTCAAGCTGATACTCGCTGGAGGGCTGCAGCAGACAACATTCCCGACCGCGCCTTAGATCGCCGACAACTTGATGCACGTATTGGTTCGATGAATCAGGTAGGTGCACTTACTCAGTCTGCATCTGTCACGAAAACGTTGTTGATAACCTGTGCAGCGGTTTATCTTGTTCAGTTTGTGACGCGTTTTATTGCCTCTGGTCTTTTGATTAAATGGGGAGGCTTCAGTGCGATACTTGCGTGGTATGAACCGTGGCGATTTATCTCGGCAGGATTTCTTCATTCTGGCCTATGGCATCTTATATTTAACATGATGGCGTTGTACCTTTTTGGTCAGGGATTGGAGCCGTTGATCGGGCATCTGCGTTTCGGTACCATCTATATCCTGTCTCTTCTTGGGGGGTCACTGGGAACTATCATCAGTGGATATTTTATGGTGCAGGATCTTTTTACCATGTATGTGGGTGCCTCAGGAGCGATCTTTGGTTTGTTCGGCGCTATTTTTGTCATCCAGCGGCGTGTGGATGCCTCTAACGCTGGTCTGATATTCCTTCTTGTTATCAATTTTGCGTTCGCATTTATTGAACCAAATATTGCCTGGCAAGCCCATTTGGGTGGTTTAATTGCGGGGGCATTGACCATGTGGATATTCCTTCTTACAGGTTCACGCCAACGCCCTCGAAAACAACAAAGACGTATCAACTGGATAGTAGCCATCAGTGGATTTATTGGATTGTTTGCGCTGTCTTACGCAATGATGTGGCTTGCTCTTGGTTTAGTGTCCTTCCTATAAAAGGATAAGGCTGCGCCAACTTCAGGTCCTTTGTCTTATGTAGTGCGCTTTGGGATAACAATTCAACCAAGAGGACGAAACCGCCATTCTTACAGCACAGATTTGTCAATGACTTGACGATGAGCCGCATATCACCTGCACACATGGTGTCGCCGGATGTTTTTTTGTGAGAGTCCGTTTAGAATAGAACGTAGATTATTGTCATAACCGCAATGGAGGAAGTCGTGCCTAAATCACGCAAACGTAAAAACGCCCGCGGCCGTCGTGTCGAGCAAACAAATCTTGATGTGCAGCCAACGTGGACAGATGGAATGAAACTATCGCCGTCATGGTGGGCGCCAACAATGGTGACGCTTATGCTTATTGGCTTGGTATGGGTTGTTACCTACTATATGTTTAAGGGGTTGTATCCTATTCCGGGTATTGGTAACTGGAATCTAGCTGTTGGTTTAGGAATTGCATTTGTTGGCTTCCTGATGACGTTGAGATGGCGGTAATGACATATGACGCAGCGGCCTCGACTGTCTAGGCGTGAACTACGCCTTCAACGTGAACAACAGCGGCGTCTTGGAAAAACAGGCGTTGCTGAATCCACAGTGCCTGAAGTTCCAGCAGGGGCATACTCGCACAGTGACAGCCAGGCTGTTGAACCGACTCACCAAATATTTGCCAGCCCGATAACAGACTTTTTGCCTGGCGACACTACTGGTGACACATCTCAAGGCGGGAATGCTCACAGGCAGGATCCAAAGAAGGAAGCTCACGCTCGTTTAGCAATGGCTCAAGCACGACTTGAAGAAATCAAACAAAAAGAAGCGCAGCTTGCCGTGGCAACGCCTCACGACGGATCGTTGGCAAACAATGATAATCTTATCGGGGTGACATCCCGAAGGCGGCGGCGCTTCGATGTGATCGCATGGTTTGGTGAACTATTGGTGACAGCTGGCGTTGTGCTTGGCCTGTTCGCATTTTGGCAAGTTTTTGTGACAGATATGCAGGTTGAAGCCGATACAAAACTAGCGCTGACTACCTTCTATCAAGATGTTGAATGTCCAACGGCGGTTTCATCTGATAAACGAAAAGATGCTCCTCCAGCTATTGAGCCCCCTGAACACGGCGCGACTTTCGGAGCGCTTCATGTTCCAAAGTGGGAATTTATGGTGCTACCTTTGCGTGAAGGTGCTACACCAGATGTTTTAGATAAGGCAGCAGCTGGCCACTATGACACCACTGCGCTGCCTGGCGAGATCGGTAACTTTGCAGTGGCTGCACACCGCAGAAGCTATGGGTCAAGTTTTCGACGCATCGATGTTTTAAAAGACGGTGACCCCGTTGTTGTAGAAACAAAAGATGCGTGGCTTGTTTACCGAGTCTATACCCATGAAATTGTGCTGCCAGAACGTAAAGAAGTAATTTATCCAGTCCCTAATCAGCTAAATGTTCAACCCACTGAACAGTTAATGACAATGACGACATGTCACCCAGAATACGGAAACTCCGAACGCTATATAGTTCATCTGAAATTCGATTACTGGACACCCCATGATGCTGGTATTCCAGCAGAGTTAGAAGGAGGTGGAAACCACTCATGTATGTAGCATTGTGGAACCTGTTGCCTGGTCCTCGCTGGATTAAACTACTACAGATTTTGGTGCTGTTATCTGTTACTATTTTGCTGTTATTCCAATGGGTGTTTCCATGGGCCACTGAATACTTTAATCTGACAGGAAATACGGTCGAATGAGCCCACAACTGCATGTGCTATGTATTGATAACTACGATTCTTTTGTTCACACTATTGTTGGCTACCTAAAGCATTGCGAAGCTGATGTCACTGTTATTCGTAATGATGATCCCTCTATTCTATCTTTAGTAGAGCCTACAGTCGCTCGTGGTCGTAACGCTGGCAAAATCTTGTATGAGGATGCATCCGCTTCGATGAGCACAGGCCGCAGCAACTGTGATAATAGCAGGGGGGTTGTCTTAGATGAAGACCCAGCAAGTTTGCACCTTCCACAACACATTGATGGGGTAGTAGTGAGTCCCGGGCCAGGAACACCTTCACAGGCCGGATATTCCCCCAAAGTGATCCGCTGGTGTATTGATACCAAACAACCGATGCTGGGTGTGTGTTTGGGGCATCAGGGACTTGGTGAGGTATGTGGCGCGACAGTGTGTCACGCCCCAAAGATAATGCACGGAAAAACATCGCCAGTGACACATGACGGTAAAGGAATATTTACGGGAGTACCAAACCCCGCAATAGTGGCACGTTACCATTCACTAGCTGTCGATCCCAACACTGTTCCCGATGAACTTGAGGTAAGTGCGCACAGTGATGACGGCATGATTATGGCTTTTCGTCACCGCCATGCACCCATTGAGACGGTGCAATTTCACCCTGAATCAATCGGAACTGACCACGGCTACCAGATCATCAAAAACTGGGTGCACTCACTGGTCTAACCGACCTTATCCAGGAACCACATCATCGAGATCTATCGCATAGTCCCTCCATTGTTCCCGGATGTGTCGCTTTGACAGTTCTGATTGTGCCAATAATCAGAACTGTCAATAAGGTCGACTGCCTCAATTGTTGTCTTTCTCTTTATCGTCCTTTGTTTTAGTTGGCGAAGGATCGTCGGGTTCTGGCTGTGGAAGAGGTGGTTCAGGCGGAGCCACTGCTATAGTCAACGTTATTTGTGAACGTTGAGCAACCCTGCCATCTGGTTTAATCGAGATCACGGTATCAGGCTGGTAGGCATCCGTTGATTCATTGAGCGTATTTGTTGACAACTTTAGTTCATCCGACAAATACTTCAATGCTTCGTCCTTCTTTTTGCCTACAACTTTGTCTCGTTCAACGGTCACATACCCCGACGAAAGTGTCAGATTGATAACGGTGTCTTTTGGTACCGATGTATCGGCCTCAGGATCAGAACGTATCACGTGGTCAGCATCGACATTGGCCGAATCTTCAGAAGATATGTTCCCCACACGCAAACCGGCGGCCTCAATTATTGTGCGGGCACGGTCTTGTGATAGGCCAGTGACATCTGGAACGGGTACTTCGTCGCGGCCTGATGAGAGGGAAAGTGTGACACGTGAACCTTTATCAACTTTAGTTCCGGGGGCGGGATCCGTTGCCGCAACATGGCCAGCTTTGACATCGTCAGATGGAACTGCTTCACCAAACACAGGGTTGAGCTCAAGCTCCAGTAATCGTTCACTGGCTTGCGCTTGCGTTAAACCAATAATGTCTTGAGGAATGACGACAGTTTCAGGTTGTTGTTCCTTGGAAAGGTAATACCACGCAAAAGTGCTGCCACCAATAAGCAACAGAAGAAGTAAAGTAATGAAGATTGACCACAACACACGTTGACGGCGCTTTTCTTTAGCACGCTGTTCTTGCTGGCGGCGGCGTTTTTCTTGAGCGGCACGTCTTGCCTGAAGTTGTGCTTGAGCAAATGGATCGGCGTGCGCAACTCGCATACTCTGGGGCATTGACATAGTTTCAGTTGTTGGTATTGGCTGGAACTGGTCATTGAGTGCAGCAACAGTGGGAGCAGAAACCGCCATGCCTGCTACAGCAGCCTGCAGGTCAGTGCGAAAACGAGCCGCATCCTGGTAGCGCTGAGAAGGAATCTTCATCAGTGACTTGAGAACAACACGGTCAATTTGGTCGCTCAAATCAGGAGTCACACTTGAGGGCGGTTTCGGTTGTTCGGATACATGTTGATAAGCAACTGCGACGGCGGAATCTCCACGAAAAGGAGGACGTCCAGTAAGTAATTCATAAAGTAAACACCCGGTGGAATAAAGGTCGGAACGTGTATCGACGTTTTCACCACGTGCCTGTTCTGGTGACAAATACTGGGCAGTACCTATCACTGCATCAGTTGATGTCATCGTGGCTGCGGAATCCTCTAAGGCCCGCGCAATACCGAAGTCCATGACTTTTACTTTCCCAGTCATGGTGAGCATAATATTTCCCGGTTTGATATCACGGTGGACCAGTCCCTGCGAATGGGAATACTCCAAGGCGTTGAGAACACCAGTAGTAATTTCTACGGCTTCATCAATGGGAACAGGCTGTCCATCGGATAAAAGTTGCCGAACCGTATGGCCTTCAACATATTCCATAATGATAAAAGGAATAGAAATGCTTGAGCCATCGGGAAGAGTCTCGGATTCTTCGCCGGTATCATAGACCGCAACGATATTGGGATGGTTCAGTGACGCTGCTGATTGAGCCTCGCGGCGGAAACGTTCCTGAAAAATTGAATCACGAGCGAGATCAGTACGCAGCATCTTGATCGCCACGACCCGCGAAAGGCGAATATCATAGCCCAGATGAACTTCTGCCATTCCTCCGCTGCCAATAAGCGAGCGTACCTCGTAACGCCCAGCTAAGCAGTGTTGTTGTGTGGCCATGTCGTATCCTTTTCACTCAAAACTGTCACTTGGTCAAAAAAACTATGGTGCACCGTATCGGCTGCAAGTGAACTTGCAGCCTGGCTGGGCATAGCCCATATGCTAATAGCAAGGTAGAGGAGCACAAAAAATGTCATGACTCCTACAAGTATCCACAACGCCAGATTTTTATGGGTTTCCAAATCTGTTCGGCTGTGACGCGAGAATGGTTCGTTATCTTTCGTAAGTATGGCTGAAAAAATCGAAGGCTGGGGATTAGCTGCCGCGTACTTGTGTTCAGTAGCGTGAGTGCTGGTGGTTGCAGAAGTCTGGGCCGCGGTTACTGAAGGGTGGCTCCCAGATGTTGACGTCACAGGAGCTGTGCCCGTCTTTTTGGTGTCAGTGGAATGGGTGATGTTCAGTTCGGTGGTCACCCGTTTGCTGCCAGTTGATCGGAAGGTCGGGGCATTAGCCTGCTGTGTGCCGTCAACATTATTACCAAAGTGTTCCCTGCTGTTAGCGGGCTTTTTTTCTGCGTCGTCCCCTTGCTCATTACCGTTGCCTTGCTCTAAGTAAGAAGGCTGTTGCTGGTTACCATAGTGCGAATGGTCACTGTCATGTTGCCTTACAGCCTGCTTGCGCTCACAGTGAGGATCACGTTTCTTAGAAACTATTTCTTGAGAGCCAGGCTGCAGATTTTCCGACTGTTTCTTACTATCATCATCACTGGACAGCATTGACGCATGTGCCCCAGATTCAACAGCCACAGATGTTTTGGCATCTAAAGCAGCTGAAAGCAACTGTTGACGTGCCGCAGCAAAACGCAAATGGAACAGCTGTAGGCGTTTCTTATAGGCCGATACTGTTGGTGCAATAGAGGCCGGCATATGAAGCGGAGCAGGAACAGTTCCTCCACCAAGTGATAGCGTGGCACCACTTTCAGCTTGACTGTGACAAGAAGAATCAGCTGCAGGTGAGAGCAGCTCGCCCTCTAACTCCCATAAAAGATACGAGAGCTTAGCTGCCGTTGGTGGGCGATTGCTGGGCTTCTTACTTAACAGACGCATGATTAAATTTCGCAGTGAAGCAGGAATAGTCTCTGGCATTGGGGGAACGGGCGAGTTCACGTGTGCAAAAGCTATGTCTACCTGTGAGTCTCCTGTGAAAGGACGATAGCCGCACAGAGCCTCGTAGGCGATAACGCCCAAGGCATAGAGATCGCCAGCTGGTGTTGCGGGCTGGCCCATTGCCTGTTCTGGGGGTAAATATTGGGCCGTTCCCATTACCATTCCAGCAGCAGTCAAAGTTACCTGGTTATTGGCACGCGAAATTCCAAAATCTGTGAGTTTCACATGGTTATCGGGAGCAACCAGAATATTGCCAGGCTTAATATCACGATGAACAATACCTGCTGAATGAACAGCAGAAAGCGCATCTGCTGTTTGCCTTAATATCGGAAGAATCGTTGCTAAAGGCAAAACTTTTTGCTGCTTTAATAGCCTGGTTAAGGGCTGGCCCTCGACCAGTTCCATCGCAATCCAGCCAAGGCCATCTTCTTCACCAGAATCAAAAATCTGAGCAAGATGAGGGTGTTTCAGGCGGCTAGCATTGGAGGCTTCCACACGTAGACGTGATAAAAACTGTTCCTGACCAGCAAACTCTGGGCGTAAAATCTTGATTGCAAGACGCTCGTTGGTGTGAGCATCCCGTGCCTTCCACACTTCACCCATACCACCAATAGCTATGCGTTCAAGCAAAATATAGCGTGAATGGTAGATCTTTCCTGCGAATAAACCAGGAACTGGAGCCCGCTGCGCCTCGTCGCTAGCTATAGGGGTGAGCGGATCAGCTGAACTATGTGAGGCAGACGGTATTTCGTTGCTTTCATGCGACAGTGATGTCATTGTCATCGGCCCTCCTCCCCGGAAACGGAAGCAGGAGTATTTTCCTTCATTGATGCAATATGAGCTGAGACTACACGTTGGGCAATCGGTGCAGCTACTTCACCACCAAATGCAGTATCAATACCATTTTGTCCGCCCTCGACGACAACAGCAAAAGCTATTGTCGGATTTTCGGCTGGTGCAAAACCAACGAACCAGGCGTCAGCTCGGCCCGTATCGCCGACTTCAGCCGTACCCGTTTTACCAGCAACCTCAACACCGCTCACGGCAGCCTTTGAGCCGGTGCCTTCACGTACAGTTGCCTTCATCATTTCTGTCAATTGTTGAGCAGTGGCCTCAGAAATAGGTTCACCTTGCTTACGGGGGCTATTTTTTCGTGTCTCGTTAAGGTTCGCATCCAAAATACGTGACACCACATAGGGCTTCATCATTACGCCACCATTACCGATAGCTCCAGCAATCTGAGCCATATGAAGAGGAGTGACCTGCACATCATGTTGACCGATACCTGCCATCGCTAGATTAGCCTGTGAAATGCCAGAATCATGAGGAAAAACAGAGGGGGTCACTGGCAGTGGAATCCTATTGGAGTCATTAAACCCAAATTCTTCAGCTTGCTGACGCAAACGCTCATAACCAATATCCATAGCAGCCTTCGCGAAAGTAGTGTTACATGACTGTGCGAACGCATACTGCAACGTAGGTTTGCCATCACCACATTTTTGGTTGTGTGAGTTTTTCAGCACAGCCGTTGACTGAGGTAAAGGTAGTTCATCAGGGGAATCAACAAGAGTTTCAGGAGTGATATCTCCATTCGAGAGCATTGCCGCAGCCGTAACGAGTTTGAAAACCGATCCTGGGAAGTAACGATGACCACCAAAAACGCGGTTATCTAGAGGCTTTGTAGGGTCGTTTTCCATTTGCTTGGCTGCTTCAAGGGCTTGAGTATTGTTATGGACAACCAGTTTATTTGGATCGAAAGAGGGCGATGACACTGCTGCCAAAATCTCACCAGTTTGGGGATTGATTGCAGCAACCGCTCCGCGGCGTCCTCCTAAAGCATCCCAAGCAGCCTGTTGAACAGCTGGATCGATTGTCAACTCAATACTGCCGCCCTGGGGTTCACGACCCGTAAACAGCCTTTGATTACGCTGTGCCAGCAAAGAGGGCGCATCACCCACTAAAATATCGTTTGTTTCTTTCTCAAGGCCCGTTGAGGACTTCAGATTTGCTGAATAATAACCTGTTAACGGTGCATAAAGTTGACCTTGTGCATAAATGCGTTGAAACTTGAAAGCATCGTTAGAGGGCTGAGATGACACAATCGCTTTACCGGCAACAATGATTTGGCCACGGTCGCGCCCCGATGTTTCATAGATTGTGCGAGCATTGCGTGAATCAGCTTTTAAGGAGGGGGCCTGAATGAATTGGACATAAGTGCTGGAAATCATCAACACTACGAACATGGCAATGACTACGCGCATGAGGCGGCGGATTTGTGCGTTCATCTGCTCACCTGCCCTCGAGGAAGGCCGTGAGACTGATTATCGTCTGCTGTGTCGTTGTGAGGGACATAGACGTGAGAGTGCATTCCTTGTGCGGGGGGTGATTGTATCGCTGCATTACGGGGTGTGGAGTCAGTGCTATCATAGGCCTCGCCATCAACCAGGCGCGCATTCACGGAGGACGAATCGGGAGTGGAATCAATAATTTTTGCCAACTCAGCAGTAGACACCGGTTTAATATGGGTGGCTGGTCTGCGCGCCGAATCTGAAATACGCATTAAAATGCCAAGAATCATCCAGTTAACAATAAGTGAAGACCCTCCCGCAGCCATGAAAGGCAGGGTAAGGCCTGTGAGTGGAATGACTCGTGTAATACCACCAACGATCACAAAAACCTGTAAGGCAACAATAAACGATAATCCAGCGGCTAGGAGTTTTCCAAAGCCATCGCGTACACCTGTGGCAGCCCTCATGCCTCGTTCAACAAAAATCAGATAGAGTAAAAGAATACCGATAGTACCCGTTAAACCAAGTTCCTCGGCAAGAGAAGCAAAAATAAAGTCAGAGTTCGCAAAAGCTGTTAACTGCGGGTGTCCATTGCCCCAACCGGTTCCTGAAAGTCCCCCGGCAGCCATGCCGAATAAACCGGTGACTAACTGCCAGGAACCACCGAATTCACGGTTGTAAATCTCGTTATCGAAGGGGTGAAGCCATACGTCGAAACGTGCCCCAACGTGTGGAAATATCGTGGCGGCAACGATGGCGGCAGGAATAAACATGAGTGCCCCCAGAATCAGCCAGCTTACCTGATTGGTGGCAACATAAAGCATGGCAACGAACAGACCAAAAAGTAGCAGTGATGTGCCAAGGTCATGTTGAAGGATAAGAACAGCGAGAGCGATTCCCCACACCATGAGCAAAGGGCCAAGATCGCGGATGCGTGGCAGACGAATACGCAAAATCTTTTTGCCACCTAAAGCAAGGTTGTCACGTTTAGCTACCAGGTAGCCTGCAAAGAAAATGGCCAAACAGATTTTTGCGACTTCTGCGGGCTGAAAGGTTGCTATACCAAGATTAACCCAAATGCGGGCCCCATTACGTTCTTGACCAATAAAAGGCAGCATGGGCAGTAGCTGTAAAGCGATAGCACCTACCATCATCGTATATGTATATTTACGCAGTTTGCGGTGGTCTTTAATGAGAACAATGGTGGCAATCATCAATACAATGCCAAGTGCGGTGTACACAAGTTGTCGTGTTCCGTAAGTATTTCTGTCCAATGCGGCATAGGACAGATCAAGACGAAAAATCATTGCTAATCCGATGCCGTTAAGAGCCGCCGCCGTGGGTAGTAAAACGGGGTCTGCATAGGGAACAAAATATCGTACAATCAGATGCACGGTAAGTACAACAACTGCAATAATACCCACTGATAAATGGATACTTGACGGCATAGACACACCTTTGCCAAGCAGAGTTGCAACGTAGGCTCCACTACCTAAAGCGGTAGAGATCAGAAGTAAGAAAAGCTCAGAAAAGCGTCCTGTTGGCGTTTTGTGAACGGAAACGGTTGCCATATTAGGTCATCGCCTCCCAACACTGAACATATGAATGAGGAATAGATAATCTACCTACCAGTGCTCCAGCCGGTGTAGCTGTTAATCTGTTGGCCTCAGAGACTCTTCCCTGCAAGGTAGTAGCAGTGTTGAGAGCTGAAGAAATAGACTCGGTATCAGATGGCGAAGACGATGGTTCAAGCGATGGCGAATCTAAAGGGGTGTCCGAAGGTTCCTCCACAGAAGAATCCGAGGGCGAAGATGACAACTTTTTCTTGTGTGTTCGTGATGAATTGTATTGGTCACGAACATAGCGACGTGCCTCTTTTAGTGAATCCTGTGGAACGCCCTTTTGGATGCGCAACCATTGAACCTGGTCAAGGTCATCTTTTCGCACAGCTGTTTCTTCTTTGATATGACTAAAAGATAGTGGTCCCAAGGTTTGAGGAATTCCCTGGTAGATCACTACCTTCTCGTTATGAGTAGCCACATAGTATTGCGTTTGCGTCCACCGCCATGCCAAAACACCGCCCACACTGATACCAAACACAAGTAGACACACAATTGCCATAGACACCCAAAAGCGCCACGACTTAGGTTGTTTTTCAAAACCGTCGTCATCAGCCTCTAAATCTTTTGTGATATCTGGGGATGATTTTTTTCCAAGAATTTTTTTCTTCTGCTTTGATTGACAATCGTGTGAACTATTATCAGCGTCGTTCTTGTCCATCTTTTTACTACTAGAGGAACGCAATGCGGCAGCTTTTCCAGCCGCACCTTGGCTTCCCCGTGTTTTAGCTAAACGGTTAGTAGCAGCCGCGCCAACAATATGAGGGGTAAGAGAGGGATGCTCATCTTCTTCAGCGTCAACAACATCGGCGATCACCACGGTAACGTTGTCGGGGGCCCCAGCTTTCAAGGCGAGATCGATGAGGTGACTACACGTTTCAACGGGATCTGGAGTATTGTGCATGATCTTGCCGATTGTTTCGCCACTGACAACACCTGATAAACCATCGGAGCACAGCAGCCAGCGGTCACCGACCACCGCTTCACGAATGGACTCATCAAGTACTACGTCGCCTTCGTTATCACCTAAAACACGCAGAAGGACGGAACGCTGCGGATGGTTCTCGGCTTGCTCGGGCGAGAGTTGCCCTGTTTCAACAAGATATTGAACAAAAGAATGATCGGTGGTGACCTGCGTCAACGTTCCTTTTCGTAACAGGTAGGCGCGCGAATCACCGATATGAGTCATTGCTAGCTTATTACCGGAACGCAGGATCGCAATACAGGTAGTACCCAGTCCATGAAGTTCAGCGTCAGTTTGAGAACGATCGATCAGTTCTTGATGGGCATCATTGATTGCATTTCGCAACAGGGTAAGAAGTTCCTCAGTTTTATAGGCATCAGAATCCAGTGGCGCAAGGTGAGCTACTGCAATTGAGGAGGCAATATCACCTCCAGCAGGCCCACCCATGCCATCGGCAAGAACCAACAGATGTGGGCCAGCATAGCCAGAATCCTGGTTATTTTGTCGCATCAAACCCACATCTGACTGGGCTGCGTAGCGTAGCGCAATACTCATCGTGATAGCTCCATTGTGGTTTGACCGATTCTGACTTGAATACCGATACCGATTTCACGTGGTGACACCATTCGTTCACCATCCACAAAGGTGCCGTTGGTTGAATTCATATCCTCTAAATACCACTGGTCATCATGCTTATAGAAACGAGCATGTTGACTTGAAGCATACGTATCATCAAGTACAAGTGTGCATGAGGGGGCTCTGCCAACAATGATCGGCGCAGAGCCTAGGGGCATAGTAGTTCCTGTGAGGGGGCCGGCAGTGACAACCAGGTAGCGCGGAGTACGAGACGACGTATCTTTTGATTTTAAGCCGCTTCGCCTGCGTTTGCGTGCCGCATTTTTTTCGGCGCGACCTCGCCCTCGCGATGTGACAACAGTGCCAAAGATATCACGACGCAAGATGCCAAGTGCCGCGAAAACTAGCAGCCAAAGCAGAACTAGGTATCCGATCCGGATTGCGGTATAAGCCAATTCTGACGTCACAAAGCACCCCTGTTCTCTTGATTATTCGCCGTCGTCTGCTGAAGTCCAAAACAGAATATGGGTGCGACCAACAGTAATCTCGTTTCCATCAAGAAGTGTTGCCGCATCAATGCGATGTCCTTCAACATAGGTGCCGTTAGTGGACCCCAAGTCGGTGGCAATTACACCGGTAGGGGTAATACGAAGCTCAAGGTGGCGGCGTGAAACACCTGAATCTTGAACGATAATATCGGAACCAGTGCCTCGCCCAATCACGGTCACAGGTTCGGTCAATAGCCACTGTTGGCCTTCGATATCAATAATGGGATGAGTGGGGCTGGCTGTTGCTACAGTAACTGGAGCTGCTGGCCCACGCTTTGTTCGTGAGGTAACACGAATATTACCAGTTGCTTGTGCATTATCGGCAGCAAAGTTCACCTGAACGGGCCCCACAAAAGAATAGTTTTGCTCTGTTGCGTGTCTGGTTGCTTCCTGCGCAAGTTCTTGAGAAAGTACCTGCGAGTTGGAGTTACGCACTGCTTCCAGATCAGAGGGCGCAAGGTAGACATCATATTCGTTAGGCACTACAACACGCCCCTCAGAAAGTGTTGAGGCTTCGTCTTCCATGGAGGCACGGATGTGGGTAGCTATATCAACGGCTTTAACATTGCCTTTGAAAATTTTGGAAAAAGGTGCATTAACGCCCTGTTCTACCGCCTTTTCAAAGCGGTCTATCACGCCCATGGGCTTTCCTTTCATCGACAACTTCCTGTCACAGACAGCTTCCTGCGACAATGATTATTACCTAAGGCAAACATTGTACTAAAGCTAGTATCTCACGCAAAACCAAATTATTAAGCCTTGGGCGCGCCGACGTGGTGTGTCACACGCTTTGCAGAAGGTGATTGCCTTGATTTTGAAGACAGCTAGTTCTTTTTTCGGGGAATTTGACCGGGGGAGAAGAAAGAATAATGGCTCCTCTTTTTATTCACATCAAGTGTTGTGTTTTATTGACGCAGCTGTTTGTTCCGATGCGGTGTATGAACACTTCATCTCTTGGTGGAAAGTGAGCAATAGGATCAAGAATAGGTCAATGCTGTTGCGAAGTGCGCGAAGTTGTATCAAAAAACATTGTGGCGAGAACCTGTACAGGTTCTCGCCACAACGTCGGTGATAACAGCTAGTTAACGTTGGAAGATTCGTCGCTGTGCTACAAGAGCCCCAGCTCCAATAGTCAACAAAAGTAATGCCCATACAAAGATGTCATCTGACGATAAACCAGTTCTAGCAAGTGAGGGCTTGATAACTTTCTTGTTGTCGGGTTTACCAGAGTCACTGGGTTTACCAGAGGCACTGGGCCTCGCAGATGGGACGTTGATAGTCACTGCTTCAGAACTAACAGCTACTGAAGTACCATCGAGATGTATGACTTTAACCTGCTTGTTTGCAAGGTCGATGGCCTTTATAGAAAGTGTCTCGCCAACCTGTGCCTCACCGCGCTGATTCTTAATGGTGTTCCATGTCTTTCCAGCATCACTGCTGGCAAACCATTTTAACGATGCTTTGTCGCTATCAGAATGTAGAGATGGTGTCGCTGTAACGGTTAATTTAACAGTATCGTCTGGAGAATAGCTTGCCTTCATACCAGCAATAGTTAGTTTGTGAACCTTTTGTTTCACAGTTAACGTTGCTGGATTGGAAACAACCGTTTGTCCCTTCGAGTCTGTCGTAACGACACGAAATTGCGCACCATCAAGAAGCAATATCGCAGTTAACGTGGTTGTTGGTGCTGTTTGTTCTGGTATGTCGCTCCACGAAGTTTCACCAGGTGCCTTCATTTGCCACTGCAGTGTGTGAGCTTGGGGCGCATCAACGCTGAACGAGACGGTTTCGCTCTCTGTTACTGTCTGTGATACAGGCTGTTGCGTAAAGAATGCAGCCTGATAGACACTAATTTTTGCGGGTTGAGTGACTTCCGTCATTGCGGTTGCTCCATCACCATACTTTCCTACGACACGGTACAGGGCACCGTTATCACCGAGCTCAAGATGGAGTGTCAGTGATTGTCCTGTCGCGCCTTTGACAGGTGTCCATGTTTTGCCATCGGTGGATCTCTCCCACTGATATGTCAGTGAGGAGCTCACATTAAAGCTACCTGTCAACGTTACTTCACTGCCTTCGGGCGATTCGACTTCTGCTGGAGTAACAACACCAGGTTTCAAGGAATCCAGCAACTCATATCCTACGGCTTTTGATACGACACTCTGTGGTTTTCCATTCTGAGTGTTCGTCACTTTAACACGGTAAAGGGCCTTTGAGCCTTTCTTTGGTGAAGGGACAGTATAAGAAGGCGAGGTTGCCCCTGAAATATCTGTAAATGCTGCTTCGGTACCGTCGGGGCTTACCTGCCACTGATAAGTTGAGCCTGGAGCATTAGCCTTAGCAGAAAACTCAACAGGGGAACCTTCTATTGCCTTTACTGATACAGGCGATAGTGACAGTTGAAGTGAAGGAAGAATCGTAAATGTCACTTCAGCAGATGCTCCAGATGTATCTTCTGGACTTGATTTCGCGATAACCCTGTAATGATAGGTGCCTGGTTGAGTAGCGGACGGGGTAAATGTGAGCCCCGAGGCGACTAGCTCACCAGTATCGCTACGGTTCCACGTCACATTGTTCGCGCTAACATTTGTTGTTGCCGTAAAGGTAGGCGCGGTGCTATTGTGAAAAACCGTTGCCGTTGTCGGTGTGACAGAGACGCTTGGGGACTGCGTGAAACTTACTGTTGCCACACGTGAATAGACCTTATTGCCATATTGATCGGCCAGAACGCGAATCTGGTCACCATTATCAAATTGTGCATCATCAACAAGGACCGAAAGATCATAGCTTGTTCGTGTAATCGAACCAGAGGCTTGAGGAATATTTGTCCAGGTTGTTGTTCCCTGCGCCTTACGCTGTACCTGATAGGTAAAATCTGGGAAGCCGCTCACCTTCATAGGAACAGACACTTGAATATCTTTTGGAAGATTTATCGTAGCGGGCAGATCCTGAGTAAATGACGGAGCAGAGTATACCGAATCTTTATGGAAAACATTAATCGGATATATCCAGGATTTCGTTCCATAGACAACCCTTACCGTATACTTGTTTACTTCGCCAACAGAAGGAGCCTTGAGCTCTTTTTCTTTATCAAGCGCTAAACGAAGTGTTCCATCAGAAAGTACAGTTTTACTGGGGTACTTCACGGTTCCATCAGGCATAGTGATTTCTACGAATACTGTGCTATCAAATGTAACACCAGGAACACGAAGGCTCCATGCCTCCTGAGGAATAAGATCGTGAGGGAAGAAACCAGCAGATGGCCATGCCACTATAGGAACCTTTGGTTCTGTGCCAGCAGGATAGTAAAGTTTACCCGCATAGGGGAATGATGAGACACCCTGAGGACGTTCAAGTGTCAGCATATCGAAAGCGGAAAGTGTTGCGCCCTTCCACGGCTTATGCGCAACACCAAAGGCAGAATTGGCTAGTTTAGGATCCAGCATCTGGATGCGGTGCCCCAAATTGGGAACACCAGGGTCATCAATCAACCCACGAACATGGTAAAGTTCTTTACCTCCAAGCAATGCAAGTACAGATGAGGCCGTTGCAATCTCGCCACCCTTTGTTGAGCACTTAAAGGTACCACCGTTCAGTCCATGATTGATATTTTGTTCATTAGTCATCGAGATGGCACCTTCCTGAGTGTCCTTCCAGGATGGATCAGATGCCGGTAGCTGCTTGACAGCAGGAAGTTTCGCAAAAGCACGCATCGCATTAAACGCATCAAAAATCATCGTTTTATCGGTGTGTGAAACTGTGACTAATGCGCACGGATCACCGGTGCTAAGCTGAGGGCCGCTCACAAGATCATTAGCGGCAATTTTTTTGTAAAGTGCCATTGCTTCACTTGGGGATGTTAATTTTCCGATTGGCTGAGCCTCATCGGCAAATGCAACGCTTGGGAGAGTAAAAGTCATAAGCACTGCTGCAACAGTCGTCGCTATAGTGACCTTTACGCGTTGAAGGGAAGTGAGTTTATGCAAGTCATTATACATGGGAGGTCCTCTTTAACTGGGGTTTAGATAATCTATTCCAGGATACACGTGTTTTAATAAATTAAACAGTGGGAATGAGGGAACTATTGTCTATGCCGCACCCACCTTGCTTTCGGTGTGCTACTGCACAGCACCGCACCCTATTGACACAGATAACCCGAATAAACATATGTTGAGAAACGCAAAAAACGCATTATATTGTAGATAATGTATATTCTTGAACAGTGAAAGCAGCTGTATAAAAGGAGTTCCCCTGTGTCTACTATCGATCCGCCATCGCAGAACGTGCAAGCATTTGACAATGATTTGCAGTCGATGCTTGCAAAGTATGATTCTGAACGAGGACTACAACGAAACCTGTCAAACCGGCATATTCAACTTATTGCAATCGGAGGTGCTATTGGTACCGGCCTCTTTATGGGATCAGGAAAAACCATCAGCCTGGCCGGACCATCTGTTGTTGTCGTCTATATCATCATTGGTGCGGTACTGTTTTTAGTGATGCGAGCCATGGGTGAACTCCTCCTCGCTGATCTGCGTTACGGTACATTTTCGGACTTCATCGCCGACATCGTGGGGCCAGGTGCTGGATTTTTTACGGGATGGACATACTGGTTATGTTGGATCGTTACAGGAACTGCAGAAGTTATCGCCATTACAGCCTATGTTCAATACTGGTGGCCCAATACGCCCAACTGGATTCCTGCACTGGCAACAATCCTTGTGCTATATTCTCTTAATGCGCTGACGGTTAGAGCCTTTGGCGAAGTAGAGTTCTGGTTTTCGATGATTAAAATTATCGCTATCATAGCGTTGATAATTATCGGTGTTGTGATGGTGATGTCTGCCTTTGAAAGTCCCGATGGAACCGTTACATCAGTTACCTACCTGTGGGATCACGGCGGGTTTTTCCCCAAAGGCCCAGAAGGTTTCGTTGCAGGATTCCAAATCGCTGTTTTCGCCTTTGTTGGTATCGAACTTGTTGGTACAACAGCCGCCGAAACAAAAGATCCCAGCAAGTCACTTCCAAAAGCCGTCAATTCTATTCCCGTTCGTATCTTGCTGTTCTACGTTGGTGCTTTGCTGGCAATCATGTGTGTGACACCGTGGAATAAAGTAGACCCCGAGATGTCGCCTTTTGTCACAGTGTTTGACCTGGTTGGCCTGCAAAATGCGGCAAGTGTCGTCTATTTTGTGGTGTTGACATCGGCGGCGTCCTCGTGCAACTCCGGCCTTTATTCGACCTCACGAATGATGTTTGGTCTGTCACGAAACGGTGATTCACCAAAGATCTTCCAAAAACTCTCAGGTCGTCACGTCCCATTGAATGCCCTCATTTTGTCGTGCATCATGCTTGCCAGTTCGATATTCCTCATGTATCTGGGCGATACCGCAATGGAGGCCTTTACCATTGTGACCACAGTTGCCTCGATTCTGTTTATGTTTATTTGGGCGCTGATCGTTGCCGCATATATTATGTATCGCCTTCAGCGGCCTCACCTGCACAAAAAATCGTCATTCAAACTACCCGGTGGCCTGGTGTCATGTGGGATTATCTATATTTTTATTGGCTTTTTACTGTGGGCACTGTGGCAGCAACCAGACACACGCCAGGCAATGCTTGGGACGATAGTTTGGTTCATTCTTCTTGGTGGATTCTACCTATTTGTTCGCAAAAATGAGAAGTATAAGGAACGTGTAGAAGAACACCGACAAAAGCGCGAAGAAATGAAGAAGCTCCGCCTTGACGATAGCGCGCAGCAATGAAAGCTATTCGTTATTAGGGTCGATGGTACTGGTAAGATAGTGCTTAGCGGAAACCGATATGATACGACCGTGCTGCTAGGTAGTTTAGAATATCTTTCCCAGGCTATGTACGGTAGACGATACGCGTGGCTTTGCTCACGACACCCTCTAACGGTTGCTGAGGTTCACCCCGTGGCTGGCACTTTTCCCTTTCACAATTTGTTTGGTGGTATTGCTGATATATCTGCGAAGTTGGGGGATAGCATTGACATAAAAGACAATAAAGCACGCGGCTATATGACCACAATACCGTAGTTGAGCAGGCGAATCTCAGTACGAACTTTACCGAGGGATGTTCCCAATCTCTTGTCAATTCTAATTTAGTGAGATTCTGTGAATCTTATTGATACCTTGGGATATGCCGCCCTCATTGGTTTTTTGGTAGTTACGACGTGCTTACTGAGATGCAAGACATAGAGTCTACCCGTAACGTTCGCAGGCGATTAAGCGCACACGCTATATCCAGACGACGTGGACGCACCAAAAATGCGGGGTGGGGCATATCGCTTAAAGCATCAAGACCGTGAGCGTCAATCAGATCGATCACATTGTCAAGCACAGTGAAAATATCCCACGGCTGCCGCGAATCAGCAAGCTCTGTGCACATGTAGCGCACAGCCCAGGCAATAGCCTCGGTTTGTCCACGGTCAACGATCTGTTCAACCGCGCTGAGATCAACATCGTTGCGGTTGAGTGAAAAACCATCAAGACCGTGAGCTTTGGTTTTTTGCCGCCCCGATTCACCCGGGATTGCCCCGGGCATAAGCATGCGCTGACGCACCAGCAAACTTGGGAAGGGAACACGACCAGTACGCGGGGCGCCTGGTGTCACGTGTGTCATTGGCCTTCCCAACTTGTTACTGACAGTGGAATCACTGCGTGAAGTCACATTGTTTAACCAGGCATATGTGTTGGAATGAGTGTGCTTGCACTGTCTAGTCTTTCCGTGGAGAGCAGCGTTGCCGCCCTCTTCACTTTTTTGAATCTTTCGCACAGCGTTGTCATCGGAGTCCCTTGATGGCCAGACGCTGTTATCTCTTGCATCGTAAGAGTCTTGCAGACAAGAAGACTCGCCACACTTGTCAGGTTCAGATTTTCCATGAGCTTTCACCCCGCTGCCACTTGTAGTATGCTTCTGGCCACGCGGCATCTTCAAACACACTTGTTGGGCCTGATCAGTCACATCATAAATCTGGTAGTTATCAAGCATAAGAACACGATCAGCAACATCAAGATAGTCGCCTGAACCACCCATCACCAGAATCGTTGATACGCCCTCGTCAATAAAAAATGACCGTACACGATCGACAAACGGTGTGATCGGTTCACTGGTGACCAGGCAACGCATACGTTCATCACGAATCATCATATTGGTTGCGCAGGTGTCCTCGTCAATCAGCAAAGTGGAGGCACCCGCTTCAAGGACCTCGGCAATAGAGGCTGCCTGCGACGTTGACCCCGACGCGTTGGCAGTTGAAAAACAAGTGGTGTCGGCACCTGTGGGTACATTTTGGATAAAAGTTGAAATATCAACTTTCGTCACTGCACGGCCGTCCTCTGAACGAATCTTAGCCGCCAAAGGATCGCAGACCACACGTTCGCGGCCATCACCGGGGATATGGGCATACACGCTTCGCTCAAGCGCACGCAACAGTGTGGATTTACCGTGATAGCCGCCACCAACAATCAATGTGACACCTGCAGGAATAGGCATTCCAGTAAGTATTTCACCGCTGGGAAGCTCAACAGTGGTGCGCATTGAATCAGGTGCGGAAAACGCAAGCGCATCGGTCATTGGTTTATCAGAAATACCTGAGGATCGCGCCAAGATTGATCCATCACTAATAAAAGCAACCCAGTTATGACGGGCCCGAATTCGATTGAGTTCCAGCCAATCGCAATAGGTATTGACATGTTCACGCAGCTGTGAAAGCGCGTTCGAGCCAGGTTCGAATCGACACGCACCACGCCGTCCCATAACCAGCTGAGGGATAAGCTCAGCAAAAATCCGTTGCGCCTCACGCCCCATAATTCGCCGCCCGCGTGCCGGCATTGACACCTGGAAACGCACCTCAAGGTGACCATCGTGGATAGTTGAATAGCTGCGTTCCATAATTTCTTGCCCACACTGTGCAATGGAAAGCCACCGGCCAGCATTAATAGTGGTGATGGTTGCGTGGAAGCGTCGAGCAATAAAGTCACACACTGCAATTACTTTGTCGTAACAATCAAGAAGGTCACAAGTAATTCCTGTTTGTTCAATGGGCACAGTGATTGAACATGCCGACGGCGGCGCATACGGGTCAGACTGCACCCTATGCAAACTCAGCTCGAAGCCTTCACCCTGGTAGCGACCTTTCAGGGACTTGTAGCTTCCGTAGTTACGCCCATCCATGGCTGCTGCTGTGCGAGCAAGACCTTGCAGCGTTGTATCGTGAGGTGAAAAAGGCTGGTGGTGACGATAGTTGTTCTTTCCAGAGGACGAAGCATAGCGACTGTTTGAGCGGCTGTAGCCATAATGCGGGCGATTCATAGGTGTCATCCTAGCACGCGGTGTTTGAGATAAACGTTGGTGCAGATAATGCGTGATAACAGGTGAACGCGCGGGTATGTGCATTGTGGCGTAGATGTCTGTGCGGTAGCTGTCTTTGTTGCGGCGGGCTAATAAACCTTTGAGTGTGTCGGTGAATAAATGGGTGAGAGCGTGTGAGCGATGGGTAATTGTGTGGGTATAGCGCAGTGGTGTGGAAGTGTGAGTAGGTAAGTGTCCTGTTCGGATAGGTACGGTTGCTTGCAACGGGGACGGGGTTAAGCGGCCACCTAGGATGCGTTACTTGTTTACACTGGTTCGATACCGTGGGCGATTCATGGGTTGATGCCCAAGCGTGTACAGCGCGAATATGAAGACGGAAGGAAGCTTAGGGTATGCGGGCCAGCGTTGATTGTTTGATGAAACGTGGTAGGTAGAGGCTCGAGCTATTTTCGATAAGTCGTTGAGATGTTAGACTGTTAAATGTATAACCGACTGTACGAGCGTGTGGGAGTATGCAATGAAACAGTCACTATCTGCGTCTTTTGGGTGGTTTGTTGCCACAGTGACTGCGGTAGCAATGCTTGGTGGATCGATTATGCCTGCAAGTGCGGCAAATACCGAACCTGACCAGTTGGTGGGGCAATCCGCAGCGGACACAATTCACACAGATGTTGCCGCTGGTAAAGCTCCTGATAATTTTGCGCATTCCTATTCTGTACAGCCCAATAGTATTACGGCATCTGCGTCGGCAGGCAGTGAAACTTTTACTACTCATCCCACCGCTTCTATCACTAAAGATGCTGCTGAAGGCAGTATCTTACCTGTTCGACCAACCGATACTAATTTATTAGACAAGACACAACCTGATAGTGCTAGTGCTAGCACGCCATTTTCTAGCGAAGATGAAGCTAATGACGAAGTTTTCGACACTGCCGAGGCAAGCAACGATACCTCTGATACCCCTTCTACTCATACTGGTGAGAATGAATCTGAAACCACCAGCACTATACAAGGTGAAGGCGAAAATGTAGCGAAGGCTCACACAGATGATAACAACACTGTATCTAAACCTTCTGCAGCTCATGGCTCGCTTCCCCTGGTTGACAAGGTAACAGAAGCACCCATGAGTAAGCCAAACAAGACATCGAAGCCCAGTTACTTGCACACCTCAGATTTGTTAACGGATACAAGTGCGTCCTTAGAATCTGAATCAGCCTCAGAGCTTCAGGAAACACCTGATGCATCAACAGAGCCACTTCCTGTAGAACCAGGTTTCGATACACCACTCAATCGTGATGATAGTGAGGAAGTCACGGCAGAAGATTCCACAGTTGGAAACAATGAAAATTCTGGTGAAGAAACTGGTGAAGGTTCTGATGAGGAAGGTGACATTCCTGGTGTTGAGGAAACCCCACCCCCAACATCGGTTGAAGATAGCGATGAAGTAACATCTGATTTACCACCACCTTCAAGCAGTAGCCCACTATATTCTGAGGCACCTGTGGTAGCGGAGACCACTTCTGATGACTTTGATAATGAACTGCCACTTCACACGGTTGTGACAAGAGAACCACCAATTGTTGGACCGCCTCCGGATGAGTTCCTGCTTCCACCTTTGCCCACCCGCGAAGAATGGGAGAAAGGTCGTAAATATTTACAGGATGAATGTTTGGAATACTACGGCATTAATAAGCCAGGCGTTGTTGACAAGATGCTTGCCGGCGATCCTGAATACGACGTATTTCCCTTCGCATTTTCATGCTTTAACCACGCAAAATGGAGCCCAAGTGTTTATCCGTCATTTCATCGTGGTTCTGCTGAGCACCCCGCCACACCAGCACCAAGTGAGCCAAGCGCGCAGCCAGATAAACCAGTTAATAAGCCCACGCCAACACCAACAGTTCCGTTACCAACCAGCCCGAACCCCACAGGGGAAAGTGGCAGCAACGATACACCAGCCTCTACTCCAAGTGCCGACGATGCGGACACTCCTGGTCATACCAACCCAGCTGACCCAGAAGAACCAGATGGCACACCGCATACTCACGACGGCACATCAGATAGCGAAATAACTGATGCTCGACCATCTGTAGAAACAGACATGACACAGTCAACATCCGATAAACCGCAAGGCACACCGCGACCAGACTGGAGCAATTTCGATAGCCCGCTGATTATTCGTGATGGTCAACGATACATTCGCCCCTGGAAGCCACGTCAACACACGCCCCAACCCCTAGCGTTAGGGCGAGCCATTGACGTGATGTCGTCATCAACATTTGCTGATCCGTATAAAACACGCACTAATCTGTCGCGGCTAGCGCCAGCAGGCCCCGACGCGATGGAACTTGACGACTACCTGGTGTTGCTAGGTGTTACCTCACAAGATATTCCCTGGTCAGGTAATGGAACTGCAACAGCTATCGACGGAGACTCTGATGGAACTGGTGCGGGGAAAATACTCACCTATCAGGTGCAGCTTGAAGGGCTGATGCCTGTAGATCCACCCGTCTTTGCCTCCCACTTCCAAGGAATACTTGACCAAGATACTCGCTACCGTTATCAACGACGGTCCCACGGTCGCACAGACCTAACATTTGTGGTGGCCTCACCGTCAATGACCTATCAGCTGTGTACACCAGAAGCTGACCCCATTGACACCCCAGACGCAAATACACCCGAGCCTGCAAGCTGCGTAACAGATGACAAAAAAATTGTTATCAACCTACGTAAATGGGCTTTTGGTGATGAACAAAATGACACTGCTCACAACACTGCGCCTAGAGAAGATAACGACAAACAAGCAGACAAGTATCATAAAGAATTTCTGAAAAAATCTATTGATGACGTGCTCGATTAACCAGTGCAACGCCCTCTGCGATAAAAATGTGTGAAACAAAACAGAAACAACTCAACGCGCCAGATGATATGACGCGATGAAGTGAACCGTTTCTGTGGACGTGTCAAAGGAGCTCAACTATGTTTATGATAGTCTAACGGACACGACGACCAGGTGATGAAGACCATCATATGTGCACATATTGGAGCACTAGGAGGAACACATGAAACGCGGCATTATCGTTGTTCATGACGGACATGAATCCGAAGACGCTCAAAAAGATTTTTTGGAGCCCCACACCGAAACGATCGTTAGCATTAAACCAATGACCAGCGAAGACTGGTATTACCAGCTTGGCGACGCACAAAAAGGACTATCCGAAGGTGATGAACTGCACCTGATGCACCTGCATTATTTGGGTGACGCAATGAACAAGATAGCCCATGCAATCGTTGAATGTGCTGACCAGGGAATCCGCCTAGCAATTGGTGGTGAATTCCTAGATGAAAACGGCATGGTAGAAGCGTCAAGAGCGCTGGTGAAGGCCGAAAATGAAGCCGCTCATGCACGTTTGGTACATCTGCAAAAAGTGGCCAAAGGCCGACGCAACGCCACCCCACCCAAATGTATTCTTGTTCCAACAAATCTTTTAGAGGAACAGGCAGAAAAAGCAGCCAGCTAACACTGCACAAACACAGACGGGTTCCACAGCTAAAAAGACGATCTGCACAGTTAATGACATGCCGTCAAAGATACGTGGCAGGTGTACACCAGGCTGAGTTGTTGACGCAACAGACTTCACCGCAAGGCTTGCAAAATATGGAAAGTTCCAACAGATAGACAGGAAACAACGTGAAATCAAAACTCAAACTGCTTGACACGGTACAAGCCATCAACTGGAATAAAATCGAAGACGAAAAAGATCTTGAGGTCTGGGACCGTTTGACCGGCAACTTTTGGCTGCCTGAAAAAGTACCGATTTCAAATGACATTCCCTCGTGGAAAACACTCAACTCCGATGAACAGTTAATGACAAATCGTGTGTTTACAGGCCTTACCATGCTTGACACTGTGCAAGGAACCGTAGGAGCCGTCTCGCTGATCCCCGATGCAATCACACCGCATGAAGAAGCAGTTTATACCAACATCGCGTTTATGGAATCAGTGCACGCAAAATCATATTCATCAATTTTTTCAACACTGCTGTCAACAGAAGAAATTAATGAAGCCTTCCGGTGGTCCGAGGAAAACCCGAACCTGCAGCGTAAAGCAGAAATCGTCATGTCATACTATCGTGGCGACGACCCCGAAAAACGCAAAGTAGCCAGTACCATGCTGGAATCCTTCCTGTTCTACAGTGGTTTCTACGCACCAATGTATTGGTCATCCCACGCAAAACTGACAAATACTGCCGACCTGATTCGCTTGATTATTCGTGACGAGGCCGTACACGGCTACTATATTGGCTACAAGTATCAAAAAGCTGTTGAAAAAGCTAGCCAGGCGCGACGTGACGAGCTGAAAGACTACACATTCGAACTACTCTACGAACTTTACGAAAACGAAGAACAATACACTGAAGACCTCTACGACCCGCTGGGCCTGACAGAAGATGTCAAGAAGTTCTTGCGTTACAACGCCAACAAGGCTTTGATGAACCTAGGCTACGAGGCACTGTTCCCACAAGATGAGTGTGACGTGAACCCTGCGATTTTGGCAGCACTATCGCCAGGTGCCGACGAAAACCACGACTTCTTCAGTGGGTCGGGTTCGTCGTATGTCATGGGCGAAGTTGTTGACACAGAGGACGACGACTGGGACTTCTAGCCGCCTAGAGTTCTTTACGGTGACGGTATCCATCGGGTACTTCGGTGAAAAAACTCATGACGCTACCGAAGCACCTGGGACTTCCAACACGGTAACGAGTAGATGAAAAGAGCTAAAATAGAGGTGTTATCGGTTACCTCTAGGGCAACCGGGTAAAGACATAACGAAAGGAAAACAATGTCTTACACACTGGTTTTATTGCGCCACGGCCAAAGCGAGTGGAACGCAAAAAATCTGTTCACAGGATGGGTAGACGTTCCACTGTCAGAACAGGGAAAAGAAGAAGCTGTTCACGGAGGCGAACTTTTAGCGAAAGAACAGGTACTTCCCGATGTTCTTTACACATCAATGCTGCGTCGCGCAATCAACACAGCTAATCTAGCATTAGATGCGTGCGACCGTCACTGGGTTCCAGTGATACGTTCATGGCGTCTTAACGAACGCCACTACGGTGCTTTGCAAGGTAAAAATAAGAAAGAGATTCGCGATGAATTTGGCGAAGAAAAGTTCATGGAATGGCGCCGCTCCTACGACACTCCACCGCCAGAAATTGAAAAAGGAAGCGAGTTCTCGCAAGACGCTGACCCGCGCTACCAAGGTGAACCTATTCCGTTAAGTGAATGCTTGAAAGATGTGCTTGAACGTTTGCTTCCCTATTGGGAAAACGAAATAGTTCCTACAATCACATCGGGTAAAACAGTAATGATTGCTGCTCACGGTAATTCCCTGCGCGCCCTCGTGAAATATTTGGATGATATTAGTGACGAGGACATTTCTGGATTGAATATCCCCACGGGAATTCCCCTGGTCTACGAACTCGATGAACAAACACTGAAGCCTGTGAAAAAGGGTGGGCGCTATCTTGATCCAGATGCTCAAGCCAAGATTGACGCTGTAGCCAACCAAGGCAAATAGAAACAAAAACTTTTAGTATGCACGTTCTTGCACGTCAAGGGCGTGCATACTTTTTGTCCACATCATTGTCTTTCGCGGACGCACTTTGAAAGCGCTGTAATTCACGATAGAATAGCAGGAGTTTAATCAATAAGGAGTGTCGCTGGATATGGCGTTTGAAGTGGGTCAAACTGTGGTGTACCCTCACCACGGAGCTGCAACTATCGAAAAGATTACGATTCGAAAACTTAAAGGAAAGGATACCGAGTATCTGACCTTGCGAGTTACACAAGGTGACCTGGTGATACAGGTACCAGCCTCCAATGTTGAGATGGTGGGACTACGTGATGTTGTTGATGAAGATGGTTTAGCGGAAGTAAAACGAGTCCTTCAAGAACCCTATGTGGAAGAACCAACGAACTGGTCACGGCGCTATAAAGCCAATGATGAAAAGATTGCAACTGGCGATGTTTTGAAAGTATCTGAAGTTGTGCGCGACCTCTCCTATCGTGATACAGGACGCGGATTAAGCGCAGGTGAAAAACGGATGCTGGCAAAAGCCCGCTCGATTCTGATTTCTGAACTTGCCTTGGCAAAAGAGGAAGAAGAAGAACTTGCCGAAGAACGTCTTGACGCGATTTTGGCTGAAAGTGTTCCAGTCATAAAAACCAATGACGATAAGACTGGAAGCGAAGATAACGCAGCTCATAGCGATGTCGATACCGCAAAAGACGGCGTTGATGACGCAGAACAAGACAATAAAGCATAACATCCGTATCAGTTATCAGCATGACCATCAATGGCAATGAGACACAAGAAAAAGCCCTGAAACGGACTCGTCTCTTTGCTGTGATCACTGCCGCTGGGAGTGGAAGCAGACTAGGATACCAGCAGCCAAAAGCATTTGTTCCCCTACATGGCCAACCAATGCTTGCTCACGTTCTTCACACATTTTGTCGCTACCGCTGGGATGCTGGCTCACTGCCAGAAACCAGTGACGTAACAGCGCCACACGGTACAGATAATGGTGAAAGCGCTGCCAACGGCAAGAGTGAAGCAAACGATAGGGCAGGTAGCGCTGACAATCAGGCCTTCCATAACACTGCCGCTAGCAGCCGAAAGAGCGCTATTGGCAATCACGACAACACGAATCCGCGAACCGCAAATCATATTGACACAATAATTGTGTCTGTACCACAGGGGCATATGGATGAGTTCCAACAGATGCTCCACACCTACCACCTAGTAGATAAATACGGACACCCTTGGCAACAAACCACCATAATAGGTGTGTACGGTGGCGTATCACGTCAACAGTCAATCGGTAACGCCCTCCAAAAACTTGATGAACACGCCCAACTTACCAATGACGACATTGTGTTAATCCACGATGCCGCGCGCTGTGCTGTACCCTCAACAGTGATTGATAGTGTTGTGCAATGCTTGCATACGTTACCGACGCACGCTTGTAAGACAGCTGCCGTTATTCCAGGTGTTGCAGCTGTTGATACCATGTATCAGGCGCGTATTCCCGCATTTACTGTCAGACAAATACAAGGGGAAACCTCCACGGATTGGTATAGAAGTGACGGAGATATTCAGACTAAGTGCGCCAAGAAGAACCCCTGTCAACACGACAGGAAGCAGCGACTAGGACATGATTCGCAGCACCGAAGTGGCGGCACTGGAACCCACCGACCTGGCTACGGCAAAGATACATGGCACGGGCGCCTTGGGGATAAGCAATACGAAAACGCTGAGGCAGATTCAGCTGCACATCCAGTAAATACAACAAAGCAGTATCCACTGGTCGAACGCGTTTTACCAAGAGGCGAGCTCTATCATGTGCAAACTCCACAAGGATTTTTTGGCAGAGCAATATGTGATGCCCATGAGCGTTACGCAATACAAGCCACAAATGAAGCAACAGCCATGAGCGATGACGCCCAGTTGATGATGGCTGACGGTGGACAATGTTTCGTCGTTGAAGGCTCGGCAATGAACCTTAAAATCACGGTTCCTGCCGATATTGCCATTGTCGAAGAATATCTACATGCTCAATCGGAATCAGACAGGCCCGCTTCGTAAGGCCAAGTAATCACCAATGATTCTGGTCAGTATCGGCCATGAGTCTAATGTTGTGCGTGGCGGTGGGGGCTTGGTGGGGTGGTTTTTTTGTGTATTTGTGGGCCGGTTTTGTGTTTGGCAATGCCTGTATCGCCGGGTGTGGTCTGGTTCGTGTTGGTGCAGGTGTGGTCGTGGTGATTGGTTGGCTTTGTTGTGGTGGTTGGCGTGTGCGTTGTCTTGGTTAAGGATGTGGATCTGTTTGAAGTGTCGTGGTTGTGTGGTTGTTGTGCGTGGGGGCGGGCGGGGGCTGCACAGCCCTTCTTGGTGAGGCCTATTCTTGGTGAGGCCTACGCAGCAGGCATTTTATTTTTCCTAAAAGAAAATGAATATATTAATGTCGTAATTCGATAACCTTGGAGTTATGGCACATTTGCGAGCACTCATCCGAAAACCATCCCCTCAACTATCCCAGGGTTTAGTAACACACATTGAAAGAACCCCCGTCAGCTACGATAAAGCTAAAGAACAATGGCAGGCCTACGTTGCTGCCATGCAGGATGCCGGTTGGCAAACAATCGAAGTTGAACCTGCCGATAAATGCCCCGACTCGGTATTTATTGAAGACCCGATATTTGTGTACGAAGATCTAGCTATAGTGATGCGTCCGGGGGCCGATGAGCGGAAACCCGAAACAGAAGGCGCCGAAAAAGCTGTACGTGAAGCTGGTTACCGCGTTGCCCATATTGAAGCACCAGGAACAATAGACGGTGGTGACATATTGAAGTTCGGCGGCAATGTCTGGGTAGGTCAGGCTCCAGGAGGACGCACCAACGCCGAAGGAGTGCGCCAACTGCGCGAGCTTCTAGCAGAGTTTAAGACCGAAGTAATTCCCGTCAAGTTAACAAAAGTTTTGCACCTTAAATCGGCAGTGACAGCATTGCCAGATGGTCGAATTATCGGTTATGAACCACTTATCGATGATACATCGGTGTGGGAAAACTTCTTAGCAGTACCCGAAGAATCAGGCTCACACGTCGTGTTATTAGAAAACAATACACTCCTTATGGCGGCATCATGCCCACAAACAAAGAAAATGTTTGAAAACATGGGATATACCGTTATTGCTGTTGATATCAGTGAGTTCGAAAAACTTGAGGGATGCGTGACGTGCCTGTCTGTTCGACTACGTGGACACGTTGACTAGCCACGCAACATACGGGCCACAGCGCCCTCGTCAAGAACAAAAACGGCCATACATACTGCGTCGTAGTAAAAGTAGCCGCCGGCGTCCTCGTCAAAAAATACAACAATCCGCTGGCCTTCATGGTGCCAAGTGACGAGGACGGAGTCCATAAAATACGCAATCAGTTTCGAAAAATCGAGGAAACCCCTATGCTATTGGTATGGGCATTTCCCCGATGGACAGTCTTCAACCGCGTTACGACAAAGAAAGTACGCGCGGTAAAGTTCTTAATTCAACAACATTTGCCTGGTCGCTATGGGACTGGGGATCGGCCGCGTTCAACGCTGTTGCCACCACCTTCGTTTTTAGTGTTTACTTGACTAAAGATGGCGTCTTTATGGCGAAAGAAGACGCTACACTGCGTCTATCCATAGGGCTAACGATAGCTGGAATAATTATCGCACTGACCGCACCCATCAGTGGGCAGCGAGCTGACCGCAAAGGCAAAGGCACATTTTGGCTGGGTGTAAACTCATTTTTCGTGTTCTTGTGCTTGCTGGGCATGGTTTTTGTGGCACCAGAAGGGCCACTGGGTGCCGAAGGAATGCTATGGCTGGGCGTGGCGTGCCTAGGGATTGGCAATATCTTCTTCGAATTTGCCTCCGTTAACTACAACGCAATGCTGTCGCGCGTTTCGGAGCGCAAATATATGGGGCGCGTATCTGGCTTGGGATGGGGAATGGGGTATATCGGTGGGATCGTGCTGCTGATTATTCTGCTGTACGGATTTATCTCAGACAATGCGCTTATTGAAACATCAGGTGAAAATGGCTGGACTATTCGAGTATGTATGCTGGTGGCAGCGTTTTGGTTTGGTGCTTTTGCCTTGCCAGTGCTATTTAAAGTAAGAGGGCGACGCGTGGCTGGCGTTGAAGACGACATTGCGCCTGAAGGGATCGTTGACAGCTACAAACATCTGTGGGGGACCGTGAAGATGCTTCATAAGATAGCGCCCGATACATTGAAATTTATGATAGCCTCCGCAATTTTTCGTGACGGATTGGCAGGTGTTTTTACCTATGGTGCGATTCTAGCTGCAACCGTTTTTGCCTTCACCGATTCCGAAGTGGTGCTGTTTGGTGTGGTAGCCAATGTTGTTGCTGGCATCGCCACTATTGCGTTTGGGGCCCTTGACGATAAGATTGGGCCACGCAAAGTAATCTTAGGGTCACTGCTGTCAATGATTTTATGTGCCATGGCCGTTTATTTTTTCCACGATGGCGGCAAAATCGTATTCTGGACTGTTGGTATGGCACTGTGTGTATTCGTTGGGCCTACACAAAGTGCATCACGGTCATACCTGGGAAGGCTTATACCCAAAGGACGTGAAGGTGAAGTATTTGGTCTGTATGCAACTACCGGGCGTGCGGTGTCATTCCTTGCCCCAGCAATGTTTGCGCTCAGTGTTGCCTTAGGGAAAATGTTTGTTCCAGATGGGGTGAGTGCCCAGCATTGGGGCATAGTAGGTATTTCTATTATTTTACTGGCGGGATTACTGTTGATGCTGCCTGTGAAAGATCCGCAGCTGCACTCCGACTAAGCGTTGAGGGGAGCCAAGGCTGTCTATGCGTTATTAGTGGTGTATTGGTGTGGTTGTGAACTCAGTAGTGTTGTGCGAAAGCAACCCTCAAGATACAACATTGCCAGTAAGTTCACGCTATCAAGGGGCTGGTGGCCTTCGTCGTTGTACTTGAGTTGACAGGGTGATCGATCAAAAGTTAGGGTGCTTCTTCGCCTGTTGCTGTGGCTGTTATACGCGTGGTGGATGTCTGTTATAGCTGGTGTGGGTGCGTTGATAGATTGATCCAGGCTTGGCGATGTGAGTGTTTTGGGGAGTGTATGGCGGCAGTGTTTCGCGGTGGGGCTGGTTTTTTGGAAGGGGAGGAAAGATTGGCGTAGATGTTGTAGTGACCATATGACAGTTCCACCTATGGTGAGGTATCACTTCGTTGATGCCCTGCGAACACATTACCGAGCATGCGAAGACATTGCGCGAAATTGTATTCGTGCTAGCGCATTTCCTGTTCATCAGGGACAATGGTGATATGAGTGAGATGAAAATAATAGATAGCGCAAGAAGTAATGATAATGGAACAATGCGCTCGATAGTGTCGATACTGGATTATCCCCATACCGCCGATGTGAAACATATTGGTTCAGGGCTTGGGCTTGTTGAACTGCCTATTCCACGGCCTGGCAAAAACCAGGTTCTTATCAAAGTGGCCTACGCTGGCGTGAATCGCGCTGACACATTACAGGCAGCAGGGCACTACCCGCCGCCAAAGGGAATAAGCAATGTTTTAGGGCTGGAATGCTCAGGCACTATTGTTGCCATCTGCCACGATGATACTGCAGATGACGTGGTGGATGCTCATATGGCTGATACTTATGCACATCAAAGTGGTGGGCAGGCTGTTGGTAAGCAAAGCAGTAATGACGATGTCGCCACAAAAAATAGTGCTGCCAGGGCCCACGTGGAAATGGGTGCGCGGAACCGCACTGATATTGCAGGGGTGACACGTCCACTGCGTATCGGCGACAAAGTCTGCGCAGTGGTCAAGGGCGGCGCATATGGCCCCTACTGCGTAGCCGACAAAGCTGCGGTTTTCCCACTTCCCACTAGTTACGACTTGCAAAAGGCCGCAGCAATCATGGAGGCAGCAATCAGCGCCTATTATTGCCTGGTCGAACGATGCAGAACTCGTGGTGGGCAAACTGTTCTTATCCATGGTGGTTCTGGTGCGGTTGGAACGATTGCCGTACAAATGGCGGCAGCAATGCAACTTAACGTTATTACCACGGCTGGATCGAAGGAACGGTGCAAAGCTGTGGAAAAACTTGCTCGCTGCACAGCACTTGACTATCACGATGATATTGTTACCCAAGTCAAGAAGCTGACCGACGGAAAAGGTGTTCACTGCATTATTGACGTGCTGGGAGCAGGCGGCCTTCAAGCTAATCTAGATATGTTGAGTTATGGTGGGCGACTCATGATTTTGGGGTTGCAAAAGGGAGTAAAAACCGACATCAACCTGTTGGTGCCCATGAATAAAGCGCTGGAAATTCATGCGGGTACTATGCGAAATATGCCACGCGAGATCATTCTTGGCTTGCGTGAACGTCTTATACGTGACGTGTGGCCGATGCTGCAAGAACGCGATGTTGTTCCAGTGATTGATTCCGTTATTCCCGTGGGCGATGCTGCAAAAGCCCACGATAGAATACGAGCAACGTCGCAACAGGACGCTCCTCAACGTCCTTTCGGAAAGATCGTTCTCGAAGTTGATGGGGCCCCTCATACCAGAGAATAGAGCAACACCAAACAGAATAAGACCAGCATTTGAGATGCATCTACCCGTTATGTAAGAGTCTCTACACAATAGGGGCATGAGTACACAAAAGAATCAGAATAGTTCGACGCAAGGTGCGTCCCAAAACAAGACATTAGCGCCATCCTATGATGGCGCCACAGTGGCAGAAGAAAAATCAGCACGACTGGCCGTGACAGTATTTCCCATAATCATTATTGTTGCTTTTGCCATCTCTTTTCTCCTCCCCGATACGTTTACACTGCTAGGGCCTGGAGTGTTGCCAGCCCTTGGCATCATCATGTTTGCGATGGGCCTTACACTTACACCGCCAGACTTTGTTCTGGTTGTTAAGCGACCACTGCCGATTCTTATCGGTGTTGTTTCGCAGTTTGTTATCATGCCACTGCTGGGGCTGGCACTTGCCTGGATCTTCGGTCTTCCCCCAGCCCTTGCCGCAGGAGTTATCCTTGTGGGATGTGCACCCGGCGGAACGTCCTCGAATGTTATTAGCTACCTGGCCAAGGGGGATGTTGCGTTATCGGTGACAATGACGGCCATATCAACATTGCTTGCACCAATTTTTACGCCACTTTTGACGCTGTGGCTGGCAGGCTCGTATCTTCCTGTACCAGCTGGAGATATGGCAATGTCGATTGTGAAAATTGTAGTTGTACCAGTGGTTGCTGGCCTGCTGCTGCGGGTTCTTGCGCACGCGGTTGTTGAAAAAGTACTACCCGTGCTGCCATGGATTTCGGTTGCAGGTATCACTTATGTGGTGATGGCCGTTGTTGCCGGTTCGGCAGATGCCTTGGTGAGTGCAGGGGCTTTACTGCTGTTAGTGGTCTTTTTGCACAATGGCTTAGGCTACGTGTTAGGCTATGGTATTTCCAAGGCCACGAAGTGCGCGGAGCGTGCCTCGCGTACAACTGCTATTGAAGTTGGTATGCAAAATTCTGGTCTTGCTGCGGGGCTGGCAGCCCAATATTTCTCGCCGGAGGCTGCACTGCCCGCAGCCGTATTTTCCGTGTGGCACAATATCTCGGGCGGGCTGTTTGCGTCGTTATTGAGGCGTTTCCCGATTAAGGATTAAGAATCTCTAGACTGCTTTATACAGGCATAAAAAGGCGGGGTGAACTGGAGCCCCGCCTTTCCTGTGATGGGGTGGCTTTGATTCGAGAGGACGACCATCTGATTAGTGTTTGTTGAGTGAGTATGTATTTTGCTTTTGGAGTAACTATCCTTCATGATGAAGAAAACAATAAAAGACAAGATTATGATATGGCAGATATTCACTTTATTCTCTAGGAATTACTGCTGATTTTGCAGTGTTATTTACCGAGAATTATTCCTTTAGTGTGCTTGTTGGTATGCCACCACGGATTGCTGTAATTTTTGTTTTGTCATTGTCGGTAGATGCCGTTAACGTATGGTCACGCAGTTTTGCATCCTAGGATGGTCACTTTACGATCGCTGTTTGTGGTGCAGGTAAATACGAAGTAGCGCATCTTAGGGCATTCTTTGCGAGGTAGTTAGTAGGAAGAAATGCTATGCGTAACGACGAGCTACTTGGGCTGTTTGTGCGCCATAACCACCACCAAATAAATAGGCGTGGACAATCAGGATATGTAGTTGATGTAGACTGACACGTTCTTTCCAACCTGGTGCAAGAGGTGACACCGAATCATATCCAGCATAAATATCGTTGAGGTGGGGCTGGTGAAATAAGCCTAGATACGACAGATCAGTTTCGGCGTGACCACCCTGAGCGGCAGGATCAATAAGCACACCACAGATTCCCCTGGCTGGATCTGTGTTTTCATAGGACGCTGGGCGGGTTGATTTTTTACAAGATCGTGATGCAGTCAGGGAAGAGCCTGCCATTGAAGGAGCCCACGTGAGAGTAGGAGCATCAGCCCACAAAACGTTTCCACTCCATAAATCACCATGAATACGGCTAGCTGCGGAGCTTACCAACTGGGGTTGTTCAGAATCAAACTCGTTGGCGATAAGACGCGTACACACTTTTTCAACAGTGTCGATATCGCTCAACGACATGGAACCGTTATTTCTTGCGCCTTCTAAGTAGGGCAATAAACGTTCCTGAGCGTAAAAGGCGCCCCAACTGCGCTCTGCGTCGTCCTCTGAAACAAAGCTAAGTGGCGCGCGACCCATGTTTCCTTTGCAGCTGTCCCAACCGCGAGGTGGTGCACCAAAATATGGGGCACCTGCCGCGTGGGTGAGCGCCAATGCAGAACCGAATTGGTAGGCAGCGCGCGCGGTGATACGCGAGGGGGTTATACGATTTGTAACTAAATGATACGAAGTAAGGTCAATAACACCCACGGTATGGGCTCCGCCGTGGAGCATAGCTTCACCCAGCCACCTCAACCCTGCAGCTTCAAGTCGCAACGCTGCTGAAGAGTCGGTTTTGGTAAAAGTATCCATTGATTTCATTGTAAAGGATGATATGGATTATCTACTGGCCTTGAGGAACTGTCGCTAGGAAAGCGCGCACATACTGCATGTGTATTGGCTCCTTGGGTGCGATAATCACGCTGCAATAAGGGGATTGCCCTACAGTGGCTTGCAAGAAAAGAAACACTTAGTGCACGGATATCGTGTCAAAGTCAATGACCTGGTGATTTGTTCGTCCATGTCAAAGTGTTCCAAAAGTGACGCATGGAAAGCAGAAAAGCGATCGGAACAAAATGTGGTGAAAGTGACGTTCGTAGGATTTGGAAAAGAAGGGCAAGTATCCTTACACTGGTTTCTAGGCGCTCGTGGCTCAACGGATAGAGCATCTGACTACGGATCAGAAGGTTGCAGGTTCGAATCCTGTCGAGCGCGCAAAATCCCCGATTTGTTGCGATCCAGCAGAACGGGGATTTTATCAATTTACACTTAATGCTACGTGACGGTCGCAGAAGTCAAATGGGCTACTTGACCTGTGCAGATTCCTACCTGCAGTGCTTGTCAAAGAAGGGGGTGTGATGCCCGAGTTATTTGATAGTGCAATTTTTGTGTCGCTATTTGCCACACTATTCGTTGTGATGGATCCAGTGGGTAGTATTCCCCTATTTTTAGCCTTGACCAGTACGTTTGATGAGAAGCAACGTAATAGAGCAGCGATGCAAGCGACATTAACCTCCATTTTAGTGATCGGAATCTTTGCTTATTTTGGATCATATATTTTGTCGCTACTAGATATATCGGCAGCTGCAATGAAACTTTCAGGTGGTGTATTGCTCTTTCTTGTAGCTATGCAGTTGCTGATTCCAAGCGAGCAAGAACCAGACCCAACCGCGTCTGAAGGGGTCAATGTTGCGTTGGTACCACTGGGGACACCTTTGCTGGCAGGGCCGGGAGCGATTGTTGCAGTCATGATCGCGTGGGATCGATCTCACGGACAACTTGGAGGCTTGGTTGCCATTGGGGTGGCGATTGTATTGATGCACTTTATTATGTGGATTACCATGCGTTTTGCTGGAATCTTTGCAAAAGTCTTAGGCGAAGGTGGAACGCTTCTTCTGACGAAGATTGCGGGTTTGTTGTTGGCGGCTATCGCCACAGAGATGATTATGAAAGCAATTTTTGAATACATCCAGCATATGAGCTAGTGGGCATCGCGCTATTTGGATGTCCCTACTTTGTATCAGCCAATAAAGGAGATACCTGCATGGATTGATGCTTGTCAATATTTGTGTTGTGAGTGTCTGTGAGTGCTGTGCGGAGGGGCAAGGTGTGGCGGAGCAAGGAGGTAAGGGTGCGTTTTTTGCTGGATTGTACGGCGTTTTTACGCGTGGGTAGTGTTCTACCGCCACGCACCGACGGTTCTGTTTTGCTTCACGTCGAAACTGTGTTCAAAGAGTTGGTCGATTTTCACTTTGCCTAACGTTGTTCAGCTATCACAGTTTCGTATTGCCAAAACTAATCTCAAGGAACCTAACTTTTATACTATTTTTCACCGTATTTGCAGACGCCATGCAATAATTAGTCACCATGTTCGAGAAGCTCACGGTTTTTGTTTCTTTGTTTCACGCTATCCTGTTATGTGACAAATGAATTAAGTAACGCATGCCTTACTTAAAGCGCATGGAAAGCCGTGGGACATAGGTCCTTTATTAAAAGCGCTATCTGCATGGATACTTACCCCTTCGTATTACGTGTCTGAACACGTTAGGTTATCTATAGGCACTGTGACTGGCTATGTGACAGACTAAGGGAAAAGCCCATTCGTCGAACCTCTTCACGGCTCGACTAGCTCTTGGGTTCCTATCCTGTCTGTGTAAAACTCCTGTCACGTGAGGTGTGAAAGAATGACGAATCGATCAAGAGGAATAAAAGTGACGCAGCCCCTCAAAGATGGCTCATCCTGTCAGGTTGCCATTGTTGGTGCAGGCCCGGGAGGCTCTGCAGCTGCATACCACTTAGCGCAAGCTGGCGTTGATGTCATTTTGCTGGAGAAGTCACAGTTTCCTCGCGATAAGGTCTGCGGAGATGGCCTTACCCCTCATGCTGTTCGTGAAATCCTCGCCATGGGTATTCGCCCTCATGAAGAAGAGGGCTGGCAGTTCAATAAAGGCTTAACTGTTATTGGTGGTGGTCATACCCTTCATCTTCCGTGGCCAGAACAAGAATCCTTCCCCGGTTACGGGATGGCTCGTGCGCGCACATCCCTTGATGAACGTCTAGCAAAGAGGGCGGTAGAAGCAGGTGCTTGCCTTTATGAAAATTCAACCGTGGTAGGCCCCATTACTGAAAATAATAAGATTGTGGGTGTGCAGGTTTCGCAGCGGGGTGCCGACCGAAAAAAACTGCCCCCCGTGGGCATTCGTGCGCGCTATGTTATTGATGCCGGAGGTGTCTCTGCACGTCTTGCAACATCCATGGGAATAAAGAAGCTGGAAAATCGTCCAATAGCTGTGGCAGCGCGCGCCTATTTCCGCTCACCAAGAGCCGATGAGCAGTGGATGGAATCCCATTTGGAACTATGGGATGGAAAACCCAATGAGTCAAATCTTTTACCTGGTTACGGTTGGATGTTCCCGCTTGGTAATGGCCTGGTCAATGTGGGTCTAGGCTCGGTGAGCTCCGATGCTAAGGCCACAAAGATTGCCTATCGCAAGGTCTTTCAGCAATGGGTATCAAATCTGCCAAAAGAGTGGGGATTTGTTGAGGAAAATATGGAAGGGCCACTTCGTTCAGCGGCACTTCCCATGGCGTTTAACCGTAAACCTCACTACCGTAACAATCTAGTGCTTGTTGGAGATTCGGCCGGTATGGTTAGCCCTTTTAACGGTGAAGGGATAGCTCCGGCAATGACCTCCGCTCGTATTGCTGCACAATGTATAGTTCAGGCTTTAGGGCGAACAAATGAGGCCGGTGCGGAAAAAGTGATGCAATCGTATCCGAGACTTGTATCACAGCATTATGGTGGATACTACACCTTGGGCCGGGGTTTTGTGCGTTTGATTGAACGCCCAGAAATCATGAGGATATGCACGAAGTATGGGTTAGGGCACCCTGGGTTAATGTCATTTGTTCACAAATTACTATCTGATGGATATGAACGTCGTGGTGGCGATATTTCAGACAGAGTTATTCAAAAACTTGCGCAGGTGGTGCCAAAATCATGACGATAATGACGAATTGTCTTAATAGGCAACATTTCTGTGATGCTTATAGGATTTCAATGAGCTGGCCATTAATGGACACGCTGTCACTGAAGGAAGTGAGTTACCTATGATTCCTGGAGCTATTTCGCCTGGGGCGACAATTTTGATAATGGCGGCAGTAACGCTATCTGTTGCTTTGGGAGGGCTTGTCGCATCGGCGATTCTTAGCCCTAACCGCCGTAATCGTTCAAAGACCGCCACTTATGAATGTGGCATTGAGCCGATGGAAAACCAAGCGGCGCATGGTCGTTTTCCTATCAAGTACTACCTGGTAGCCATGACCTTTATCGTGTTTGATATTGAAGTCGTATTTATTTATCCATGGGCAGTAGCCTCCAATAAGTTTGATTCAGCATTAGCAGGGCCTGCACTTATTGCACTGCTTATTTTTATTGCGCTTATTACGATTCCATATGTTTACGAGTGGCGTCGCGGCGGCCTGGACTTTTAATAAAGGGGGAAACAGTAGATGTCACTAGATAACGAATTGCCTGCAGGCGTAGGCATGACCAGTTTGGACAAGTTTGTTGGATTGGCACGTAAATCCTCAGTATGGCCAGTCACGATGGGCTTGGCATGCTGCGCGATTGAAATGATGGCCACTGGTACACCGCGTTACGACATTGCGCGATTTGGTATGGAAGTTTTCCGTGCCAGCCCTCGCCACGCCGACCTGATGATTGTTTCTGGGCGGCTGTCACACAAGATGGCTCCCATTGTGCGCAATGCCTACGATGCGATGCCCGAACCTAAATGGGTGATCTCGATGGGAGCGTGCGCATCATCGGGTGGGATGTTCAACAACTACGCGATCGTCCAAGGCTGTGACCACGTGGTTCCCGTTGACGTGTATCTGCCTGGATGCCCACCACGCCCAGAAATGCTCCTCAACGCAATCTTTACCCTTTGGGATCAGATTCATTATGAAACTCCCCTTAACGTGATGCCGCTGAACAATAAGCGTCGGCAAGAAATTGCCCGCAAAGTCGAAGAAGCTGCCTTAAAGGCCACACCAACACACATGATGAAGGGAGAACTGGTATGAGTAACCACACATCGCCCTCGTCAAAAGATCTTCATAACAAATCAACACAGCTTGATGTTACCAAGAAAGAAGTACGTGAACTCGACAAGTTTGGACGTACCGAACCAGACTTGGTTGCAACGCGCCAAGGCTCTTTCGGTGTTCAAGACGATGGCGACACGACGGGTTTTGGATTATTCCAAGAAAAAATCACGATGCCTGGGCAATCTGAACGCCCCTACGGCGGCTACTTTGACGAGATTGTTGACATTCTTGAAGAGCTTATCGATGCAGCGGGTTTAAGGGTAAGCGACGTGATCGAAAAGGTCGTTGTTGATCGTGATGAACTGACTATTTATATTGCACGTCAACATATCGTTGAAGTGTGTAAGTGGATGCGCGATGACCAAGACCTACGCTTTGAAATGAACTTTGGCGTGAGCGCCGTACACTACCCTGAACAGCTTGGCCGCGAACTGCACGCGTGCTGGCAGCTTTATTCCTATACTCATTCGCGTACGGTTCGCCTTGAGGTTACTTGTCCTGATTCGGATCCGCACATTCCTTCTGTGGTGAGCATTTATCCAGGCGATGACTGGTGGGAGCGTGAAGCATGGGATTTGATGGGTATTATTTTTGATGGTCACCCCAACTTGACGCGTTCGGCTATGCCTGACGATTGGGTTGGCCATCCGCAGCGTAAAGACTATCCCCTGGGTGGTATTCCCGTTCAATATAAAGGCGCAACCATTCCGCCTGCTGATACTCGGAGGGTGTATAGGTAATGACTACTCAAGAAAGAGCCAGCATTTTTGCGACAAAGCCAGCTGTTGACGACATGGCACACGACATCCCCGAATACACCGTCAATGGTGGTGACTGGGATGACATGGCTTCAGAGGTTGAAAAACTAGCGCACGAACGCATTGTTGTCAATATCGGCCCTGTTCACCCGTCAACTCACGGTGTGTTGCGTCTGATTGTTGAGCTGGACGGTGAATATATCCGCGAAGTTCGCGTTGGCACGGGATACTTACACACTGGTATCGAAAAGAATATGGAGTTTCGCACCTGGACACAAGGTGTGACCTTCTGTACTCGAATGGACTATGTGGCGCCTTTCTTCCAGGAAGTCGCCTACTGTCTGGGTGTTGAAAAATTGCTCAACATTACCGACCGTGTTCCCGACCGTGCAAGCGTGATTCGCGTGATGCTTATGGAACTGAATCGTATTTCATCGCATCTGGTGGCCATTGGTACGGGCGGTAACGAGCTGGGTGCCACCACGATGATGACCATTGCCTTTAGAGGCCGTGAAGAAATCCTGCGCATTTTTGAGCGCATCACGGGCCTTCGCATGAATCATGCCTATATTCGTCCGGGTGGTGTAGCCCAAGATATTCCACCGGGTACCACTGACTATATTCGTGAACTCTTGCCCAAGTGTCGTCGGGACATCAATGAACTGCAGGACTTGGTATTGGCGAACCCGTTGTTTAAAGCCCGCGCCATCGATATTTCGGTGTTGCCACTTTCTGGCGCAATGGCCCTGGGGGTGACTGGACCGATGGTTCGTGCCGCAGGATATCCAGCCGACCTGCGAAAGGATGCGCCGTACTGCGGCTATGAAACCTATGACTTCGATATTCCTGTTGCCGATCAATCCGATGCCTACACCAGGACGGTGGTGCGCTTTAATGAAATGTATGAATCGTTAAAGATTGTGTACCAGTGCCTGGAGCGCTTGGATGCAACAGAGGGTGAGCCTGTCATGGTTGATGATCCGCATATCGCATGGCCTGCACAGTTGTCAGTGGGCAATGATGGGCAAGGAAACTCCCTTAGCCACATCCGCGAGATTATGGGTACATCGATGGAATCGTTGATTCACCACTTTAAGCTGGTGACCGAAGGTTTCCGCGTTCCCGTTGGGCAGGCATACGCCGCAGTTGAACACGCAAAGGGTGTTCTGGGTGTTCACGTAGTATCGGATGGAAGTACGCGTCCCTATCGTGCACACTTTAGGGATCCTTCTTTTGCGAATCTACAATGTGCCGCACTGATTTGTGAAGGCGGAACATTATCGGACTTAATTATCGGGCTAGCCTCAATTGACCCGGTATTGGGAGGGGTGGATCGCTAATGGGATTTTATGATCCAGAGGTTGAACAGCGACTTCGCAGCGACGCTGACGATATTTTAGGTCGCTATCCGCAGGGCCATGAACGTTCCGCACTTTTACCGCTGCTTCATTTAGTGCAGTCAGAGGATGGATATGTCTCGTCCAATGGTATTGCACTGTGCGCCGATATCCTCGATATCAGCCAGGCCGAAGTCAGCGCCGTCGCAACGTTTTATACCCAATATAAACGTCATCCAAATGGTGAATACACGGTAGGTGTGTGCACGAATGCGCTGTGCGCTGTGATGGGTGGCGACGCTATTTTTGAAGCACTGCAGGATCATCTAGACGTAGGTAATGATGAAACTACTGCCGACGGAAAAATTACACTTGAAGCCGTTGAATGTAATGCTGCCTGCGACTATGCGCCTGTCATTATGGTGAATTGGGAGTTCTTTGATAACCAAACTCCAGGCAGCGCCAAGCAGCTTGTTGACGATATTCAAGCAGGTAAACCAGTAACACCCACACGTGGCCCAGATGTCGTGCCAACCTTCAAAGAGATGTCACATATTTTGGCGGGTTTCCCAGATGAACACGCACATGAAGGAGTGTCAGCAGGGCCAGCAAGTTTGACGGGTTTAAAGGCTGCTCAACAACGTGGCTGGACAACCGACTATGCTCATGAAAAACCCTCCTCTTTCGCGGCTACTGTCAACACGAATGTCGAACGTAAAGCAGGCACACAAAATGTTGGTAAAGAACACTCCTCAGCTGAACATAGCGGTGCTGTTGGCGGTGACACTGGGGGAGTTAAAGGTGGTAAAGGCGCCAATACTGATACTGATGCAATTGTCGCACAGAAAGGAGCAAGGAAATGAGTGACACACCAATTGCTTTGACTCCGGTTCTTACTGCGCACTATGCGGAAGAAAAATCATGGACACTAGAAAACTATCTGAAACATGGTGGTTACGCAGGCCTTGAAAAGGCTCGTTCAATGGAACCCGGCGATATTACCGAAGCTGTGAAAGCAGCCGGTATCCGCGGGCGTGGCGGTGCTGGCTTCCCAACGGGATTGAAGTGGTCCTTCCTGCCGCCCGACGATGGTAAACCACGCTACCTAGCAGTCAACTGTGACGAGTCGGAGCCTGGTACCTGTAAAGATATCCCACTTATTATGGCCAACCCTCATGCACTTATCGAGGGGGTTGCGATTACGTGTAGAGCTATTAACTGCAATCATGCCTTTATCTATATTCGTGGCGAGGTTGCTCACGCCTACAATCGTTTGCTGACAGCTATCAAAGAAGCAGAAGCGGCTGGTCTTTTGGGTGATCTTCGTATCATAGCCCACGCCGGTGCCGGTGCCTATATTTGCGGTGAAGAAACAGCCCTGCTGGACTCACTGGAAGGAAGACGTGGACATCCGCGCCTGAAACCACCATTCCCAGCGGTTGAGGGACTGTATGCACGCCCCACAGTTATCAACAACGTTGAAACAGTAGCTCAGGTAACCACTGTCCTACGTCAGTCTCCAGAATGGTTTGCCACAATGGGAACTGAAAAATCGAAAGGCTACGGCATGTTTAACCTGTCGGGACACGTGGAAAACCCAGGCCTTTATGAGGCACCCTTTGGTATTACCGCTCGAGAACTTCTTGAAATGTCAGGCGGTATTCGCAAGGGACATAAACTCAAGTTCTGGTCGCCCGGGGGGTCATCTACACCTTTCTTTACTCCAGACCATTTAGATGTTCCGCTGGATTACGAATCCGTAGGTGCTGCTGGCTCCATGCTTGGTACACGCGCAATGGAGTTTTTCGACGAAACAACATCGGTTGTGCGCGTGGTAAGCCGTTGGACAGATTTCTATCAGCATGAATCCTGCGGGAAATGTACACCTTGCCGTGAAGGTACTTACTGGATGAAACAGATTATGCACCGCCTAGAAGCAGGTAAAGGCATGGAAGGCGACATTGAGACGTTACAAGATATTTGCCACAACATTGCTGGACGCAGTTTTTGTGCTCTTGGTGATGCCTCAACCTCGTGTGTCCTTTCAGGTATTGAATTATTCCGTGACGAGTTTGAAGCCGGGTACACAACCCCCGCATGGGAGTTGTTCCCCTATGAAGCATCCGCCGTCTTTGAGGAAGGAGGACGCTCATGAGCGAGGACCTCGTACATATCACCATTGATGGCGAGCCTATTGATGTTCCGAAAGGAACACTGGTGATCCGTGCTGCTGAGCAACTGGGTATTCACATTCCACGTTTTTGTGATCACCCCCTGCTGGAGCCAGTAGCGGCCTGCCGCCAATGCTTGGTGGAGGTAGCTGCCCCCGACCGCAGCGGTGAGGTTCGCCCGATGCCGAAACCGCAGCCAGCATGTTCGCAAACGGTAATTCCTGGGATGGAAGTCAAAACTCAGCGTACTTCTGAAGTGGCTGATAAAGCCCAGCGTGGTGTGATGGAGTTCCTGCTGATCAACCACCCGCTTGACTGCCCGATTTGCGATAAAGGTGGCGAATGTCCCCTGCAAAACCAGGCTATGACTGAGGGGCGCGCAAAGTCACGCTTCCGCGACAAAAAACGTACTTTCCCCAAACCAGTGGCATTGTCGAGCCAGATACTATTAGACCGTGAACGCTGTATCTTGTGTCAGCGCTGCGTACGTTTTAGTAAAGAGATCGCCGGTGACGCGTTTATTGACCTGCAGGGCCGTGGCGGCGGTTCCTATCCTGGGGAACCTGGTCACGCTTTCCTAGGTGAAAATATCGGCACCTACGATCCGTGTCTGCTGGGGGTTGTCGATCCCGACGCGAACCCCGATGGGCACTCAATGGTGTTTGATCCGTCCTTTACATCGTCTATCGGAGGCGAAGGCTACGTGTCAAAGGGAAACCCCAAACTGCGTATCGCTGATGATTTCGATGTGTCAGGTCGCGTCTTTAGTTCCTACTTTGCGGGAAATACCATCCAGATTTGCCCGGTAGGGGCGTTGACCTCAGCTTCATATCGTTTTAGAGGACGTCCATTTGATTTGGTTTCTACCCGTGGTGTTACCGAACATGATGCCTCTGGTGCCGCATTGCGCAGCGATGTTCGTCGTGGCGAAATCGTTCGCCGTATGGCTCAGCGCGATATGGATGTTAACGAGGAATGGCTCTCTGATAAGGATCGTTTTGCCTACGAATACCAGGGCAACGATAACCGGGTATTTAATCCGCAGGTTCGCGAAGGTGATGAGCTTGTCAACACATCGTTTTCGGATGCGTTCAGCCAGGTAGCAAAAGCGATAACCAAAGCGAAAGAAAAGGGTGGCATTGGCATCATTACCGGTGGACACTTAACCTTTGAAGACTCTTATGCGTGGTCGAAGTTCGCACGTGTTGTCGCCCGTACCAATAATATAGATATGCGCGTACGTGCATCCTGTGATGAAGAAGAAGCCTTCCTGGGAACCTATATTGCTGGAACAGGTATGCCAGTTACCTACACGGATGTCGAGAAGGCTGGACGTGTTTTGCTGGTGGCCTTAGAACCAGAGGACGAATGCCCCACTCTGTTTTTGCGGCTTCGTAAAGGAGTGCGTGCTGGCTCAGTCAAGGTCACAACGATCGCGCCATATACTTCGCGTTCATCACTGAAAATGTCTGCTGATGTGATTGTTGCAGCCCCGGGAACAGAACCTGAGATTGTTGATTCGATCCGCAGTGGTAACGAACATTTCGGTAACCTTGCCGATGAGCTAGCCCAAGAGGGCACAGTGATATTGGTGGGTGAACGTGCTGCCAGAGTGAAGGGCCTTTATTCTGCGCTTAATAATCTTGTCGCCACAAGTGGAGCATCAATTGCTTGGGTGCCGCGTCGTTGCGGTGAACGTGGCGGTCTAGAAGCTGGTGTCATGCCCTCAATGCTGCCATTTGGGCGTCCTGTTGATAATGCTGATGCGCGTGTTGATGTCGGCGCAGTGTGGGGACACGATGTTCCATCAACCCCTGGAGTTAATGCGAAAGAAATGATAGAAGTGGCACGGCGTGGCGAACTATCCATGCTGATGCTTGCTGGCGTTGATATTCGTGACTTCGATAATTATCGTGATGTTATTGAAGCCTTAGAAGCCGTTGATACGGTAGTGTCATTTGAATGCAGCCAAAGCGTGGTACACCACTACGCTGATGTGGTGATTCCCGTGGCAAGCTATTCAGAAAAACCTGGCACCTATATTAACTGGGAAGGTCGCTTGCGTCCCTTCGGTCAGGCACTTGCCAGCCACACTATGCCAGATCGTGAGGCACTTCATCGTTTGGCTGCAGAACTTGATATTGACCTAGGGTTGCCAACACTTGCATCTGTTCATAGCGAAGCAAATGAACTGATGAATTGGAATGGACAACGCTCAACCTTCACGGCATGCGCGCCGTCACCATTGGCTGCACCCCGTGTGGGAAGCGCGGTATTGGCAACACATAAACCACTTATTGACGAGGGTGTATTAATGGCTGGTGCAAAAAAGCTAGCCGGTACAGCGCGTCAATCTGTTATCCGCTTGGGGCTATCAACAGCCCAAGCTATTGGGGTTACTTCTGGAGATTCGGTAACAGTATCGAATGGAAAGAACTCGCTGACCCTTCCACTTGTGATAAGTGACCTTCCCGATCGGGTAGTATGGCTGCCCGAATTATCGCGCGATTGTCATGTTCATGAAACTCTAGGTGTAGGACACGGTTCTGTGGTATCTCTTGCACCTGCAACGGAGGTGACGAAATGAACGTCGTAAACCTACTCAATAGCGCGCTTGATGTAATTCCCGCTGCTGCAGCTCCTCCACCGCCTGACTTTTCACGCACGCCCTGGTGGTTGGTACTGGTAAAGTGCCTAGTTATCGTTGTTGTGCTGATTGTGTCGGTGGTAATGGGCCTATGGGTTGAACGGCGTGGTCTTGCACGTATGCAAACCCGTCCAGGCCCTAATGTTCACGGCCCGCTGGGTCTATTCCAGGCTCTTGGCGACGCTGTGAAGCTAACAACCAAAGAGGACATTTGGAAAGAAGGCATCGACAAGGTTTTGTACTATATGGGTCCACTGATTACTGCTTTCACTGCTTTCATGGTGTATGCTGTGATCCCGGTTGGCCCACAGTGGAAAGTCGGATGTGATGATGCAGGGCACAACTGTATCATTGATACCCCACTGCAATTGGTAGATATGCCGGTATCAACGCTGTATATCCTGGCGATAACAGGTCTTGGTGTTTACGGAATTGTTCTAGGTGGCTGGGCCTCACGTAACACATTGTCACTAATCGGTTCTACCCGTTCAGCTGCACAGGTGATTAGTTACGAGCTTGCGATGGGTATGTCCTTAGTAAGTGTCTTTATTATGTCTGGCTCAATGTCGACCTCCGAAATTGTTGCCGCCCAAAAGCCTGTATGGTGGTTTGTGACGCTGTTTCCAGCCTTTGTGATCTATCTGATTGCGATGGTTGGTGAAGTGAACCGTTTACCATTCGATATGCCCGAGTGTGAGGGCGAGATTGTGGCTGGTCACGGTACAGAGTATTCATCAATGAAGTTCGCTTGGTTCTATCTTGGAGAATACGTCAACATGTTTAACGTGTCGGCTGTAGCAACAACTATGTTCCTGGGCGGATGGCGTCTGCCATTTGGTGATGAGCTATTTGGTGGCATGTTCCATAGTGGCCTGTGGCCCATGCTGTGGTTTGGAATTAAGGTGTGGTTCCTGTTCTTCCTGATGGTGTGGGTACGTGGAACTCTGGTGCGTGTACGCTACGACCAGCTTATGTCAATCGGTTGGAAGGGCCTGATGCCCATTGCTTTGGCATGGCTTGTTCTGGTGGCTGTGATGCGGACAGTTTCCTACTACTCACTTCTGAGCTTTAACCAGTTGTTGCTGGGGCTAGGGGCTGTGTTCCTTGTTGCCCTGGTGATTATTTGGGTTCACGGTAATAAAGTTGACAAGCGTGAACGCGAACGCATCAAGGCTGAAGAAGAAAAAGCAATGGAGCCATTTGATGCCTTCGCAGGAGGTTTCCCAGTGCCACCGATGCCTGGCCAGCAGCTACCTCCCTCTCCACGACGTACTCAGTACGCGCAACACAACGAAAAAGAACTGGTCACTGTTGGCCTCGAAACAACTGCTAACGATAGTAAGGGTGAGGCGACAGATGACAAAGCGACACTGGAAGGAGGCACACAATGAGTAGAAGAAATCCAACACCCGAAGACATGAGCTTCGAACGTGACAAACCAGGACCCATTGGTGAATTCCTTGCTCCTGTTGCAGGATTTGGAGTGTCAATACGTTCATTCTTCCGGCCCGTCGTTACCGAACAATACCCGAAAGAAAAAGCTGTTATTCAGCCACGTTTTCACGGACGCCATCATTTGAATCGCTATCCAGATGGATTAGAAAAATGTATTGGCTGTGAACTGTGCGCATGGGCCTGCCCAGCAGATGCTATCTATGTTGAAGCAGGTAACAATTCGCCTGAAGAACAGTATTCACCAGGGGAACGTTACGGGCGTACCTACCAGATCAACTATTTACGCTGTATTTTCTGCGGAATGTGTATGGAAGCATGTCCCACTCGTGCGCTGACCATGTCAAACGAGTTTGAGCTTGCCGACCAGCATCGTGAAAATATGATTTACGAAAAAGACCAGATTCTCGTTCCCCTACAAGATGGCATGTTGGCACCTCCGCATCCGATGGTTGAAGGAAAAACTGATGGTGACTATTACCGTGGCGAAGTAGTTGCACCTACTCAGGCACAAGTCGAGTGGGTAGCTGAACGCCGCCCCGATGATCCGTCACTGAAAACTGTCAAAGTACTTGAGGAGGCAGGCCAGTGATAGTATTCGCATTGACGCATCTTGACGTCATGACACCGGAACCATCAACAGCATCGTTTGGTACGGCACAAACAGTTTTGTTCTACTGTACGGCGGTATTTATGGTGGCCTGCGCTATTGGTATGGCGCTTGCCAAACAGGCAGCACATTCCGCCGTTTTAATGGTGGGAGTGATGCTTGGGTTAGCTGTACTGTACTTTAGTCAAGACGCACTGTTCCTTGCCACAGTTCAAGTAGTGGTCTATACGGGTGCCATCATGATTCTTTTCCTGTTTGTGCTCATGCTTGTTGGCGTGGCAGCATCTGACAACTACCAAAAAACCAGTTCAACCCTGCGCTGGTCAGCATGGATATTAGGTGGTCTTGGTGCTGCAATCCTTGTGACAGCGCTGATTTCAGCCAATCTGCCAGAAACTGGTGGTATTGCCTATGATGATTCGTTTACCAACCCCGTGGTTGTTGCCATCGAAATATTTTCCAAGCATATTTTCACTATGGAAATAACGGGTGCACTGCTGGTGTTGGCAGCCCTGGGGGCCGTGACGCTCACACATTCAGATGTGTTAAGTACCGTTATGAAGCAACCAGAAACAGCTGATGCCAAGATGCAGGCCTACGCTGCAACTGGACGCCACCCTGGACAGTTGCCTTCACCGGGTGTGTATGCCTCAACTAACGCACCCAATGTGGCGGCAATCAGCGGTATTGACGGTTCACCTATTGAAGAATCAGTACCACGTGTTGTGCGTGCTCAAGGTGGTGAACGCCCCATCGGTCAGGCCGCACAAACAGCGGTACTACGAGTTCAAGCTGACCGTGGCGACCATCCCGAAAAGGGCATGCATTCACTGGAAGCCTCACGCTCAGTGAAACAATCAGGAGCTTGGGGTATGCCAGGCGGCCGCGTTGACAGTGCATTGGCTCAACCCGAAACACGTGTTGTGAAGGCACAGGCCATTGAAGCTGGACAATCAACACAGCCAACTACTTTAAGTGGATCCGATAACCAAGACGCAACTCAAGCACAGATTCACGAGGGCGATTCTTCCGAAGTCCAAACCGTTGAAAAGAAGGAGGACAAGCAATGATGAGCTTAACGCACTATGTGGTGCTGGCTGGCATCCTCTTCTTTATTGGAGCAGTCATCGTGTTGACCCGCCATTCAGCAGCAATCTCGCTGATGGGTGTTGAGTTGATGCTGAACTCGTGCAACCTGGTACTTGTGACGTTTTCAAATATTCACAAAAATATGGACGGGCAGGTCATGGCATTCTTTATTATGGTGGTAGCCGCAGCTGAGGTAGTGGTGGGCCTAGCAATTGTTGTATCCATCTTCAAGTCACGGCGAACAACATCGCTTGACGATGTAAGTCTGCTTCGGCATTAGGGAAGGAAAAAGAAATGACAATGTTTTCTGAACTGATGTTGATACCAGGCGAACATGGCGGTGAAGCCGGTGACGTTGGAGCACAAATCCATGAGCTGACCGCTGCAACAGGAGCATCCTCTTGGGCATGGCTCATGATTGCAATTCCGCTGCTTAGCTCTGGTCTTTTGCTGTTGCTTGGGCGTAAGTCAGATAAGTGGGGGCATATTTTGGCCACATGTGCCTCGTGGGCATCATTTGTGGTGGGTGTGTTCGTCCTCTTCCAATTAATTAATTTACCCGACGGCGAATACGGTTACCGTGCTCAACTCTACGAGTGGGTGTCAGGATCTGGATTCAATCTCAGCCTTGGCCTGCAGCTAGATCAACTATCGTTGACTTTCGTGATGCTGGTGACTTTCGTTGGTTCCCTTATTCACGTGTATTCCATCGGATATATGGAACACGACAGCGACCGTCGGCGCTTCTTCGCCTACCTTAACCTGTTCGTTGCCGCTATGTTGACACTGGTGCTTGCCGATTCCTATATCCTGCTATTCTTCGGTTGGGAAGGCGTTGGCCTGGCATCCTACCTGCTCATCGGTTTTTGGAATCAAGAGCTTCCCAATGCGATTGCGGCAAAGAAAGCCTTTGTGATGAACCGTGTGGGTGACATGGGGCTACTGCTTGCAATGATGACAATGTTCATGGTGATTCCCGGAGGCGACCTCTCCTACGAGAATGTTTTGGGAACAATCCACACCGACCCAGGCACCGTCACTAAAGGCGCGCTCATTGCTATTGGCCTCTTCCTGCTTCTTGGCGCGTGCGGCAAGTCCGCCCAATTCCCGTTGCAGGCATGGCTGGGTGACGCGATGGCTGGCCCAACCCCAGTTTCAGCTCTTATCCACGCGGCAACAATGGTCACCGCGGGTGTGTACCTGATGGTACGTTCAGGAGTGATTTACACTGCCGCCCCCGCCGCTCAGATGGCCGTTGCCATTATCGGTGCAATCACTTTGATGTTTGGTGCTATCGTGGGTTGTGCAAAGGACGATATGAAGAAGGTTCTGGCGGCCTCGACCATGTCGCAGATCGGCTACATGATGCTTGGTGCTGGGCTGGGCCCCGTTGGTTGGACGCTGGCGATTTTCCACCTTGTCTCGCACGGTTTTTTCAAAGCACAAATGTTCCTTTGTGCCGGTAACGTCATGCATGCCATGAGCGACCAGGTCAATATCCGTCGTTTCGGTAACCTGCGCACAGTCATGAAGATTACATGGATTACTTTCGGAATCGGTTGGCTAGCCATATTGGGTATCCCGCCATTTTCTGGTTTCTTCTCGAAGGAGCCCATTATTGCTGCAGCCTTTAACCCCGATGTTTTCGGTGTTGGTGGAGCATGGGCACTTGGCATGGCCGCGATGATTGGTGCGGGGATTACCTCGTTTTATATGTCGCGCTTGTTCTTTGCGATTTTCCACGGACAGCAGCGTTGGACAACGAAGGAAGAGGGCGTTGAAGTCCATCCGCATGAAGCCAATGCCTACATGACTGTTCCCGTCATAATTTTATCGATCTTTTCGATTGGATTTGGTGCAGCACTAGGTGCAACACACATCTTTGAACACTGGTTGGCACCTGTGACGGGTCACGTGCCGCACGGAGAAACTGTACTGAGCCACACGGCGATTTCAGTTATCACGATGGCTCTGGTGATTGTGGGATTAGTGGCAGCCTTTATGATGTTTGCCAAAAAAGAAATGGCGCGCACCCCGCAGCCCTTGGGGCCGCTGGTTGAAGCTGCCAGAAACGATTTGTATCAAGACCAAATCAACGAGACTAGCTTTGTCAAGCCCGTTGAGCTTGTGGCCACTGGCGTTGGAATCTCAGACCGTGGTGTCTGGGATGGCATCATTCGTGGTCTCGCTGGTCTTGCGATGAGGATTGGACGAGTTTTGCAACCGATTCAAAATGGTTACATCAGGGCATACGCCTCTTATATAACGGTTGGCGTAGTCTTTGCCCTTGTTGCCGTGCTGTGGACAAGGTTCTAGGGGGAATGAAATGGAAACAATAATGAAATTGCATGAACCTTTAACTGTTGTCGATTCACCGTTCCCGCTGTTAAGCCTGATGGTTGCGCTGCCGGCAGTGGTTGCACTCCTGCTATGGCTTGTACCTTCGCTTCATCAATCAGCCCGAGAAATTGGTTTGGCTACCTCTCTGGTTGTTCTAGCTGGAGCAGTCTACGCTGTATGTACTTTCGATTATACGCAGGCTGGAGCCTACCAGTTTGCAGAGACATATTCGTGGATTCCACAGCTGGGGGTTTCCTGGGCGATGGGTGTCAACGGTATGGGACTGTCGATGATTGTATTATCGGCATTGCTTGTTCCCATTGTGTTTGCTGCTGATTGGCATCGTGAAGGCCTAGCTCCTGTTGAATCTAGTCGTGGTGTGGCATCGGTATCATCTGCAATGTCATCTGCGGAAGATGACGACAATGACCTTGCATCCAATGCTGGATACAATCCGAAATATGGCTATATTCCCAACGGTGGCTACACATCAAAAAACATTGCGGGATATGTGGCGCTGACACTGGTGTCACTGGCATTTATGATGATGATATTCGCTGCCCGTGACATCCTGGTGTTCTACCTGGCCTTCGAGGCGATGCTAGTGCCCATGTACTTCCTGATTGGCTACTATGGTCAAGGTGCTGCACGAAAAGCAGCCGCATTGAAGTTCCTGCTGTACTCACTGGCAGGTGGTTTAGTGATGCTGATTGGTGTTGTTGCCATCTATGTGTATGCGCCAAAAACTCAGGGAATTCCAACAGACTTGTACACAGTTGACTTTTTGTATGTTAATCTCAACCTACCTGGAGTTGTTGAGACGTGGATCTTCGTCACCTTCTTCTTTGCTTTTGCGGTGAAAGCTCCGATGGTTCCGCTACACACATGGCTGGCCGATGCTGCAGAAAATGCGCGACCGGCAACGTCCTCTCTACTTGTTGGTGTCATGGATAAAATCGGCACATTTGGGATGATCGCCTTTTGTTTGACACTATTCCCGAACGCCTCAAATCGTCTGGCACTACCAATCGTGGTACTCGCGATTGTGTCAATCCTATGGGGTGCCCTGGCAGCACTTGCGCAAAAGGATATTTTACGCTTGATTTCGTTTACGTCAGTTTCGCACTTCGGATTGATGGTGATGGGGATTTTCATTGGCAACAAGACAGCGCTCATGGGCACCATGATATACATGGTTGCACACGGCCTGTCCATAGCCGCGATGTTTTTGTTAGCGGGCTTTATGAGCTTCCGTGGCGCAACACAGCGCATCGATGGTTTTGGTGGTTTACAACGTGTCACACCAGTACTTGCGGGTACCTTCTTAATATCAGGCCTTGCAGCAATTGCCTTGCCAGGTCTGTCTGGTTTCGTTCCTGAGCTACTGGTTTTGGTGGGATCCTATCGAGTAGCACCGTGGGCGGCAGTATTTGCAGTGCTGGCAGTGGTGTTAGCAGCTGTCTATATTTTGTTGCCGTATCAAAAAATATTCACCGGCCCCATTCAAGACCATGTGAAGGATATGCCAGATTTAAATAAGCGTGAAAAATGGGCAGTGATCGCTCCACTGATTGCATTCATGTTGGTGCTGGGCCTTTTCCCGAAGCCACTGGTAGATATGGTGTCGCCCGTTGCTGACCAGTCAGTGCTTGCACCAATGACAACGGGTCAGGTAGGTACCGTAGACCTCGATAATCAGGGTGCGGAAGAAAGGACGAAAGAGTAATCATGGTAGTCATGGACAATCTTTTACCATCGACAGAGACTCTTGACCTTGGCTTGCATTGGGTTCACCTAATGCCGGTTATCGTCATACTGGCAGGCGCTGCTATCGGTGTACTTCTAGAGGCATTTGTTCCACGTAAAGTGCGTTGGACAACTCAAATTATTTACACACCATTGGTGGTACTGCTGTCGGCCTTTATGCTCATTATCTCAGGGGATTCGTTGATGCGCGAGGAAATCCCCCTATCAGTGATAGCCAACGGCGAAGTCATACTTGATGGATTCGGTTTTGGCGGCGAGGTCGTCATGCTGATTATTGGGCTTCTAGCTATCTTCGTGATGATTGACCGCACATCCCAAGGTGACGGTGCTTTTGCTGGTCAACCCTCGGACAGACCCGGATCCTATGAAGAAGAACTCACTGACCGAAAAGGGTACCAGCGTTCCGAAATGATGCCACTGTCATTGTTCTCGCTTGGTGGCATGATGATTTTCCCCATGGCAAACTCGATGCTAACAATGTTTATTGCACTGGAAATTATCTCACTACCCATGTATGTTTTGGCAGCATCAGCCAGACGTCGACGGTTGTTGTCACAGGAAGCGGCATTAAAGTACTTTATTCTGGGTGCATTTGCTTCAGCATTTTTCCTGATGGGAACGGCCTTATTGTTTGGATATTCAGCAAGTCTTAATATTTCAGTGATTGCACGAGCTATACCAATATCGCCCTCATCTGACTTCCTTCTTCTTACTGGTGTTGTGATGATGACAATAGGCTTGCTGTTTAAAGTGGGTGCTGCACCTTTCCATGCGTGGACACCCGATGTTTACCAGGGAGCCCCCACACCCGTCACAGGCTATATGGCGGCTGGAGTGAAGGCTGCTGCATTTATGACCTTGACACGCTTCTATCTGACCGTTGCCACGCAGCTGAACTGGGATATGGAAATCTTTATGTGGACGGTTGCCATTATGACAATGATAGTGGGAACATTCTTCGGTTTAGTGCAGGGCAATATTAAGCGGATGCTTGCGTATTCTTCGATCGCTCACGCAGGATTTATGCTTATTGCATTGATTGGTGGTGCCGATATCTCACCGATGGCTGTTACCTTCTATGTGTTGACATATGGTGTAGCTACTGTAGGAGCCTTCGGTGTTGTTTATCTGGTGCGTACCCGAAGTGAGACTGGCTCTATCGTTGGCGAAGCGAATGAACTTCAGCAGTGGAAAGGTTTAGGTAAAACTAGTCCGCTCTTAGCAGTTTCCATGATGATCTTCTTGCTGTCATTTGCCGGTATCCCGCTCACAGCGGGCTTTATTGGAAAGTTCCTGGTGTTTTCGGCCGGCATTGAAGGCGGTGCAACAATACTTGTGTTTATTGCGGTTATATCCTCAGCAATCACGGCTTTCTACTATTTCCGTCTAGCTATGTACATGTTTTTATCAGATCCGGATCCTAAGACGGCAGTAGTAGCATCTAATGGTACGGCGGTCTCGGCAGTCGTCATTTGTGTGATTGCTACCATTGTTTTGGGTCTTTTCCCAGGAATAATTCTGAATTTCTCGTCAATCGGCGCTATTGTCGTACCGTGAGCAATGTGAACAAGCCTAAAACAAATATGAATTCGACCCGCGAATCTGCTGACGATAAAGAGCTGGAAAAACTTCGTGACTGTGTAGCTGCCGATATGGCTAGAGTTGAGGAATTATTGAGCGAACAGTTATCGGGGGCACGTGGGGTTATTGACGATATTACTGGGCATCTATCTGATGCAGGTGGAAAACGTATGCGTCCTATTATGACGCTGCTATGCGCCCATCTCGGAAAACCCGGACAGCCAGCATCGGATAACGTGATCGCTGCGTGCCTCGTAGTTGAGCTTACCCATTTGGCTACTCTGTACCATGATGATGTGATGGATTCTGCACCCACACGGCGCGGTGTAGAAGCAGTTCACAAGGTTTATGGCAATAATCGTGCTATTTTGGCTGGTGACGTTATTTTTGCTCGAGCATCATTGCTGTGTTCAGATTTGGGGTCAGAAGCCACGGGGCAGCATGCTCGAACTTTTTATCGACTATGTAAAGGACAGTTGAACGAAACATTTGGCGCTGAAGAAAACGACGATCCGGTTGATTACTATATTGAAGTTTTAGCAGATAAAACTGGTTCGCTTATTGCTCAGGCAGCACGTTTTGGGGCAGAGTATTCCGGGGCACCCGAATACATTGCTGACCGAGTATCAGAGTTTGGAGAAGACATCGGTGTTGCCTTCCAGATAGCTGACGACGTGCTTGATATCGCATCAGATCCTGATATTTCAGGTAAAACACCCGGTACAGACCTTAAAGAAGGTGTTGATACCCTGCCAATTTTGTTGCTAAGGCAAGCAAAATCCCAGGGAAGCATCGATGAAGACGGCCAAAAGATTCTTGACCTTATCGACGCGGACTTGAGCAAGGCACTCGCGACACAAAATGATGTTTCTATAGATAGTGAGGCAAGCAATGCTGTCGATACTGGTCATTCCGTAGTAATCGATAACACCGTGGCGCAGATTGTGAAGATGCTTCGCGTGCACCCCGTTTTAGAAGATACACGCAACCTCGCTCGGAAATGGGCTGATAAGGCTAAGGCAAGCCTGGATGACATTCCAGATTCTAGGGCTAAAACAGCGTTATACGAATTTGCCGATATGCTTGTTGAGCGTATGGCCTAGAGCCTTTCTACTCATCTCTCACAATTTATTTGGCTGTTTATCTCTACCAAGTTGTTGTGGGGTCTATTCAAGCTTTCTTGGAGCTATTTTTTCCCTCGATACAAATTCAGTACGTGGTTTGTGTGGCGGTGGGGGGTTGTTGTGGTGGTTTTTGTGGATTTTTTTGGGTGAGTTTTGCGTGTGGGATTACATGCAGCGCCATGTGTGATCTGGCTGAAGCCATACTCGGCATTGTTCTAACATGTTGCATGGTAGTTATGGTGATGCTGTTTGGATGCGGGCAAGCCGCGTAGTGAATCAACGGGACACATCGCTATGCTCTGTTACTTCTGCAGCCCAAAGTCATACTTTCAAGGTAAGCATTACCATAAGAAGTGCATGATTTTGACAAAAAACACCGTGAAACAATGATGGATCAACCCAACAAATTTGTGTATAAATAAGAGTGTAGTTTTAACACTACAAAGAAACGTTAAGAGAGCCGCCCCAGTACACATCTCCTGTGTAATATTCCTATCCTGACGATAAGACACACAAGCGCGTTCTTGGCGACTCACAAGATTCATCGAATAATGGAGCAGAACGCTTATGGTATTCAAACGCCGTAAAAATGACGAGCCAGCACTCGGAACTAATCACCTGAAGGTGAATAATGCTCACGAGGCACAAGTTTGCGAAAATCAGGGCTCTGCCCACACCATGTCATTAGAAGGTTTTGCTCCCATTGAAGCAACTAGAAATGATGGCAGCCTTTCAGAAACGGTAGACAGTAATGACACAGTTACTATTCCAACCGTATCTGGTGTCCCAAGTGGCGATAACGCAGGCTCTGTGCCCGTGGCTGCTCATAACGACAATACAGTACAGTACTTTGCCCCGTCCTCGATAAAAGAAGAACAGCATCGTAAAGCACGACGTAAATGCCGCATCAGAACAACGTGGAATGTCGTGAAAGGTGCCTGTCTTGTGCTTATTACCGTGGCACTCTTGAAGATCGCTTTTGTTCCCGGCAGCCCCGCAGCTGACGAAGATGGCCTACAACCTAGCGCATCCTTTGACACCCAATCCATCACAGTAACACGCGGAGATATATCTAACGAACTCAATGTCAAAGCCGTCATCACAAACGATGCAGCCATCGCATTGAAATCTACCGCCGACGGGAAAATTACTAAAGTCTATGCTGCGAATGGTGCCGAAGTCCAAAAGAATCAAGATATCTTTCAGATCACCTACGAAGACGAACAAGCAACGCAACAAAAGCAAGATGCTTTACAGGCGGAATATGAACGCCTCGTACGCGCCAATCCAGATGCAATCGTTGAAGAACCTGGAACCGTGAAACCAGTAGTACGCACTGCCATGGTAACAGCACCAGTTGATGGAAAACTAAGTGTTGATGCAGTAGAAAATCAAAGTGTTACAACAGGAATGACCGTGGCAAGCGTCCTGCCAAAAACATTTATTGCAAAAGCAACCCTTACACCGCAACAAATGTATCGTCTTCAAGACTTACCAACAGAAGCACGCATCTCAATTAAAGATGGGCCACCTGATTTTACCTGTACAAATGTTAGTAGTCAGGCAGCCGCTGCAGCAGCAAAACCAGCACAATCAGACGAATCAAACAGCGATAGCGGGGCGAGCAATACAGTAGATTCACAGTTGCAAATCATGTGTGTAGTCCCTGGCGATATCAAAGTATTCTCGGGCCTTAACGCATCCATGACATTAACAGGTGGCTCCGTGGAAAACGCACTCATTGTGCCAGTGACAGCTGTCAAAGGACAACTAGATACCGGCGAAGTATGGGTATTGAAAACCCCAGGCGACACCAACTCTGCAGTAAAACAATCCGTTGAAGTAGGGTTAAGCGACGGCACACACATCGAAATCAAAAAAGGACTAAAAGAAGATGATGAAGTCCTAGAATTCGTTCCACAAGAAAGAAATAAGAAAGACGAAAAAACAGATGGCAAAGAAAAGGACGCTGACAGCGCCAACGCAAGTGGGAAGGCCAACGCAGATATGGCAGAAGCAAGCCTAGCTGGCAAAAATACACACTTACCTGTCACCATAGCCATGCCACAACCGATAACCCCCACAAACACAGAAGCAACGCCCTCGTATGGAAAACAAAAAAACATGCTCATAGGTATAGGCGCGCACCACCGCCAATTGCGTAACGGGAGTGTCACAATATGAAGCGTGTTCAACGGCTGACGCGCGCACAACGCCGAGCGGCGAAAATCGAAGCAAAAAAAGCAGCTCTCGCTGCTGAAATCTTTGATGAAGCACCCGTGACGAAACGGCGCGTATTCTATCGACGCAACCACACGACAAACACGCGGAACAGCCACGACGAACACCCGCCAGCCGCTGAAGGCTCACTGATACACCTCACCAACATACACCGTGCATTCGAACTGCCAGATGGTGAAATCCTCTACATACTGCGTGGAATCAACTTGACCGTGATGCCAGGCGAGCACATATCGATAGTTGGGCGCTCAGGCACAGGAAAATCCACGCTACTAGGTATAATGGGGTTGATAGACAGTCCCAACATGGGGACGTATCATCTGAATGAAACAAATGTCACACACCTAGATTCCGCGGCGCTCTCACAACTACGTGGCTCATCAATCGGATTCGTCTTTCAACAATTCAACCTTATACCCGCGCGCAATGTCCTAGAAAATGTGACCGTGCCACTACTTTACGCACCAGGTCAAGAATTTTGGAAACGTTATCAAATCGCTTCCCATATGCTTCAGCGCGTTGGTCTAGAAGAGCGGCTAGAATCATATCCCAGCCAGCTATCTGGCGGTGAACAACAACGCGTAGCAATAGCCAGAGCGCTTGTCAGGTACCCAAAAATAATCCTGGCAGATGAACCTACTGGGGCACTTGACGTGGAAACAGGGGAAAGCGTGATGGAGCTCCTTGAAGAATCAGCTCGCCAAGTCAACGCCGCACTTGTCGTTATCACCCACGACGAACGCCTAGCTCAACGCGCAGACCGAGTGCTAGAACTACACGATGGACTACTGCGTGAAAAAAATCTGACAGGAAAAGGCCATCACCCCCAACACACGCTAGCTCAGCCAACAGAAACAGAAACCTCACCACTTGGGGAGGGTGCATGACGCAGCAACCAATGAAAAACATGCAGCAGATACCAGGGCAACCAGCACATAATGGAAAACCCGATAACACGCCAGCCATTGATAACGCCCTCTTCACAAAGAATGAAACAAAGAATCACGAAGAAAAACAGTCGTGCTTCTACCAACGCAATAGCGCTATCGTGACAACTATCGCAGCTGCCCTTATCGAAGCCTGGCAAGAAGTAAAAGTGCAGAAAGCACGCGTGATATTATCGCTCATCGGCGTTGTTGCCGCCGTAGCCGCCATGTCTGTGGTTATGGCCTACGTTGACATGACCGCCCAAGCATTCAAACAATTCAACGAACGCCAAAATGGTCGATCCGTTACCCTTAACATAAGCGTACAAAAACAGAGGACAGACGAATACTACGACCCAAACCCTGGTGGTGAAAATGGAATCCCCATAGCGGGCACGCAAGACGCAACGGGTATCCGTGCTGGCAAAGCCATGCTCGACGTTGTAGAGCGATATGATGTGACCTATTATTCACGCTACGTAGAGGGCGAGCTTACCTTTAGGGAATATAGCCGACACGACACCGAATTAAGCAGCGAAGAAATCCCCGAAGATGAAGAAGGAGTTGTCTACTACGACGAAGCCGTAGACGGTGAACCAGTTGAAGAAGACCCATCGGAACTCACACCCAAAGTCAAAGCAGTAGACCCAGCCTACAAAACGATTATAAGACTAGAACTTATTCGCGGACGATGGCTACAAAAAGAAGACGAAGACCTGCGGGCAATACCAGTAGTGATCGATGAAAATCTGTGGAAACGAATAGGGAAACCCGCGATGCGCACGCATCCGTTACTACACCTAGGAGGGCTATCTGAACAGGTCTTTCAAGTGGTTGGTGTCACAAAAGGTATCAACACAATCTTCGACAATCCCCCCATCTATATGCCCTATGGGGCATGGCAATACGTGGCCGGTGCCGAACAGGACGAAGCATCTTCCCATGTACTAAAAGTATGGATCAGTCCCAGTCAACTAAGTAAGGCACGCAAAGCGATTCCCCAGGCCCTGTATGCGAACTTAGGTAAGGAATGGGATGTAAGCGTTGATAATTCCGATTTCTTGACCGCCGCAACACAAGATGTTGATTCTCTGGTTACCCAGCTGGTACTGGTTATTGGGACCGTCGTTATATTGTTGGGAGCATTAGGACTTCTCAACGTGGCAATAGTAACGGTCCGTCAGCGTATTCACGAGATTGGTATTCGCAGGGCACTAGGTGCATCATCACGGCGAATCTTTTTTGCAGTATTTTTGGAATCCGTCGTTGCAACCACCCTTGCAGGAATTGTGGGTGTCATGTTGGCTGTATTTTTTGTGCGCGTTATGCCAGTGGGGCCCTACGATTTATATGCTTCAAGTGAAGAAATCGCATTTCCGCTGTCGGTGGCATTGCGTGGTGTTGGTGTGGCAACTGCTGTTGGTGCGCTGTGTGGGATTATCCCCGCGGTGAAAGCCGTTGTGGCAAAACCCATTGACGCAATCCGGGCTTGATAGGTGATGAGTTGTGTGGGTGAAGGCAAGATGAATAGCGTGCTTTGCAGGGGGCGTGGTTCGGCTGGCTTGTGTGTTCCGTGTAGTTTACGTATTTACTGGTGAACGGATTGCGGGTGTGTAGTTCGCGCGGATTTGGCGCGCAGGGGAGTGGCCCGCCGTTTAGGTACTGAGGTTGCACTAGCTAAGATGGTTCAATGCTGCTTGAGCGCGCCAAATGCAACCCCACGTTTTTGACGTTGCCGTATGTGTTGAAAGTCGTTTTCTTTCCGAGTTTGATCGAGCTTGACGTTCTACTGGGTAAGGCGGTGGTTGTGGTGTGGTGGCGGTGGAGGTGTGCTTGGGTGGATTTTTTGGTGTGTGTTGGGTTGTTTTTCTGCGTGGGCATACTTCGTGTGCCACTGCAGAGCCGATTCAACAAAGACTGGTCGTATAAGCTGAGTATGTGAATGAGTGTCCGGATAAATGTGAGCAATTCATTCTGACAATTGAAGCCAGTTGTGGGTAAGATAAGTGAGGTACACAGAAGACAGCATCCTTGGCACACGACCGTGAGCTTGCACAAATCGTGCAATACGAGGCCAAGAAGAGGAAGATAATAGCGAGAGCGTCTTGTTATTCCTGTTGCTGGACGCGTCTTAAGTTAAGTGAGAAGGATGATTCGAGTGGAAAATCGCCCCCTAAGCGTTGCCGTTATCGGAGCAGGTCCCGCGGGAATATATGCATCTGATATTTTGTCGAAATCAAATGTTGACGTACAAATCGACCTCTTTGAAAAACTCCCAGCACCCTACGGTCTGGTTCGATACGGGGTAGCTCCAGATCATCCACGTATCAAAGCGATCATTGACGCACTGTACAAAATCTTGCAGCGTGGCGACATTCGACTACTAGGAAATGTTGAGGTTGGTAAAGATATTACAGTTGACGACCTGCATGCTCATTACGATGCAGTGATAATGGCAACTGGCTCAGACAAAGATCGAGCACTAAATATTCCTGGAGTAGACCTGCCACAATGCTATGGTGCAGCCGATTTTGTGTCCTGGTATGACGGTAATCCGCTGTGGCCACGCGAATGGAACCTAGAGGCAAAAGATATCGCTATCATAGGTGCAGGTAACGTTGCCTTAGACATCGGACGTGTCCTCGCAAAACATTGGGAAGACATGCTGGTTACCGAAATTCCAGATAATGTAGTGGAAGGACTGAAAAAGAACCCAGTTGAAAATGTGCATATTTTCGCACGCCGCGGACCTGCGCAGGTAAAATTTACGCCACTTGAGCTGCGTGAATTGGGCCAGCAAAATGACGTTGATGTCATTGTTGATGGTGAAGATATAGAGTTTGATGAAGGCTCCGAAGCAGCAATCGCCAAAGTCAAGCAAACTAAAATGGTAGTGAAAACACTGATGAACTACGCAATGACTGAACCAGAAGAACAAACAGCTTCACGTCGCATTTACATTCACATGTTCCACACACCACACGAGATTCTTGCAGACGAACAAGGTAACGTGCGTGCTTTTGTTACTGAACGTACACGCTACACTGAAGCCAGCGACGGTAACGTTGAAGGCACAGGCGAATATGTTGAATGGCCTGTTCAGGCGGTCTATCGAGCAATTGGTTACTTCTCGTCAGAGATTCCAGGTGTCCCCTTTGACAAGACAAATGGAGTCATCCCCAACGTAGAAGGTCGCGTTGTCGATACTGACGGTAACCCTGTGCCAGGCATGTATGCTACGGGATGGGTTAAACGAGGTCCAGTTGGACTCATTGGTTCTACAAAGTCTGATGCATTGGAAACAATCGGCCACATTTTAGAAGATGCCAAGGCAGGTAAACTTCACGCCACAACTGAACAAGTAGGCCATGATGCGATGATTGCGCTTTTAGAAGAACGTGGTGTCAAGTTCACCACGTGGCACGGCTGGGAGCTGCTGGATGAATTCGAACAACAGATGGGACAAGACTTTGGTGAAGTGAAAGGTGATAGAGGCCCACGCCAGCGTATAAAAGTTGTTTCACGTGCGGCAATGGCGGCTATCTCTCGTAATGAAGATGTTCCTGACGACTTGATTGGTGCCCATCCAGGCGATTAAACAGCATCACCGCCCTCTTCCTACTCACATTAATTCAGGCTTTATTCAGTCTCTATTGTGCTAACACCACGTGAGCGTGTCATGATAGAACAGTCACAACCAGCTGGTTGCTCGGTAAACACGGAATGAAAAGGAATGGATGGTATGAGCAAATGTGCACAGGGCGGAGCCCCAGAACCACGCACAACGGGACACAACAACAATCCCGTACCAAACAGCCCAGATTTTCTTGGGCCTGGTGATGACGGTGCAACCCAGTCATTCCCGCATTTTCAAGGAAGTGAACGTAGCTATACCTCTGACGAGGCACTATCTTTGTACCGCTCGAAGCTACCACCGCGAGCACAACGCAGACAACAGCACGACTTACAGCGCATAGAGCACGAAACACAACCAGCACCGATAACTCCTGGGGCGACACAAGCAATGAGAAGCGACGCTCAATTCCAGGAGTCCCCTGCACTGAGTAATGAAGATAACCTTGAGGCGACACAAGCAATGCCACCTATCAGTGTACCTGGACAAGGTTTCGCTGCACCTGTAATGGCGGCTCCGGTTCCCCCTACCGCTGCACAACCAACCTATCCTGGGCACACAATGCAAACGCAAACACAAGGAGTCCATGTTGATGCAGGCGCCTCAACATATCCTCCGATAGGTAGCGGCCCCAACACTCACCACAGTGATTACAACGAGGACGGAGAGCCTCAATCCAATACAAAACTAATTATTTCCATCATTATCGTGCTGCTGATGATTGTCACCTTAGTGGGAGTTATTGTGTGGAAAACAATAGCGCAAACAGGTGGGGAAGAAGAGAATCTACAGCAAACCGAGCAAACAACAGAAATAACCCAAACAACACCTGAGGATGAAACCTCAAGTGAGCCCAGTCAGGTAAACCAAGAACCCACCACTCAACCAAGTCAAACAAAAAAGCCAGAACCTGCACCAACAAAAACAGTTACACAAACAGTTCCTGCTCAGCCAACCCCAGGTGAAACAACACCAGCACAACCCAGTCCGAGCATAACTGATGCACCATCAGAATCTGACAACAACCCTGAAAATACTCCAGCTTCTCCAGCGAACTAAAGTGTGACATAAAAACAGAGGCCACGCCCTCCTCAATAGAAAAGAATCCGTGCAAAAGGATTGACGCAAACTATGAAAGTCAACAGAAATATACGCGGTGACAAAAGTGCACATTGTAGTAGGTGATTTTTATGAAAACATACAAAAATGGCGTAAAAACCTTAGGACTTTTCATCATTTTATGGATGATTTTACTGGGTATTGGATGGATTGTGGCGCGCGCCGCTAGCAACGTAATGTGGATAGGTGTATTCTCGCTGGTAGGGTTGGGGATGACAGCTTATACATACTGGAACTCTGACAAAATTGCGATTCGCTCAATGCAGGCTCGTGAAGTTAGCCAAACACAGGCGCCACAACTGTATGCGATAGTCCGCGAGCTATCAGAAAAAGCGCAACAGCCCATGCCGCGGATTTATATCGCCCCAACATCAAGTCCCAACGCATTTGCAACAGGGCGTAACCCAGAAAATGCGGCAGTGTGCTGCACGCAGGGGATTCTAGCGATCCTCAACGAGCGTGAACTGCGAGGCGTATTGGGGCACGAACTCATGCACGTCTACAACCGAGACATACTGACATCATCAGTAGCCGCTGCAATTGGCGGGTTGATAACCTCGTTAGCTCATATGCTGTACTACGTTGGCTTCATGTTCGGAGGAGATCGTGACCGTGAAGGTGGAGGGCCAGGGCTGCTAGGCGGATTGGCAATGATGGTTTTAGCACCCATCGCGGCATCACTGATTCAGCTAGCAATATCAAGAACTCGCGAATTCGATGCTGATGAAGACGGGGCGCGACTGACAGAAGACCCATTAGCTCTGGCTTCGGCTTTAAAGAAGCTGGACAGCGGTACAGCTGCTCAACCGATGGCTCAAACACCCAATGCTGATGCGGTATCACATTTGATGATTGCTAACCCCTTCAAGAGCGGTGGCTTTGCACAACTATTTTCGACACATCCCCCCATGGAGGAGAGGATTCGACGCCTCGAACAAATGGCTGGTTACTGACACTTCGGTGCGAAGTAAAACATCCTGGAGTTGTTAACCTACTTGGAGATATCGTCAAGGTACGCGGGCAGTTGTGTTGGAGAGGCTAATGTAGGTCTTTTCGATGCCCGCCTTTGTTTGGCTTCCACCTACGTATTCAATAGTAGGTGCCTGTAAGAAACCTGAGTGATGTGCGATAACGCTACAACTTCGGTTACACCTTTATTGGTATGCGTTTTTGTGTAGTGAGCAAGTGCTACCCAATGCGGGTTGAGCACGAATTGTCGCGAGACGGTGCGGGTCTACTAGGGAAGGATTGTGGGTGATTTTTTGGCTGATAATTCGTGTAGGAATGTTTGGGGCGCCGTGCAGTATCTTTGAGTGATAATGAAGATGGCTCATAAGTGTGACTTAACTAGCGCCATAATAATTTGTTTATCAGTGCGCAATGTTGTTAAGATTTTCTAGTGCCGTGAACTGGTGCGCGTAAATGTCGATACGCAAGACGCACTATTTTAACAGGTAAAAATAGAATAGAAGGCGGGTTACCCGAGTGGCCAAAGGGGGCTGACTGTAAATCAGCTGCGGAATGCTTCGGGGGTTCAAATCCCTCACCCGCCACTGGGCACACATGCCGGCGTCACGGTGCCACCACACTATGACGCTATGGTTCGCGGTTCGCCCCGCACGTGCCCGTGCATGTTAACGTGTTATTACTCGTTAACAGGCACGCCCCGATAGCTCAGTCGGTAGAGCATCTCCATGGTAAGGAGAAGGTCAAGGGTTCGATTCCCTTTCGGGGCTCTGGTTGAGAAGATTCCAGCCTTTGCGGCGGGGTAGCTCAGTTGGTGAGAGCGCACGACTCATAATCGTGAGGTCGCGGGTTCGAGTCCCGCCCCCGCTACTGGTTCGCCCAAAGGCATTCTTCCCGCCAGAATAGACGTCAAGGAAACGTGAGGTATTTATCGTGGCTAGCAAAGGTTCAGATGTTCGACCAAAGATCACTTTGGCGTGCTCAGAATGCAAAGAGCGCAATTACATCACGAAGAAAAATCGTCGCAATAATCCTGACCGATTGGCGATGAAAAAGTATTGTTCACGTTGCCGCAAGCACACCGAGCATAAAGAGACACGCTAATTACTGCAATTAGCTGTTGATAGCAGCTACGATATCGTGTCCATTAGTGTAACATTTGGTGTTATTGCAGCGAGTGATGCACAATCAACAGCCGTGATAAGCGGCTGTTTTTTGGTTAGTGCACAACACGTTCTTCCGTTACAATCTGGATGATGCAATAAACACCTTACTAAATGTGAGCACGGCAACTGGTGGAATGTAATAGTTATAAGCTTTTAGGCGTGCTAACATCAACTGAGACGCGATAGCTGAAGCTTAAATAAAACGCGAAAAGGATTGTTTGCTTAGATTCATCTATCGGGGCTGGAGAAATAGGATAGTTTTGAAGTCTCAATTGAGAGCAATTTACTTGTATCGAACGCTAAGAAGAACGATATCAGGGCTATCTTGATAGTTGAACATGCAACTGACTATTGATACTTCTTTCAACGTCGATAGGGCATAAGATACCTCAACGCCTTGTTTTCCTATGGTTGCAGTCTCATACATACCAGAAAACTTGCTGTACACCATCGTAAGTCTGGGCGAGTGTAAAGTAACGTTACGAATACAAGATGTGGCATCTGCCCACCATTCATTACCTTCTTATTGTGATATATCATTGTGTCACTTCCTTGTGATATGTTTGTCTGCATTAGGTTTAACAGTGATTACCTCTTGTCAAAAACTGTGGAACGTGTCAAAGTGCTCACGTATCAAAAGGATGCAGTTATAGCCCGAACAGTCATGAATAAGCTTCAAAGTAGACTTTCATCTAAGAGGTAAGAGCCCTTTAAACTCGAGTTACCATATAGTGAACAGTGCCACTTTTTGTCATACCAAACACGCTTTAGGTGATATCCATTACCATACTCACATGAATGCGCGCACAGGACAGAAGGTACACTAGCATCCCTAAAACACCAGCTCTTACTGCATGTCATAGCAGTTGGCACCCCAGCTTTCATTGATACAATCATATGTGATCTACTTTTGCTACGCTGCATGATTCATCGTCCTTAACCTTATTCTGGAAGAAAATATTGCAATAAAATCATCCCAGTTCTTGCAGGTATTCCACATTAATCGATGAAAAGAGGTGAAGTGTTGCGCAACAATTAGTTCTCGGTTCTTCTCTTCCAAAATAACAGTCGCATCAGTGCAATCATACTTAATTCGTCCGTCAAACTCGATGGCTAAATTGAGTTCGCCACAAAACAAATCAATATAAAAAGTAGGTACCTGACAGAAAGAATTATCACCCTTGCCTTCGCCCTCGTGAAATGTATTGCCATTGTTGGTGCAACCCAATGTTCCCTGAAATGCACTGTTGGCCTTAGCGTCAGGAAACGGCGCAAATAACCGATCTATTTGTACACGAGACCTGCTTGCCGGCTTGCTGCGATTCCAGTAAACAGGAACTTGGCAGTGTATGTCACGAAAACCCATTTCATAGAGCATCAGCCGTGTTAGCGATTCACCTGCCGAACCTGACATTGGGGTGAGTAGCTTCAGTCGTTTCAGAGCCCTCCGTTTACCAGGCACAGACTTCAAGGCCTGTAAACGCTTTTTTAAGTGTGCGCATACCTTTTCGATACATCGTTTGTCGCGGTTTGTTAAACCATTGTTGCTTCTATAACAAAGAAAATGAGGGTGCCGTTCCTGGCATAGCTTCGTTAACAATGCATCGCCAGTGATAATCCACTCGGGGTCTCTAAAGCGAAGTAGGCAATCTAGCAGTGTTCGTTCAACTGATGTAACAGCCACCTTTCCTAAGCGCACAATGTCAGTGAGCGGCATATTATAGGAATAACGCTCAATTTTGTAACCGCTACATGGTGACTTACATGCCGCAGAAATCGTGGACGAACGTACACGGCGATTGTCACCAGTCCACAAATGGACAGTTTCAGAGGGCGCAAACAGAGGTACATCATGCATGATACACGCTGAAGCGAAGCATAATACGACACCAGATTTCTGTTTGTTAACCGCATGTACGTTTCGTGCGATGCTGATAAGTCTATCGGTCTCGAAAGCAGTTAAATGCGGATCTACGTAGATATAGTGTAGATAAGCAACCTTATGAAGATTAGACTCGTTACGTTCGATTGCTCGGTCAATGCGTTTCGCTTCTTTATCCGAGGTTACATGTATATTGCGATGAGCGTAGCGTAAAATATTGAGTGTTGGCAATGCTGACTTTGAGTGCACACCAAATTGTTTTGCCTGATAAAAAATCCTTCGTGAAGTTGCCTTATGGTCCTCCCATGCGTCATTGAACCATTCGGGAGGCCGCCAAAAATTCTGTGTAGGCTGTGCATAGCCTGTAGGGTTGGAAGGGAAAATAAGTCGTCTTTTTATGGGGATATATTTTCCCGCACGAAAGTGATCTCTTGTAGCAAGACTGTTCGAAGCATATTGAGCGTGGGATATAGAAAAAGTAGAGCTGTTTATTCGATTTGCTGTGGGCGTTGATCGATCGAAGCGGCGTATGTATTCGTCTTGGCGAAGTGACAACGCATTTGTTTGCTTATGGTGGTGTGTATCTATCGGTGGTGAAGTCATATGTCATTCCTTGCCTTGAAAATGCCAAATGTCATGTATGAAGCCTAGAGGATAAAGATGAAAAATCCCGAGTTATCCACAGGTTTTTTGCACCAACCAAGTTATCGGAGTTTTCTTCTTAGCGATCGAACAATCTTTGTGGCAGCAGTGAAAGGATAATAAGCGCAAAATCGGAAGAAAAAGTGATAGTGAAGTGTGTTAGCCCAGGCTAAAGAGGGGAACTGCCATGAGTGTGCTGAGGTGTGAACAGTCAGGTAATCAATTCAAGAAAGTATAGATAGTCTTGCTTGGATTGAAAAACGGCATTTCACAGCTGTGGAAAAACATCAAGACGATGAGAACCATGAGAGTTTTAATTTACATTAATAGTTCAACGAACCATACAACAACCGCAGCGCCCAAAGCCACCGTCGCCAACGACCTCTTCAATAAAGCCAACGCCACAGCAGTAATAAACCCCGCCAAAGCTGAAACCCACCACGAGGTTGCATAGAATATTGCAGGAATCGTCATCGCGGTCAACACAGCCCAAGGGACATAATACAGAAAAGAAATAATCCACTGATTTTCAAAAGGCGTACGTAAAAGAAGAAGTGGGACAGCGCGTAAAGCATATGTGACCAGCGCAGTAACTGCGATCGAAAGAGCTAGGTACGACATGGTTTCTCCTTTGAGGAAGCTGGTTCGCCAGAGGCCGTCACAGGGAAAAAAGTTGCTCCGATAGCCGCAGCAACACACGTGGCAATAATAATGCGCCAGCCGATATCGATATTGGACAACAGAGGAAGATAGGCGAGGGCGACAGAGGTCAACGCTGCCAAAGCAACAACAATTTGGACACGACAAGAGGCTTGAGTGGGGGGAATGACAATTGCAATAAACATTGCGAAAAGTAGTATTCCCGCAGCTGATTGGACAGATTGAGGAAGAGCTTGACCCATGAAAGCGCCAGTGACCGTTCCACCAGTCCAGCCGATAATTGGAAGAATCATCGAAGAAACGGCAAAAGTGAACGTGAGGTGTTTTTGTGAAATATTGAGAGCATAAATCTCGTCAGTAATGCCAAAAGCCAGAATGAATCGACGCCAGGTTGAAAAACTCGAATCAAGACGCTGAGACAGTGAGATAGACATAAGAAAATAACGCAGATTGACCAGGAGGGTTGTAGCGGCCAGCTCGATAAAACCCCCCTTCGCGGCCATGATTGAGATAGCGGCAAACTGGCCAGTAGATGACATGTTGAGTGCCGAAAAAACCGTTGAACTTAGTGGTGGGAAAGCAGCTGTGTCCCAATAGAGGCCCACCGCAAGTGAAACCGCAAAGTAGCCCAATGCAATAGGCATACTTGCGCGTATTCCAGCCACGACGGGGGTGTTTGAGCAGCGGTTGGATCTTGCCACTATGCTTCCTTACTAGTGTTGCGTTTTGTTGTTCTCCTCTTTCACTATAGTGAACCTATAGCGGCGGTAATACAAGTTCGGGTATGAGCGTGTGGTTGCCGGAATGTTGAGGGTATGGCGGTGGAGGTTTGGTGGGGTGAGTTTTTAGTTGATTTTTTGTAGGGAATCGCGTTTGAGAAGAGTTGTGCCGCCGTCTAGGGGGGGCAACGGGAAGGTAAAAGGTGGTGCGGGAGTGTGTCTGGGGCAGGGGGGTGGGAGAAAAAAGGGGAGAGAAATCTGCCGCTGGTACAAAAAGGGAGTGTGCCTGGCATAGAGAGGTCAGAGGTTGCTGACTGGTTGTGTTGTGGAGTGGCGGTGTGCCGATTTGCGGTGGGAAGTAGCGTGACATTTCGGCGTGCTGAACGTTCTAGCTGAATAAATGCTTTCCAGTAGCTATATCCATTATTCAAAGATGATGCAGCGTGAAGAAACGATGCCTATATCAAAATGCTAGAAAAAAGAGGCCTGCTTATGCTATCGCTACCAATTCTTTATGTGTCAGATTTGTATCTGCCTTAATCCGTATTTGACCAGTTTAAATACTTACTTGAGTGGACCTCGCCGTATCTGTGGACCCATTTAATGTGAACACCCATGATGCTGCTCTTATCATGTTGGATAGGCAATGTTGCATATTAGCCGTTGCAAATGAAAGCTCACTTCTGTGCAAAAGCCAAGCCCTTATCCACTTTGACCCCTGCTTCACGTATGCGCCGTTCAACCTCAGCCCCAGGTTCCGTGCTGACTGGTTTGGTTAACTCGTTAATTACTTGTACCGCCAGGTTGTTCTTTACAGTATCAATGGCACTTTCACATACGCAATGTGACTGCACGAAACCAACGACATCCACTGCGTCTACATGAGAGCTGTGGAGTATGGCAACCAACGTAGTGCCGTCCTGCGAATTTCCCTCACATCCAGAATACGCTGCGGAGTAATGCCCTTTTGGCTGCGCCACCAATGTAGCGTGAAGTTGATTCAAGCACTGGGTGTAGTCGCGCATTTCGAGTGCCAGCAATACCGGGGCAGGCTATGTGAAAACAAAGTCTGGGTCGTTGGAAAGATGGTTACCTGGATCGATGTACCAGTTCTGTGTAGTGACAATCAAACTATAAGTATCATGAATGTTATGAACATCGTCAGCATTCGTTTGGGCTACTGCATTTCCTCCAGTGAAAGGCGGCTATCTGCTCTCACTAAAGACTGACTGAAGAGGAACAATTATTGCGTACCCCGTAGTTCCTCCGTTTGTCCTGCCGTGGAAACACTTACTATCAGCATAGTATCATGGCTAATCAACCATATCCGTACGCTTGGTTCTCACAGTCGTATGTGAAGGCGATATGATGGAGGAATGACGAATCTTCGCGACACCGCCGACGTATGCGCCGTGCCCACAAATGACACGAAAATCACGGCACAACCGCCAGTACCATGGAGTTTTATTTCAGAGGGCGAAGCAGATGCTCCCTGCTTAAGTGAGCTTACTACACTTGGTATTGGTGGAAGACCAGCGGAGTATGTGTGTGCATCCACTGAGGAAGAGTTCATTGCTGCTGTGCAAAATGCTGATGCTCAAGGTGATTTTTCACGGCTTCTTGTGTTGGGAGGCGGATCTAATCTTGTGTGCTGTGATGCTGATTTCAGAGGGCGTGTTGTTCGTGATATGCGGCGTGGTATTACGGTTGAGGAGCAAAGTGGCTGCGGCGGGGTAGCTGTTAATGTTCCTGCAGGCCAGCCATGGGATGAGTTTGTTGTTCAGGCTATAGAGTCGGGCTGGATGGGGGTTGAGGCCTTGTCTGGCATTCCAGGTACTGTAGGGGCAGCACCTGTACAAAATATTGGTGCTTACGGGCAGGAAGTTGCTGAAACGATCTCGTCAGTCACTGTATGGGACCGTCTTGAACAGCGTAAACGTTTATTTCCTGTGGGGGAGATGGGGTTTGGCTATCGGACTTCGCGGATTAAGAAGTCACTGACAGGCTATGGTGAAGCATGCGCGGAAAAAACGCAGAGATGTGAAACTGGTGCGAGTATATATTGGGGGCCAACTGGACGTTGGGTTGTGTTACAAGTTCAATTTCAGATGCGTTTTGCTAACTTATCGCGTCCAGTAGCGTATTCACAGTTAGCAAAGCTTTTAGGTGTGAAGTTGGGAACGCGTGTTCCTTCGGTGGAGGTTCGTAAGGCTGTATTGGAACTGCGACGTTCTAAAGGGATGGTGTTGGATTGGAATGATGCGGACAGTCATTCAGCTGGATCGTTTTTTACTAATCCGGTTATTGCCGCAGAGGACGCGTCGATGCTTCCAGATGATGCTCCGCGCTATCCCGTAACTGACCACACATTGATTACAAATATCGCTGGTGAGGCTCCTGAAGTTGAAGGTTTGGTGAAGACATCAGCGGCGTGGCTTATTGATCATGCTGGTTTTACGAAGGGCTATCGGCTGTCCGTCGATGCACCTGCCGCATTGTCTGCTAAACATGCGTTGGCCATAACGAATACAGGAGGAGCTAGCAGTGCAGATATTCTTGAGCTTGCGCGCACCGTGCGTGATGGCGTTCGCAAGCGTTTTGGTATCACGCTGATTCCTGAGCCCGTTTTTGTTGGCATGTCCTTGGATGACTGACCGCAGATTCGGGAATTGTCTTTTAGTAGGCAGGTACCCTTTGACAGCGTGTTTATGTTCAGTTACATGAATATTCAAGCAGATAAAAGTTAGTTCAATAGGTATGTCAGTTACTATCTGCTAGGCATCGTTGCGCTGCAGCTGTTAGATTTATGGTTTTAGTTTCTTTGATGGTGGGGTGCGGTGCTGCGGGAAGTTCACTACCAATCGAGTTGGTGTATTCGAAGCTGTATTCATTTCGATATAACAGCCTCGGTATATGGTCGAGGCTGTAGCTTTTATGCAATTTTCTTTCGATCTTCTTGTTCGATGCTGTGTGCTGGAGAATGTGCGGATAAGTGTAGAGAGCTTCCTGGCGGTGCAAGTGTGCTGAGATAGAATTATCTTTGAGCTCGCGATTCTTTTGAGGCCTGAGCATGCCTGTAGTGCCGTCATGTCATAGAGTATCTGTTGTATTACTTAGGCTGTGTTTTGTCCCAATAGTTTATATATGTGATAAGTAGTGATGTTGACGAAGATGCCGACACAGGGTGGCTAAATTGATGTAGAAAGAATCCATTTTGTACTTGGATGCGCTTCGAGAAAAGAAATGTGTATTGGTACAGGTATTAGTTGGTTGGTGTAGTCAACAGCGCGACGGCTTGACATACAGCATTGACAGAGGCTGGGGCGTCAAGTATACGCTGGTGTCCACGAATAGGTATCTGCCGATTGATTGCCCCGCGTAGCCAGGTTCCGCTGGGGATTTGTTCATCTTGTTGTGGTGACAAAGAGACTATTCGCGAGTGGTATTTGGTAGATTGCGCAAGTGCACGAATGGTCGAAGAATCGCATGATAATTCGTGAATTGAAGAACGCCACGGAATAAAGCGGGTCATTGTGGAACCCATCCACGGTGTTGCTAACGCAATCACACCACGGATAAGTTGTGGCTGTTTCGCAAGTACGCATTTCGCTACCAGTCCACCTTTCGAGTGGGCAACTAAAATGCAATCCTTTATGTCATTATCGCGAATCACGTTGTGGATGATTTCTGATAAATCATCTATTGATTGACGCATAAAACGTGCAGATGGTACGGAAATCACCGTGTAGCCGCGTACGTGTAACGCTTGAGCAATAGTGTTCATTGCCCTGTAGGATTCCGCGAGCCCGTGAATAAGTATGACTGTTGGAAGGGTTTTATCATCAAGTTCTTCATGACGTTGAAATTGGTTTACTTTCACAGGCGTGTGAAAAGGCAGGGCTTTTAATAGTTGTCGACAAAACACGGCATAATCAGGGAAAGCTGTTGTTGCCCATACTGTTGCATCAAGGCATTTTCCGTAGAGCGCGAGCACCTTGTCAGCACCTTTACGTAATGCGTGAAGCGGAAGGTTTGCTGGCTCTATATTGCGTTGTGTGTTTGCGTAAGATACTGCCAATGCGTGCTTCAAATGTTCGGGGCGTGTTTGCGCCCATGAAGGTATATGTGTCTGTGAATTAGGGGTTGCTGGATGATATGTGTAGTTGCTGTTTTCTTTACCAAGTTTGACCAGATGAGCCGCGACGTCTGCCGCGTGATCGTGAATAACGGAATGAGCAGCATTGTTGATAGTAATGACTGGAGGAGGCTCATGGTCAATTGGTTTATCAGATATTTTGCTGCGCAGCGTTGCATAGCGTTGAGATAAGAGATGAAGCCACGGGGAGGGCGCCACGGCATCGTGTTCCCCACGTGCTAAAACAATATTTGCTTTCACAGATTCTATCCGCTGTTCAATGGGGTAGTTCATCATGGTGGGAAGAATCTGGCTGAACCAGGTAATGCCACATTTTGCGTAAGCGCGTGTTGCTAGCATGCCCAGCTTGAAGGGTTCAAAAAGCGATGATCGAATAAAACGAACTCCAACTTGAGCAACTGTTGGTGAAGCGGTGTCAACGGGTGGCCCTAGTAGCATGATACGCGATGCAAGCTGGGGCGCGCGTACGGAAAGTTCAGTAACGAATTGAGTACCCATTGAATGCCCCAAAATAATGGGATAAGAAATGTTCTCACGGCGGATGACGCTGTGAATCACCGCTGCGAATCCAGCAATGCTTATTGCCCTTTTCGGTTTGGGTAGGTTTGAAAAACCGGGTAGATCCATTAATAAAACATTGCCGTAAAGCCGAAGCTGACGCGCTAGCGGAATAAAATAGCGCGCACTTACCCCAATTCCGTGGATTAAAACAAAAGTCGGAACGTGGTTTCTGCCTAGGGGACCTATTGCCTTATCTGCGTGGTACAGCCTGTACACACGCACGAAATAGCCCTGGTGACGTTCTATCGATACATATGATTCACCAGTGACTGAAGCTGGCCAAGCACGGAGAGGCGTCTTTTGGCGGCGACCAAAAATACGTGAATAATGACGCGATAAAGATAGTGCTCTATGCAAATGTCTGGCAGAACGGTAAGAAAAAGCGGTCATTGAATTATCTTACGCCTTTGCCGATGCTAGGTGTTATACGGTTGGTGGTGTGTGTGGCGGCGGTGGGAGTATGGCTAGGCCCGTTTTTGACTGATTTGAAGCCAGATAATTGGTGTGTGCTGACTTCTAGCGCTATAGATAAGGCTTGTTGAAAAAGTAAACAGTGTATTTATGTTACTAGGGTGAATAAAACATGGGTGAGGAAGCCTTGCATACTGATTACCTCAAGCAGTGAAAACGTGAAAGACATATGATACGAGGTGTCCTTGAAAAGTGTGGTAGAGGTATGACCTGGTAGAGGTCCTATCAGTAAAGATCATTCAAAGGTGTTCCATAGGTCGTCCTAGACAATCTCCCTTGGTCTGGGTAAAGGTTCTACCAGCGGCATCAGGTACTCTTTACTATAGTGGGCTAAATAGGCAATGGACACCTAGTCGCGACTATGTTCGCGAACCTTTTGCTTGATAAGCGGAACCATTGTAGGTCTTGAACTTAAACGTGTAATCCCACAGTCAAGAAGTTCAGGAATAAACGTCAGATTCGATGCCATATCTCCGCATACATTAATGGGCACATCGCACTGCAAAGCCGCCTGTCGAATCATCGTCAAAACGGGCTTATCCATAGGATACTTCTTATGGAATGAAGATGCTGGCCACACGTCTTCATTCATTCGGTCGGCAGCCAAAACGTATTGTGATAAATCGTTGGTGCCAAACGATACAAAATCAGTGAGCCCAGAAAAATCTTTGATATTTACCGCCGCCGCTGGAACTTCTATCATCATTCCCAGTGGCAATCGAATCTTTGATAAGTTATCACCTTCCAGTTTACGAGCCTGTTGCAACGCTTCATGTACAAGCTTCATTTCTCCTGGGAAAGTAACCATCGGCACCATCATATATATCTCGTGGGCACTTTCTTTCGCGGCACGCAGCCCTGCTCGCAACTGATTTACCAGCAGGTGAGGGTAGCGTCGCAGCAAGCGAATGCCGCGCACTCCTAAAAATGGGTTAAGTTCGGCATTTTGTGACATAAAGGCTAATGGTTTATCTGCTCCGCAGTCCCACAAACGTACAGTTATCGGAGCATCGAGCTCATTGACAATCTGTGTAAATACATCCGCTTGTTCATCAATGTCTGGTGCATTTTTCCAGGAAGAAAACAGTGATTCTGTGCGTACTAGGCCGCTACCTTCTGCTCCAGCAGCACGTCCCAAAGCAGCGTCATGAAGTGAGGTGATATTGCACATGACGTGCACACGCGTTCCGTTGGCTGCTGTTGCCGGCAGAAAGCGTTGCTGAGCGGCCTTCGTATTTTCTGCTTTACGTGTGTTTTGGCGTTGATGCCACGAATGTAGTGCGGCATCTGTTGTGAGGTCAAAGTCGTAGTTATTGTGGCGCGGATCAAAAGCAACCATTTGGCCATTTTTAACACCAAGAGCATCTTCACCCGCGCAAATAATGGGTATTCCACGTCCTCGTGCAATGAGTACAGCATGGGATGTTGCCGAACCATGCACCAAAATAATTCCTTGATAGTCATCTGGTTGTAGCCGTGAAGCGTGTAATACACTGAGCCGCTCCATCAGCAAAACACAGTTACCTTCAGGTTTTTGGGCTGCGAATTCGCGTGTGACCATGCGCTCAAAGTCGGCCTCAGTGGCAATGCATACAAGGGCTGCCTGAATCAGTAAACCTACTGAACGAACGTCATGGGCACGTTGTCGCAAATATGGGTCGGTGAGTGCATCAAATTGTTGTGCAATATGTCCGATGTGCGCACTGGTCTCTTCGATAGCATTTTTACCATGTCGGATTGAACGCAGTACTGGTTTCCACAGGGGAGTGTCGCGCAGTAGTGTGGCTTGCGCCTGCAAAACCGTTGCTGAATCATTATGTTCGTTGGAGGTCGAAGGCGACTCTGCAGGATCCTTTTCGTGTTGTTCAGACAGCTCGTTTGCCTGTTGAAGAATAAATTTTTTCACCATGTGAATGGCTTGTTGAAAGCGCGCTAATTCTTCGTTCGCATCTTTGGCAGGGGTATAGTCTGTTGTGTTGATGCTGGTGTGGCGCCAGTATGCCGTGCCAATAACAATGTTGTCATCAGAGATAAGAAGTGGATCTTGTTGCAGATGTGTGTGACTGATGGGGTGATTCGTACTGGAAGTGTCGATAGTGTTGCTCTTTTTGTGAGTGCTTACCGCAGCTGCGTTTGACATGGGTGTTTGCTGCGCAGTCATCGCAAATGAAGCTAAAACCTTTTCCGCAGTGTCTAAGGCCTGCGCTGCCTGCGCACCCCATGCCCGAAACACAAGCTTATCCGCGAAAACGGCATCAAGCATAAGCAGTTGAATCATAGAATCAGCCGGTAGGTTATTTTTTTCGGCGCGCGGGTTTGATACTTCCACATGTGCATTCAGTTTTTGTAAAGAGGACGATAGGGCGGCAGCTGGCCGGGCATGCATACCGTGAGGATCTTCTAACGTGATTTCACGATAAAATACATCGGAGTCTTCGTAGTAGTCATTGTGAGAGGGCGTATCTACTGCCTTCAATTGCGTGTCTATGGGTAGAGTAGCTGTATCGTTTGCGAGGGGGGATGAAGATACTTCATCAACGTCCTCTTTATTAATGCTGGTTGACTGGCTGAGTGCGTGTTGCTTAGTAAGGAGAGACTGTGTCGCGCTCTTGGCGACTTCTTGTCGGCTAGCCCCAGTTGAGGCACTCACAACAGCAGTGACAAGTCCTTCAACGAGGGGGGCGGCACATAGAGTAATGCTATGTGCAACCGTCGGCTCGATAAGCTCAAGCGCCATTTCGGCAGACATTACAGAGGAACCAATATCCATGAGGACAACAAGCCCATCAGCGGTGGCAGCGTTTGTAATGGTGTCTGCAATAAGTGTGGCATCAGTACCAGTTAGCCATTTTCCGTTGTTGAAGATGCCCGCCGCGATTTCGATGTTCACGTCGCTATGGTCATGAAGCATGCCAAGTGCAAACTCTTTGGCGGCTATTGCCAGTGGGCGCGAATGGCTTACAATAATGATTCCGACTGCCATGGTGTTCCTTTCACATTTCCATTTTGAAAGTAGGATAGCGGCTCTATGTAACGAGGTTGAGCAGAGAACTCTTGACTGGGAAGTTATTGAATTCTTTGCGACGTGGATTGGTTGATTGTATTTGGGGTGATGGGAAGATATTGCATTCGTTATTAGACGATGTCGTCAGGTTTGCTGAACTTGTCTGAATGATCAGATAAAGTAATATCTTAGCCTTTAGAAGCACGATAAACAGCATTGATAATGATCATCGAGGAAGCCGCCCCTGGATCCATTGTTCCCCTTGAGCGTTCACCAAGATAAGAAGCCCGCCCCTTCGTTGCAATACGGTCAACAGTAGCTTCGGCCTCCTTACGCGCAACTGACACAGCAGCCGCTAAGGCGTCCTCCAAAACAGAGATCCCCTCACCAGGGGCCCTGTCAGCTGCCTCTGCCACACAACGCGAAACAGGTTCCCATACATCAACCATGGTTTTCTGGGCGTACTCAGCTTTTCCTCGTGCCTTCAACCCAGCTACACCAGCCAGAACAGCTTTTGCGAAAAGAGGTAGATCAATGGGATGTGGGCCAATGGTTGCGCCCATGCGTAGGAAAAACGTACCGTACAGAGGGCCAGATGCGCCACCAACGTGAGACACCAATATCATGCCGACTTTCTTAAGGTACGAACCTGCATCAAAACCCTGCTCCGATGTGTAATCCTTTCGGTCGATGGCAGCAATAGCTTGAGCACCGCGAGCCATATTGATACCATGGTCGCCATCGCCAATAGCCGCGTCAAGGCTGGTAAGGTAGTCTTTATTTGCGATGAGGTCGGTGGCAGCCCCCTGCATCCACAAATAGATAAATTCACTGGGTAAAGCCAACTTAGTTCCCCCACTTCATGGCGACGGTAGACACAGGTTCATCCCACAGTGAAAGCATCTGGTCATCGGCCTTGCACAGTGAAAGCGATGCGCCAGCCATCTCAAGAGATGTAATATAGTTGCCAACCAGTACGCGCTGAACATCCACTCCCGCAATTCGCAAGCGATTTGAGATTTCACCCCACAAAATATACTGCTCCAGAAGTGGTGTCCCTCCCATGCCGTTAAGCAGAGCAATCACTGGTTCACCCAAGAAGTCCATATCCTCAAGAATGGGTGTCACGATTTTTTCGGCAAGGTATGTGGCATCGCACAGCGAAGCACGCTCGCGGCCAGGTTCACCGTGAATACCAATTCCCAGCTCTATCTCGTTTTCTTCCAGCTGGAAGGTGGGTTTGCCGGCTGCTGGAACAGTACACGAGGTCAAAGCGATGCCGTAAGAGCGTGACGCTTTATTTACCTTCACCGCAATATCGCTGACTTCCTGTAAGGACATACCTTTTTCAGCTGCAGCACCAGCGATTTTCTCAACAAAAATCGTACCCCCAACACCACGCCGACCTGCCGTGTACAGAGAATCCTTGACGGCAACATCATCGTCAACAATCATGGAACGTACAGGAAAATCTGCTTCCGTCTCCAGTATTTCTTGAGCCATCTCAAAGTTCATCACGTCACCCGTGTAGTTTTTTATGATAAAGAGGACGCCTTTTGTGCTTTTGCAGGCATGAGCTGTATCAATCATCTGTTGTGGCTCCGGAGACGTAAAGACTTCACCGCAGCATGCGCCATCAAGCATCCCCTTGCCCACGTAGCCCGAGTGTAAAGGCTCGTGGCCAGAGCCGCCGCCAGAAATGATGGCAACTTTATCAGGGTTGGGATTGGCGCGGATAACCGATTTTGAATCAAGATCAACAGTGATCAGATGAGGGTGTGCATCAGCGAAACCAAGAAGAGCATCGTGGACAACATTGTTCGGATCGTTAATTATTTTCTTCATACTCTCTATTCAACCGCATTTTTTGTCAGAGCGTGAGACAAAGCACATAACTGTCATGAAGATTTCTTAGAAAGAGGGCATTACATCAGGCTGATGTGCTGTCAAGCTGTAGAATGGATCGTGCTACATTTAGCTGCCGATATTACGATATTGTTGTTTGTGTAAGGTCAGAAGCTCTTTTCTGAAGAGATCATTTTCCTTCTTTAATTTGTCTATTTCTTTAAGGTCAGCCTTCCATTGGGCTAATTCCTTTTGAGTGAGGGGTCCTTTTTCAAGTTTTTCTGATCTTCGCCATCTACTAATCCAGTGACGTAAGGTTCCACTATTGATACCAAGTTTGCGAGCCACGTCAGCTGCGGTTTCATTGGATTCAATGACCATTTTGATTGCTGCTTCTTTGAATTCTTTGCTGTAGGATTTACGGTTGGCTGAACTTTTATCTGAGTGCATCATGTTACCTTTCGTATATGTGTGGGTGGTTGGATTAATCGGAGTATGCAGGTTGGTTCGTGATGTACAGGAGGCAACGGAACTAGGTAAGGATTTTGTGAGAGCATATGAGGTGCGTAGCAGTGGTTGTCGCGGTTATCCTGCTTGGAGACAGGTGCGCATATCCAAGTGAGTGAGCGGAACCTGTAAAATCTAGTGATTTATCTGATTGCGAAGAAGAGCGAGTTCTTTCTTCAAGATCTTGTTTTCCTGTCTTAATTGGGAGAGTTCTTCCTGGTCACTTTCCCATTGTGTACGTTTTTCGACGGTGAGAAGAGTATATGCGGTTTGTGGGTTTGTTTCCCATTTATTAATCCAGTTCTGTAACGTTGTCTTACTGATTCCAAGTTGCCAAGAAACATCTGCAACAGGTTGTCCTGCTTCAATAACCAATCGTAGGCCTGCATTTTTACGCTCTGAACTGTAGCGATTGCCGGTGGGTGGTAAGTTTTGTGACATCATTTTTCCATCTTGTCATAAATTACCTAGTAAATGATAGGGGTAATAAACAGACAGGGAGAATTATGCATCCACGGAAATATGTTGTGTGTATTCGCGGAAAGTTTCCTGTGGTTTTGATATGTAGGTGTTGGTGGCTGTATTAGTGGGTTGGTGGGGTGCTGGGTTGCTGGGTTGGTGGCGCTGTGGGGTTGTGAGGGTGGTTTTTTGGGGAGGTTTTTTGAAGGAATTCGTTTTGTGTCTCCTTTGGCCGCCGCGGTTAAGGGGGTGATAGGTGCACGCATGTGCACAATAAAACAAGGAGCTGCAACAACATTATGAATCCGTTCAATACCACGGAGTTGTTGAATAACAACTTTGGAAAGACCGTCCGTATTAGCAGTATGCACAGAAAAATGAGTGGCGGGCAGAGCATGCCCGCCACGAGAAGTAGATAGTTACCGCGGTAGAAAACAAGTGCCGCCTATGTTGAGGGGAGGGAGCCATGTCTCAAAAGTCAAGCAATAAGGTGCGTTGTAAACAGTTTCTACGTGTCTGGAAGCCGACTGTCACGCACCCCAGCTATTATGGATGCTGCAAACCGATGCTACATCTATGCGGAACTAATCCTGGTTGAAGAAGGCAACAGCCTTTACCTCACGACAAGCCTGTATCCCATGCCACGAACCGTCGCAATACGGTCAGCACCAATCTTTCGACGTAGATAGCGCACATACACATCAACCACATTAGAACCAGGGTCAAAATCGTAGCCCCACACCATGTCCAGAAGCTGCGCACGTGAAAGTACCTGGTCGCTGTGCTCCATAAAGGCTTGCAGCATCGTAAACTCACGTGACGATAGTTCAATGGGGGTACCGTCCACAGAAGCCCGTCGTGTGCGCAAGTCTAGTCGAAGCCCTCCAACGTTAAGTAATGTCACAGCGGCAGCATCATCCGTATTTGACGATTTCAAACGTAGTCGGATACGTGCAAGCAATTCCTCAAAACGGAAAGGCTTAGGCATATAGTCGTCAGCTCCGCCCTCTAACCCTGACACCGTGTCCTCAACGGAGGAACGCGCGGTCAAGACGATAATGGGAAGTTTTGAACCTTGGCCACGTACTTGTTCCAGCACTTCGAAACCGTCAGTATCAGGCAGGCCAATATCAAGCACCATCAGGGAGTATCCGCCGCTGAGCACTTCTTTAATGGCTTCGCGGCCAGTATCAACAACGGTAACTTGGTAGCCTGCAGCAGTTAATCCTTTTGAAAGAAAACTTGAGATACCAGGTTCGTCTTCTACTACTAAAATTGTTGTCATCAGATTACTTCTCCTTCTAAAGACATTTCTTCATCCAATGGAATGGCGATAGCAAACACCGAGCCAACATCAGGCACGGACTGAACTTCAAGCCAGCCGTCATGCGCCTGCGCAATAGCATCAACAATTGACAATCCCAATCCGGAGCCCGGGCGGGCATGATCCACCCGGGCGAAACGTTCAAAAATTCTTTCTTGATCTATCGGGTCGATTCCTACACCGTGGTCGCGCACCCACAAATAGACGTAATGGTCGGCTATATGGGCGGGAGTTATCTTCTTTGCTGAGGGGGAAAGATGGGGTGTGGTAAAGGGGGTTCCCTGTTCGTTGATAACCTGGGCTACCTTGTCAACATGACTGCCTATTTCAATGGTGGAATCCTCGGGTGAAAACTTCGACGCATTCTGACAGACCTGTAAAAATGCTTGTACTAGACGTTGATAGTCTGCGGTCAACACAACACTTGCCACGTGTGCAAGTTTCCAGTTGTGCTTCGATAGTTGACAGGCATGCTGGTAAACATCAACGGTGAGGTCGCCAACGTCAACCAGTGAGGGTTGAATAAAATCTGGCCTGTTCATGGTAGCAACTGTCATCAGGTCTTCGGTCATTCGATGCATTCGCGAGAGTTCTTCCAGTGCCAACGAGCGTGTATGTTTAACTTCGGTGGCATTGTGCGGATTCATGAGCTCCAGGTGTCCGCGGACAACAGTTAGCGGTGTACGCAGTTCATGACCAGCATCATTAAGGAGGTTATGTTGAATCTCGAAGGCATGTTGAAGTCGGTCGATCATGCCATTGAAGCTTTGGGCAACATGCTGCAGCTGGGCATCACCTTGGACGGGTAGACGTTTGGTCAGGTCTTCTTCGGTGACAACGGAGGCTGTTAGGTTTTGTAAGTCTGTCAGAGGGCGAAGAACGCGTCGTGATGCCTGCAAAGTTATCAGAGCGATAAGTGCTATGACCAGTAGTGATACACCGGTAAAAATACGGATCATATTCCATGTTGGTTCTGTATTAGCCTGGTGGTCAAAAACAATTGCCAAATATCCAGGGGCGGAGCCTTTAACGGACAGTGGGATAGTGGCAACTGTATAGGTAGTTTCGTCAGTGGTTACGTAAAACTGTAGTGCATGATCGGTGGTGTAGGTTGTGCGAATCGCGTCGATAAGCTGTTTGTCATTGTAGGCAGGCATGTTTTTTGTGGCTTGGTGCATGCTGAGACGTCCGTTGATAAATCCCAACAGTGAGCTTTCGGGGATAGGAGGCTGAGCTGCAATAAAACCATAAAGAATGTGTTTTGATTCTGACAGTGGTTTAACGGCATCAGCAGCTGTGACATCCTCTGCATAACGGTGAATGTCTTTGTGGAGGGAAGCAATGTTTTCTGATTCTGATTTTTGTACTTGATGTAGTCCCGTGATCAGAAGTAAAAGACCTACCACAAGAAGAGACATAATAGATAAAACAAGGATATGTACCGTAAGGCGTGCTCTGAGGCTTGTGGGGTGCAGTAGTTTACGCCATGACCATTCTTCAAGAGATTGATGCTCAGTTGAATCAGTAACGTGTGGATGCGGTGAGGAAGACACCAGCGGTCGCGTTCCCTTTGAAGAATATGCGGGTCGGCTTTTGGTGGTGGCCATGGCTGGTGTTGCTTGTGATGTTGGTGATGGGGAGCTTTCGTTAATGCGGTGAACCGCAGTTGTTTCACTGGAAAATGGTGCCGTGCGTTTTTCGTTGGAAGATAACGGTTTGCCCGCTGGTGATGCCGTGGAGGTATCGCTGTGAAAATTCTGTTCGAATGGGTGTGCTGAGAGTGGGGAAGCGGGAGGCATTATTCGTTTCCTCCCCGGGGGGTATCGTTGGTACTGGAAGGTGTGAGAAAACTTGAATTGTTGGGGTTGTTGCTGGTAGCGCCAGAGTCGATGTCAGCTGGAATATCGTTATTGCTGGAGGGATCCTCGGTGGAAAGTGTAGGACGCTGAGAAGCAATATCAAGTGAGTCCTGTGTTGATAAGGGGGAATGCTGACTGGTATCTGTGGATGAAGTGCTTGGGGTGGAGGTTGCTTGAGGGGTAACGGAAATGGCTGGGCCAATTTCGCGTGGTGAACTATTTGACGAAAAATAGAGACCAGTAACGATTAGTGCAATAACGATTGCTACTGCTACGCTAAGCGCAATTGCAGTTTGTTGTTTTGTCACTGTTCGCTTCCTCTACGGATAAGTCACGTTCTTTTTCCGATTCTATGTGTTTTCAACGTGTCGGAGTAAAGATACGGAATTTCGCTTACAAATACCTTTCTACCATAGTTTATGAGAAAGTAACAGGAGTTTCAACATGGTTTTTTACTGTATATATGCAAAGGCTATATGCAGGTGGTTTGAATAGAAAGCGTGACGATTGCCACGATTCTGGTTGGGTTTTTGTTGGTTTGGTGGCGTGTTGTGTTTGGGGTGCTTGGTGGCGGTGTGGGTTTGGTGGGGTGTGTTTTTTTTGGGGGTGTTTTGGTTGCTTTTTTCGTTTGGGTGAGCTTGTTGCGCCGCGGGAGTGTGGATATCGAGTGCATTTGGGTGTTGTGTGGCTGGGTTTGTGGTGAGGTTGGGTTTTTGTTGGTTTGGTGGCGTGTTGTGTTTGGGGTGCTTGGTGGCGGT
>JAUNVQ010000002.1:0-2973 GCA_030540715.1 Actinomycetaceae bacterium | reverse complement strand
TGTGGATATCGAGTGCATTTGGGTGTTGTGTGGCTGGGTTTGTGGTGAGGTTGGGCATATATCGTCGAAGGGGGGCCACAAAAAGGGAGTGTTTGGTAGCGGGGTGCGATGCAGTCAGTCGCTATATAGTATCTGCAGTAGCTGTGGTAACGAAACATCTGCCAGCGCTTTGTATCGTAAAGATTGCAGCAGCGCGTCCAAATAGTGGCACTGACAATAACGCGTTATTCTGCGTATTTTCATCAGAAATTGTTGAGTGCATCAACGATTACTTGTGCATACATTCCTTGGGATTCGCTATTGGCTGGGTGCGCTAGATCTGCAGCAAGTAAGTCCTCGTGGCCAGATATAACGTCATGCCAGTTTGCCACGCGCACTCGGTCTGGATACTTTGCCGCAGCCTCTTGCAGGACGTCGTTCGATGGTGGAATCCATGTGCATCTTGCAGGGCCAAATCCGTTAACCCACACCGTTTTTACTGAAGGATCTAAGGCTTTCATAACGGCATCAATTTGTTCAAGAGAGATAGCAGAATTGGTGACTAGCGAGATAACAACATATTTCCTTTGACCAATTTTTTGCCGGTACTCATCAATCAGCGGTAGGGCCTTAAAGATTGAGCGTGATACTTCTCCGTCGACAACAACGCCGGGTAGCTTCTGTTCGATAATCGGTTTTGCTCCCAGTGTGACGGAATCTCCGATGACTAGTACATCGTCACCTGCAACCGGGAGGCTCATTGGAGCTTCAGTTGCCTTGGGGGCAGTGCCGTTATTCCCAGCTTTGGTCTTTTTGTTATTGTAGCCCTCTTGTTTTCGAGCCTTACTATCATTGGTGTGTGCAGAAATTCGTGAAAGAAGTACTTGAACTGAGGTTTCTTTAGGTGCCTGAGTCATTGCGGCAACAGTCGCGGGAAGAGCAATAGCAATGATTGTTAGCGGGATAGCTGCGCGCCACAGTGTAAGTGTCGAGGTGAAGTCGGGTTTAAACCAGTGACGTAGAGATGCTGCAATCCCGTAGCGACGTATTGGATTTTCCATGTAGCGGTATGAGGCTGCTGCGATCCCGGTTGCGGTTGTCGCAACAATGGGTGCCGACACCCAAGGTGAGGCTAGTGGAAATGCTGCTTGGAAAATAACAAGAAGCGGCCAATGCCACAGGTAGATGCCGTATGAGCGTTGGCCTATCCATGTTAGGAATCGGCAGTCAATGTAGCGAAATAACCGTTGTGCAGGCCCTGGTGAACCCGCAACATCGTCAACAGTTGCCTGTAAAAATAGCAGTACGCAGAGTGAGGCTAGAAGTGTTCCGTAGGGGTAGGTGAAGGTCTGGCTATCACTGATGACAATGAAAGAAATGAGGGTTCCTGCTATTCCGCACCAGGCAAGAGTTCCGCGCAACACAACATGCCTTACCGCAAGTGTGCGTGACGACGGTTCAAGAGGTCGGAAAAGTAGTAGAGCCAAAGCTGCGCCTAGCATCAAGCCAAAGGCGTGAGAGTCTGTACCCATGTAGGCGCGTGTAGGGTTGAAGGTCTCTGGCTCGGCCATTGTGTGGATAAGGCGTGACATCCACCAAGCCGACAACAGCGCTAGCGTCAGGGGGATAGTTGCCGCGATTGCGCGTCGAGTGCTTGATAGCGTAGCCATTATCGCAACCATGATTAGTGGCCATATCACGTAGAATTGTTCTTCTACCCCCAAGGACCACACGTTTGTGAACATATGCGGGTTTGTCTGGTCAAAATAGTCTGCGCCTGCAATGATCTCGACCCAGTTGTAACTGAAGGTCAGTACACCAAACACTTGTCTATTAATCCCCACAAGTAGATCTTTGTTAAGTCCCCAAGCTATCGGAATGGTAAGGACAAGCATCAGTGAAACTGCTGGTAGTAGTCGACGGATGCGTCGTGTCCAAAAGTTTTTCAAGTTGATGCGTCCGTTGCGTCGATGTTCTTTGACCAGCAGTCCAGTGATAAGAAAACCCGACAATACAAAAAACACGTCCACCCCAAGAAATCCGCCAGCAATTGAGTTGGGGAAAAAATGGTAGAGAAGAACTGCTAGGCAGGCGATCGCGCGAAGGCCGTCAAGTCCGCGCGCGCGGTAGGGTGTCTTATCGGTATGGTTGGTCGGCCGTGTGGCGATTGGCATGTGAGGGCGTGTTGCCTTTTTGGTGATGATAGTGTTGCGTGGAGTGCGTTGCGTGCCATCACGTTGAGTCTGTGAACTGGTGGGGGGTGGTGTGTGGGTGTGGTTATCGGTGTGTTTTTTTGAGGTAAGAGGTCGCAAGGCATGGTCTGTGTCTGAATGGACGTGTACTGTCTCTTTAATATCGTTGCTGATAGAGAGAAGATGAGAGTGAGTTGGTTGGGATTCTTTTATTGTAATTGACGCGGTAGGCAGTTCTTCGTGAGGGGAGTCATCGCATAGAGGCAATGAGATTTCTAGGGGATCGTAGTCCGTTTCGTTTTTACTGAAAAGAGGTGTTGGTGGTGTGAGCGGGGAGATTGAGAACTCATTTGTGCGACAGCTGGTGGCGCTGAGTTCTTGATGGTGGAATATGGTGTCCAGATTCAAGGGATCGTGAGGGTTGATGATGCCATTGCTAGATGTGTCGTCAGCTAAGACAGCAGATAAGTTGAGAGGATCATATGAATCAGAATCTTTATTCTGCATATGTTCCCCTTTGTTTAAATGATTGTCCCAATGACGTTATTCTTCATGCTAATAGCCTAATTTATAGAAGTGTATGTAAAGTTAGCAAGATGGCAATGTGGTGCTGAGCACTATACATTTGGTGCAAATTGCAAACAGACGTTATCAACAGTTAGACTTGTTCAGAACTGGAGATGTCGCATAGTGGCCTAGTGCGCTCCCCTGCTAAGGGAGTTGGGGTGGATAGCCCCTCGAGGGTTCGAATCCCTCCATCTCCGCGATAGGAACCAGGTAAACATTTGTTTACCTGGTTTTT
>JAUNVQ010000013.1 GCA_030540715.1 Actinomycetaceae bacterium | reverse complement strand
CCGTGACTAGCCATCAAAAATCACTTATTGCAATGACCGTTGTCGGCAACATTGCAGAATTCTTTGACCTATTCCTTATCGGCTTTATCATTAAGTTACTCCTTGACGATCCTGCATGGAACCTGACTGGTATTCAAGCGGGTATTATCGGTGCGGCTGCTGGTGTTGGAACTGTTGTCGGTGCAGTAATGTGGGGACGCTTAGCTGACCGCTTTGGACGTCGAAACGCATTCGTTGCATGTATTATTGTGCTGGTTTTCTTCACCTTTATCTCGATCTTCACCCCTGTTAATGGCTGGTTATTCCTAGCTGTTGCTCGCGTTGGAGTGTGCATTGGTGTGGGCGGTTTGAACATTACCTCTATTCCATTTGTGCAAGAGTTTGTTCCCGCTAAACAGCGCGGGGTACTTGCTGGCTTAACCTCGGTCTTTATTCCAGGCGGTATTTTGCTGGGTTCATTGTGCACCAAGTTCTTCGCTCCATATATTGGCTGGCGTGGACTACTGGCTATTGGCTGTATTCCTATCGTGTTGCTGATTTGGGCACGTTTTATTCCCGAATCCCCAAGGTTCTTGATGAGCCGTGGCCGTGAAAAAGAAGCACGTGCAGCCTATGCGTGGGCAATGGAAATCTCCCCCGAAGAGGTCGGCGTTATTCCTGTTCCAAAAGAAACAAAGAGTGCTTCTTACACACTGGTATTCACAAAGTATCCAAAGCAACTGGCGATTGTTGCCGTTGGTTCGTTCTTCATCATCCTTGGTATCTTTGCCCTGCAAACATGGGGGCAAGGTGTTTTGGGTGACGCATTCAAATTCGACCTTGATATGGTGACAAACCTGTTTATTATTGTGTCTCTTGGTGATATGGCTGGTCGCTTTGGTTCGGCATGGATATCTGACCGTATCGGGCGCCGTAAAACAATGGCCATCTTTGCATCCCTGGGTGCAGCTGGTACATTCATTGCTGCTTTTGCTGCAAAAGCAGCGTCACAGACTTACCAGAAACTTGAGCCCATGTTGAAAGTTGTCAACATCAGCGACCAAAACCTTGTGAAAAATGAGCTCATGGGCGGTGAAGGAAATGCTGGAAAAGTTACTCAGTTTATGCAAAATCATGCTTCTGAAGTCAGCGCACTATTGGATAAGCATCACGCTGAAATCGATAAGATTACCAGTTCTGCTGAATATCACACCCTTGTGGATCAGCTATGGATGCCTGGAATCATTTTCTTCATCGGTATCTTGATTCTGATGACCTTTGGTGATGGAACCTTCGGTATTTTAAATGCCTTTGGTGCAGAACAGTTCCCCACTTCAGCACGTTCAACAGCCATCGGTTTAGGCTACGGTATTGGTGCCCTGTCAAAGATTGCAGGCCCCCTTATTATTGGTCTTGCCATCGGCCAAGGAACACCAACACCAACATCTATCTTTGTTCCGCTACTGGTATTTGGTGCACTGCTGCTGGTAGGTGGCCTACTTTACCTAGGAGCTACCGAAACTGCTGGTAAACAGCTAGAAAGCATCGAATAAGGGCAGGTACCGTCTCGTGGATGGCACACAAAACGGGCTCTCCCGAATGTAGCACCCTTGTCAAAGAAGGACACCCTGCCCATAGGGAAACCTTTTCCAACGGATAAGTCACGTACCAAGAATCACGCCTAGCTGCCAGCCAAAGCCTTTATCCGATAACAACAATAATGCTCTTACTTTTCTTCGTGAAAGTAAGAGCATTATTCGTTTCAGTCTTCACGCCATCAGCAATAATACGCAACAAAGCTATACAGTCTTCCATTTAAGAACACTAAAGCATCGGCACAAAACACTACTGCTATAGTGCTCACTGGTGCGAGCTTCTTATTGCAGTCACTCCTGCGTGATTCTTGCCATTCAGTATCGATCACTACTGTAGTTGGGGTGCCGCATCACTATCCCAGGCATCAGTTGGCAATGCAGCAGGTAAACACTGTTGAGCTCGCCGTGAATCGAAGTGTGGCACACTCACTCCCTGTTTTCGTTGTGATTCGTAGTCATGCAATGCACCTTTTACCCATTTGCTAAGTACAACCAAAGCGATCAGGTTTGTCACTGTCATCACAGCCATTGCAATATCAACAGCATTCCACACCAGCGGCAAACTCAACACAGCTCCCAATACAATAGATCCAACAGACACAACACGAACAGCCCACACGCCCCAAGGAGCTTTGGTAATAAAGTCCATATTAACCTCGGAATAGACGTAGGCTGCGATGATCGAAGAAAACGCCAGAACAAAAATAATAATTGCCATCGGAGTATTTGCCCACTGCCCTAAATGAGCTGCGACTGCTGAAGTTGTTAACGTTGCCGGATTTTCCCCCTCCTTCGCATAGATGCTGGGCCCAGCAAGCAAAATGATGATCGCTGTTGCAGTACATACAATGATTGTGTCAACGAAAACACCCAGCGCCTGGATAAGGCCCTGATGAACAGGGTGGGCAACTGTTGCAGTGGCTGCCGCATTAGGTGCTGTTCCCTGACCTGCCTCATTAGAAAACATACCACGTTTAATGCCGTTAAGGATGGCTGCCAAAAATGAGCCACCAACTCCGCTCAGCAGCGAAGCCCCGCTAAAGGCACTTTCAATAATCGTCCACAGCATTGCTGGTATGGCAGTAATATTCATAAGGATAATAACAAGAGCCATCACAACATAGACCAGCGCCATCAAAGGTGCCAAGAACTCAGTAACACGGGCGACAGTACGAATACCCGTAAAAATAATGGGGGCCGCAAACAGGAATAGAATGACGGCAGTCCACACGGGTGACACATCAAGATAACCAGTAAGCGTTCCCGCAATCGCATTGGACTGCACCGAAGTAATAACAAATCCACAAGTCACAATCGCGATGACAGAGAAAATCACCCCAAACCACTTCTTTTTCATTCCCAACTGCATATAGAAAGCTGGCCCGCCGCGAAAAGTTCCATCAAGAGCTTTTACTTTGAAAATCTGCGCCAATGTTGATTCCGCAAATGACGTGGCCATACCGATCATCGCAACGATCCACATCCAAAAAATGGCACCAGGCCCACCCAGAAGTAACGCTGCGGCAACGCCAAACACGTTACCAACACCTACGCGTGCTGCCAACGATATGGTGAACGCTTGAAAAGATGATATTCCTTTACCGGCATTTTTCCGTGAGCCAAAGGCCACATGCCACATATGCCGAAACATGCGGAACTGAATACCTTTGGTCAAAATAGTTAAGAATATGCCTGTTCCCAAAAGCGCCCACAACGTCACATACAGTGTAATTGAATCGGCAATCGTTAAAACAATATCGGCAAGGTTATCCATGTGCTCCCCAAATGATGGTGAATTATTGTATGTTCTTACGGCTATCAACACTACCACTGACGTCCAAAAACAGACACAACGTTTTTTATTGTGGGAATATGGGCTGTGGCCTCGAACAATCTACCCGTGAAAGCCTAGACACTCTTTCCCCTACAAGGCTAGCGTTGAAGCAAAGCACGTGCCGTTGATGCATCGGTAACTAACACAGAAATATATCCTCCAGCTATTGCCCCTTTAATGGCTTCCACCTTTTCAGCTCCTGCCACAACACCAATCCTTAAGGGAATATTTCGCAGTGCTTCTAACTCTAAGGCAAGAGTTCGCTCGCACAGCGGTGTCCATACGTGGTGTCCAGCCGCATTGAAATGATGACCCGTGATATGCCCAACAGCATCAGTTGCCAAAATCTGTTGGGTGAGTTCCTCTGTCAGGTAGGGACGCAAAATCCGTCCAACCTCGCTATCAGCTGTCGCCCCCACACCAACTAATGCAATATCAGCACGTTGAGCTAAGGCTAAAGTTGACGAAATTTGTTCTTCACGTTTCAGCGCTCGCACTAACTCAGGATTTTCCAGCACCAAAGGCACCGGCATTTGCGCGTATGTACCACCGATGCGCCGCGCCATCCGCCGACACACAGCTGGGGAATCCTCTGGAAGAAGTCCATCCCCCACTGCGCCAATCATTTGAACAACCGTCGTTTTTTCCCAATGAAGCACTGGCATATGGTTCACGGTAGCCGCAATAGAACGCCCATTAGATACCGCAAGAATCATACGATTACCACCCAGCTCAGCCAATAGCTGAGCAGCCGCTTGACCAATTGATTCGATAGAATCCCCAGCTGATGAATCGCTCACCCGCACTATTTCCAACCCAAATGACGCAGCTAATTCGTCCTCTAATGAAAAAATACGTTCCATCGGATGCGAGATCGTGATTGTGACAACACCTGATGAACGTGCCTCTTCAAGGAGCCTTGACACAGTGGGCCTCGAAAAACCGATACGTGCCGCGATTTCGCTTTGCGTCATATTTTTTTCATAATATAGCCTGGCTACGTGTAAAAGCTGTTGAATATTGTTGCGCTCCAGCCCTCGAACCATTGCCAGTCACCTACTATTTCATTGACCGATTCCAGCAGGCTGTATGCCAATGCCGCCGCGACGCTACACCGCTGTCTTGCCAAAACGCAACATCCACACCCCACGCCACAATATGTGCACTACCAGAAGCAATAGCATGATGACAGCCTGGGCACATATATGTTTTTGTTGACCCGCTAATATGGGACACACTGTATGTTTCACCGTTTCGCGTAGGAACACTACGTGGCATCGAGGCAAGTGATCCCATATTCAGCGGGATATGTTCTTTGGCGTATGATCGTTTTTTGTGTCGTCGTCCCATAAAGACCGTCTATTCTATGTCTTTACCGCGCCGAATAACACGCAGAGGGCGAAGGTCAGCATCTGTGATCAGCAAGTCAGCCTGTTTACCAACTTCAATCGTTCCAAGCGTTGATTTGCCCAAGATTCGGGCAGGCACACCCGATGCGCAAAAGACCGCATCTACCAATGGAATACCACCTTGATGAGATGTACGAACCACATCAATCAGATGTGCTGCTCCACCAGCTAGGCCGCCTTCAGGCATGAGAGGGCGACGGTCCTGGCCAATCGTGAAATGTGTTGACCCTAGTGAATAGCTTCCCTGTTCAAAACCAGCCGCAATGGAATCAGTCACGAAAACGATTTGTTCACGGCCAATCAACTCGTAGGTTGTGGTAACAATATGAGGATCCAGATGAACTCCATCCCCAATTAATTCGCAGACAATTCCACCACCTGCTGCGTCGGCCAGGAATTCAAAAACTGGCCCGGGATCACGATGATGTGGTGGAGCCATACCATTAAACAGATGCGTTACTGTTGCCTGAGGTGAACGCGGGTGTGATGCCTTCAAAAACATTTCACGCACTTCACGTAATGCTTTCCGCGTTTGTGCTGCATTGGCATCAGTATGCCCAAAGGAAGGGATCGCGCCGCCCTCAATAAGTGTTTCTGCCACTCCGGATGGCCCCATCGCATAGGGTTTTTCATGAGCAATGGTCATTGCCACACAGTGTCCACGGCTTACCACCATGAGTTCACGAGTCAATGCTGGGTTAGGGCTTTGAATATGTGCTGGATCTTGAGCACCACAGTGACCTTGGGCAACAAATGGTCCCTCAAAATGGATACCAGCCAGCTCGCCATCATCACACACATCGGCCAGCAGTTCTGCTCTCTCGCGCAGCACTAAGGGGCTGGCTGTTACAAGAGAGGCCACCATGGATGTTGTTCCGTGGCGGCGATGGTCCATTACGGCACGCATTACCTGCTCACGGGTTTGAACACTAGGGAAAAGCTCGGAGCCTCCACCATGATTGTGGATATCAATAAGCCCGGGCAAAACAAAACGCTCATCAGTTGGTGAATCAGCAGCAACAATTTCGTCACCAAATCCAGCCGCCACAGCATCGGTTGATTCCCCTACCCAGGCGATCGCATCGCCTGCGATGACTACCGCACCATCAGTGATGATTGAGCGCGGAGTAACAACACGCCCACGAATAGCGTACATATCGGTTCTCATCTGCTGATTGACTGATAAATCACTGAGGGTTGGAATACGTCTTTCTTCTGTATTTTCCTGGGTATTTATTGCAGGCACTCCGGTGGTATTACCATCGGGAACATCATTGGAATCAGAATGTGTCATATGTGGTTCCTCTGTGTGGAGGGGGCGAGCACTGCCTTCGCCCTCTTGAAAAGCCTGCGCCTTGGTATCGCTGGACTCAGCTACCGATGCGACTTGGGCCTCGCGCGGTTCACCATCGGAGGGTTCATCCCTGTGAGGGGGAGTTTCCAGCGGAGCTACGCCATTGGTTCCTTGTAGTGTAGTGGTTCCGCCATTGCCCTCGGCTCCGTTAAGTCCTTCATTCTTATCACGCCCCTCAAAAGCGTTATATTCGGCCGATGATACATCGGCAATAACAGCCGATTGTTCACCGATTGGGTCTGGCCGATCTGCACCGCAAGTGCTATCGTCATCAGCTGCAGCAAGTAAAGCCGCAAGACTTCCAGCATCTAGACTCGCGCCCTTCACCTTTTTACCTTCCAAGTCAGGTGTGACAAGTATTCCCGGCTGAGGCGCCACAGGTAAAGACCCAGGAGGACGTTGTTGATCGTCATCGTTATTACTGGTGTTATCACGTTTTTCAACCATTTTAGTCCCTTAATATCAACACTTTCTACTGCTTTATATTGTACGTGCGAAACCAGAGGTATGAGAAGTTTTCACAACTTGAGTACAAAGGCCTTCATCTTCTTCCGTAGGTGAAAAGGCACATCTGACCAAGACTACTCGACGACCACACTAACGCAGAGATATTAAAATAGCCGATTATCACTATCATCAATGCCGCGCATGGCATCATAGTCCAATATAACGCAGGTAATACCACGATCTTCAGCAAGAACACGTGCCTGTGGCTTGATTTCTTGTGCCGCAAAAATACCGCGAACAGCCTCTTTCCCAGGCTCTCTGCCAATAAGGTCCAAATATCTTGTTAGTTGTTCCACACCATCGATCTCGCCGCGGCGTTTTACCTCAACAGCCACCGGGCAACCGCCCTCATCCCTTACAAGGAGGTCCACTGGCCCAATCGGAGTCGGGTATTCGCGTCGAACCAGTGTCCAGCCTTTACCAAAAATATCGGAAATCTGTTGCGCTAAAAGCTCTTGGAGGTGGGCTTCCACACCGTCTTTGATAAGGCCAGGATCCACACCAAACTCTTCGCTGTGGTCAAATGAAATTGACGATATACGAATAACAAGTTGCCCCTCGTTCTTTTGGTGTTTAACTTCCCAGACCTCGCTAATTCCCACGTGGGCTTCCTCGTCCTCAGGATCACGTACTGTCAAAGAACACGGCGCGGCCATCCAGTTCAATGGCTTATAAGAACCACCGTCAGAATGAACAAGAACAGATCCGTCGGCTTTTACCATAATAAGTCGTGGAGCCATAGGAAGATGGGCATTAAGTCGCCCTGAATAATCTACGGAACAAGTAGCAAAAACGGTGCGCATAGCTAGAAAGTCTACTCCCAGGAAATGGGAACGGGTGGCGCTGCTTCAATCCATGAGACAAGACCGGAATGATCGGCAGCTTCCATTGACATTTGGCATGTAGCATGTGGCGTTGTTAAATCAACGCGAATATAGTCCTGACCATCTTTCGTGCGGTAATGCACGGGGGATTCAATTTCGATTTCTCGGCGGCGCCACGACCATCGCGGCTTTTGGGCTAAGGAAAACATGGGGTACCAATCCAAGGTGTCTCTGCGATACACTGCCCATCCCTGACGCCATTTTGTTGTAGCATTTGGCCGATAGGAACACATAAATGAGCCCGTACCATGCAGGGTTCTTCGCAATTTAATAAAGTACAGAACCCCGCCGCAACACACAACAAAAACTGTCGCTGCGGCTAATAAAGTAAGAACATCAACAACAAGCATGGCTGCCACTACTGTTTCTTATCGAATGTGGATACAGGACAAGCTCGCTCATATATAAGCGAGCTTGTTAATAGTGTACACCGCAGGTATTTATTTGGCGTGCGGTTCAGTTCCTGTTTTCAAGGCTTCACTGACATCATCTGCAAAATGTTCACTGGCTTCAAGCGCACCTGTGTGGTCAAGCGCAACAATCACGCGATCGGAGTCTACAGAGAGGAAGCCTTCTTCAGCCTCTACTGAAAATGCAATATCTTTATCGCGTCGAACAATAACTTCACCAGATGTCAAAGCTGCAAGCAAAGGCTGACGGCCGGGCAGAATACCCACCGAGCCGTCAATACTGGGGGCAGACACGTATGTTGCTTTACCAGACCACAATTTGCGCTCTCTTGAAACGATGCTCACATCAAGTGCCATTTCCCTTATCCTTTACTTCTCGTTTTATTCGTCGTCAGCCATTTCACGGGCATTACGCTCCAAATCTTCAATACCACCAATATTGAAGAATGCCTGCTCTGGAACATCATCATAATGTCCATTCACAATACGCCCAAAGGCTTCAATGGTTTCACTAAGTGGCACTGTAGAGCCTTCCACACCGGTGAATTTCTCGGCCATATAGGTGTTTTGTGATAAGAACTGTTCAATACGGCGTGCACGCGCCACCGTCACTTTGTCTTCCTCGGACAATTCGTCAACACCAAGAATGGCAATAATATCTTGAAGTTCCTTATTCTTTTGTAAAATAGATTTCACAGAAGTTGCCACATCATAGTGTTCGCGTCCCACATAGGTGGGATCCAAAATTCGTGAGGTCGATGCCAATGGATCCACGGCAGGATACAAACCGCGTGAAGCGATCTCACGTGAAAGCTCTGTCGTAGCGTCCAAGTGGGCAAATGTCGTGGCAGGTGCCGGGTCAGTATAGTCGTCAGCGGGAACATAAATTGCTTGCAGCGAGGTAATGGAGTGTCCTCCAGCCGAAGTAATACGTTCTTGAAGCTGGCCCATCTCGTCGGCAAGGTTAGGCTGATAACCCACAGCCGAAGGCATACGCCCAAGAAGTGTTGATACCTCTGAGCCTGCCTGTGTGAAACGGAAAATGTTGTCGATAAACAACAGCACGTCTTGGTTTTGCACATCACGGAAGTATTCCGCCATGGTCAAGCCCGTTAAAGCAATACGAAGACGTGTACCGGGGGGCTCGTCCATCTGACCAAAGACCAGGGCCGTTTTATCAAAAACACCTGCTTCGTCCATCTCGACAATAAGATCGTTACCTTCACGGGTGCGCTCACCCACACCAGCGAACACAGACACACCACCGTGATCTTGAGCGACACGCTGAATCATTTCCTGAATCAGCACGGTTTTTCCCACACCAGCACCACCGAAAAGACCAATCTTTCCACCCTGCACATAGGGGGTTAAAAGATCGATCACCTTAATACCCGTTTCAAACATTTGAGTCTTTGATTCAAGTTCATCAAAGGAGGGCGGTTTACGGTGAATCGGCCAACGTTCCTTAATCTCAAGGGTTTCACCTTCTTTCAGGTTCAAACATTCACCAGTCACATTGAAAACATGGCCTTTGGTGATGTCACCTACTGGAACCGAAATAGGTGCCCCCGTATCAATGACTTCTTGGCCACGCACCAAACCATCTGTTGGTTTAAGCGCCAGAGTTCGTACCATATTATCACCCAAATACTGGGCAACCTCTAAAGTGAGGGTTTGGACGTCCTCGCCTTCCCCTTGGGATGACAGGTCAAGAGTAGTGTGCAAAGCAGCATACATATCAGGCATCTGGTCAGGCGGAAACTCAACGTCGACGATGGCACCAATGACACGTGAGATGTGTCCTTTCGCACCAGCGTTGGATTTCTTTGAGCCGTCTGCGCCTGAGGCCACATCCGACGCATCGGGTAGCGCATCAGTGCGATTTTCAGTCGTTGTTTCAGACATCTTTTATTTTCCTCCTCAGGATCAGGCAGACGCAAGGGCGTCAGCACCAGACACAATTTCGGTGAGCTCTTGGGTAATCTCTGCCTGGCGGGCAGAGTTCGCCAAACGGGTATAGTTTTCAATAAGGTCGTGAGCGTTATCATTTGCCGTATGCATTGCTGTTTGACGGCTTGCTAACTCCGATGCCGCTGCCTGTAGCAGGGCGTTGCGAATACGGGAGCGAACATACATGGGTAACAAAATGTCCATGACACCTTCAGCAGACGGCTCAAATTCGTAAAGAGGCATCACATCTGAAATAGATCGCCTGGACTCAATTTCTTCAAAGTCCAGCTCCGACATTTCGGTGTCGTCAATTACTGTGAGCGGTAGCATTTTTCGTACTTCAGGCACCTGCTTCACCATGGTCTTAAAACGGGTAAAGACGATGCGCAGCTCGTCAACTCCACCCTTATCTTTCTCGGCTAAGAATGCTTCCAAAAGCGTGCGTGCTACATCATCAGCCATTTCGTGGCTAGGTGAATCAGATTCACCAGTCCACTGTGCGGCTAGAGGAATTTTACGGAAGCGATAATATGACACCGCGCGCCTACCGCAAATATAGAGTACAGGTTCTTTGCCTTGCTCACGTATTTCGTCCATGAGCTTATCAGTTTCACGCAAAATAGTTGCGGCATATGCCCCAGCCATTCCTCTATCAGATGCAATAGCTAAAATCGCAACGCGGTTAGTATCTGTTCGCTCTGTTGTAAGCGGATGAACCATATTGGAGTGCATCGCAACAGCAGCTACTGCCTGGGTTAACGCCCTATCAAAAGGACCACCTTCCTCAGCAGCTTTGCGGGCTGGCCCAATACGTGACGCCGCGATAAGCTCCATCGCACGAAACACTTTTGCCAGTGTTTCGGTGGAAGCTATTCGCTTCTTATAAACCCTTTGCTTTCCTCCCACAGTTAGCCTCGCTTACCTCGAGTAATCTTCTCTTCGGTGCGTTCAGCTTCAACTTCTTCTTCAGGGTCGGCAACATCGGCACTAAGCGCTGCACCATCAGCCAGGAAGGTTGTTCTGAAGGCTTCAATAGCTTTTTCAAGTTCCGCCTCGGTTTCTTCACTTAAATCACCCGTTGACGCGATTGTCTTCAAGACTTCTGTATTGTTGGAAAGGTATTGGATCCATTCCTGTTCAAATCGATGAACATCACTAACGGGAACATCATCCAAATACCCCTTTGTACCAGCCCAGATTGACACAACTTGATCTTCAACCTTGTAGGGTGTGGCCTGCGGTTGCTTTAATAATTCCATAAGGCGTTCACCGCGAGTAAGCTGCTTCTTTGTTGTGGCATCCAAGTCGGAAGCAAACATCGAAAATGCTGCCATTGAACGATACTGAGCAAGCGTAATTTTGAGTGTACCCGCAACCTTCTTCATTGCTTTGATCTGAGCGTCACCGCCAACACGAGAAACGGAAATACCCACATCAACAGCTGGACGCTGATTGGCATTGAAAAGATCGGACTGCAAGAAGATCTGCCCGTCAGTAATTGAAATGACATTGGTTGGAATATAGGCAGAAACGTCATTAGCCTTTGTTTCAATCATTGGCAAACCAGTCATCGAACCACCGCCAAGCTCATCACTCAGTTTTGCGCAACGCTCCAGTAGCCGTGAATGCAAATAGAAAACGTCACCTGGATAGGCTTCACGTCCCGGTGGACGACGCAGCAGCAGCGATACCGCACGGTAGGCCTCGGCCTGCTTTGAAAGGTCATCAAAAATGATGAGGACGTGCTTGCCACCATACATCCAATGCTGACCAATAGCTGAACCCGTATAGGGAGCAAGATACTTATAGCCTGCAGGGTCAGAGGCCGGTGAAGCAACAATCGTGGTGTAGGCCATTGCCCCAGCTTCTTCTAAAGCCCCACGCACAGACGCGATGGTCGAACCTTTTTGTCCAATAGCAACATAGATACAGCGCACCTGTTTTTGAGGATCACCGCTTTCCCAGTTTTCACGCTGATTCATAATGGTGTCAAGCGCAATAGCTGTTTTACCTGTTTGACGGTCACCAATAATAAGCTGACGCTGACCACGCCCAATAGGAATCATCGAGTCGATTGCTTTCAGACCTGTCTGCAGCGGCTCATGTACCGATTTACGCATCATCACGCCTGGAGCCTGAAGCTCCAAGGCTCGACGATCCTCCATATCGGCAATCTCTCCACGACCATCAATAGGTTGGCCCATTGGATCTACAACGCGACCCAAATAGCCGTCCCCCACAGGTACTGACAAGACCTCGCCAGTACGGCGCACTACTTGTCCTTCTTCAATACCGGTGAAATCGCCAAGGATGATAACGCCAATCTCGCGCACATCCAAGTTCATGGCGATGCCTTTTGTGCCGTCCTCGAACTGCAAAATCTCATTGGCCATTACACCTGGTAGACCCTCAACATGAGCAATACCATCCGCTGCCTGAACAACGTGGCCTATCTCTTGTTCTGTGGCCTTGGGCGGTTCATAGGACTCAATGAAATCACTCAACGCCTCCTTGATTTTTTCAGGAGCGATAGAAACTTCAGCCATGACTAATTTCCTTCTTTACCTCGGTTGTCACCCGCATATTGCGGGGAATATCATTTAACCAGCCAGGCGTGTTCGAGCCTGTTGGAGGGATGCCGCCAATGTGCCCTCGTAGAGGTCGGCACCCAGGCGAATACGCATTCCGCCAATAACCTCTGGGTCTATTTCTATATCAATGTGAACAGGTCGTCCGCATTTTTTGGAAAGCAGTATCTGCAATCTATCAAGCTGTGACTGTGTCAAAGGAATTGCTGTATGAATGACGGCTAGTTCTTTGCCCTGTGCTTCAGCGGTCAGTAAACGCAGGTCACGAATAGCCGCCAGCAGACGTCCAGAAGGTGTACGTGCAATAATGCGACGTAGCAACAGCATCGTTGGCCCCGAAACAACGGGGTCAAAAATCTCAAATGCCAATACTGTACGGTCTTTGACCGGACGCGATCTCATTGCTAAAGCGTTGCGCAGCGCTCTATTATCTTTCAACACCCGATCAATTTGACACAGGTCAGCTTGAATAAGTTCCAGCCGTTTTGTTTCTTTCGCTGCCGAAAGAATCGTGAAGAAACCAAGCTGCTCACAGGCTTCAGCTAGATCTTTGGCATCAGACCATGAATGTGCACTGAGTTCTTTCAACACATCAATAACAACAGGATGAAGATGCGTAATCTTATCAGCAATAACGTCAGATTCCTTATCACCACCACTAAAGGCAGTATCAATCAGTCGATGTTTATCACTGCCTGAACGCGTTGTTGATGTCAATGCTTCAGAAAGTTTCGCTGATGACTGCAACGTATCAGACAGCCACAAGAACTGATCTCCGATCAGCCGAGTTTTTTCAGGATCGGTGATTTGCTCAAAGCTGTCTAGCAGACGCTGCTTTGCATATCCGAGTGCTGTTGCGCTTGCTGCACGCATTAGTCCCCCTTGGTACCTTGCTTCAGCGTTTCCGCTTCCAGATCGTCAAGGAACCGATCAATAACCCTTGCTGATAGTTCGCGATCTTTAAGCTGTTCGCCAACAATCTTTTCTGCTAACTCAGCAGCCAGCAAACCAATATCTGCACGCAGAGTAATGTGGGCTGCCTGACGGTCTGCTTCAATCTGGCGATGGGCATTGGCCATCACACGTTCGGCCTCAACCCTCGCTTTTTCAGTTGCATCTTCAATCGTTTTCTTCGCTTCTTGTGATGCTTGTTCACGAATATCTGCTGCAACTTGACGTGCCTCGGCAATGGTCCGCTGAGCTTCCTCGTCAGCTTTGCGTGAATCTTGTTTAGCTTTCTTTGCAAGAGCCAAACCTGATTCGATCTTTGCTGTACGTTCATCCAATATCGCATTGAACTTAGGAAGCGCAAACTTCGCCACAACAACTGCGATAATAACTACCGCAAGTGCAGACCAGAAGACCTCTGACAAATGAGGTAGCAATAGCTCAATACCTTCAGGGCCTTCGCCGGCGGGCGCATGAGAGTACGGAATCAAATTGACAATCATGATAACTAGAAAATAAAGCCTGTCACGATGCCGATCAGCGCAAGCGCTTCGGTAAGGGCCGCACCGATAAACATATTCGCTGTAAGCTTGCCGGCGATTTCTGGTTGACGAGCCAAAGCTTCCTGTGTTTTACCAACCAGGATACCGATGCCGATACCGGGGCCAATAGCCGCAAGACCGTATCCTACTGCTGCAAGTGAACCTGTCATGATTATTGTTTTCCTTTACTTGTCGTGCTTGGGTAGTACACCCAAACGTTTAGTGTGCTTCATGGATGGACATATTGATGTAGGCTGCGCTGAGAATGGTAAAGATATACGCCTGCAGGCAGGCAATAAAGATCTCAAACAAAATCAGCACTAGTGCCAAAGCAAAGGTGCCTACACCCAGTACTTTGAACAGCACAGACCCTTGAACCACAATAAAATACTGTGTTGCCAAGAATGTCAGCGCCAAGAGCATGTGGCCACTCACCATATTAGCCAAAAGACGAATGATCAATGTGAATGGACGAATTACAAAGGTTGATAGCGCCTCGATGGGAGTCAAGACAATATAAATTGGCCACGGAACCCCAGGAGGAAAGAGCGCATCTTTGAAATATTTCCCTGCGCCTTGTGCCTTAATACCCGAACCTATAAAAACAACATAGGTAACAAGAGCCAACACAAGGGGCATAGCTATCTGTGCGGTACCTGCAATGTTCAAGCCAGGAATAATACCTGTAAGGTTCAAGAATAATATCGATATAAAGATGACTGTCAGCAGTGGCGTATAGCGCAATCCTGCTGTTTTACCAATTACTTCCTGTGCGATATTTGTTCGAACAAAGTCTAGCAGCGCTTCGATAATAACCTGAGCGCGCCCAGGAACAAGTTTCGCCCTCTTTGCGTAGAGCACAAACACAATCACGATGAAGGCAACGGAAATCCACTGCACAACATTAAGACGATTGAATTCAAAAAGTGTTCCTTCAAACGCAATCGGCGCTGGAAGAAACTCTTCAATTGTGGGTCCGTGAAATTCCTGCGAATCACCCGAAGTAACTACCCTACCTAAAGAAGATATCAACGGCGCACAGGCTGTCACAACGGAAGGTCCTACCATCACAACCATCTACCTCCATTTTTCAATGATAACGCCAGCGTTTGAGGAGCAATGTAAGCCACGCCCACTGACATGCGAAAACGTAGGGTGAATATGACATCACAGACGCATACAACCACAACGTCCAGCACGTAAAGCGTACCAAACAATAGTAAAAGCATAACAGACAATCAGGTTTTCGTCAGAGTTGATAGCCATAAATCTTATTTTTATCACCATCAAGATTCTTAACATCAAGATATATTAATGTTTTTGCTTTTACATTCTCTTGTCGGTGTCACTCATCACATGAACTTTCCCCAAGAAATATGCCTGAACCAACGAAGCCCCGATTATAGCCACTACAAGTGACACAAACATCACTCCTGGTTCAAACACTTCCCACTTTTTTGATGTAATCACTACCGCCAACACAACAGCAAGTTTGACAACATAGGAACCGAAAATCATACTCGTTGCCACATCAATATGCGCCATGATGATGCGGTCAATCCCATAGGTGATACTACAAAGTACAATACTTATCAAACCGGCTACGCATCCTGACAACAACCCGAATTGACCCGCGTAAAGCCATCCTCCAAATGCACCTCCAACACATATTGCTCCACACATTACTACCAGCCACCGACCGATAGTCTTTACAGCAACACCTAGTGTTTGGGTAGGGGACTCAGGTGTGGTTTTACAACCCCTCACGCCTTCCTGCTCATCGTAAGACATTTTCGACGCTCCCCTGCATATACCGCGCATAGTCGTGTCCAAGACAGTCAGCAATCATAGCGAAGGAAACCGCACCTTCACGTAGCACCTTGATACCACCGCCCTGATTGTGAGTATCACAACGAACAATCGTGGAGGGGCGCCCCCCTGGACTTGGCCCATCGTCAACATATATATCGACAAGCTCCCCAAAAGCCTTGACAGCTTGTACCACAGTGGTTGCGGGAGGTTGACCATGAAGATTTGCACTTGTGACTGCAAGTGGGCCCACATCATTTAATATAGTCAATAAGGCCTTATGATCTGGCATTCGTAGCGCTACTGTGCCCTGAGTGACACCAAGATCCCACCCCACATCTTTTCGCGCAGACACAACTATCGTTAAAGCCCCCGGCCACAGCTTTTCCATCAAAACGCGTGCTGCAGGTGAAACATCCTGGGCTATGTCATCAACATTGCCCACATCACCAATCAATACCGGCGAGGGGTAATCGCGACCTCTTCCTTTTGCACGCAGAAGTTTATCAACAGCCGCTGCATCGGTAGGGATAGCACCAATACCATAAACCGTGTCAGTAGGAACCACAACAAGTCCTTGTTCAGCTAACACATTACGCAAATGTATCTTTTTTTCACTATTCAACGGGCAAGTTACAACGGTGACCACTAGATGTCTCCCAAAGCACTCACGTTGCGTATGTTTATCAATAACTGTGTTTCACGAAGCAACAAAATACTGATCCCCACAGACATCAAATACACTGCAACATAGGCAAAGATGACGGCCTGAGCGGGGCCGGTCTGCGCTAACTCCTGCCCCGTTACCTGCTGACGGACTTTCGAATCACTCAAGGATTTTGTGTCCTGCCCACCCAGCGCGCTAACTCTTTTATCCGTATCGCCATCATCACCTTGCGCTGGACGAGGCTTTTGCGAAGCTGGTGCAGGCTTATTCTTGGCTCCACCTTTATCAGCTGGCATGGTGGGGGCGGGAGTCTTCTTCTTGCTATCAGACGACGTTGTGCGCGACGGTGATAACACAGGCCCAGCAGAGGGCGGCGCCAACGGAGCTTCAGTGTATATTGGTTTTGGTGACTCTTTGGTATGTGTTAATGCTTGTACTTGTTGTTCCCCAGGGGAAACTACGGGGGCTTCGCGATAAATGACATGTGTCTGATGCCATTGTTCAACATATGGATGAGCATGAACAATAGGAGGCGATAAGGGTAATAAAACGAGTGCGCACACACCGGCACTAACACCCGCAATCTGCCTCATTGTCCTCATATTCTATCCTTACCACCAGTGACTGCACTACGTTAAGAATACATCACATTGGCTTTTTTGCACGAACCCATCTTTGTCGTTGCGATAAATCCTTTCTCGAAGAAACCTCTTCGAAACCTAGCTCACTGCAGTAGCAACAAAGATCATCAGCTTGCGAAGGATCATGTTCCATAAAAAACGCTCCCCCAGGATGAAGTACCTGCCATGCAATATCGGCAACAAGGCAAGGAATCGCCATACCGTTCACACCTCCACCGTACAAAGCCTCATAAGGATCTTGGCGTGCCTCCATCTGGTGTACCTGACCAGATGGAACATAGGGAGGGTTCGAGATAACAACATCATAGTGCGTTGCAGCAAAAGAATAGTCGTATGCGCGGCGAATATCAGCCTGTTCAAAAAAGAGTGTGCTTCCCCGTTTTATCTGGCCATCTTCCAACAGTTGACGATAGTTACGTTGAGCTAGATCTATTGCTTTATCAGAAATATCAATAGCTGTTACTGCTATATCACTCACTTCGTTGACCAGGCTTAATGCAATAGCTCCTGAACCTGTGCACATATCAAGAACACGCAGGGTGGGAAAGCCTCGCGACTCTAACACACGATGCGTAGCTTCTGTGGAATGCGTGTCTGCCGCGCCATCTTGTACAGGGGAGGTGTGAAAAGATTTTTCGTCAGCAATTTTGCCTGTGTTTTTCTGCTCCAATTCAGTGCGTTGATGTTCAATGTAATCAAGGGCATCTTGAACAAGCATCTGCGTTTCAGGGCGTACTACAAATACACCAGGTTCGGAACGCAGCTCAAGAAAACGAAAGAACATTCGCGATGTAATATGTTGCAGTGGAACACGCCGAGCACGCGCACCCACAGCAACCATAAAACGCTGATGCGTACGCGAATCCATTGTTGGTGAAGCTAAAATCAGATTTTCTGCCTTTAATACCCATAGGGCAAGTGCATGCGCCTCGCGTTGAGCGTCATCAATTCCTGCTTCACGAAGAATAAAACTAGCCTCACGAATTGCATGGGCCACGGCAACATGGCCCGTAGCTTTTGCAGCATTACTAGTCATCTGTAGGATGGCTTTGAGTTGAGGCAGCAAGACGCTGCGATTCATCCATTGCTATCGCCGAGTCGATCACAGGCTGCAAATCGCCATCAAGCACAGAATCTAAGTTATAGGCTTTGTAACCCGTTCGATGATCAACAATACGATTTTCAGGGAAGTTATAGGTACGAATACGCTCTGACCTGTCAACTGTGCGCACCTGTGACTGACGGGTTTCAGCTTCTTCAGCAGCACGTTTTGCCTGTTCTTCAGCTAAAAGCCGTGAACGAAGCACACGCATGGCAGCTGCACGGTTTTGAATCTGAGACTTCTCGTTTTGCATACTGACAACAATGCCCGTCGGCTCGTGTGTAATACGCACCGCCGAATCTGTGGTATTGACTGACTGTCCACCCGGACCTGAAGAACGGAAAACCTCGATACGAATCTCGTTAGGGTTGATCTCAATGTCACCGGTTTCTTCAGCCTCTGGCATCACCAAAACCCCGGCTGCCGATGTGTGGATACGACCAGACGATTCTGTGACGGGAACCCGCTGAACACGGTGAACTCCGCCCTCGTATTTCATCTGAGCCCAAACACCATCTTCAGGGGTGGGATTCCCTTTTGCCTTCAGGGCAACCTGTGCATCCTTGATGCCACCAAGGTCGGATTGGGTGGAGCCAAGAAGCTGAATCTGCCAACCTTTTCGTTCCGCATAACGCATATACATACGCATTAAATCTGCCGCAAAAAGTGCTGACTCTTCACCCCCAGCGCCCGCCTTGATTTCCAAAATAACATCGCGCGCATCATCGGGATCACGTGGAGCAAGTACCTCTTTCAGTTTATTTGACGCTTCTTCAAGGTCCCCCTGTAAACTCTTAGCCTCTGCAGCGAAAGACTCATCTTCATCAGCCAATTCTAGTGCAGCATCAAGATTTTCTTTAATCGCAGCAAAAGCTTCATAGGCAGCTTTAATGCGTCCAAGCTCGGCATAACGACGCCCAAGTTTACGCGCCTGGCCAGCATCCTTTTGGACATCAGGGTCGTAAAGGCGCGCCTCGACCTCCTGATATTCTTTCATAAGTTCCTCAAGGGAACCGGTATCAATATCTGAAGTGTCAATCATGTGTCATCCTTTACGCTCACGTCAAGTATCATCTGTCATACGTTCGGCAATCTGCTGAACAAATGGGGGTACGCACCGCACGAAGCTATCCGGCGTCTAGCTGAAAAGTCCTTTATTCTCATACAAATACGTGCAGCAAAAGTGACTGCTTCGCCCTCCGAAATAGAAAAGCGCGCCGACATACAGCCGACGCGCCCAGAAAGTATCTACTTACGTTTACCGTAGCGAGCTTCAAAGCGAGCCACGCGACCACCAGTATCCATAATCTTCTGTTTACCAGTATAGAACGGGTGGCAAGCCGAGCAGACATCAACGCGCATCTGACCGCTTGTTTTCGTTGAACGAGTTTCAAAGCTATTGCCGCACGCACACGTCACTGTGGTGGGAACATATTCTGGATGAATATCTTTTTTCATAGGTGTCTCCTTAAGGAATTCAAGGCAGCCGGGTCCCCACACGTAAACCGCACAGGGTGAACCGGGACTAGCGATAAAGTATGCCAGATTTTTCTATCAAGCTCAAATTGCGTCCCACCAATTTCTATGACAGTGATCTCACACAGCCTCTTTAAGTGGAAATACACCAGGAAACACCATAAATTACAGGAAGATACAAAGAGGGATACCTCTTCAGCTCACCTGGCTGAAAGCCACAGCTAATGAGGACGCGGAACGGATATCATACTATGAGCAATAAAGATTTTATACAGGATCCTGACAGAGGCGCTACTGATCCTTTCGAACAGTACAAAGACCAGATGCAAGATTTTCCTATTAGGGAAACTTCTTCTTTTGAGTCAACAGATAGTTTTCCTTTTCCCGACAGCGACGCTCCATTGAGCACGGCCGAAACACAGCACACAAAAGATATCTTTGAACTAGACGAGTCTCTGTTTACCCCCCCAAGCGATACCGATGCTCCAATCTTTTCCTTTGATACAGATGATACAGATAAAGTGACAGCTAGCGATGAGGAAACTGGCGTGCTTAATGAAGCAAACTCCGCCTCTTCCCCCACAGAAGACGTAGCACCCTCTGATTCACTTCCCAGTGGCGAACTAGCCGACAAAGGTGAAACCTTCAATAATGGTGTGGCCACAGATACTGTTGCCCTCGATGATAACGTTTCTGTTGACGATAGCTTTGAAGCAGCTTCGAGCCCACACGCAGAGGGTTCAGCTGAGGAATCAGCCTTGACGACACAGGAAGTTGCGCTAGATACTCACGCCCCTATGCTTGCAGGAGATGAATCCGCCACCCAGGTATCCCCTGTTGCCAACGACGGACAACTTTTCTTCGCTTCGCCCTTAACAGATGCCCCAACAGATGGCGACAATCATTTATCACATAGCAGCGACACGCTCGCCGAAGGCTCTTTGCCAGCAGAAGATACCGCACTGACTCAGCCTCTTCCACCAGCAATACCACCTGTTGGCACAAGTGACGATACCCCTGACGATATGGTTGATACACAACAGAGCGATGAACAGGAAAAGCCTCGGCGTTTTGGAAAGAAATTTGCCGCCTTGTTAACAGGTGCGGTTGCATTAGTCGCACTGATTGCCGGTGCCATTGGCTACTATGTTTACTATCAAGATCGCGCTCTTCCTGGTACTCAACTTGCTGGAGTAGATGTTAGTGGTCAAAAGCAAAACGACATTGAAAAGCTTGTTGCGTCGAAGCAAAAAGACCTGCGAGTCACATTTGCAGGTGATATTGATACTAAACAGGCATTCCCTCTTGATAAAATGGGCGCGACTATTGATGCAAAGAAGACAGCCGAAAAAGTACTTGCTCCTAATCGTTCGCTAGGAAACTATATCAAGGCTCCCTTCAGTACGCGAACAATCGAACCTGACTATTCAATTAAACCTTCACAAGCTGCGGCATTTGCCGTGGAGCTTTCGTCATCGGCCCCTGGAGCAAAAGATCCCGTTGAACCCCGTGTTCAACTAAGCGATGATAAAGAAACATTTACAATTGTCGAGGGTGAAGATGGTGTTGGAGTTTCCTCAAAAGATGTTGAGGAAGCTGCAAAACAGGCAATTACTACCTTTAAGAACTCCTCAAAGAAGGTGACTGTTGCTCCAACACAGCCATTTCTTAGTGTGGACGATCTTAAACCCATTGAAGAACAAGCCAATGCCTTGTCATCACTGAAAGTTGCATTAACGGTAGGCGATAAGAAGGTTGAACCACAGCGCTCAACAAAGGCAGCTTGGGTAGTGATTCCAGAAGATACTACTGCAGATAAACCCTCAATTAGTGATGAACATGTCCGCAAATGGGTTGACGAGCAAGCAGCTTCAATCTCTGTTGAACCTAAAGCAGGTAAACAATATGTCAGCAGCAGTGGAAAAGTACTCAAAACAGAAAGTGAACCTGTTGACGGTAAAAAAGTTACCAACCAGGAAGAAATTGCCAAAGAGATCAAATCTGCGATGGAAGAAAATAAAACCTTTGAAGATGCTTTGACAACAGAGGTGGTTAAAGCTGAAGTAGATAAGAAGGTTATCGCTGATGGCGCTGAAAAACTTGCCTATATGGCTGCCCCTGGCGAAAAATGGGTTGATATTAACTTGAGTAATCGCACAGTAACTCCCTACGTCGGTGCAACTGCTCAATCAGGGCCTTTCCTTATGGTTCCAGGACTTCCTGCAACACCAACAGTGACAGGAAGTTTTAAGGTCTGGCACAAAACGCGTTCACAAACAATGGAAGGCTTCAACACCGATGGCTCCCGCTATAAGGTTCCTGGTGTTCAATGGAACACATTCTTCCATTCAGGCTACGCCATGCACGCTGCTCACTGGCGCTCAACTTTCGGTCCTGGTGCCGGTGGCGGTTCACATGGCTGCGTCAATATGGACTTCAGCGGCGCGAAATATATCTACGAATTCGCTCCTATTGGCACACCAGTTGTGAGCCATTATTAAACCGTTTATATTAATATCGACCGTCTTTCACCGCAACCTTTGTCTACGTCAACGATCACGTTGAGGGGGATGGGTGAAAGAAGAACAAAAGTACATAAGCATCAAGCCCGTATAAAGGTATTACCCTTTATACGGGCTTTTACTTGTACACCTACGGGTGCCAAACAGCTTTTACCTATAGGGACGTAGGAGTTACCATAATGTGATTGTCAAGGACGGTGCTTTCGTCACCAATACGATCAATAAAATTTGGAATAATAACTGTTTTTTCCGAGCCCGTTGCAAAGACTATCTGATTACTGCTTTATCCCATGATCTTGCTAAATAATTCCTCACGTCATAGCTTTCCCATAACAGAGATGTGTTGATAGCGGCATAGCAGCCTCACCGTGTGGCTGCAGAAATGGTAAAGCTTCTTGTCGATAAAAGTTAGTAGAACCCTCAAAAAGAAGCGTCCAAGGAATTCATCATGACGAGAATACCTTGGACGCTGTTCATACGTATGCATGCCATACATATGATTAGTCTTTTGCGGGTGTCATTTTCGCTAAAGCCATAAGAAACTCAGCATTTGTACTGGTATCTTTCAACTTTGACAATACAAACTCAGTTGCTTTTGTGGACTCAAGAGACCCCATCATACGACGCAGCTTCCAGGTGATAGCAAGTTCTTCCTTCGTCAGCAAAAGCTCTTCACGCCGTGTACCCGAAGCATTGACATCAACTGCTGGGAAGATACGCTTATCAGCGAGTTCACGTGATAGACGCAATTCCATATTGCCTGTACCCTTAAACTCTTCAAAAATAACTTCATCCATCTTGGAGCCAGTTTCTACCAGTGCTGTAGCCAAGATCGTCAACGAACCACCATTTTCAACATTACGGGCGGCGCCGAAGAATTTCTTAGGTGGATATAGAGCAGAGGCATCAACACCACCAGAAAGAATACGTCCTGATGCTGGCGCGGCAATATTGTAGGCACGACCAAGCCTTGTAATAGAATCCAGCAACACAACCACATCTTGATCAAGCTCAACCAGGCGTTTTGCACGTTCAATTGCAAGTTCAGCAACTGTCGTGTGGTCGGAAGCTGGGCGGTCAAAGGTCGAAGCAATAATCTCGCCTTTCACCGTACGTTGCATATCGGTAACTTCCTCGGGGCGTTCATCTACAAGAACTACCATCAGATGACATTCAGGATTATTCTGGGTAATAGCATTAGCGATCTGCTGCAAAATAATTGTTTTACCAGCTTTTGGTGGTGACACAATCAGGCCACGCTGACCTTTACCTATAGGCGCCACGAGGTCGATAGTACGCTGCGTAATCGACTTGGCGGAAGTTTCAAGGCGTAACTGTTCTTGAGGATACAGCGGTGTAAGTGCTTTAAATTCTTTCCGCTGACGTGCCTCATCAATGCTCATACCATTCACAGTGTCTAGACGAACCAAGGCATTATATTTTTGACGTCGATTCACAGGCTCTGCTTCATTGCGCGGACGCACCGCTCCCACGATGGCATCGCCTGAGCGCAGCGACCAACGGCGCACTTGCCCCAATGTTACGTAAATATCGTTAGGCCCTGGTAGATATCCAGAGGTGCGCACAAATGCGTGATTTGGTTGAATATCCAAAATACCAGCAATAGGTAGCAGTACGTCTTCTTCTAGCGCAACAGCCGAGGATTCACGCTCGCCATTGCGTTCTCCATTGCGGTCATTCATGCGTTCACTTCCGCGATCGCTACCGCGTGATTCCTGGTTATTCCAGTTTTTATTTTGACGGCCACGGTCATCACGGATACGGCGTTTGCGTTCGCGTGGCACACGCAAACTTTGCCGTTCCTGCTCACGGCCTCGTTCGGGAAGCTCAATTTCCGGTATTTTGACTGTCGACGCTGCTTTTGAATCGGATGTATCGCGTTCGGGAACATCTAAATCAACTTTAAGCTCTTCCCGAATATCTAGCACTGGTTGCTCTGGTTCCTGTTGCGGAGCCTTCGCTTCGCGACGAACCCGTCTGGCACCAATTGTGGCTTTAGCTATACGCCGACGCTTGATTGGAGGGTCATCACTTGAGGCGGTATCTTCCTGTGATAACAACGTCTGTGCGTCCACTGCCTGGTTCGTAGAACCGTCGTTGGATTCCTCGTTACGTGAGGGAAGATCAGATACTATTTCCGCACTCGTATCTTCATCTGGTTGCGTCTGCGATGCTGTCGACACATTGTTGAGCTCTAACAGGGCGGACACCAGTTCAGGTTTACGCAGTGTTGAAATACGCCGAACACCCTTCTCTTTGGCAAGAGCGCGTAACTCGGGTAGCTTTAATGCGTGCAGTGCACGGGGTGAAAAATCAATTGTACTCACGAATATCCTCTACGGAAGTGATTGAGCGCCCTTGGACGCGGCTGAACCCTTAACGGTATATTAAGGGGATTCCCACAGCGGAATGTGGGGGAAAACCAGACATTAAATCTGTTGGTTTAACTCTACCAAAAGACAGGACGATCTACCAAGCTGATGCCACTATGTGATGATGTTAGCTCCGTCATGGTGTATCGGTAGTATGCGCACATCCCATCCTGCTTCTTCAATTGCTTTTCGGATGCCGCTTGGAACAACTTTCATCACCATGACTGTTGGGCCTGCACCACTTACCACTGCTGGAAGGCCGTGGCTTCGCAGATAGTCTATAAGGTCAAGTGAGGCTGGCATTGATTCACGTCGAAAATCTTGGTGAAGGCGATCTTCGGTTCCCGGATATAAGAGGTCGTCGTCGTGGTTGAGCGCATAGATCAGTAATCCAGCTCTTGCACTATTTGCTGCAGCACGATCATGAGCTATTTTATCTGGTAGTACAGAGCGCGCTGTCGATGTCAATAATTCTTCTTGAGGAATGCAAACGGTAACTTGCGAAACTTTATCATGGGGAAGCTGTACTGTGTGGGTGTAAGCGTCATCGAAGAGTTCCGCATTATCTGTCCATACAAGAGTAGCTCCCCCGTAGACTGCAGGCGCAATATTGTCGCCGTGACCTTCCATTCGTGTACCAAGCTGAACAATACGTTCATCGTTAAGGGCGTCGGGGTCTTGAATAAGCCCGCGCGCAATCATCAGTCCCGCCACTATTGCTGCCGCTGATGAACCTAATCCGCGGCCATGAGGTATGCGGTTGGTACACTGCAAATGCACCCCTACCTGCGATGCTCCTACTGCGTCAAGGCCCATATGAAGAGCTCTTACAATTAAATGCGAGTCATCACGCGGCAGGGTGTTAGCGCCATATCCTTCAACCTCAATAGTTGTGGGCCCAGCAATTGCCTGTGCTTTAATGTCGTCAACCAGGTTTAACGCCAGCCCAAAAGAATCAAACCCTGGTCCAAGATTTGCCGTGGTAGCTGGCACTTGAACATGCACATGGTCGTGTAGTATCCGCATTTTAGAGTCCTAGGGCTACAACGGCTTCTTCCAGTCGTGGCGCAATCACTGCTGGGTTAACGTCACGATCCCCCAGTGCTGTTGCTGTATCTTTGAGCCCATTACCTGTGACAGTACACACTATTGTGGCTCCTTCAGGAACATGTCCACGCTCATGATGCTGCAGCAGTCCCGCAACAGATGCTGCAGATGCTGGCTCTACAAAGATACCAGTCTTAGCCGCCAGACGTGCCTGCGCGTGAAGAATCTGCTTGTCGGAAACACAGGTAATATTACCGTGTGAATCATCACGTGCTGCTACTGCATAGTCCCAGCTGGCAGGATTGCCAATACGAATCGCCGTCGCAACAGTTTCTGGGTTATCAATGGGATGCCCTGCAATAAACGGTGCGGCACCTTGTGCTTGTACGCCCCACATCTGCGGTACTTTCGTTGCCACAGGTTTTTCGCTTTTCCATGATTCTTCAAAGGTTGAGGCAGTTTTCTTGCCCGCATATTCACAATATCCCATCCAGTAGGCAGAAATATTGCCTGCATTTCCCACGGGTAGTACGTGAATATCTGGAGCATCACCAAGTGTGTCAACGATTTCGAAGGCCGCTGTTTTTTGGCCTTGCAGACGATATGGGTTCACAGAATTAACAAGCGCAACTGGATATTTTTCAGTCAACTGGCGAACAATACGAAGGCAGTCATCGAAATTTCCATCAACAGCAACAAGTTGGGCTCCGTGAACAATTGCTTGAGCAATCTTACCAGCAGCAATTTTTCCAGCTGGCAAGATAACGGCACATTCTAATCCAGCAGCACCAGCATAGGCTGCTGCTGAGGCTGATGTATTTCCTGTGGAAGCACATGCAACAATCTGTGTTCCGCTGGATTTCACTTTCGTCATCGCCATAGTCATACCGCGATCTTTGAAAGAACCAGTGGGGTTCATTCCCTCGACTTTAATATATACGTCGGCATGAAGCTGTTCGCTCAGATCTGCGGAGCGGACAAGAGCTGTACCACCCTCTGCTAAGGTCACTATTTCGTCGTTGTCATCAACGGGTAATCTGTTAATGTATTCGTGAACAACCCCGCGCCATACGTGTGCCATAGTGTTTCCTTTCGATTTATTGACGAATCACTGATGCTACTGTACACAACTCAGGTGTGGAACGAAGCTCGTTCAGCAGCGTGTCAATTTGTCCTTGCGTTGTCACATGTGTGGTGACCACGACATGCGCCCTGTTTTCGTCTTCACTACCACTTTGCTGCAGTCCAGAAATTGAAATGCCATGCTGGGCAACAATACCTGCAATACGGTGAAGAACACCAATTTCATCGTGAACACTGAGCCTGATACGAAATGCTGCTTGAGCGTGTTCTTTGTCAACTATTGGTAGTGACGCATAGGTTGATTCACGTGGTGCGTGGCCACCGTGTTTGCAGTGAAAAGCTGCAGCAACAACATCAGATAATACTGCCGATGCCGTTGGGGCACCCCCGGCACCCTGACCGTAAAACATCAATCGGCCTGCAGCATCTGAATCAATAAGGATCGCATTAAAAGCTCCGCCTACTGAAAACAGTGGGTTATCTGGACCGATGAGCATTGGTGCAACAACAGCAGAAATAGCATCTTTTCCGTCAGCACCGCGAATACGTTTCGCTTCTGCAATAAGTTTGATTGTGCATCCAGCGTCTTTGGCATCTTTCATGTCTTTTGCGCTAAGATGCGAGATTCCCTGGATAGATACATCTTCCATCGTCACTCGTGAATGGAAGGCAAGGGAGGCTAAAAGAGCGCATTTGGCTCCTGCATCTAAACCATCGACATCAGCGGTGGGATCTGCTTCAGCAAAACCAAGTTCTTGAGCAACAGATAAAGCCTTTTCATAGCTCCAGCCTTGGGTATCCATTTTATCCAAAATATAATTGGTTGTTCCATTGACAATACCTTGAACACAGTTAATGCGGTCACCCGTCAGTGATTCACGTAAACCATATACGACGGGTACCGCCCCAGCAACAGCTGCTTCATAGTACAGCGATGCGTTATGGTTGGCACATAGTTCAAATAGTTCTTTACCGTGGGATGCTAGCAACGCTTTATTACCAGTTACTACAGTTTTGCCCTGGGTTAAGGCGCGCACAACAAGCTCATGGGCAGGGTCAATACCACCGATGAGTTCAATAACAACATCGGCTTCGTCAACCACTTTGTTTGCATCTGTGGTTAACAATGATGTATCTACCCATGCGGGGCGTTGTGCATCAAGACGCGACACTGCAATACCTTGAAGTGTCAGGCAGGTTGCTGAACGTGCTTCATAGTCGCAGCGTGACTGTTGAAGTAACCGAACGACTTGACTGCCAACTGTTCCGCAGCCTAATAAACCAATGCGTACACAATTGTTGCTGGTCATGAATGATCCTTTGAGTGTTACTGTGTTTTGGGGGGACTTGCACTGTGCAAGTCCCCCCAAAACAACGCTGTGATGATGTCTTATCTTATACGGCTACTTTTCGACGAGTAATCAAGAAGATTCCTGAGGCAGCAAAGGCAAGTGCAAGCATGGCAAGAATCTGGCTGGATGAACCAGTCTTGGCAAGTACACTGCCTTGGCCTGCTGGAGCAGAGTGTGTACCCGAAGAAAGAACACCAGTTGTACCAGTCTCGGTCAAAGTAGCTTTCTTTTTACACACACTACCTTTTACTGTTACTCGTTTCTGAATTGTTAACGGATCGCCCTTACGCAAATTGAGCACCGATGTAATGGTATGCGGACCGAAAGTAGCTTCACACGGAACTGTAGCCTTATGAACAATCTGGTCGCGGATAGGCCGAGGTGCTGAAGTTCCAAGATCGACAACATTGGAATGGAAAGCGAACTCTGCTGACTCCACATTTTTTGCATTGTTAATAACGATACTGAATTCTTGTCCACGGGATAGCTCTGAAATTGCTTTGCCATGTTTGTCTCGAATATCGACGAGAGGTTCTTTATCCTGGTCGTCTGTATTTGGTTTCGAGTCTTGATCTGGTGTGGGATCTGTATTTGGTTTCGTACCTTGATCCGGTTTGGAATCTGTATTTGGCTTCGAGCCTGAATCCGGTGCAGCGGCATCGCAAGCACCTTTTTGAACCTGTACAGCCTGCTGAGTCGCCCCCATCACGGTATTCTTTTTATCGTAAACTTGCATGTGTACCGTGTAATCACCAGGAGCGACACCACAGTCAACAGTCCAATTATAAACCAATGACTGCAGCCCATGCGGCTCAAAATTCTTAAAATGTCGTACCGGCGTTCCCGTAGAATCGGCCAGTAATAACTCTACGCGTCCCGCATCCACTGAAATTTTTTGAGCAGTAATCTTTACGTTTTCTTTTTGCTTTGCAGCAGCAGGTGCAACAGTCAGTACAGGATCTTGTGCCACTGGCGGTTGTTCTGGCGTAGTATCTGAAGACCCAGGCTTCTTACCATTACGCTGATACTGATCATAGTTGGGATCTGCCGGTGGAGCAGTTGTTGCATTGCCTTGGCACTTCTTCGCTGAATCCCCTGTTGCCTTCACTGGGTGAATATCAACAATAAATGTCAGAGCAGCATCGCTATCCTTAATGAAAGCATTAATATAAACAATCTTCGTATCCGAAGCATCGGCTGATGTATCAGCCCAACACGGAACAGTATAGGTGAAAGATTGATTTGGTTTCACTGGATTTGCTGGAGTGAAGGTCTTGGTCATGACCTGGTATTTTGAATCTTTAATTCGAGGATCAACGGGTTCGCCGAAACGAATAAAATCGACATCTTCTGGAAGATTTTCGAAAGAGATTTTTGCTGAATCTCCCACTTTCACAATGTCATCAACACCATCAATAAGATCGGGATCATTTTTTTCGTACTTCGGTGGTGTTAATACTGGTGCCTCGACATTTGCTCGTTCCGTTGGAACGTTTGTGTCAGCTTGTGCAGGTAGCAGTGTTAATGCCATAAACCCACACACAACGGCAATAGCTAATAAATAATAGCCTAGCCTGTGCTCTTTGCGACTGGTGTCCATCAATAGACCCTCCCTAACATATATACATACAGTCTTAAGGATAATGAAGCAGGGCAACCACGTCAATCAGTACGGTCAAGTGAGACGATACATCACAACATTTCTTAGTGTTTTCTCACTAAATATGCATAATCTCACACATATATATGTGTATGCGGGGAAAAATATTGCGATGAATTCTAGGAAACGTCCTCTGAAATTAAATCATTGATTGTACGAGGACGCACCAAAAGTTCCGTTTTATCGCCACTGATACCAACAACAGGTGGTGTCGGAAGCATATTGTAATTACTTGCCATTGATTTGCCGTAGGCACCCGTAGCTGGAACCGCCAAAAGATCACCGCGCCCCACATCACATGGTAAAGCAATGTCATTGATAATGATGTCTCCAGATTCGCAGTGCGAGCCCACAATGCGGCAGCGTGTCAACGCCTGGTCAGAACGCCGATTTGCTAATGCTGCTGTGTATACACTTCCATAAAGTGCGGGGCGGATATTGTCAGCCATCCCCCCATCAACACTGATATAGCGTCGAACCGAGCCGTCTTCTAACACCACGTCTTTTACTGTTCCCACTTCGTATAGTGTCACTGTTGAAGGCCCCGCGATTGAGCGCCCTGGCTCAATGCTAATATGCGGAGGTTCCATATCCATGTCCTGACTAAGTGTAGAGATAACACGGGCTAATTCATCAGCATATTCTTTTGGAGAGGGGGCAACAGAATCGCCGGCCCAGTAACTAATTGCGTAGCCACCCCCCAAGTCCAACTCCGGCGTGTTAATACCAGCGTCCATCAGTTCTTTGCGTAACCCCATTAACCGGGTAGCTGCCTCAACAAAAGCGCCTTTATCAAAAATCTGGGAGCCAATGTGGGAATGAAGCCCCACGAAGTCTAAATGTTCACATGCGGTAATACGCTGCACTGCTTCACGTGCTGCTCCGGTTGCCAGCGATAAACCAAATTTTTGGTCCTCATGAGCTGTTGCAATGAACTCGTGTCCACCAGCATGAACACCTGTAGTCACACGTACCATTACCCGGGCTCGTGTATTCATAGCCGAACACAGCGAGTCAATGCGATCGATTTCTCCGACACTATCGACAACGATTCGGCCGATACCTTGTTCAAGAGCTGTTGATAATGCACCCTGCGACTTATTATTACCGTGTAAACCAATCAGCTTCGGCGGTGCACCAGCCGCCAAAGCTAAGGCGAGTTCACCTTCAGATGCGGTGTCGATACCGATGCCCTCCTGGCACAGCTCGCGCACAACACGTTTACATAAAAACGCTTTGCCTGCGTAATATACCTGTGCACCCGCCAATCCGTAACCCGACCAAAAAGCTTCATCCATTGCGGCCTTCCATACCTGGGCACGCCCCAATAGGTCATCAAGCGAAACAACATAGACCGGAGTTCCCCACTGCTGGGCAATCTTGCGCAGGTTAAGTGAGCCAATACGCAAACTACCGTCATCGTCACGACGAGTGTGCCAGGGCCATACATCGCTGCGCTGACTTGGTTCGGGTGCAGGGAGGGGAAAATCGTGCGGAATGGTGGTTGTGCTCATCTTTTTTCCTTTTTTCGAGGGCGAAGGGCGTGAAAACCATTGATACAGCCTACTTCAGGCCCGCGCCCCTACATTCTTTCAGGTGCGCTGACACCCATCAGTTTCAGTCCATTGGCAAGTACCTGGCGGGTAGCATTATTAAGAGCCAGCCGCGCAATGTGGCCTTCATTGACCTCATCCCCTGCACGTGGGCTCACACGTGTTTTGCCATACCATGCGTGATAGGCACTGGCCAGTTCCTCCAGATAGTGTGCTACGCGGTGAGGTTCACGTAAACGGGCTGCCTGCAGTACCATCGCCGGGTACTGCGCTAGATGTGCCAAAAGATTTGAATCTGCTTCGGTATCAAGAGCCGCAGGATCGTATCCTTCAGCGTCCTTTAGTAACACGCCTGCCTGATTCGCATTTTTCGCCACATTGCATGTACGCGCATGTGCATATTGAACGTAGTAGACGGGATTGTCATTGGAGTGTTTCACCAGAAGATCCAGGTCAATATCAATCGTTGAATCCATTGAAGCGCGCGTCAATGAATAGCGTGCTGCATCAACACCAACGGCATCAACAAGGTCGTCAAGGGTGACAACGTTACCGGCACGTTTTGACATGCGCACGGGTTCGCCGCCTTTGAGCAGATTCACCATCTGTCCAATAATGATTTGCAGGTTTACGCCGGGTTCATCACCGAAGGCGGCACACATTGCCATCATGCGGCCCACATAACCGTGATGATCAGCTCCAAAGAGATAGATATTGCAATTGGAGCCGCGCTGACGTTTATCAAGGTAGTAAGCCAAATCTGCGGCAAAATACGCAGCTTCGCCGTCGGATTTGATCAGAACGCGGTCTTTATCGTCACCAAATTCCGTGGATTTGATCCAGGTAGCTCCCTCGTGTTCGTAAATCACGCCGCGTTCACGCAGTGCAGCAATCGCCTGGGCCACGGCTCCCGATTCGTGCAGTGACTCTTCATGGAAAAAGACATCGAAATCAACGCCAAAATCGCTAAGGCGTTCTTTGATGGAATCAAACATAAGCTCAACACCGCGTTTGCGGAAAATTTCCTGAGCCTGCGCATCGTCAAGATCAGCTGGGTTCCGGTCATTTTCTGCCTTTTCATCGGCAATCACCTGGGCCGCAATATCATCAATATACTGGCCTCCGTAGCCGTCTTCGGGGGTTGGTTGCTGCCTGGCGCGGCACAGCAGTGACTGAGCAAAGCGATCAATTTGCGCTCCGTGGTCATTGAAATAGTATTCACGAACAACTGTGGCACCGCAGGCTTCCAACACGCGAGCCAGCGCATCACCAACAGCTGCCCAACGTGCACCACCAAGATGGATCGGACCGGTCGGATTTGCTGATACAAATTCCAGGTTTACCGCCAAATCTTCCAGGTCCTCACTGCAACCATAGTCACCTGATTGCAACAAGATTGTTGCAGCTAGACGCCCAGCTGAGTCTTTTGCCAGTGTCATATTGATAAAACCAGGACCAGCTATATCAACTGATTCAATTCCTTCATGTTTGCTCAACGATTTTTCAAGGATCGTGGCAAGTGTACGGGGATTCGTGTGGGCTTTTTTCGCTAATTGGAGGGCGATGTTGGTGGCCCAATCCCCGTGCTCGCGTTGACGAGGTCTCTCGACAACCACTTTGTCGGGAATCTGACTTGTATCAAGGTCAATATCGCCACGTGTACAGGCATCTTTTAAAGCATTCTTAATTACTACTGATATTTCTTCTGGAGTCACACCTTAAGGGTAGCCCACCGTAGCTTATGTGTCTAAATCTTGGCTATCATGTCCGGGTGGGTCATTGCGTTCATCCAAAACAAATGTTGATACGGCGTAGGCAACTGCCGACATAAAAAATGGGCCAATAACGATAAGGAAAAGTGGAACATTCGCATCGGGATGCATATACACAAGCGCCTGGAAGATTGCGGTAATAACGAATGCGGCAACACCGAAGAAAACTGGATTGCGAAACGGTGGTGTCATGTGTCTTCCTTGCAGCGTGGCCATATGTGCCCCAGACAGGATTCGAACCTGCGCCCTTCTGCTCCGGAGGCAGACGCTCTATCCCCTGAGCTACTGGGGCCACTATAACGGTACTATCCATCAAGTGAAGCGCTGAAGAAGTGTTCAGCAACGCTTACTTTACCACCTGTTGCGAAGATGGGTAAATTATCGCTATGGCCTGTAGTCAAGCATGAGCTTAATACGTCTTTCATGCCGTTGATCGCCACTAAAAGGTTCATCAACAAAAGCTTGCGCAAAAGTTATGGCTTCTTCTTCACTGTGCATACGTCCCCCGATAGCAGCAACTTGCGCATCATTGTGAGCACGCGCAAGTTGCGCTGTTTCAATGCTCCATACAAGGGCTGCGCGACAGGCAGGCACTAGATTAGCCGCCATCTGTTCGCCATTACCAGATCCTCCAAGAACAAAGCCAAGAGATCCTTCGTCGTCAACAACTGCTTGAGCACATGCGATACATTGTGGCGGGTAATCATCGGCTGCATCATAAGCTAAAGCCCCGTGATCGACGACTTCGTAACCTTTATCGATAAAATGCGCTTTGAGCGCTTCTTTCGTTGTGAAACCAGCATGATCTGCGGCAAGATGAATTCTCATGCCGCCACAGTATCACTTTCGACGGCTCCTATGCAGGGGTTTGACTGGGGGACTCCATGACACGAACCAACTGGATTCCTGCATTTTTGTCAATGACTCTGGCATCAATTGCATTATGAAGTGCTTCGATAACCTGCTGTGGGCTATAATCTGGCTGCTCGGTCCATAGTTTCAATTCACGAATAGTTGCAGGTTTTGTGATATGTCCAGCAACAAATCGTTTGATAGTTTCAAGTGGATCGGCACCCGAAAAACCATTACGCGGCATTTGTGGCTCCGGCTTAGCACGAAGAACCTGCGAGATCGCCGGCTGTGTTACGCCCAGTTCTTCGGCAACTTGGGTTTGGCTCATTACTCGTGTGCCTTGAAGGATTGCGCGTAAATAATCAATATGCGCCAAATCCTTTGCGGCTCGCACCTTCCGTGCTTGGTTAATTACTTTATTATCTATTGGTTTTCTTACCCAGCCCATTAATGCTGTTTCCTTCCGGATTCATTGCTCTGCTTCGATAAACTTTCCTACACAATTGCGGCGCATCGGTGATAATACCATCGACTCCCCGGCCGATGAGATCCGTCATAAGATGTTCATCATTAACTGTCCAGACGTGGACTTCCAGACCAACGCGATGAGCAGCTTTTATAAAGCGTCTTGAAGCTATGTGGAGTTTTTTATAATACAGTGGCACCTGCGCTGCCTGGCACAGGTGACGGTGTCCAATCTTTTTCGCGTATTTAGTATAAATTGAATCCCCTAATTCTAGCAAGGCGATTTCATATTGAGATAGAGAAGAATAAAGCATGTAATAGTTTCGAAGCCTGTGTAAACGCTTATGCGAAAAAGAAGCGACAGTTACCCTCTCTACCGCATCAAAGCGATGAATAAGCTTCCCTAATGGATCAACTACCGCATCTTCTTTTGCATCAATATTAATATGCATCTGCGGAAATGCTTCTAAGACATCACTAAGGAGCGCAGGCCGGCATCCATTTGGAGACCTCATCTTTGATAACTCATACCACGTCAATTCGTTGACATACCCGTTACCATCAAGTACACGTTCAACATAGGGATCGTGAAAAAGAATAACTTTACCGTCTTTGGTTAATCGAACGTCGGTTTCAAGGCGAATTCCGGGCAGTGATGCCGTATATTCAACTGCCTCCCACGTATTTTCATCACGTTCACAACTACCACCTCTGTGTGCGTAAATATAAAAAGGTGTAGTCACCTAACAGGTTTCCTGACCTAAGAACACGGCATTATGAGACTCAAGCCAATGCACAGGATCAACAGGTGTGTCCATAGTAGGACGCACTTCAAAGTGCAAATGATAGCCAGTAGAGTTACCCGTTGAACCCACGCCGGCTATGTGTTGGCCTGCCTCAACCTGGTCGCCAACAGCAACCACAGCTGAACCTGTTGTTAAATGCAGATACTGAGTAAAGAAGTGCTCGCCTTCGATGTTATGTTCGATACGCACGATATTACCACCGCCACCCCAGGGGCCAACGAAAACGACTGTCCCCTTAGCCGCAGCATGAACGGGCGTCATCGCTGGAGCCGCCATATCAACACCTGCGTGAAGTCTTCCGACGTGAAAAATAGGATGAACACGGTAGCCAAATGGTGAAGCATAGGTAAAGGAGCCTTTAGTAAGTGGATAATAAATTGCTTCTTCTCGATTATTTCCACGCATATTAGCTTCGCCGCGCGCAGCATATTTTGCGTCACAACTTGGTAATGGTGCCTTTTCCGCAGCGGTAACACGAGCTTTTGCTTGTGCGTCTGAAGTAGCAGCGAGCACTGCGGGAACGAGTTCGATGTCGTCGCCAGTTTCGTTAGCTGCAGCAGTAGACTCAACAGTGCGAGAAGATGTGTCTCCCCATGAATGTGCCTGATTACCTGCAACCACAACGTCACGGCCGGGCACTGTTAACGTCGTGTCGGTTCCCACAAATCCTGTGAGGGGAACAGCGACAGTAAAAGTAGCAAGTGCGGCAAGAATACCCAACTGTGAAAAGATTCTTTTCACAAACACATCTACTTTCATTAGTTTCTGCTTTCTTTAGACCACTGTCGAAGTATTACCGTATGGCACCTCAACAGCTGCTTTTCAAACAACAATAACAAAGTTATAACGTTTTGCTTTCAAATTCAATAAGTCATTTTTTACGCTCATGAAAACTCTCTCTCGCTAACAGAACGTTCTACCAAGACCATCTCAACAAATCTCCTAATAAAGCGTCTTTTGCATCGCGTCTCGGACTTCCCCCACTAATTCTTCAACAATGTCCTCTAAAAAGATGAAACCTATCACACTATCATCTTTTGTCACACGTGCAACATGCACTCCGGTGTGTTGCATCTTTTCTAGCGCCCGCTCAACTTCACTTTCGGGGCTCACTTCAGGCATGTTTCGCACCCTTTGACGCGCTACCGGCTCGTGGCGAGTAACCTCATCGGCATCCAAAACATCTTTTAAATGCAAATATCCACAGATTTCTGAGCCTTCCAGAAGAGGAAAGCGTGAAAATCCTGTTTTTGACACCGCATGTTCAATCTGAGCAGGGGTCACGCCCATCTGTAAACATACCACTTCTTCAAAGGGCACCATCACAGAACCTACTGTTTCTTCCGAGAACTCCAGACTTTCAGTCAGCAAACCAATATCATCACGTAAGGTTCCTTCACGTTCACTCAACTCCACAATCGAAGCCACTTCTTCAGCGGTAAACGTTGATGAAACCTCTGTTTGAGGTTCGCGCCCACTCAGACGGACAAACCAGTTAGCTGTTGAATCCATTGCATGAACAATAGGGCTGACCAAACGCCCCAAACGAACCAGCAGCGGAGCCAGTGCTAACACCACGGGCACCGGTGCCGACACCGTAAGATTCATAGGAATCATCTCGCCGGTCAAAATATGCAAGAACACAACAATAATAAGTGCCGCAACAAAACCGATAATATGGCTTGTAGCAGGGGGGACATTAAAATATTCCAAAGGCTGTTCCACCAGGTGAGCTACTGCTGGTTCAGCCACAGCCCCCAAGCCGGTTGAAGCCAGGGTAATCCCCAGTTGGGTTACTGCAAGCATCAACGACACGTGTTCCAGCGCCCACTGCGCATCCTTGGCCCCACGCTTTCCTTGTTCAACAAGGGGATCTATCTGAGCTTTTCGTGAGGAAGTAATCGCAAACTCTCCCGCAACAAAAAACGCATTAACCGCCAATAGCAGCACGGCAAAAGTTATACCCGCAATTGGACTCATGCTTCACCTGCTTTGCTGGGCAATCTATCCTCATCATCACTACCAGGCGGATATACTTTTACACATTCAATACGATGCCCGTCCATCTGTAAGACTTCAAGCATACAGTCATTGACGGTAACGGTATCGCCCTGTTGAGGCATCCGTTTAAGCTCAAATAAAATAAGACCCGCAATCGTTTCAAATGGCCCGTCCTCCGGAAGAAAAATCCCCGTATGCGTCTGAACTTCATCTGGCCGCCACACACCAGGAACAAGCCAGGCTCCATCCCCAGACATACGAAGTCCACGTCGTCGAGGGTCATGTTCATCAGCAATCTCGCCTACGATTTCTTCAACAACATCTTCAAGAGTCACAAGGCCCGCTGTACCGCCGTATTCATCGACAACAAGAGCCATCTGCGACCCCTGCTCGCGAAGGTCGATTAGCAACGGTGCCAAGCTGACAGTTTCAGGTACACGTGGAAGTTCAGTCATTAAAGAAGACGATGTGACCGGAACCTGCGACCTACGCTCAAAAGGGACGCCGATTGCTCGGCGTAAGTGCGCAACTCCAAGAATATCGTCACTGTTTTCGCCGATTACTGGAAATCGTGAATGACCCGTTGTTTTTGCCAATTCTATAAGGTCGTCTGCAGTTGCATCACTGTCAAGAGTCTCCATATGCCCACGGCTTCGCATGACATCAACAGCACTGAGCTCCCCCATGCCCACCGAACGTGTAAACAGAGTTGCTGTGTTAACATCCAAGGCGCCCTCTTCAGCTGAGTGGCGCACCATTGCGGCAAGTTCAGAAGCTGAGCGAGCCGAAGATATTTCTTCCATCGGGGTCACACCCAGCGCGCGCACCACTCTATTGGCTGTTCCCGTAAAAAAAGCAATAAGTGGAGAAAACAACCAAGTAAAAGCTTTTTGAAGTGGGGCAACCACCCCAGCAACATAAAGCGGATCGGCAAGAGCCATGTTCTTTGGAATAAGCTCGCCAAAAAGCATTGAAAACAGATTAACCACCACAAGAGCCACCACAACACCCAAAACTGTTGCCAGAGCAGAAGCAACTCCCCAGTTACCAAAGAGATCCGTCAAAGTCGTTGTCAATGCTACCTGCGTAGTGTAACCCAACAAGATAGTGGTAAGCGTAATACCAACCTGAGCTCCCGATAAATGGGTGGATAGCCTCCTCAACGCTTCACGCACCGAAGCTGCACGTTTATCGCCCTCTACCGCGCGTCGCTCAACTGCTGCAGAATCAAGCGCAACAAAAGAAAACTGTGCGGCTACAAACACGCCAGTTCCCAGTGTCAATACGACACCAATCACAATCATCACTAATGTATTCATATGTATCACTGAAATTCTAACACTTTCCCATATTCTGTAGCTATAGAAGTAAAGACTGTAACAAGGTTTGTTAAATCTTCGGCGAAAATGTCGTTTTAACATGCGTATCGCCATTTTTAGTTCTAATGTAGGTGGTGAAGTTCAAATATACACCTACAACAAAGGCGAATAACGGTGACAGAATCTCACAACTCAGATCCAAACCAAGAAATCATCGATCAAATGTACACGCAATACTGCGCTGATCCGATGTCTGTTCCACAAGACTGGCAAGAATACTTTGCAGCCGTTGAAGCCCAACGCAAAGCACATGAGGTTGATGCAGTGCGGGCCGCACGCCGTGCCGAAAACGCCACTGCACATCTTGAGCCGGGAGCCGGACCAGGGCCTGTTGATGAGGCCTCGCCATCAAAGAGTGTGAGTTTTGACCGCGTTGCAGCTGATGTAACACGCTCAGATTTACCACCACTACCCAATGTAAATGTCGCTGAGCCAACGTCACCCTATGTGATGCGTGAAACAGCTTTAGCGAAAGGCCCAAAGCATGAACAAAAAACTGATGACAGCGTTGAACGGTTAAAAGGAGCAGGACGCGCTGTCGCAAAAAACATGGAGGCTTCACTGGGAGTACCTACAGCTACTTCTGCCCGCGAGATTCCCGCAAAGTTACTTATCGAAAACCGCCAACTTATTAATGACCATTTGAAGCATACTCGTGGCGGCAAGATTTCTTTCACCCACCTGATTGCCTATGCCTTAGTTGAGGCGCTTGTTGAAAATCCGGCAATGAATGTGCGCTATGAAGAAATTGATGGCAAGCCCGCTATCCGCGAATTCGCCCACGTTGGTTTAGGTTTGGCCATTGATTTACCACAAAAAGATGGATCACGTCAGTTGATGGTTCCCGTAATTCATCAGGCTGACTTAATGAATTTCTCGCAATTCATTGAGGCCTATGAAGAACTGGTGAAACGAGCTCGCTCTGGCAAACTTGGCCCGAAAGATTTTCAGGGAGCTTCTGCCACACTGACCAACCCGGGCATGATAGGTACTAAACATTCGGTGCCACGCCTTATGGTTGGACAGGGCTGCATTATTGGTGTGGGAGCAACCAGTTATCCGGCACAGTGGGCTGGCGCATCCCCGAAAACATTGGCACGAAATGGTGTTGGCCCCATCATGACAATGACATCTACCTATGATCATCGCGTTATTCAAGGTGCTGGTTCGGGTGTATTCCTTCAAGCAATTGATAAAAAACTTGCTGGTCAAGACGGCTTCTATGAACGTGTCTTTACAACGTTACGTATCCCGCATGAACCCTTTGGTTGGGAACGTGACTACGACTATGACGAAGATACCGAAAAAGGTAAACCAGCACGCATCGCCGAAATCATTCATGCTTATCGTTCACGCGGACACCTGGCTGCAGACTCCGATCCACTACAATACCGTGTGCGTCAACATCCCGATTTAAGTATCAGTAATTACGGTTTAAGTGTGTGGGATTTAGACCGAGTATTCCCCACGGGTGGCTTTAGTGGAACCCAACAAATGTCGCTACGAGATCTGCTGGGCCAGCTGCGTAATATCTATACGCGCACAGCCGGCATTGAATATATGCATATTCAAGATCCTGTTCAGCGTCAATGGATTCAAAAAAAGATCGAACGCCCCTGGCACAAAGCAACCCACGACGAGCAGCGGCGCATTTTGAAGGCCCTTAACCGTGCAGAAGCCTTCGAAATGTTCCTGCAAACAAAGTATGTAGGGCAAAAACGTTTCTCTCTTGAAGGTGGCGAGTCTTTGATTCCGCTGATGGAACGTATCCTTTATACAGCGGTTCACCAAAGTGTTCGCGAAGTAACTATCGGTATGGCTCACCGTGGGCGCCTCAATATTTTGGCAAATATCGCCGGGAAAACATACGGACAGATCTTTAGTGAGTTTGAAGGTAACTATGATCCAGGTTCCGTTCAGGGCACCGGTGACGTGAAATATCATCTTGGCACAGAGGGCGTCTTTTCCCCTGAGGACGGTTTAGCACTGAAAGTATCGCTTGCCGCAAACCCATCACACCTTGAAGCTGCTGACACTGTAACAGAAGGTTTGGCTCGCGCTAAACAGGATATGATTGCCGATAATCCTGAAGATGCAGTTGTCCCCATTTTGATTCACGGCGATGCGGCATTCATTGGTCAAGGTGTTGTTCAAGAAACGCTGAATATGTCCCAGCTTAAAGGATTCCGCACCGGTGGCACGATTCATATTATCGTTAACAATCAAATCGGCTTTACAACCCCACCTCAGTCGGGTCGTTCCACACGCTATTGCACCGATTTAGCGAAAGGCCTTCAAGTACCGATTATCCACGTCAATGGCAACGACCCCGAGATGGTTGTGTGGGCAGGTAAACTAGCTCTTGAGTTCCGTCAGGCTTTCAATAAAGACGTCATTATTGACCTGGTGTGTTATCGTCGTCGAGGTCATAATGAAGGCGATGACCCGTCAATGACCCAACCTATTATGTATTCACTTATCGATCAGCTTCCTACACCTCGCGCATTTTACGCTCGCGACCTCATTGGTCGCGGCGATTTAACAGAGGACGAGGCCGAAGAGCTACTTAACGAATACCATGATGAGCTCAATAAGATTTTGGCACAAACACGTGAACGTGGTTGGTCTCCTGATGCTCAAGATACAAAAGAAATTAATCCTGGAATGGAGACTCGCTGGGTACGTCCGCAATCGCAAATGCCTGGCGAAGGTATGATGATTGGCTGGAAATCTGCGGTGGCACCAGAGTTTTTAGAGCGCATCGGTGATGCTCATGTTCGTATCCCCGAGGGCTTTACTGCTCACCCGAAGATGAAACAGCTTTTGGAGCGTCGTCGCAAGATGGCCTACGAAGGAAAGATTGATTGGGGCTTTGGTGAACTATTAGCCTTTGGAACATTACTTACCGAGGGCACCCCCATTCGTATGTCTGGTCAAGACTGCCGTCGTGGCACTTTCGTGCAGCGCCATGCCGTTTTCCATGACCATGAAACCGGTGAAGAATGGACACCCTTGCAGTTCTTGACCGACGATCAGGCACGTTTTCAGATCTACGATTCTCCGCTCTCAGAATACGGCCCTCTGGCCTTTGAATACGGTTATTCTTTGGAGCGTCCTGAGTCGTTGGTGGTGTGGGAGGCACAGTTCGGTGATTTTGCCAATGGCTGCCAAACGGTTATTGATGAGTTTATTTCATCAGCTGAACAAAAATGGTCGGAACGTTGCTCACTTGTCATGCTACTTCCTCACGGCTATGAGGGTCAGGGGCCTGACCATTCCTCGGCACGTATTGAGCGCTATTTACAGTTATGCGCCCAAGATAATATGCGGGTTTGCCAGCCTTCAACACCAGCAAATCATTTCCATCTGCTGCGTTCGCAGGCTTATTTACGACCCCGTAAACCCCTGATTGTGTTCACTCCAAAACAGTTGCTACGCCTTTCAGCAGCCACATCACCGCGCGAGGACTTTACTTCTGGCGAATTTAAAACCGTGATTGGTGAAGTCAACCAGCAGGTTCTTGATAATGCTTCCTCAGTTGAACGCGTCCTTTTGTGTACAGGACGTCTTTATTATGACCTAGTCAAACACCGTAATACACAAGAGGATTGGAAAACGGCAATTATTCGACTTGAACAGTTGTATCCTTTGGATAGCGAGTCTGTGGCTTGCGCGGTTGAACCATTCTTACAGGCAAACTTTACATGGGTTCAAGATGAACCAGCTAACCAGGGAGCATGGCCATATCTAGCTGTGAACCTGGACCGTGAAGTCATCGGACAAAAAGAACTGAAACTTGTGTCGCGTCCTGAATCGGCAGCACCATCTGCGGGAACGATGAAACTGCATATGAAACAGCATGCTGAACTGATGTCAGCCGCATTTGCCTAAGCGGATACATATACGTGGAAAACTTGTTTTCAAAGGTCGATAAAGCAAAAAGTCGGTGCAGCTCATGCTGTCACCGACTTTTTGTTAACGAATCTGATGAAGTGAGAACCTGGTTAATAGGTAACACCCTGTAGCGTCAGCTTCTCACGTTGTCACATCACATTAGCAGTTTGGACGTTTGCCGTGGTTAGCTGGATTCTTACGGCGTGCTTTACGTTTGCGTCCTCGTTTACTCATGGTCGCCTCCAAGCAACGGTGCCCACCACAGGTGAATAACAGCTTTGACGGGCATAGATTTACTTAACTAAATCAGTTTCCCACACATCAGCCCATATGTGAAACCACTCGCAACGTTTTGGGGAAATATCACTTTTGAGTGTGTTCTTCGTAGGATTGAATATAGTGAACCGTTCCATCGTAATCAACACTATAGGACTGGAATCGTCGAATAAGACGATATTTCAGTTCTTCAGGGGCGTGTTCACAGCAACTTGATGCCAATAGTTGGCGTAACAATTTATCCAACTCGTCCGCATGATCATCACAATTATCATCTGTGACAATATCATTCATTCTTTTCGCCTCCTATCCCTAACTGTGCTGCATAGTCACGTAATTCTTCCTTTAACTGGCGTCTGCCACGATGAAGCCTTGACATTACTGTGCCTTGCGGTATGTCCAAGATGGAAGCAATTTCTTTATAGGCAAAGTTTTCAACATCGGCCATATACACAACAATGCGATATTCATCGGGCAATTTATCAAATGCGTCGCGGATAGTTTGATTGGGCATCCTGTTTAAAGCTACAGATTCTGCTGATTCCAAACCGCTTCCCGCGTGCTGCGCCGAAGCAACAAGCTGCCAGTCTTCCACCTCGGCGTGATCTGTTTGAAGAGGACGTCGCTGCTTTTTTCGATAGCTATTGATATAGGTATTCGTTAATATCCTGTAGAGCCATGCTTTAATATTTGTTCCTGGCTTATATTGGTGAAAACTCTGAAAGGCCTTAGCGTAGGTATCTTGAACTAAATCTTCAGCATCTGATGGATGACGAGTCATCCGAATTGCAGCACCATACATCTGGTCAAGTAAAGGCAGAGCCTCTTCTTCAAAAACCCGTGCCCTTTGGGCTGGTACCAATTCGCGCGACGCCGGATGCTTGGTGCTATCCACCGCCCTAGCTGCATTGTCTTGTTTATCGACTTCCCCCATCACCACTACCCTACCGTGTTTGAACATATTCGTGTGAAGAAGCGCGCCCATTGATTCACTATTTTTGAAAAATTGTATGAAATGACGTGCATTTTTGTTAAATTTGTTGTACCAATGAATTATGACGATTCTACGAAGCATTGCCCGGCCACTGCTGGCCTCAGTTTTTATTTATGATGGTTGCGACGCCATCCTTGATTCTCGGTCACACGCATCACGTTTCCTTGACGTTCAACCGATGCTTGAAAAGGTCGGCGTGCCACCCGTTATCAGCTCCGATGCACAGATGCTGGCAAAAATCAGTGGCGGTATTACTGCCGGTGCAGGTCTAGGATTTGCTTTAGGAATAGCACCGCGCACAAATGCTGCACTCCTGGCCGCTATTAACCTTCCTATTACCCTCATTAATGCTTTTTCTTCGGTCTCAACATCTTTACTAGAAGCTCCCGACACTCTTGATGACACTGCCGAACTTAACCAGGTTTCCAATGACGACCCCCCAACTACACAGGCAATGAGGAATCGTGACGCACTGCACACGTTCTTACAGGGGGCAGCAGTTGCTGGCGGACTGCTTCTTGCAATTTTTGATCGTGAAGGCAAACCCTCATTATCGTGGCGAGCACGCAGAGCGGAACAAAGAGCCCAAAGATCTCTTCACAAGGCCACGCAACATGCAGCGAAGAAAGCGTCACGTTACGCCCGTTGAGTGAAATAAAAATACTCACGATATGCTTTAAGTAGGAACGAACAACGTAGAACACGAAAGTAACGACAATGGATTTCAAGCATAGTCTTGAGCGCGGAAGCGCAAAAGACCACCCAATTGGGGAACCCCTCCTGCCCGGAGAATCAGCTGATGAACCTCATCCTGCCAACACTCATAGCGAAACCATATGGAAGGCTCCTTTTACGAAAGGCTTACTGGATGCAACCGTTCGCATTCCTGGGTCAAAATCGTTGACGAACCGTGCTATAGCTCTAGGAGCGATTGCCGATAAGCCCTCGGTTATTCGCGGTGCTCTTATGAGCCGCGATACACATCTTATGATTGATGCGATTCGTGAACTTGGGGCGCATGTCACTGTAGAAGACACAACAATACGTATTGATCCCCCCGCAATCTTAACACCACAAACAGGAAAGATTGATTGTGGTCTTGCAGGCACTGTTATGCGATTCATTCCCGCTTTGGCAGCACTTTGCGAAGGCTCCGTCCTCTTTGATGGTGATGCCCAAGCCCGTATGCGACCCATGAAGCCTTTGCTTGACGCTCTGGAAGAACTTGGTGTGACCATTAGCTATCACGGCGATCGCGGCTATTTGCCTTTTACTCTTACAAGCCCCGGCCGCAAAGGTTTACGTTCTAAAAAAATTACGATCGATGCGCGTTCATCATCACAATATGTCTCGGCATTACTCCTTTTATCGCCTCTGCTTGATGCGCCCCTCGAAGTTAAACTTGCTGGACAAATGCCCTCACCCGGCCATGTTCATATGACTGTTGTTGAGCTAGAACGACGTGGAGTCACTATCGAAGAAAAGTCACTACCGGCACTTATTCCCGGCCAAATGCCCTCCGTTTATGGGTGGGTTATCCACCCCGGACATATTCAGGGCGGCGAATTCGATATTGAACCTGACTTAACCAATGCTGGGCCATTCCTGGCCGCAACACTTATTTGTGGGGGGCAAGTACGTATTGAAAACTGGCCTGCTCACACCACACAGATTGGTGACATGTGGCGAAAAATAATTCCAGCAATGGGTGGACGTATTGGGCGAGATTCCTCGGACACATTAGTGGCACGTGGAACGGGAACAGTAGGCGGTATAGACTGGAACCTCTTAGATGGCGGCGAACTGGCCCCCATGATTGCAGCACTTGCCGCAGTTGCTGTCAATCCATCAAAACTCACAGGTATTGGGCATTTAACTGGCCATGAAACAAATCGACTAAAAGCACTTGTCAACGAGATTGAAGCCATTGGTTCCCATGCAAAAGCTACCCGACATTCTTTGACAGTCACCCCGGGGATTACCCATGCCGCCGACATTGCCACCTATAACGATCATCGCATGGTTATGTTTGCAGCCCTTTTGGGGCTTGCTATCGAAGGCATTGGAATAAAGAATCCTGAGTGCGTGTCAAAGACTTTCCCCGATTTTGTTGCTGAATGGGAAAAAATGGTTGCTACCGCCAAGCCATCAGGTTCAACAGTAGTGTCATCAATGCCTCCATCTGGATACTAAAACAGGCAAGCGAATAGGTGTGTATGGCTAGACGAGACATCGGTACTGATGACCCCAGAGTGCGTGTGCGCCCTGGGAAACATCGCAGACCCAGAACAAAAAAACGCCCCGATTATTCTTCGGCACCATGTGCACGTGTCATCTCTGTTGACCGAGGCCGCTACCACCTAGATATCGACTCGCGCAGAGTGATAGCTGTGAAGGCTCGTAGCCTTGGCCGCCACGGTGTCATTACCGGTGACCGCGTTCGTGTTGAGGGCGATATTTCGGGGGCCGATGGGAGCCTGGCACGTATTGTTGATATTGAGCCGCGTGACACCGAGCTGGTGCGTTCCGCTGAAGACAATGAGGTTGCTGGAAAACTGAAACCCATTGTTGCCAACGCTGATCGTCTTGCTATTGTGTGTGCTGCCGCTGACCCTATGCCCCGTGTGGGCATGATTGACCGCTGTATCGTGGCAGCCTATGCGGCTGGTATGAATCCCATTGTGATAATGACGAAAGTAGATTTAAAGGATCCGTGCGAGTTTTTACACCCCTATCGCGCTCTTGATATTCAGTGTTACGCTACATCGATTATTCCAGATTTATCTGGGAACTCTTACGCAGACAGTACACCCAAGGCTTCCACCGACACAAATGACCATCGACATGGTGAACAAAGAATTCACGAGGACGTGGCCGAGGATAACTTTGGTGAAGCAGCATCTTCTTTCGATAGGCTAAGCCACGCTGCGCCCTCCACACAATGTGACCTTCCTGGTTTGGATGTCCTTGCCAAAGACCTTGCAGGTCATGAAACTGTGCTCTTAGGTCATTCTGGGGTTGGCAAATCAACACTCATGAATGTCCTTATTCCAGAGGTTCACCGTTCAACTGGGCATGTTAATGAAGTCACTGGCAAAGGCCGTCACACATCAAGTTCAGCACTAGCACATCCTTTCCCTGGCGGAGGTTGGCTTATTGATACCCCAGGTATCCGTGGTTTTGGGTTGGCCCATGTCGATTCTGAAATTATTTTGGCGGCCTTTGACGATCTTGCGCACGCTGCTGTGGCCTGCCCAAAGGGATGTGAACATCTTGTTGATACCCCTGATTGTGCCTTAGACAAGTGGGCACGTGACAATGATGCGCGCGGTATTCGACTTCAATCGTTCCGCCGGCTTGTCGCTACACCCTCGTCCCATTCTATGCGGAGTCAGTAAAGACGTTACTGGCACAATGCTCTTGCAGCAGCCAAGATAACCTGTCAATAGTGCAGAGCTTGGCACGCCATACCATTGCTCACCATTGCAAGCTAGAATAGGACTATGCAAAAATTTGATGATTATTTTGACGGGATAAGCCCACTGGCACTGGGGACAAATACTTTTGGATGGACTGCCGATACCAGGACATCTCACGCAATTCTTGATACATATGTCAACGCTGGCGGTAACTTTATTGATACAGCCGACTGCTATCCGCAGTGGGCTGATAGCTGTCATGGTGGTGAATCCGAGGAAGTTCTTGGTCTGTGGCTAGCACGTGGTGATAACCGTGACAAGGTGTATGTATCAACAAAAGTTGGCGCGTGGGAAAAGCTGGGAAAAAGCTTGACACCTCACACGATTAAACAAGGCTGCGCTGGGTCATTAAAGCGTTTACAGATCGAGCGTATCGACCTTTATTGGGCACACTTTGATGACAAGAACACCCCTTTAGAGGATACCGTCCAGGCCTTTGCAGAGCTTCAGACAGCCGGAGATATTGCTCATATCGGTTTATCGAACTATTCACCCGAACGCATTGAAGAATGGTTTTCTGTTGCCGATGAGCTAGGTGTTGAGCGTCCCATTGCTTTGCAACCTCACTATAATCTGGTATTTCGCAAGGACTTTGAAGCCGAACGCCGGGGTATTGTTGAAAAATACGAGCTAGGTGTGTTTCCATATTTTTCTTTAGCGGCAGGCTTTTTAACGGGTAAATATCGTGTATTAGAAGACATTGCTGGTGAACGTGCATCAATGGCTCTTGAATATGCCAGTGACAAGGCATTCTATGTGGTACATCAGCTGATCACTACAGCAGCAAGCTACGGGATCTCTCCCGCGGCAATGGCCTTGAAGTGGCTTGCCAGCCAGCAAACGGTAACGGCTCCTTTAGCGTCGGCCCGCAATACGCATCAGCTCCAACAAATGATGGACGGGCTTGATGTTAACGTTTCTGCAAGTGATATTGCTGCATTGACTCGCATTTCGCAGGGACTCTAGAACAAATCGCGTACGCTCTGTTCCCTTCTGCTGTATTGTCACTGAGCGTCAAAGCAGCAAATGCTATTATTGCAACATATGCCCCTGGCAGCCTCTACCTTGATGCTGCCAGGGGTTCTGCTATGGACATACTGATATTCACAATCAGGTTGTGGGTTATCGCCAATATTGCGCTGGAGTTTTTTGCATTACTCCTTTTCATAGCTGCTAGTTAAGGGTTTAAAGTTGACTGGGGGTAACTTAACGGGGGGGGAGTTAAGGGCAAAACACTGGGGTTAAAAGCCGAATTCTGGGGAAATGTTCGTGCAAAGAAGTGACTTTGAGCCAAAAAATCAACGGGGCCCCCAAGCACAACCATAAGCCACACCACCAAGCAGCAAACAAAAAGCCAGGTATCGCATAACAATACGATACCTGGCTTTCTTTACCCATTGACAATGGGTTTGGTTTTACAGATTACGCAGGTGACCGAATGATTCTTCGAAGCTAATACCAGCTAGGAAATCATCATCAATATCGGGGGTACGGAAATCGTCGGGTGACCAACCATTAGAAGCCATTGCTTCTTCGGTTGGTTCCACAACAGCCTTGGAATACATATCCAAGCCAGTACCAGCCGGAATAAGCTTACCGATAATAACATTTTCTTTCAGACCAACCAGCGGATCATTCTTCGAGTTCAAACCAGCCTCTGTCAGTACCTTTGTTGTTTCCTGGAAGGATGCGGCCGACAGCCACGAATCCGTTGCCAGCGATGCCTTGGTAATACCCATCAGTTCTGGGCGACCAGCAGCAGGCTGACCACCTTCAGAGACAACGCGGCGGTTCTCGGCACGGAATACCATCGAATCAACAAGTTCACCTGGCAGGAACTGCGTAGAACCAGATTTCAATACCGTGATACGACGAAGCATTTGGCGGACAATCACCTCGATATGCTTGGAGTGAATATCCACGCCCTGACTGCGATATACTTCTTGAACCTCATTAACGAGTTGACGCTGCGTGGCGTTAATGCCAAGAATACGCAGCACCTTCTTCGGGTCAAGACGACCTTCAGTAAGCTGAGCACCTACACCAACATGCTCACCATCGGAAACAAGCAGTTTTAAGCGACGTGAAATTGTCATTTCGATGTCTTCTTGTCCGTCGTCACGGGTAATCACCAAACGACGCGGCGCACCAGGTTCATCAATAATCTTGACCTTACCTGCGGCTTCGGCCATCATAGCTTCACCCTTAGGTGTACGTGCTTCGAAAAGCTCCTGCACACGTGGCAGACCCTGAGTAATATCAGCTGCACCAGCAGCACCGCCGGTGTGGAAGGTACGCATTGTCAACTGTGTACCAGGCTCACCAATGGACTGTGCGGCAACAATCCCCACTGCTTCACCCACATCAACACGTTTACCTGTAGCCAGCGAACGCCCGTAACATGAGGCACATGTCCCAACCTGAGATTCACAGGTAAGTACCGAACGAACATGAACAGCAGTAATACCTGCTTGAACAAGTGTTTCGATAAGGTCATCGCCCACATCGGAACCAGCGGCTGCAACAATATTGCCATCACTATCAACGGCATCCTTTGACAAGGTACGCCCATAAACAGTGGTTTCGACAATATCAAGTTTGCGTACCTGACCATCATATTCTTCTGCGATGGGCAGTGAAACGCCACGACGTGTGCCGCAGTCTTCTTCACGAACAATAACGTCTTGTGACACGTCTACCAAACGGCGAGTTAAATACCCCGAGTCGGCAGTACGAAGGGCCGTATCAGCCAGACCTTTACGCGCACCGTGAGTGGCAATAAAGTATTCCAACACCGACAAACCTTCACGATAGTTTGACTTAATGGGCTGCTCAATCAGCTTTTGCTTCGGGTCAGCCACAAGACCGCGCATCGCGGCGATCTGTCGAACCTGGTCCCAGTTACCACGAGCACCAGAGTTCACCATGCGATAAATATTGTTGCGCTCGGGGAATGACTCCTTTGCTGCTGCCAACACGGCACCTGTACATTCATTCCAAATATCAACAAGTTCACGGTAGCGATCAGCATCAGAAATCGCACCGATTTCATACTGCATCTGAACGGTAGCAGCCGTTTCCTCGTACTTGCCAATAATGTCCCATTTGTTATCTGGTGAGACAATATCGCTGAACCCAACGGTAATACCTGACCAGGTTGCCCAGTGGAAGCCCAGATACTTCAGCGCATCAAGCGAGGCTCCCACATTGCCTTTATCGTAGCGTTCAGCCAATGTATTGACTATGGAACCCAACCGTTTCTTGTCAACCTGTTCATTAACAAAGGGGAAGGTCTGTGGCAATGCTTCGTTGAAGATACAACGACCCATTGTGGTTTCCAAAAGGACGCGATCGCCTTGTTCCCACCCTTCGGGCGCCTGCCAGCCACGCGGGGGAACAATATCGTCAAACTCGATCATAGCTAGTTCATTAATATCTAGTTCGCCCAGGTCAAAAGCCATACGAGCTTCCGCAGGTGAAGCATAATATTTGCGAATAACCTCGCCTTTATCATCTTTGTCAACCGCAAGTTCGGGGTTGGGATGAGCCGTCAGATGATAAACACCAATAATCATGTCCTGAGAAGGCATGGTCACTGGGCGGCCATCAGATGGACGCAAAATATTGTTTGATGACAGCATCAAGATGCGTGCTTCAGCTTGCGCTTCAGCGGACAACGGCAGGTGAACAGCCATCTGGTCACCGTCAAAGTCGGCGTTAAATGCGGCACATACCAATGGGTGAAGCTGAATAGCTTTACCTTCAATAAGTACTGGCTCAAATGCCTGAATGGACAGGCGGTGCAGGGTTGGTGCACGGTTCAGCAGCACAGGGTGTTCGGCGATGGCTTCATCCAGCACGTCCCACACCTGCGGACGTTGACGTTCCACCATACGTTTGGCGGCCTTGACGTTTTGAGCTTCCTGGCGTTCAACCAAGCGTTTCATCACGAAAGGCTTAAACAGTTCCAGTGCCATTTGCTTGGGCAAACCGCATTCGTGCAGTCGCAGCTGGGGGCCAACAACAATCACGGAACGGCCTGAATAGTCAACGCGCTTACCAAGCAGGTTTTGACGGAAGCGTCCCTGCTTACCCTTGAGCATATCAGACAGGGATTTCAGAGGACGATTACCCGGCCCTGTCACAGCGCGACCTCGGCGGCCATTATCGAACAGCGCATCCACAGATTCTTGGAGCATACGCTTTTCGTTATTGACAATAATCTCGGGTGCCCCTAAATCAAGCAGTCGCTTCAATCGATTGTTTCGGTTAATGACGCGACGATACAGATCGTTGAGGTCAGAGGTTGCAAAACGACCACCGTCAAGCTGAACCATCGGACGCAGATCTGGTGGGATCACAGGGATTCGATCCAGCACCATTGCCACTGGTGAAGTTCCTGTTGATAGAAAGGCATTCACTACTTTCAGACGTTTAAGCGCACGTGATTTACGCTGACCTGTACCTGTTTCAATAGTTTCACGCAGTGCAACTGCTTCAGCCTCTAGGTCAAAGTTTTCCAAACGCTTTTTCACAGCGTTAGCACCCTTGTCGCCCTTGAAGTATATGCCGTAGCGCATTTCCATGTCGCGATACAGCATTTCGTCACCTTCAAGGTCGCCTACTTGCAGATCGCGGAAACGTTCAAAGACTTCCTGAATGCGATCAAGGTCGCGTTCTAGCTTCTTGTTAAGCTGTGACAGCTCACGTTCAGCCGCACGCTTCACCTTATCTTTTTCAGACTGCTTGGCATCTTCTTTTTCAAGGGTTGCCAAGTCGTCTTCCATTTTTTGTTGGCGACGAGTAATGCGTTCTTCAAGGCGCTGCTTGGTGGTCGATTTTTCGTGCTCCATCTCGTTCATCAGATTGGGCAGGTCTTCACGGCGACCTTCCTCATCGACCTCTGTAATCATATACGCGGCAAAGTAAATGACCTTTTCAAGATCCTTTGGCGCAAGGTTGAGCAGATACCCCAAACGCGATGGAACGCCTTTGAAATACCAAATGTGGGTCACGGGGGCGGCCAGCTCAATGTGTCCCATGCGTTCACGGCGCACTTTGGAGCGTGTTACCTCCACACCGCAGCGTTCGCACACAATCCCCTTATAACGTACGCGCTTGTATTTACCGCAGGCACATTCCCAGTCACGGGTAGGGCCAAAGATGCGTTCGCAAAACAAACCGTCTTTTTCGGGTTTGAGGGTGCGATAGTTAATTGTTTCTGGTTTTTTGACTTCGCCAAATGACCAATCCAAGATATCTTGGGCGGTAGCAAGTCCTATATGTAGTTTGTCGAAGGCCTGTGCGTCTGTCACGATTTCTTCTTCCTTCTGGTAGTCAACCGGTCCCAGCGTCCTGTTTTCCGGCTTCCGCTTTGTTCGCTGGCTCAAGGCGGAGGCCACGTTGGGTGGCAGGTAAACCCGCGCACCTCTACGCGGCAGACTTATACATCATCCAAAGTCAAACCCGCATCGGGGCGTGATCCTAAGTTAATTCCCATTTCTTCTGTTGCACGCTGAGCGTCTTCGTCCTCATCTTTCAAGGACACAACATTGTTATGGGCATCAAGTGCTTCAACATTCAAACCAAGGGATCGCATTTCCTGGATCAGCACCCTAAATGATTCGGGGATACCGGCCTCTGGAATGTCGTCTCCCTTAACGATTGCCTCATACACTTTGACACGACCAGTAATGTCGTCAGACTTTACTGTAAGCAGCTCTTGCAGGGCATAGGCGGCACCATAGGCTTCCATGGCCCACACTTCCATTTCACCGAAGCGCTGACCACCAAACTGTGCTTTACCACCCAATGGCTGTTGGGTAATCATCGAGTAAGGGCCAGTGGAGCGTGCGTGAATCTTGTCATCAATCAGGTGATGCAGTTTCAGCATGTACTTGTATCCAACTGCTATGGGGTATGGGAACGGTTCGCCAGAGCGTCCATCAAAGAGCTGTGCTTTGCCTTCTTCGTTGACAAGTTTGTTGCCATCAGCATCAGGGCGTGCATATTTCAACAGGTTTGATAACTCATCTTTGGAGCAACCATCAAAGACCGGGGTGGCAACATGTGTCATCGCTGGGGCTTTGATACCTTCAGGTGGCAGTTCTTCAATCCACTTTTGGCTTTCTTCTACAGCCTTGGAGGCATCCCATCCCTGATGGGCAATCCATCCCAGATGGAACTCCAGTACCTGACCAATATTCATACGGCCAGGAACACCCATGGGGTTTAAAATAATGTCAACGGGAGTACCATCTTCAAGGAATGGCATGTCTTCCACGGGAAGAATCTTCGACACAACACCCTTGTTACCGTGGCGACCAGCTAACTTGTCGCCGATGGTGATCTTTCGACGCTGGGCAATATAAACGCGCACCATGTGTTTCACACCGGCGGGCAGTTCATCGTCCTCGTCGTTAAATTCCCTCACACCAATAACGATTCCCGACTCACCATGTGGAACACGCAGGGAGGTATCACGTACTTCGCGTGCTTTTTCACCAAAGATTGCACGAAGCAGACGTTCCTCAGATGTCAACTCTGTTTCACCTTTGGGGGTGACTTTACCAACGAGGATGTCACCGGCTTGTACCTCGGCACCAATACGAATAATGCCGTTTTCGTCAAGGTTAGCCAGTGCATCTTCGCCCACATTTGGAACTTCGCGGGTGATTTCTTCCAAACCAAGTTTGGTTTCACGCGCATCAATTTCATGTTCTTCAATGTGAATAGAGGTCAGCACATCGTCTTGAACGACACGACGAGACAGGATAATCGCGTCCTCATAGTTCAACCCTTCCCAGCTCATGTAGGCAACAAGAAGGTTTTTACCCAAGGCAAGCTCGCCGCCGTCGGTTGCTGGGCCATCAGCCAGAAGCTGCCCCGCCTCAACACGGTCACCCTCGTTAACAACAGCACGCTGATTAATGCAGTTTCCAGGGTTGGAACGTTCAAACTTTTCTAGGCGATAGATCTCTTGTGTACCGTCATCTTGAGCAACAATAATAGCTGAAGCATCCACTTCTTCAACATATCCAGGCTTCTTAGCGGCAATCACATCACCGGCATCCATCGCCGTATGACGTTCCATACCAGTTCCCACCAAAGGTGCTTCCGTTGTCAGCAATGGAACAGCTTGGCGCTGCATATTAGCCCCCATCAACGCGCGGTTAGCGTCGTCGTGTTCAAGGAAGGGGATCAGCGAGGTCGCAACTGAACACATCTGGCGTGCAGAAACATCCATGTAGTCCACTTCTTGCGGATCAACCTGAGCGGGATCCTCGCCAGCTATACGGCACAGTACTTGGTCGTCAGCAAATGACCCATCGGCATTGAGCTTCGATGATGCCTGCGCAATATAGTGGTGCGTTTCCTCATCGGCCGTTAGGTAGCGTACCTCGTCGGTAACCTTACCATCTTTAACAACGCGGTAGGGGGTTTCCAAGAATCCAAAGGGATTCAAACGCGAGTATTGCGCAAGGTTACCAATCAAACCGATGTTGGGCCCTTCAGGTGTTTCAATGGGGCACATACGGCCATAGTGTGACGGGTGTACGTCACGCACTTCCATGCCTGCGCGGTCACGACTCAAGCCACCGGGACCAAGTGCCGATAGACGACGCTTATGCGACAGGCCCGCCAAAGGATTATTTTGGTCCATAAACTGTGATAGCTGTGAAGTTCCAAAGAACTCTTTAATCGCGGCTACCACCGGGCGAATGTTAATAAGGGACTGCGGTGTGATTGCCTCGGCATCTTGAGTAGTCATGCGTTCACGCACAACACGTTCCATACGCGACAATCCGGTGCGCACTTGCGACTGAATAAGTTCGCCTACCGCGCGAATACGGCGATTTCCGAAGTGGTCGATATTATCGGTTTCAACGCGAACTTCAATGTCTTCACCCTTGCGTTGACCTGGAAGCACACGGTCACCTTGATGAAGTGCCAGAATGTATTTCAAAGCAGCAACAATATCATCAAGGTTCAGCACGGATTCATCCATAGGCGTATCAAGACCAAGTTTTTTATTGATCTTGTAGCGACCTACTTTAGCAAGGTCGTAGCGCTTATCATTAAAATAGAAGTTGTGAAGCAATGTACGGCCAGCTTCTGCCGATGCAGGTTCACCTGGACGAATCTTACGGTAAATATCGGTTTGTGCGTCCTCTTGAGTCTTAATGTTTTCAGGATCCTTTTGAAGGGTCTCTAAGATGACTGGGAAATCTTTGAATTCTTCCGAAATTTCCTCGGGTGTCATCCCTAAAGCACGCAAGAAGATAGTGGCAGACTGCTTACGTTTGCGGTCAATACGCACACCAACGTTATCGCGTTTGTCGATTTCAAGTTCAAGCCATGCCCCGCGACTTGGAATGAACTTACAATCAAAAACATCTTTTTCTGTTGTTTTATCAGATGACGATTCAAAATACACACCTGGGGAACGAACCAATTGCGACACAACGACGCGTTCAGTACCGTTAATAATGAAGGTACCGCGGTCAGTCATCAGTGGGAAATCGCCCATAAACACTGTTTGTGACTTAATTTCACCAGTATTTTCATTCATAAACTCCGCTGTGACGAACAGCGGGCGTGAATACGTGTAGTCCTTAGCTTTACATTCATCTTGAGTATATTTGGGAGGCTCAAAGTAGTAGTCCGAAAACGACAGTGACATTGTTTCAGCGAAATCACTGATAGGACTGATCTCATCGAAGATTTCCTCCAGCCCTGATGTCATTGGAACATCAGTGGAACCTTCTGCTTGGGCTATCTCCACACGTTTTTTCCAAGCATCGGTACCCAGGAGCCAGTCAAAGCTCTCGCGTTGAATCGCCAATAAGTCGGGCGCCTTCATGGGTTCTTTGATTTTTGCAAAGCTCACTCGTTTGCGAGTGTCAAGCGGTTCATCGTCTTCATCAGTGCGGGTTGCCAGGTCAGCTGTTGAACCCATTGTTGAGCCCATCTTCATTCCCGGAACAATACCGTGTACGGCATCTACCGGATCGATAGGCGTAAGTGACGGTGTTTCTGCTACAGTTTCTTCTGTCCCATTCTCAGATGTGTAGGTATCCTCAGGGTTAGTATTATCCTGAAGATCAGAAGTGTAGTCAGGAACCTCGTTATAGTCAGTCATGTCGTCGAAATCATTAGCGTCAAAGTCATCAAAATTCGAGGCAGCCAAAAGGTATCCTTTTCTCAAGTTACGTCTTAGCGCACAGGTGTTTGCGGCCCCTACCTGATACTGTCCCGTTTACCGCCCGGCGCATCTTTAATGGCGGTTGGGATACAGTTCACCTCGGACATAGCAAACACAACCTATCCAGAATAGATATCACAAAGGATCTTTTTCCAGTTCGTTGGGCCTTTTGTGTGGAAGTTCACGGCACTTTTCTTCACTTTGAGCATTGGGTGTGCGTCGGGTCACCATATTGTGGGGTATCGTGGGGACGAATTTATTTATCTTATGCTGGTTCGTCTCACAGATTATTGGTACTATTGGAGGGCGATTTCGCGCGTTAATCCCCGCAGTGACAAATGCGGGAGAGGATTTCTCGCTTCGTGGGATCCTTTTAGCATATCCGTTACTTTGCATGTTCAATGCACTAGTTGTCACCTAACATCAAGAATGAAGAACTCAAACTACGCACTGTAGTAGTAAAAGAAAAGATAACGCGCCAAAAGAAGGACTATCAAGATGGTACCAACACAACTACCTGTTCTTATGAGGGTACGATAAGCCTATGGGATACAATGATAACGATGCCGTTGTTTTAAAAGACTTCTCTTTCCACTACAGCGCAGGTCACGGTGACAACACCAAAGAGCACCACATCACAGGACTGCGCAAAGTTAATCTACGTATTCAACGTGGCGAATCCGTGGCGCTGGTTGGAGCTTCTGGCTGTGGAAAGTCATCAATTCTTCGTGCGATTAATGGCCTTATCCCCCATTTTCACTCGGGTAAGCTGAGTGGAACTGTTTGCGTATGCGGTATTGACGTTGCCCACGAGGAACTATGGAAAACCGGACGAGTAGTCTCCACTGTATTTCAAAATCCGCGCACCCAGTTTTTTACTACGGATACCACAGCTGAACTTGCCTTTGCATTAGAAAACCAGTCAGTTGAACCTGCAATTATTCGTGCACGCATTAACGAAAACACGCGCCGCATTGGAACACACCATCTGCTAGACCGTAATATTTTTACACTTTCTGGAGGTGAAAAACAGCTTATTGCATGTACTGCTTCAATGGTGGAAAACCCTCAGGTCTATCTTTTTGACGAGCCAACATCCAATTTGTCTGCGCACGCTATTGATGATTTCCGTCATGTATTAGCAGAGCTTCGTCAACGTCATGCCACTATGGTAATTGCTGAGCATCGTCTACATTTTTTACGTGGACTTATCGACAGAGTGTGCATTGTTGATCAGGGCCGTATCGTTGAAGAAATGTCCGTCGTACAGTTCTTCGCAATGACAGATAAGCAAGCACATCAACGTGGTCTGCGCACACTTGTCTCGCCAAAAATGCGCAGAGTTGATTGTCACCTCCAGCCACCACCAAGGGGCACAATCCACTCTCGTCTAGCTCTTTCTGCACGCAATCAAGGTGACGTTCGTTGTGACATTGACCCGTCTTCTGGCGCTCCTGGGCTTCGCCTCACTAATGTGCAATTTTCCTATGAGGATCATAATGTTCTTCACATTGACAGAGCTTTTTTTCCTTCGGGGAAAGTATGCGTTCTTGTGGGGGAAAATGGTGCTGGAAAATCAACTTTAGCTGCCGCTATATGTGGTCTTAACAATGCGAAGGGTCACTTTGTGTTCACCGATACTTACGAACATCGTCTGCGGCGAAGGGAACGCCGGCGCCTATGCTATTACGTGATGCAAGATGTTCATCGTCAACTTTTTGGTGCCAGCACACAAGAAGAACTCCTGATTGGTATTCATAGCGCGCAACGCAAAGACGTTCAGATCTGTCAGGTTCTTGATGACTACGGTTTACTTCATGAAAAAGACAGGCACCCTATGGCGCTATCAGGTGGCCAAAAACAGCGTCTTGTTATTGCTTCGGCTCATATTGCTCGCAAGAAGATATATATTTTCGACGAACCATCTTCCGGGCTGGACTATCGTCATTTGAGGACGATTACTCAGATGTTGCAGCGTATTGCACAAAAAGGCAATGTTGTTATTGTGATAACGCATGACATTGAGTTAATGAATAGCTGTGCCGACCTTATTTACTGCCTTCACAAACAAGACACCTCGGCCAGCACGCACTAAGCAGGCCGATGGTCATTAATCTACCTCCTTTAGTCCACTACATTCTTGCCCACTTTCTCCACTCAACTTTTATATCCCTCACAGGACACATCACATACCTTGGTCAAGCCTTAAACTATTCATGAAACAAGAAATAGCGCCCTCCCGTCGTGTTAACACTTGTAGAGCGCTAAACATTACCCACCCCCACAATCATTCTGACGTTTTGTCAGAATGTTCGTACACGCTTTTCTTTTTTTCATTGCACAAAAAGACTCTATGATTTTTTGGATTTTTCACCATGACACACTAACTAGAATTCCGATATTCAGGATGGACAGTCAGAATGGAAAGTTCTTGAAAATGATAATGACTACTTTCTACATAAGTGTCATTATACTTTAGACAAATTTTTTCTACAAGCAAGGTCCATTATTTATCCTGTTGATTGACTGTTCTTTCTTCATAGCCTAACCTTAAATTTGTTCACCTAAACGCATGGTTTAAGATTAAAGAAGGCTTTAAGGAAACTCTTATTATAATGTCGCATTCTCATCAAAGAAAATCATTTTTTATTCTTGTTCTTATGGCCGCAGTTACCACCCTTACGGGTATCTGCCTCCTGCTGCCTGCGCAGGCTTTTGCTCACGAGTCACGTGCAACAATCGGTACTGAAAAAGATAACTTTACACCAATGCCGATCTGTGAAAAAGGTGTACATAATGCCGATGGTACTCCCCGCACTTATCAGGATTATGCACTGTGTATGGCTGGTGAACTTGATCATTCTTTAGAGGCCTATCACAAAAAAGACTACGACAAGGCATACGAATATATTAATGAAGCCTACTTTGGCTGGTACGAGAACAACCTTGAACCGCAGTCCATGCGTCTAGCTGGTAATCGGAAAATCAAAATGGAACGTCGTTTCTCTGTTGCAAAAAAGGAACTCAAAGATGATCCTGAAAACTGCGACCTTGACAAAAAGCTGACCGAGCTAAAGATTGGCCTTGCACGTGACGCGATGGTTCTTGATGGTGTTTTACAAGACGGCGCCCCCGAAAGCGCAGGCAAAGCCCTACTCGAGAAGAATCACGTGAAAGAAAAAGTGGATCAATCCCGATTGAACTGGGTTGATTTTGGCACCTCACTCACACTTTTGCTGCGCGAAGGTCTGGAAGCAATGCTTGTGGTGGTTGCCATTGTGCTTTACCTTGTCAAAGCTGAGCATAAAAAACTTGCTAAATACGTGTATTGGGGTGCTGGCGCAGCCGTTATCTTATCGTTCCTTCTGGCATGGCTCATGAAAATACTTGTTGGCGGTGCTTCTCAAGCCTCAGAGCTTATTGAAGGCATCACGATGTTCGCAGCTGTTGCGATGTTATTCTATGTATCAAACTGGATGCTGTCTAAAACATCTGGAAAGAACTGGGCAGACTACATTCAGGGCATGGTGAAAACCTCTGTGTCACGCGGAGCAGCTTTTGCCCTCATCTTTGCTGCGTTCCTTGCAGTTATTCGCGAGGGCGCTGAACTGGTCTTGTTTTATACTGCCGCATTCTCAGGTGAAGGCCATAATCCGTGGTGGATTGGCGCAGGCTTTGCTGTCGGCGTTATTGTCTTAGCCATCATCTTTGTCATATTCCGCTTTGGTGGGGCACGCCTTCCTGTTCGACCTATTTTCTTTGCAACATCCATTTTGCTTTTCATTATGTGTATATCCTTCGTTGGTAAAGGTGTTCAGGAACTGCGCGAAGCCGACGTTATTCAAGGAGTGACGAACTTACCTTGGATGAAATACTACATGCCTGAACTAGGAATATTCCCCCAGGCAGAAACCCTGTTGCCACAGATGATCTTACTTGTTGCAAGTGTATGGCTCATTATTGCCCACTGGAATAATAACCGACGATATAACAAGCAAGTGAAAGCTGATACAGAAAACACAAAAGAATAAACTCACGAAACAATCGATTGAGCACATTCCCTTAAGGGAGAAAGATAAAGGAGAAAGAAAATGACACTAAAGCGCAAAGGAATCGCACTTCTTGCTGCAGGTATTCTGGCAGCTACAAGCCTTGCTGGATGTACCAGCAATGAAGGTGGCGATAACGCAAAAACTGATGACACCAAAAAAGCTGAAGAACCAGCTGGTGACGCAGGTGCTGAAGAAGAACTACCTGAAGGTGCGGTAAAAGTTAACAACCCTGAAGGTAAGCCTGATGCATGTGGCCTTCAAGAACAAGAAGGACCACAGGACTATCAGTTTGGCCCCTTCGTTGGAAACATTATGTTCTTCCAGCCCGGACAAATGTCTGACAATCCAAACTCAGACATGAAGATGGCTGATTACAAAGATTCTCAGATGCACCTCGAACTTGACCTCAAAGCCAATGCTTATGCCACAAACTATGGCTACTCGGTTGACGAAACACCAGCAAATCTGCACATTATGTATCTTCTTACCAAAGAGGACGGCAGCGAAGTTGATTCAGGCATGATGATGCCGATGAACGCTATTGATGGTTCGCATTATGGCACCAACTTGAAGAAGGATACCATTACTGAACCTGGCAAGTACAAGATGAAGATCACCATCTTCCCACCAAAGAACTATGATCTTCACTCTGACTACATCACTGGCGTTCCCGTTTCTGAATGGTTCAAGCCTTTGACCGTTGAAAAAGATTGGGAGATCAGCCAGGAGAACCTGGATAAAGTCAAGGCAAACACCGTTGAAGACTTTATGAATCCTCCAGCCGAATGTAAAGACTTCCCCAAGACGAAGTTTGAAGATCCTGAAGCAGAAAAGGCTCTGAAAGATGCCGAAGCAGCAGAACCTTTGAAGATGACAATGTAAGTGTTACCTTAACACGTCGCATGTTACGTGGGGCCCCAGCGTTACGCTGGGGCCCCACTGTTTACTACATACACGTTTTTGTTAAAGACATTTGCGAATCAGGACCAAAATCGCGGGGACTTGGCGCTATTCCAGCCTGAACAACAAAGGATCCTAATGCGGCAATCTGCGCACCATTGTCAGTACAAAACTTTAACGGAGGCATCCGCACCTCAACACCTTGGGCATGAGCACGCTCAGTCAGCAATTCACGCAGACGAGAGTTTGCAGAAAATCCCCCACCCACAACAATCGTTGAGCACCCATAGTCTTTTGCAGCACGTACCGTTTTAGCAGTTAGCGAATCATTGACAGCCTCCGAAAAACCTGCGCACAAATCCTTTGTATTAATGTCGTGACCTGTTTTTTCCATTGCCTTGACGTACCGTGATACCGCTGTTTTGAGCCCTGAGAAACTAAAGTCATATTTGTAGCGCTCTTTATCTTTTCCAGCACCAAGGCCCCGTGGAAAACGAATAGCACGGCGATCACCCTGAGCTGCCAAACGATCCACATGTGGCCCCCCAGGATAAGGTGTGCCAATCAAACGGCCTACCTTATCGAAGGCCTCTCCAGCGGCATCATCTAGTGTAGCGCCCAGTTCTTTGACATCGGTGGCAATATTGCCAATATGTAACAGATTTGAGTGGCCTCCAGACACAATTAAACCAATAAATTCTTCTGGAAAGTCACCATCAACCAGAGCATCAACTGCTAGGTGACCAATCACATGATTAACACCATAAAGCGGTTTATCGAATGCGACAGCCAGAGCTTTCGCGGCAGAGATCCCCACCGTCAACGACCCCACTAATCCAGGCCCAGCCGCACACGCAATAGCATCAATTTCATCTAATGCCACGCCGGCTTGTTCCACAGCCTGAGTTAACACTGGTAAAAATGACTCAAGATGAGCACGTGAAGCGATCTCTGGAATAATTCCCCCGTAACGGGCATGCTCATCCATCGAAGTAGCAACCACATTCGACAACAGTGTTTTACCACGTACTAAAGCCACGCCCGTTTCGTCACAGGTTGACTCAATTCCCAAGATTAACGGCTGTGCGCTCATAGGGATTCCATCCTTTGCATCACATCTCTCTTTTCTTCGATGCTACTCCCCCACGGTTCACGCAGGCAAAAGTGAACACCCCTTCATGTAGCCGCAGGCAAAGATTATTAGCCGCCGCCCTCTTTGTTTTACACTTACTTCGTGACTATTCCACCTTTTACCACCCCCTCCAAACAGGCGCACCATCATCATGGCTCCCCTGCCCTACTTCCACCACTTGTCGCCCCCGATTGTTCCTACGGGCCATCAACATTTTTTAACATAGCCGCCACAACCCCACATGCTGCCAGTATTGTTACCCGTGACCACTGCTATACACGCAGCGAAGTAGCAGAAATTGTTACTAGATACACCAAAGTCTTACACAGCCACTCTGTTCACGCACAAGATATTGTAGCTCTTATGGCACCGAACTCACCCGCACATCTGTGCCTATACCTGGCTTGTAGTATGAAAAACGCAGTTTTCACGCCCATTGACCCAAGGCTTGGTCCTATCGAATACCGCGAAATGCTTCACCAAGTACCACCACGTGTCATTTACCAACTAAACAGTACCGATGGCCATACTATTGCGCCCTTGACCACTTCTTTCGATGAAAACAAAGTACTTGCACACACTAACTTGTGGCAACCACTTGATACATCCGATATGTCACCGCTTCACTTCCCAGTACAACCACAAAGTATCTGCACAGAACGCCTTGATAACGCCCATGTGCTTATGTGGAGTTCAGGAACAACAGGGCTTGCACAACCTATAGCCTTAACCTGGGAAAATATTTATTCGGCATGGCTTAATCATCGTTACGCATTTGGCTACCGCCCCCGTGCAACTGTCATGACTGCCGCGCCACTTTCACATATTGGCGCCTTTAACGGCATCACACTTGATGCCTTTGTACATGGAGGATGCGTTGTTATTCCCCCCGATCTTCGCCCACACACACTTTATCACTACATGCGCCAACACCGTGTTGAATGTTTTTTTACTGTACCTGCTGTTATTGACATGCTGTTGGAACTTCCAGATTTTAACGCAGACAATCTGCCAGCCCTTTACGCACCCGTCATTGGCGGCTCGCTAATGAGTAGGCGCATCTGTGACGAACTATGTACCCGAGGTTTTCACCCCATTCACGTATGGGGAATGACCCAAACATCAGGAGGGGCCATCTATAACGATATGTGCTGCGCATCAAAGAGTTTGTCACTGACTTCCCCTGCACTTGGACACCCGATGAAATATTCAAAGGTAGCCCTGTATAACCACAGCACGAAGAGTTTTATCACCGCACCTGATATCAGTGGTGAAATATGCGTTGGCGGTAGCAACGTATGCGCTGGAGGAGGCACACATATAGGTGATTATCTTTTCAGTGGCGACATAGGAAGTTTTGATTCAACAGGGGCACTACATTTTCACGGCCGCTCACACGACACCATAATGACCGGTGGTCACAGCGTTCACCCTGTAGCCGTAGAAAATGTTTTACGTATGCACCCAGCTGTTGAAGATGCTGTAGTATGCGGCATTCCTGATAAACGTTGGGGCTATACTGTAGCTGCCCTCATTGTGTTAGCACAAGGTTGCCACAACGGTGATGCCGCACAGTTACAACAGCATACTAACAACCACATGGCACACTATAAAACTCCACGCCAGATAGTATTTGTTAACGAAATTCCTTTAACAAATACAGGAAAACCAGACAGACGCGAAGCCTTGCATATACTACAATCCACGTTGCATCTTAACCAATAATTCCACTTTTCAATGCATGAAGCCCTTTTCAACGATTTACCCAAGAAATAGGGGTAGGATTACTTCACTCAATTCAATAAAATTTATAGCGCGTCGAAGCGTGTGCTTCATACGTAACCACCCTGTACCCTACAGATGATGACAGATTCTAGGAAAGGCACTGACTATGAAAAATAGAAGGCTTACGCGTATTGCGGTAGCCACTACTGTTTCATTCGGGTTACTGTTTTCTGGAGCTGGGGCAGCTTTTGCAACTGATGCACCAGATACAGCACCCACTGAAAAAACAGTAGCCGAACCTGCAACAACTGATAAAAGCATAAAACCGCCTGCTGACACAGTGGAGAAAACACTCTCGAAGCCTGCAGCTGCACCTACGGCAGCAGAACCACCCGCAGAAAAAGCTGCCGATACTACCAGCCCGGTTTCCGACAAAGACAGTGCCGACGCAGCTGCTGCTGATGCACCAGGTACACCGCCAGCAGAAAAAGACGCGAAAGCTGGTAAAGATGCCAGCACTGAACCATCGAGCGACGAAGCCACAAAGACACCAGAGGGCGCAGATGCTGCTAAGAAGCCTTCCGATAAGGACGCTGCCACTGTTCCTGCAGATAAAGATGTCACAACACCGAAGGTTGACGCTGCTGATGTCGATAAAATCAAGAAGGATCCACCCAGTGGTGACCTGCGTAAATACGTGCTTAAATTTGCTTCGGGTATTGCTGGCTTAGATGTAGCGTTCGTTATTGACACCACAGGCTCAATGTTTGAAGACATTGATGATGCTATTCGCATCGCCAAAGAAAACGGTTCAAAGATTCATGACCTCAATGGCCGCTACGCAGTTGTTGCCTACCGCGACCACGGCCCCTACGAAGAATATGTTGCCAAAACAATTCTTGACTTTACCCGCGACCGTACAGCATTCCATCGTGCACTTGAATCTTTGCGCGATGTTAATGGTGGTGGAGACACTGACGAAGCAATGCTCACAGCGCTTGACCACGCAATCAACGATCTTTCATGGTCAAAGGATGCCGGTAAAGCAGCTGTTGTATTAACCGATGCTGGTTTCCACGATCCCGATAATGGTTTGACTGTTGATGATCTTACTTCACGGAAAATTCATGGAATGCCTATTAGCTTCTATCCGGTAGTTGACGACTATATTGCCGATGAGTATTCAGATCTTGCCACAAAAACCTCAGGTAAAGTTGTCACCAGTAAAACAGGTGCAGCCGATGCACTCTCTGATGTGTTCGCTGAGCTGGCAAAGCGTCCCATCGCCTTCCTTCCATTGAAAGACTACTACGTCAAGCCAGGTGGGTCTGTCACATTGGATGCTTCCTATTCTTTCATTAATGGGAAAGAAGCAAAATATGAATGGGATCTAGACGGTGACGGTGTTTATGACGTGACAACCGACATCCCTTCCCTTTCCCATGTCTTTGGTGATAAGGGTGACCATTCAGTGGTATTACGTATAACTGGCAGCAACGGCACCACATCAACCACCAAAGCGGTTGTTCATGTCAGCGACGAAGCTGCGGATCCTATTGGCTTGGCTACTGTTACCTCTCTTGTAGCCAGTGTTGCCAGCACTGACACGGATTCAACAGGCACTGCAAAGATCGAATGGAAAGCTGATACGCATCCCGCGTTTTGGATGCTACGAGTTGATGGCAAACCCATTGGCGTGGCCCCGGGTTCGGAGCTTGGCAGCTTGATTGCAGAACTCCCACTGGGTAAGACACTGGAAATTGCTCTTGCACCCGTCAGCTCTGACGGCGTGATTGGAGAGTTTATGACAACGCTCATTACCATGCCAGATCCCCCTGTAAAAGAGGAAGCAAAAGCAGAAAAGAAGAAAGAAACCGACAAAAAGGCTGCAAAGACAACTAAGAAAACAAAGAAAACGAAGAAAGCAACAAAGCCAGGTGCTGAACTCGCCGTCACGGGCAGCGATTCCTCTGCAATGCTGATCCTTACTTCGTTGATGTTGGCGGGTGGTGCAGTAATAATTCGACGCCGCACATCAAAGATTTCTTTGTGATACATGTAAACGTGCTCACACGGTGAGTCGATAATTTCATCATCGTTTCACCGCGTCTTAGGCAATGAAACGACATGGAAGGGTGAAGAAAACTTCGGTTTTCTTCACCCTTCCATTACTTTTTTCGAGTTTTTGACTACTCTTCAACAAGATCGTGCCCCTTCTTTACAGACTTTTCTGCGGGTTTTCCGCTACCAACACACCTGGCGCTGCTGTATCACGTACAATAGTTCACAACACATTTAACAACCTCGTCGATGACTGTCCGTGCAGCCATCACTGGTGAAGGCAGCCGCGAGTCTTGTAGCCGTGGTCTGTCAAGCCTTTCCACCACCACAGCATCCAGACCCACGTGCCACGAATTGCGGGGGTATGTTACCGCCCTCTGGAAGTTCAGGAGCCTTCGCATCAGCCAAGTGCGGGTAGCGTTGCAAAAGATGGGAGGCTTCTTGACGTGCTAACCCTTTCTGCCCTAAATGCGCCAATCGCTCAGGAAGTTCACGCCCCTTCGCTTTCATTGCCTGCGCCCACAATCGCCCTGCACGATAACTTGAACGCACCAGTGGCCCCGCCATCACACCTAGAAATCCCAGATCTTTTGCAGCATCCGAAAGCTCAACAAACTCTTGTGGTTTCACCCAGCGTTTAATCGGATGATGTTTATCTGAGGGGCGAAGATATTGCGTGATTGTCAGAAGGTCACAGCCAGCGTCGCGCAGATCGCGCATTGATTCAATAACCTCGTCATTGGTTTCACCAAATCCCAAGATAAAGTTTGACTTCGTAATCAAGCCCGCCTTGTGTGCCTTGCGAATTACATCCAAAGTGCGCTCGTATCTAAATGCTGGGCGAATTGTGCGAAAAAGCCTTGGCACGGTTTCCAGGTTATGCCCAAAAACCTCTGGGTGCGCTTCAAATACCTGTTCTAAGGCGTGGTTGTCGTTCTTAAAATCATCAACCAATAGTTCAACACCTGTTTGGGGACACGATTCGTGAATCCTTTGACAGGTTTGTGCATATATCCATGCTGCGCCATCAGGTAAATCATCACGGGCAACACCAGTAATCGTTGCATAGTTAAGCCCCAGTTCCGCCACTGATGCCGCAACCCTGCGCGGTTCATCTTTGTCATAATTTACTGGCTTACCATGGGCAATATCGCAAAAATCGCACCGCCTGGTACAAAAAGCCCCACCGATTAAAAATGTTGCCTCACGATCTTGCCAACATTCATAAATATTTGGACAGTTGGCTTCTGCGCACACGGTATGCAGCCCAACTTTGCGCACCATATGACGCATATCCATATACTGTTGACCGCTGACAGCAGTGGTTTTAATCCATTGTGGTTTCTTTTCAATAGGCGTTTGGCGATTGCGTACTTCGATACGAAGCAGTTTGCGTTCACCAACCTGCGGAACAGTTGTCATAGGTTCTAGTTTTCTTTTTCAGAGGGCGGAGCGTACATCATCGGTGTGTGTGGTGGCCACGGAGCAGGTTGCTGCACGCAGGCTTGACACCGTTGCAGATAATACGTCATTTTATCAGCCAATGGCTCAACAAGTTGACTCACGCTGGTATCAGGACCAACACATGCTAGCTGCTGTAATGTTGTCACTCCTGCATCGAATAAACCGCAAGGAATAATCCGGTGAAAATTACTGACATCAGGGTTTACATTAAGTGCAATGCCGTGCATTGTTACTGCCTGTGCCTGTTTAACTCCCAGTGCACACAGTTTTCGATCCATTTCGCCCTCTTGGCACATCCATACGCCTGAACGGCCACGGACTAAACAAGTATCAAGGTTGTAGGCTTCTTTTAGCATATCGATAACAGAGCGCTGTAAAGCCATAATGTATTGAAGAACATCGATTGGCTCACGAAGGCGAATGATGGGATAGACGACCAGTTGTCCCGGCCCGTGCCAGGTAACGGAGCCACCGCGATCGACGCTGACAACCGGAAGCGTGGAATCGGGGATATCTTCGGGTTTCGTCGCGCGCCCTGCGGTAAACGTAGGTTCGTGATGCAGGAAAATGAGTGTATCTTCTTCACCGTCAACAACGCGTCGGTGAATGTCACGTTGCAGACGGTCGCCTACGCTATAGGGAATCAGTCCGGTGGATGTCATGTCTATGATTCGCACGGCCTTAATTCTAACGCTAATGGTCTTGACAAGCATTGTGAGCATGCGCCATGTGGTCTATCTCGCGGCAAATAGAAATCGCTTCAATTAAGTGAATGGACACGTCACAATTCCATTTCCAGGGTACTTTTCGCACCTATCAAGCACGCGTCTTGGATTCTGTTCACACCTACCTTGATGATGGACGCTGCCATATTGTAGCTCCACCTGGTTCAGGAAAGACTATTTTGGAGCTTGAACTTGCTACCCGTTTTCAATCCCCAGCAATCGTTTTTAGCCCAACACGCGCAATCCGCACCCAGCGGATTGATCGCTTTGAGCAATATTTTCGCACCGATTGTGGCGAAAGTCCCCTTTAGGCATGTACAACTGATTTTGATGATCTAAGTGCTCAAACTCTGCTGATTTCCACAACCTATCAGGGACTTTTCACCGCGTGGTCACAAAAGGATTCTGGTGCACAGCTGTTGGCTCGCGTTCGCAAAGCCGGTATTGCCACCATCATCTTGGATATTCGTACAGCTGCGTCCTCCTTCTTATCAAAGAAAAGTTTGACGTGTTCATCGGCGAAATAATAGTAAAAGCCTTCGAAGGTATCGTCAGTGCTGAAGCGAATCCGTCGCATCGTGGGTGAAAGACCCACAACGTCAATTACCGTGATGATACGTGGTTTAAGTGGATAAAGGTAACCTACGCGAAAATCGTTTTCCCCGTTTGGCTTTATTCGGTTGACGTCTATACAGTGTGCAGGATTCTTGTGAGACAAGTGGTGATGACGTCATACTATCCTTCAGATAATAACAGGAGCTGTGTTTTGCTAAAAGCTATCACTTAATAGAGGATGTGGCTATACAAGTGTATAGCCTGTGGTTATTTACGGCACTTCTTTGCTACAAAAAGATCTTTTAGCCTCGCTATACTTATGGTAATGCCTCATATTTTTCACCGTTATATTGAGCAACGCCTTGATGCCCTTGTACCCTTTTACCGCGGATTCCACCTATATGGTTTGAAACAGATAGGTAAAACCACAACACTGCTTCCCTACGTGACGCGGCTTTATCGAGGCGATAGTTTGCAACACTTTCAGATGCTTTTTCCAACTCCGGAGCACTCGGTGCGCCAAAATGTTTCCTTTGCCATTATCGAGTGGCAAGTACTGCAAAATGAATGGTACGTGCTTCGCTATCATCTTCGATATCAACGCCACCCACGTAAGCTTTTTATCACTACATCACATTTGCCAAGCAATCTTAGCATCTCAGATTTTTCAACTATTCATCTGCCATCTCTTCATATACGTCCTTTAAGCATTCCAGAACGCGATATATCTGAACCTTCCATTGATATACGAGCTTTGATGCGTGGCCACTACCGTGATGTAAAAGCCTATTCTTCTTGGACCTTCAAGGACTATTTCTATGCTCTGTGTTCAACGGGGTTTCCCTCATTACAAGGTCTTTCATCATCTGAGCGTAATGCTCAGCTATCAAACTATCTCCGCTCACTTATCAATTCTGCAGTGTCGCCAACGCGTCATTGCCGTAAGGAAACGATAAGTTTTCTGTGGCAATGGCTCAATGTCTACGCTGCAGCTTCTTCAACGCCAAAACCAATTACAGCTGTTACCAAGCAGGCTTTTTCTTCAACACCCTATCGTATGAGTATGAGCAGTGTTCGAAGGTACTTCAAGACTTTTATCCATACATGGCTCCTTGAACCAATGCCCGCCTGGTGCCCACTCCATGAATCCCAACTTCATACATCCGCTCTGGTAAAACATTATTTTTCTGATCCTGGTATCGCTGCCTACCTTCTTGGCATCGCACCTCACACGTTTCACAGCGACAGCCTATCTGACAGTCATTCACCTAATGAAAACGATATTAATTCTGCACTATTTGAGTCCTTTGCTGCACTGAGTTTTCGAGTTTTTGCCGATATGATCGGTGCACGTGTGTATCATTTTCGCTCACGCGATTGCCATCACCATGTTGATTTTGTAGTAGATTTACGCGACGGAAGTGTTCTTCTGGTCGAGGTAGTATTTCAACCGGTTATCGTCTATGAGCATGTACGCGATCTTCTGTGGCTGCGCAGACAGTTGTCAAAGACGATAGTAAATGATTGTGTGGTGGTTTACCCGGGGCATTATGCCTATCGTCGAAGTGATGGCATTGCCGTTATTCCATTGGCTTGTTTAGGGATTTTTATATAACAAAACGACGGAGGGCGATCACCTTCTGTAAGGCTTCTGCCCTCCGCCGCTGCTTTGTTAAGTGAGTGACTAAAGACAATGTCTAGGAACTATGCTCCCTTTAATACAGCCTTTCCAAGTTGACGGTTCAATGTTGAGATTACGTCAAGCGGAATACCCTTGGGGCATACGGCCGTACATTCACCGAAGTTAGTACATCCACCAAAACCTTCAGCATCCATTTGAACCATCATAGCTGAAACCCGTTTGATGTTTTCAGGTTGCCCTTGTGGAAGCAGACCCAGATGTGTCACCTTTGCAGAGGTGAACAGCATTGCTGAACCATTTGGACATGCTGCCACGCATGCACCACAGCCAATACAGGTTGCAGCATCGAAGGCCCGATCAGCATGATCCTTTGGAACTGGTGTTGCGTGTGCATCGGGGGCTCCGCCGGTGTTGACCGAAATATAGCCACCAGCCTGGATGATCCTATCCAAGGCTGCACGATTGACAACCAGGTCTTTAATGATTGGGAATGCTCTTGAACGCCATGGTTCAATTGTGATGGTGTCACCGTCTTTGAAAGACCGCATATGCAACTGACAGGTTGTTGCGTTATTATCTGTTCCTGGTTCGTGGTTGCCGTGAGGCACACCATTAATGACCAAGCCACACATTCCGCAAATACCTTCACGACAGTCAGAATCGAAAGCGATAGGTTCTTCACCGCGGGCAAAGAGTTCTTCATTGAGGATATCCAACATTTCCAAGAATGAGGAGTCCTCGCTCACGCCGCGAACTTCGTACTCGACAATCTTTCCCTCATCTTGAGGAGAGGACTGCCGCCACACTCTAAGTTTGATGTTCACTTGTAGCTCCTCGTCTTGACTTCAATGTTTTCGTAAATCAAATCCTCTTTATGAAGAATTGGAGGTTGATTTTCGCCTCCCCATTCCCAGGCGGCAACATACATAAAGTTCTCGTCATCACGCATTGCTTCACCTTCAGGAGTTTGATGCTCGCTGCGGAAGTGACCACCACATGATTCTTCGCGATGAAGTGCATCAATACACATCAGTTCACCAAGTTCAAGGAAGTCAGCTACACGTCCAGCTCGCTCAAGTGTCTGGTTCATCTCGCCGATAGCTTTACCAGGGATACGAACGTTTTGCCAGAACTCTTTACGAAGCTCACGAATCTTGTTAATCGCAAGTTTCAAGCCCTTTTCATTACGTTCCATTCCGCAGTATTCCCACATGATGTGCCCAAGTTCTTTGTGGAATGAATCCACCGAACGAGTACCGTTAATAGACATCAGCTTGTCAATGCGTGCTTGTGCATCTTTCAGCGCCGAGGTGACATCCGGATGATCCAACGGCAGATCTTTCCAGTCAAGTGTTTTTGCCAGATAATCATTGACTGTGTTGGGTAATACCCAGTATCCATCTGACAAGCCCTGCATCAGTGCTGAAGCGCCCAAACGGTTTGCACCGTGGTCACTAAAGTTTGCTTCGCCACCACAGAACAGCCCAGGAATCGTTGTTTCCAGGTCATAGTCAACCCATACGCCACCCATCGTGTAGTGAACAGCTGGGTAGATACGCATTGGTGTTTCGTAAGGATTATCGTCGGTGATCCGCTGATACATATCAAACAGGTTGCCGTATTTGGCTGATACCGCATCTTTACCCATGCGTTCAATCGCTTCAGCAAAGTCAAGGTAAACACCACGTGCAACGCCGTCAATCTCGGGGCCAACGCCACGACCCTCATCGCACATATTCTTTGCCTGGCGTGATGCAATATCACGTGGAACCAGGTTACCAAATGATGGATAGATACGCTCCAAATAGTAGTCGCGATCTTCTTCGGGAATATCACGCGGATCTTTCTTGCAGTCTTCCGCTTTCTTTGGCACCCAAATGCGACCATCATTACGCAGTGATTCTGACATCAATGTAAGCTTCGACTGCTGTGTTCCATGCTGGGGAATACAGGTGGGATGAATCTGGGTATAGCAGGGGTTCGCAAAATATGCGCCCTTGCGGTGTGCACGCCATGCTGCTGTACAGTTACAGCCCATAGCGTTGGTCGAAAGGAAGAACACGTTACCATAACCGCCAGTACACAAAATAACAATAGAAGCAGTGAAGGCTTTGAGTTCACCAGTTGCCATATCACGCGCAATAATGCCACGCGCGCGCCCATCAGAAACAATCAATTCAACCATTTCATGACGGTCGTGGGGAATAACAGTTCCCGCATTAACTTGACGCGATAATGCCTGATAAGCACCAATCAGCAGCTGCTGGCCTGTCTGGCCACGCGCATAGAATGTACGCGAGACCTGCACACCACCAAAAGAGCGGTTATCGAGCAGGCCACCGTATTCACGCGCAAAGGGGACACCCTGTGCAACACACTGGTCAATAATGTTGGCACTGACTTCGGACAGACGATACACATTGGATTCGCGTCCGCGGTAATCGCCACCTTTAACAGTGTCATAGAACAGGCGGTAAACGGAGTCGTTATCATTGCGATAGTTCTTTGCCGCGTTAATACCGCCCTGCGCCGCAATGGAGTGCGCACGACGAGCGGAATCTTGGTAGAAGAAGGCATCAACGTGATAGCCCATTTCACCAAGGGACGCACAGGCTGCACCACCGGCAAGCCCCGTACCAACAACAATAATTTTCATCTTGCGTCGGTTGGCTGGGTTAACAAGCCCAGCATCGAACTTACGTTGGGTCCACACCTGAGGCAACGGTACGTGGAGAGGAGCTTTTTTGTCCTCAATCTTGTTGCCCTCGTAATAAATACCATGAATTAATTCAGACATTGTTCACCCACCTTTATATCCCGACGAACTCGGGCTGCGTGATCAGCAAATACAATGGCGGAACTATAAACATCAAGAAGAGCAGTCCGCCAAGGATGCCCGAAATAATCACTGCAACATGCCGCGTATTTGCGCGAAGCCACCCGAAAGTTTGCAACGCGGACCAAATACCGTGTGAAATGTGGAAGGCAAGGATTGCCACGGCAACGCCGTAAATCAGCACCATCCACCAGTTGGAAAAGGTTGTTACCATCATGTTCCACGGGGCGGCGGGGATAGACTCTGTGACGCCGGCATGTTCAACCTCAATCAGAGCATTACCATATGCTTCCGTGTTACCAATCTGGATGTGCTTCGTAGTGAAATGGAAGATATGGAAAACAATAAACACCAGCAACAATACGCCGCCTACACGCATGGTACGCGTTGCATAGTTTTGTACGACGTGAGCTTTCACGTCATACTTTTGTGTTCCACGGCCTCTTTTACCACGAGCCCATAAATGCAAGGCAGACCCGACATGGGCAACAATCAACACAAGCATTCCGATACGCATAATCCACAGCAAGCCTTCATATGGCAAAATAGGTTCGCCAAAGGTTCGCAAATGGTGGGCGTATCCTGCATATGCTTGCGGACCGTCTAAAATTTTCAGGTTGCCGTATGCATGCATAAATACAAACATTACAAAGAAAAGCCCTGAAG
>JAUNVQ010000012.1 GCA_030540715.1 Actinomycetaceae bacterium | reverse complement strand
CCTGGAACAGAAGATCCCGGAACAAATGATCCTGGAAGGGAAAACCCAGGTAAAAAACCTGCCCCTCAACCTCAGGTTACTCAATCGAAAGTAGTCTTAGCACGTACTGGTAACGATACCTTAACGTTAGGTTTGATGAGCTTTGCAGGATTGTTCGCTGGGTTCTGTTTCCTTGTTATAGCACGGCATCGTCGGTCACAGTAGTAGTCAAAGAGAGACTCTGCTATGTAAGAAAACAGATTTCGAGGGATTATGGGGTGGTTACTACGAAAGTAATAACCACCCCATTTCTTATGTATAAAGCAACATAGTACATCGCTTCGATCATCGTGGATAAGTGAGTAATAAAACACAAACCAAAAATAGCGATGTTGTCAAGGATGCCATCGTCAGTGAGAACGAACATGAAACGATTCATACCCTGCAGGGTATGAATCCTCACATATTTTCTCACAACGCTAAAAGGGAAGTGAATTAGAGTGGGAAAAGCAGACGAGTATTTTACATAGCACGTCTTTCAAAACGTATCACCAAAGCTCAACTTCCAGCTCAAGTTGGTAGTGCATCCTTTGGCGATAAACCTTTGATGCAAAGAAATAAACTTAGTTGTTCCCAACGAAAGATCCCCCGAAGACTATCCAGTCTTCGGGGGATCCGAGTGTGTGTATGATGACTGATCGAGGTGAAACACCGTCATGACCAGAGCACGTAAAAGCTGGAAAGTGCAAGCTGAAAATCAGCCACACACAAGCAACGTAATAGTGCCCGCCTGCGGTAAGTCACCCTTGGTATTTAGCCTTGGTTCAACTGTTCACGCAACTGCGCAAGAGCTTCATCCGAGGCAAGAGCTGAGCCTTCGTCCTCTTCGGTGTTTGAAGTATAAGAAGCATTTTCAACGGGATCCAAAGCGGATTCACGGTCAGCTTCAATAGCTTCTGACACTTGAGCCTTGTGGGCTTCCCAACGCTGCTGGGCAAGAGCATACTGTTCTTCCCATGCCTGGCGTTCAGCTTCGTAGCCTTCCATCCATTCATTGGATTCAGGATCGAAACCTTCAGGATACTTATAGTTGCCTTCATCATCGTATTCGGTAGCCATACCATACATTGATGGATCGAAGTCCTCACTGGAGGGGTCAACACCCTCGTTCGCCTGCTTGAGCGATAGTGAGATACGGCGACGTTCAAGGTCAATATCAATGACCTTCACGAAAATTTCCTGGCCAACTTTGACAACCTGTTCAGGAAGTTCAACGTGGCGAACAGCAAGTTCAGAAATATGTACCAAACCTTCGATACCATCTTCAACACGTACAAACGCACCAAATGGTACCAGTTTGGTCACTCGACCAGGAACAACTTGGCCAATAGAGTGAATACGTGCAAAGGTCTGCCACGGGTCTTCCTGTGTTGCCTTCAAAGACAGGGATACGCGTTCACGGTCCATATCAACATCAAGAACCTCAACGGTAACTTCCTGACCAACTTCGACGACCTCATTTGGATGATCAATGTGTTTCCATGACAGTTCAGACACGTGAACCAGGCCATCAACACCACCCAGGTCAACAAAAGCACCGAAATTGACGATAGAAGAAACCACGCCACCACGAATCTGGCCCTTTTGCAGGGTGTGCAAGAATGTGGAGCGAACCTCAGCCTGTGTTTGTTCAAGCCAGGCACGGCGCGAGAGCACAACGTTGTTGCGGTTCTTATCAAGTTCAATAATCTTGGCATCAATCTGACGGCCAATATAGGGCTGAAGGTCACGTACACGACGCATTTCCACAAGCGATGCAGGAAGGAATCCACGCAAACCGATATCAAGGATCAAACCGCCCTTGACAACTTCGATAACGGAGCCAGTAACAACTTCGTCGCGTTCTTTCTTCTGCTCGATTTCGCCCCATGCGCGTTCATATTGCGCACGTTTCTTCGACAGCATCAGGCGGCCTTCTTTGTCCTCTTTTTGAAGAACAAGGGCTTCAACCTTATCGCCGACAGCAACAACATCTTCGGGGTTTATATCGTGCTTGATGGATAGTTCGCGTGACAAAATCACGCCTTCAGTCTTGTAACCGATGTCCAAAAGGACTTCATCTCGGTCGACTTTGACAATTGTACCTTCGACGATATCTCCATCTTTAAAATATTTGATGGTTTCGTCGATGGCTTTTAACAGATCTTCTTCAGACCCAATATCGTTGACGACAATCTCTTGTGATTGCTCGTTGGTCGAGTTGGTCATATAGTTTGTAGTTCCAATGCGGATAGTTCTAGACAATACGGACAATGGTACTTCTGAATCCCAAACACATCGGCGATGTAGTTAATTTTGGACACAGTAATACCGTTAGTTATCTTATCAGTACCGGTCATAGAATAGCCAAATCCAGCTAGCATTATCACATTTGTGGTGTTTCTTTCATGCTGCTTCGCAAGGGCATAGTCTGGGAGTGATGTCTGATGAATGTATAGTATGCCTCGTTAACTCTGCTGTCTTGTTGCTAACACCAGCAAATACTTCTTTTCAAAACGTATTACAGAACTACGCTACTTTTTTGCGACATTTTCACACTTTATGTTCCTTTTAACAAAGAAGGTACTACGTCAACAAAAAAGAAAAACCAGCAGGCACATACCTGCTGGTCAAAACATTTTTATTCGGTACCTCGGGTGGGATTCGAACCCACAACAAGCCGGGTTTGAGCCGACCGCCTCTACCAATTGGGCTACCGAGGCTTCGTCTTTCGACGTTATACATACTAAGCTATAACTGTGACAGATACGAAATCAAATCAGCAACCCGACGAGGCCGCGCCAGCATATCGCGTCCTTGTTGCAGAAGACGAGACCCTGATTCGTCTTGATATTGTCGAAACCCTCACAGATGCTGGCTATGAGGTTGTTGCCGAAGCATCCGATGGTGAAACCGCAGTTGAAAAAGCACTTGAGCTTGAGCCAGACCTATGCGTATTAGATGTGAAGATGCCAAATATGGATGGTATTACCGCCGCCGAACAAATTCTCAAAGAGGTGTCATGCGCAGTGGTGATGCTCACAGCTTTTTCTCAAAAAGAATTGGTAGAACGGGCCTCCGACGCGGGCGCTATGGCTTACGTTGTCAAGCCTTTTACCCCGGCTGAACTCATCCCTGCGGTCAATATTGCTATCAATCGTCAGCTTGAAATGCTTTCACTTGAAAACGAGATAGCTGATATGTCGGAACGCTTTGAAACACGCAAACTTGTTGATCGAGCCAAAGGCATCCTGATGGAACAAACTGGCATGACTGAGCCCGAAGCATTCCGATGGATTCAAAAAACATCAATGAATCGGCGGCTGTCAATGCGTCAGGTTGCTGACGCTGTGATAGAACAAGTCGGACACTAAGCCTTCTTGGTAGGCTTATGGCATGACCAATCAAGAATTTTCTTCACAACACAGCGCTGCGTGCCTTCATGATGCTACCCTACTGGTTATTGACGGACATTCCGTTGCTTTTCGGGCATTTTATGCGCTGCCAGCCGAGAGTTTTCACGCCGAAAATGGCCAATGTACCAACGCTGTCTATGGCTTCATGACCATGCTGATGAAGATGCTTGACGATCATCAGCCTACCCATATCGCCGTTGCTTTTGATGTTTCACGTCACTCTTTTAGAACCGACGTTTATCCTGAATATAAAGCACAGCGGGAGGATACGCCTGAGGAATTTCGTGGCCAGGTGGAACTTATCAAACAGTTGCTTCACGCCATGAATATCACCACCTGCGAGATAGAGAATTATGAAGCTGACGATATTGTTGCAACGCTATCTTCTTTGGCAACCCAAGCGCAGATGGATACACTTGTGGCCTCTGGTGATCGCGACACTTTTCAACTGATTAACGACCATGTCACGGTGATTTACCCAGGGCGGTCAACATCAGATTTGCGATTAATGACTCCGCAAGCTGTCGAGGAAAAATACGGTGTTCAGCCACATCGATACCCTGAAATAGCGGCCATCGTTGGCGAGAAAGCTGACAATCTCCCGGGTGTTCCTGGTGTTGGCCCAAAAACGGCCGCTCAGTGGCTGACAAAGTATGATGGTTTAGAAAATCTGATAGTCAGCCGCGATGAACTTGGAGGTAAGCGTGGCAATGATTTTCGAGCACATATCGACGATGTTCAGCGCAATCGGCAGCTTAACCGTTTGCGAACGGATCTTGATCTTGGTTTTACATTAGCGGATCTTGAACGAAAACCTTTTGACCGCCACACAATGAACAGGCTTTTTGATGAATTATCATTTGGAGGTCTTCGCAAACGAATCTTCACCCATGACCCAGCTGCTCATAGTATTGGTAAGGACACCTCCTCGACCACCAAGAATCATCACAAAGAGGGCGTAAAACGCGAAGGCACACAGCAGAAAAAAAGCAGTACGATGGGCCCTAGCCAACACAAGGATGACGCTTCTGGTGGGCTAACTTCACACTGTGAAACAATCACTGCTAAGGATCTGCAAAACATATCGGTAAATGTTCTGGCTCCTGGTGAACTTTTTAACTGGTTGAAACAGTATTCAAAAGATTCTGTCACTTTCCTTGTGACAGGAGACTCAAGGCCTGGCCGTGGTGACGCGCAAAAAGTTGTCCTATGCGTGAAAAACCAGGCTGCCATTATCAAGCTGTATACTGCTACCCCAAACGATCTTCAAGCACTTGAAGATCTTTTTGATGGCTCCCACCGATTGACAACACACGATCAAAAAGGTGCCTGGCACGCGTTGAAGGGTGCAGGTATTAATCTGAAGGCACTTGCTTTTGACACCGAACTTGCTGCCTATATTTGCCGACCCTCAGCGCGTTCTTACGATATTGCGCTACTCAGCAGAAACTATCTTGACATCAACATCGAAGACGATGATAGGACTGACGCAGCAAAGGGACAGGCAACCTTTGATTTTGATACTGATGATTCAATAAACCACGGGCTTGCGTTAAAGGCACATACAGTGTGCCATCTTCATAATGCGTTGGCCCATCATGTACGCGACTCTCATCACGAGCAGCTTCTTCACGATGTGGAACTTCCAGTTCAACGTATTCTGACCGATATGGAAAACAGCGGTATTGCCATTGATAACAACGCTATTACCGACTTAAGAAAAGACTATGAACACGAAGCGTTGCGCTATGAAGATCTTGCACATGAAACCGCAGGTAAATCTGTTAATTTAAACTCCCCTAAGCAGTTGCAAGAGGTGCTGTTCGATAAACTCAATATGCCAAAAACAAAACGCACAAAATCGGGTTACACTACCAATGCGGCTGCACTCAACGACCTCTACGTGAAAACGCAGCACCCGTTTTTGGAGCACCTGCTGGCTTATCGCGACAAAACAAAGCTACTGCAAATCGTCGATGGTTTAATGGCTGCTACACTGGATGATGGTCGTATTCACAGTAGTTTTCAGCAAACTGTGACGGCTACTGGCAGATTATCGTCTGTAGATCCGAATCTTCAAAATATACCTGCCAGAAGCGAGGAAGGCCTCCGTATTCGTGACTGTTTTGTTTCGGGAACCCTTGAGCCACACCAGCAATACGAGGCCTTGTTGACTGCTGACTATTCTCAAATCGAGATGCGCATCATGGCCCACATGTCACAAGATGATGGCCTGTTAGAGGCCTTCACAGCTGGCGAGGATCTTCATAAAACAATGGCCGCAATGGTATTTAATGTGGGTATTGACGAGGTCACACGCTCAATGCGTTCACGCATCAAAGCTACTAGCTACGGTTTGGCTTATGGGCTGAGCTCCTACGGATTATCTCAACAGCTCGGTATTGATGTTGGCGAAGCAAAAACACTGATGAATAACTATTTCCAGCGTTTTGGAGGTGTGCAGCGATACCTGCGTCACAGTGTTGAAAAAGCTCGTGAATGTGGCTATACGGAAACAATTTTAGGTCGCAGACGCTACCTGCCTGAACTCACGTCATCAAACAATAATGTTCGCCAATCAGCTGAGCGAGCAGCATTAAATGCCCCCATACAAGGTAGTGCCGCAGATATTATTAAACTGGCGATGATCGATGTGGATAAGCAACTGCAAAATAAACATCTGAAATCTCGGATGCTTCTACAGGTTCACGACGAACTTGTTCTTGAAATCGCGCCGGGTGAAACAGCAGCGGTCACCAACATTGTGCGATCGTGTATGTCACATACGATAAAACTTGATGTTCCCCTCGATGTATCGGTGGGCGTGGGACAGTCATGGTTAAAGGCTGCTCACGCTTAATCAAAGAATATGGGACAGCGCGAAGCAACCTCCTTTGGCAGATTCTTCAAGAATGTGTAGCTTGCCATGATGACTTTTGCTAGCACGTGACAACACCTCAAGCAATCCCCCATCAACAGCAAATAACGGGGCGAATGGATACTTTCCTATCCATTCGCCCCGTTACTCTATGAACACTGCTATGTGGCTGGGCTTAAAACAATCCCCAGGTATCGCATAGCCTCATCACGACGTTGTTCATCCTGTAAAGCAATGATTGCTTCACGGACTTTCTGGCAACCAGCTATATCGGCAAACCACGGGCCGATTGCATCGGCAATGGCGGAAACACTCACATTATTGGCCTGACGACCTGTTTGTGGTTCATGAATATTTACTTGTGTCATAAGATACTCCTTTTCTTCTTCCAACTCGGGCTGATATCTGGATGACATCGGTAACCCGAACCGTGATTCACCACGGATTTAAGATATTCCATCATAGCATAATGCCTTGCAGTTATCTACAAGGTAACATACACCTTAACAAGACTGTATCAAGTAAGGTAGAAGTTATAAAAACCTCCTAGAAAGCTACAACAATAAAATAATACTTTCCTCGTCAACATTTGTGAGGGCGCCGCGGGTGCCCTCACGGAGTATGTCGTAGAGGGTTTCAGTATTAATAGTCAGCCTTATCGCCAATTTCGTGAATACGAATCATATTTGTTGAACCACTTCGCCCTGGTGGCATACCAGCTACAATAATGACATCCTCACCTTCTTTGACGATACCGTGTTTTTGCAGCTGCTCATCAACAACATCAACCATTTCGTCAGTATCGTGAACGTCACCTACCAAAATAGGGTGAACACCCCATGACAGGCATAACTGGTTACGAACACGAGCATGTGGTGTTAATGCTATAGCCATCAAAGCTGGACGTAAACGAGACACCCGTTTGGCCGAATCTCCTGAGGATGTAAAAATCGCCAAGTTCCTAAATCCAAGAGCAGCAGCCATTTCTACTGCAGCTTTGGTAACAATTCCTGGTTTAGTAAAAATATTGCCTTTGCGTTGGGTAAAGTATTCACGGCCCCTTGTTTCCGTACGTCGCACAATAGAAGCCATCGTACGTACTGCTTCTATAGGATAGGCCCCAATTGACGTTTCCCCTGAAAGCATCACCGCATCTGCCCCATCAAGAATCGCATTGGCACAGTCAGAAGCCTCGGCTCGCGTTGGTCGCGGACTTTGAATCATCGAGTCTAGTACCTGCGTAGCAACAATAACGGGTTTCGCTCTTTGCCTGGCAATATCGATAGCACGTTTTTGAACAATAGGCACTTGTTCAAGAGGCATTTCAACCCCCAGATCACCACGAGCGACCATCGCACCATCGAAGGTTCGCATAATCTGGTCAAGATTATCTACTGCCTGTGGCTTTTCAATTTTGGCTATAACGGGAAGCCAAATTCCTTCTTCATCCATAATACGTTTGACATCATTATAGTCATCCGCACTTCGCACAAAGGATAACGCAATAAAATCAACATCATTGTGTAGCGCCCAACGCAAATCCTGCTCATCTTTTTCTGTCAACGCTGGAACGCTCACCGCTACACCAGGCAGATTAAGCCCCTTATGATTTGATACAGTTCCAGGCACTGTCACAGTGGTTATCACATCAGTTTCAGTAACTTCTTTCACCCGTAAGGAAATATTTCCATCATCGATCAATAAGGTATCGCCAACATTGCAGTCACCAGGTAGTTTATCGAAAGTTGTGCCAACTATATCTTTCGTTCCATCAACTTCGCGGGTAGTAATGGTGAATGTATCACCTATCCGCAGATCTTCTTTTCCTTTTGCAAAGGTTCCTAAACGTATTTTAGGTCCCTGTAAGTCAACAAGAATCGCTAAAGGCTTACCACGGTCTTTGGCTGCTTCACGCAGTTTTGCTATAGTTTTTTCGTCTTCTTCTTGGTTGCCGTGCGAACGGTTTATGCGCGCAACGTCCATTCCCGCTTCAATCAGTGCTTTAAGGTTTTCTGGGGTATTGGTTGCTGGACCAATCGTACATACAATTTTCGCTTGTCTCATATCTTGTATTTTATTCTCTTGAAGGGCTAAACCAAGAATTACTTAACTCAGATCACCTTATGGAGATTCGACGCCTCTATTTATTCCTCTGTTATAGGACTTTCACCTATCCATATCGTTAAAGGATATTGATACAGTACAGTTATGAAGGTTATTGTTGTTGAAGATCAGAAACTATTACTGGACTCCCTGGTGGACACACTTGAACAAGAAGATGATATGGAAGTTGTTGCACGTCTATATGACGCAGCAAAAGTTGATGACGCTTGTGCCACCTATCAGCCCGATCTTGTCTTAATGGATGTGTGTACTGAAAATGGTTCATCGGGAATCCGCGCCACTGAGCGGTTACAAAAGAGTTTCCCCCATATCAAAGTTGTACTGATGACTGGTATGGCTGACATTTCGTTTGTTCAACAAGCAAAAGAAGCAGGGGCGTCCTCTTTTATTTATAAAAATATCTCCACTAAAGAACTGCTTTACGTTTTACGCTCCACGGCAAGTGACTATTCAACCTTTCCGCAGGAACAAACCATGCCTGTTCTTGGATACAACAAGTTAACCGAACGTGAAATCGACGTGTTACGTTCAGTCTGTTCAGGGCTGACACGAAAAGAAATTGCTGAGGAACTTCAGGTGAGTGAAAACACAATTAAGGCATCGATTTCCTCAATTTTAACGAAAACAGGTTTCCCCTCAATTTCCCGTCTTGCTATCTATGCATTGTCCTCGGGATTTATCGTGACAGAAGATAGCTAAGTCAATGAATGACGGAGGTATCTGGACAGACCTTTTACACATGCCGGGCATTGTTGTCTCGGCTGCCTACCTACTGTTAATCATTGCGATAGTGGCGTGGAGTCAGTTGATCCGCTGGAAAATATCAGATCGCACAACATTTCGTTACTTTCAGGTTATTAGCTACACACTCATTGCTTTTTGCTGTGTTCGAATTTTCCGTCGCCATCTTGAGGCCCATCTTAGCGAGGCTCTGTTCCGATACATGTGGTACATCTACTATCTGCCACTGCTCATGTTTGTGACAACGTGTGTCCTCATGTGCCACCATGTTCTTCGCCCTCCATGGTCAAAAATAGCTAATCGCGTATTCGTATATGGTTCCTCAACACTGGCACTGATGCTCTTAACCAACGATATACACATGTTAGCCTTTAATATTCCCTTCCACATGCAAGAACCCCTGAAAAATTACACCTATGGTCCAGGATTTTTTATCGTGGCTACCTGGCTTGGTTTATGGTCGCTCTACATGATTATCTACTTTGTTGTCATGTGCGTATGGGTTCGTAACATTTACTATACGATTGCACTTTTTATTTTGATGGCGCTCTTTGCCTCTTATGCTGTGTCATATATGTTGGGCAATGCTCCCCATACGGAATATATTTTTGTTTACACAGTGTTTTTTCTTCTTATTCTTGATGTCCTTATCCGCTCGGGAGCTATTCAACATAACCGCTGGTATCTGCGACTATTTTCGCATACAAGTATTCCTGTCTATCTGTTTGATACTACGTGGAAACTCTGCCGCCAATCATCAGTGTCTAAAACACTTCCCACATCAGTTATCGATTCTCTGAAAAAAGGACTTACGCATATTCCTCTTCACCATCACGCCAACCCAACACAGCACACGGATTATCGTTGCGCAGGTATAGTTGGTGGTTTTGCTGTGTGGGAAACTGACATGTCTGCTTTTGTGGCGCTTCAAAAAAAGCTCACAGCATTGAATCACCAGTTGGATAGGCTGCTCACATTGACTCGCTATGAGGTTGCAGTCAATGCTGAACAGCTTCGCGTCAATTATCGTCAAGAGATTGCTGAAAAGGTTGAAAGTGTTATTAGCGATAAACTCAGCGTCATTAACGCTGACCGCGATAAACTCCTTCACACACGTAATGATGATGAGCGCGCTACCTTGCTGCGACGCATCAGTATCACTCTTGGCCTCTGTAAACGTATTGGCTTGCTTTTGTTATCAACCTATAACAGTGACGACGAAATGATTGAATACGACACTGTGTACCATTTTTTGACTCAGGCGTGCCACGATTTTAGTACGGGACACAACCAGGCTGCTATCAGCATGAAAAATACGGGTACTATGCCCACAGACAACGCTTTCCAACTTTTACAGTTGGTTCACACACTTTTAGAGGTTGCTCTTGTCAATCACTTCACCACTATCTTTATTCGACTTCACCAGTCACGATGCACCATTCTTTTGGAAAATGAAGGCCAGGCAGCACTTATGGCTACACAGCCAAAATTGCTATCTATAGCCAAAGATTACCCTGTTCACGTTAGTGATATGCAGGTGGTGATTGACCTTGGATAAACTATTGATGCTAGCTCCATCCCTCCAGATTATCGTTCTATTCATTGGTTTAGCCGGAATCATCATCTATACTCACACGGTCACCTATTTGGTGTTGAATCGACGATGGATTTTTGGTGCCAGTCAGGCTCTTATCGTTGTTGACCTTACACTTACCACCTATTTTATTGCCCGCTATCTTTCCAATGGCGACTACTATGATGTCATTGAAGTTATCCGATTTTTTCCCCTGGTGTGCGTCTTCGTATTCCTTTCCATCGGATTGTCTTATCGCCTGAACAATCAACTGATCATTGCTGCCCTGTTCTTATGCCAGTCCCCCTTGGTCAGTAACCTCATACGGCACTCGCCCATCATTGAGTTGTGCGCCACACTAGGATTAACTCTGATGGGATTTGTTATCTATGCACGCTTGCGCCACGAACATGATCACACCATTACCGTTGCCTCTATCAAGCATTCTTTTGACGCACTGACCGATGGCCTTATGTACTGCGCAGCCAATGGAAAACCTCTTGCCATCAATCAGGCAATGGAAGATATTTTAAGTCGTTTTGATTTGGCGCCAAAAACAGATTTGAGCACTGTGTGGAATACAATATGTCACAACGCTGAACGTGAACAGTCGCGTTTGATTCACGATACACAGGTTGCCACATGTGATCGTGAAGGTAAATGGTGGTATTTCAGCCAGGAGCAACTTTGCCTTGGTTTTCATCAAAAATGTATCCAACTTCAAGCGCAGAACTTTGAGTCCTATGTTGAGCTGGTTCACGAAATCGAACAAAGCCAAGAAGAACTCACACTTTCCATTGAAGACGCTAAACTCTATCTGCACCATCAAGAGGAGCTTGAAGAAGAAAAACTTCTGTTACATACCCGCGCACAACTTCATGATGTTCTTGCCCAACGTATTTCGGTGATCGGAAGAATTTTAGAGGACGGGGTTCATGATGGTCAGCGTCTTCGTGAGGTCGTCAACTTGTTGCATAATATTGAACACGAGATTCTTGACCACCATCAGGCAGATGTGTCAACAGTACTAGCAACATTGGTGCGCTCTTTTCAAGCGGCTGGACTTTCTATCAAGATAAACGGCGAGATTCCACGATCGACTACTGCAACACATCGCGATACTAACGACAATCACGAATTGCTGGCTGCTGGTGATATTCCCAAGGCTGTGCATCACACGTCATGCCGCGGCGATGAGATTGGACAAATATGTGTTGAGCTTATCCGTGAGGCCGCCACAAATGCCCTGGTTCATGGTGATGCCCATACGCTAAATGTCACTATTGATGTGGTGGACTGCCCCAACCAGAAGATACTTTCTGAATCGTCAACGGTATGTCCCACCCATAATATTCACCTGACAATGAGTAACGATGGCGTATCAACCCAAGAGTTTACACCTGGTAACGGTATTAATGGGATGCGTACACGCCTACAATCTATGAATGGAACACTCAGCGTATTTCCTTGGCCCATTTTTACGATTAAAGCAACAATTCCCTGTACCGCACCGACGATAGCCGATACATACCACACCTATGATTGACGTGTACCACACTGTGGGCAAAATGCTGGCGCAGGGCCATGAAATGCTTGACCACATCCCGAACAGTGAGTGGGGCCACCTTGAGGTTGCACAGGTGCTGGATGACCGCATTGCGGGCAGAATTTCCCCGTATTTGAGCTGTGACATTGCTGGCATGACCAAGCGTTTGCCCCTGCTGGCTGTGCTGCGTGAGGTGCAGGTGTTTGCTGTGTGGGAATATACGGTGCTGCTTGCCCATACCGCTGGTTTTGCTGCGGATACCCTCCGGGATATCCCTGCTGGTAGCCAGGTGGAGCATAGCCTTGCTGCATTTGGGCCTGATTGGATGCTGATGCCGCGCCCATAAATCCACCTGCAGCGTTCATTCCCATCCCCACGCCAAGGAAGGCAGCACCTGCACCTGCTTCATTAGAACCCGCTGATTCAATACCGCGTGCAACGGCACCTTGCACATAGCCTTCGCGAACAGAAGGATCTTGAAGCATGGTGCCTGAACTTCGCATTTTCAGTAGTTCACGTGATTCTTCGTCATAGGAGATTGAAGCAATTCCCACTGAACACACTTCAATACCACGTAGTTCACGCCACGAATCGTCAAGGGTATCTGCCATGTATTTTGATAGCTCACGCATCTTGGAGGCAACCTGCGAGATACGAATACCATCAACTGACATTTGATTAATCGAAGTTTGTAGTGCTTCAAGGAATTCAGCCATGTATTGTTCTTTTACTTCGTCAATGTGAACACGTTGGGCATCTCGTGGTATTGCTTCTTGATAGAACTTGATGGGGTCAACGATTTTAATGGAATAAGAGCCGTGGCAGCGTAAAAAGAGTTCTGCATTATAGAATTCATCGAAATAGTTAAGGGGGTTTGCCGTACCAAAACGAATATTCTTAATTTCTTGTAGATTGATGTAGAAAACTTGCATTCTTTGCGAAGGGATACCTCCGTATTTGAAACGATTGAAGGTTTCTTTCAAAGAATCACCAAAAGGGCCCGTAAACACTGATGGCTGTTCAGAACGTTGAATTGTGTACACTCCGGGTTCAGCACTGAGTTCTGCTACTCGCCCAGAATCAACAACGAGCATTGCTTGATTGTCGTAGACGTGAACTGCTGAGCCGTTTGTGATGAGGTCTTGTGTGCCAGATTTGTTGGAGCCACGTCGTGAATCCTGGCGCACAGAACGCCCCGAACACAAGACAATACCTTCACTCATCTGATCTGGTTCAACTACTTCGAGCCACTGGTCGGCAAGTGTAGCGCCAACTGAATCGATTGCTGCTTTGATAAGACCCATATTTCACTCCTCACATAGTCCTGCTTTAAGTGTGCATGACCACTGATGGAAAGACATTACCCAAGAAGTCATTTTTTTTCCTTCTTTTCTACCCAAAGGGATAAAAAAGAGCTCTTTTTCTAGCCAGACAATACTGCCTTTATATGCTTCTTCCTTTTTATGCTGGTGGTGAAAGGAGTCTTTATGGATAACATTCACTACAAATGCCCAGGCTGCGCCGCACCTATTGACTTTGACCCTGGTTCGGCGGCCATGGAATGTATCTTTTGTGGCTCCACTTATAGTGTTGAAGAATTTTACCAGGCAACCGACGGTGCTCAAGGCGATATACCACAGCCTGCACCTGGGCCATTATATGCGCCTGGCACTGCACCAATGTCAACCACCTCCGACCCTGATACCACTCACAGCTACGGCTGCCAGGCTAGCCCATCCATGCAGCCACCCCCGCAACCATACCGGGCTAACCAATCCGTCCTCTACAATGATTCTTCCCATTCCTATGCAGGTCAACAAGCCACTATGGCACCACCTGTTCCCCCACAAGGCGGTGTTTACCAAGGTGGTAGCACGTCGGTGCCAGCTCGGCAGACTTCGACTTTTTCGTGGGATGAACCAGAAATGGATTATATGTCGGTCAGCGATACTCAGGGGTTAGCGCAATCAACGTGTAACTCGTGTGGAGCAAGTGTGATTGGCCCACCTGACGTTATTTCAACGGTGTGTCCTTACTGTCATAACAACGTTATTAGCCTAGAAGCCATACGAAATACTTTAAGTCCTCAGGTAATTATCCCCCTAAAGATAACAAAAGAACAGGCTCTGAACACCTACGAACAATCCTCAAAAGGAAAATGGTTTTTACCCAAAGAGTTTAACACCAATGCGATAGTCGATAAACTTCAACCAATGTATACTCCCTACTGGCTGTATTCATGCCAGGTGCATTCTGATGTGGTGATGACGGCGATAAAAAGTACAACACGTACAACAGATGATGAAGTTATCCGCACTGATTATTATTATCGTGTTGAACGTTCAGGCAATATGGTGTTTAACAACATCCCAATTTCTGCAACAACAACAATTGAAGATAAATACACTGAAGCCATTGAGCCCTACGACTATCAGGAGCTCACGACTTTTAGTCCCCCCTATCTGTCGGGTATTCGCTCGATGATGTATTCCATTGGTCTAGATGAATCCACCCCCAAGGCTAATACTCGAGTCAGCGATTCTATTGAAGATGTTGTCACCCAAGATCTTCACTACGACCGTATTGTCTCTACTCAGGCCAACACAAAGATGCTGTCATCGGAAATATCGTATGCATTGCTTCCGATGTGGATGATGAATGTTGATTATGCGGGTAAACGATATACCTTCGCGATTAACGGACAAACAGGAAAGATCGTGGGAGATTACCCAATTTCACGTCTGAAGAAGCTGTTGTGGCAGCTTGTGATTGGCTTTCCTTCTGCAATAGCAACCGCAGCAACATTATGGATGGTGCTTGGATAATGACACGACTATTGAAAGCCTGTATTGGTTTCCTAGCGGCAATAATAATATTTATACCTCCCAGTGCATGGGCCCTTGATATGTGCCAGCATAAAGATACACCCCAACCTCACAGTAAAACTATACTCAAAACTGGCACAGTTGATGACGATCTTAAGGAAGCGAAGAACAGCCCCTACCCAAATGTTATTGACCTTGTCGATGTACTAAGTGATAAGACCAAACAAAAGCTACAAAAGAAATCTCAGGAAATTGCTAAAACTTACACAACTGAGGTCACGATTGTTTTTACGGATAACTTTGACGATACCACCTCTGAGGCCTATGCCGATGACTTTTTTGATCGCGGCAAATTCGGGATAGGCACTGAGCATGAAGGTATATTACTTGCGGTTGCCGTTGAACAACGAGAAATGTCAGTATCTGCCTACGGTAAGAAATCACAGGAGGCTCTTCCAAGTGATAAGTCAGATAACTTTCTTGCCCCCATCAAAGAAAAGTTCGGCGAAGATGACTGGGATGGCGGGGCTACAGCATACTTTAACCAATCTCAACGCTTTATTGACCCGCGAGTTATTAAAAATGTCTCGCTTTTATTGGGTACCAGTGCCGCTGGCGGCATAGCGGCTGGTGGCGCTATCGCTGCATGGGGTACGGCAGCTATGGCAAGGAAACATCAAACGGCGGTAAAAGGAGCAGCTGCCGATGACTATGCAGACCTCGATTCTTTACAGATCACCCAAGCTGATGAATACTACCTTTACTCGCGTGAATATGTCACAGAACGCAAGCAACCACGCTCATCAGACAGGGTATCCTCCAGTGGACGCACACACACTGGCGGTTCAACAAGTTTTTAAACAGGACAAATTCAACAAAGGAGTGAAAAATGGGTTTTTTCGATAAAAAGATTTGTGAATTGTGTGGCGAAAAAGCGTCGATGATGACGAAGCTGAAACTAGAGGACGGCTATCTGTGTTCAACTTGTAAGAAGAAGCTCTCGTGTTTTTCTGAAGGTTGGAAACGCAGAAGTATTGAAGATGTGAAACAACATCTGGCTCAACGTGAAGCAAATCGTGAGAAATATCAGCAGTTCAGTGTGCAGCAGGTATGCGGTCCACGTGGCGTATTGAAAGTTGATCGAACACATCACTGGTTTGTGTTAGCACGAGGGCGTGACTGGGATGAAGAAAATCCTGAGGTTTTCGATGGCTCGCAGTTGCGTGAGTTCTATATAGATGTAAGTTTTGATGCTTTTTCTGATGATGATGACGGCGATGGTATTCCCGATCATTTGGAAGCTACACAGCGTCGCAACACAAGCGTGAGTTTCCAGGGTGGCACAATGTCAATGCGTAGTGGCACGACTGCCTATGGCGCCGTATTAAATGCCGACACCTTGCAGCAGTTTTTGCTGTCAACTGGTTCTGGAAAATATGTTCGAATGAGTCAAGATCGCTACGACTCAGAGGGATTTCCCAAAAAGATAAGCTCAATGCGCGGTGTTATCAAAGTTCGCCATCCCTATATTTCCAAACTTGATCTTGGTTATTCAGGTAATATCGACGATCCTGGCGAAGGCGAACAACTTTTATCTGAACTGCTGGAAGTCATGCGTGCCTGTGAAGAACTTCGTTCAGGAGCCTCGGCGATGGGCGGCATGGCACCTGGGCAAAGTTTTCCCCCACAAACCCCCATGGGTAGTCCAGCAATGGTGCCCCCTATGACTGGCTTCCAAGATAATACGAATATGGCGATGGGACATCACACAATGGTGCCCCAAGGATACCCACCCCAACAGATGCAGCAACCGATACCTGGTGGCACAGCAGCAGCGGGTGGGGCAGGTTTTTGCCCATCATGTGGAGCACAACGCAGCGGCGGAAAATTCTGCGCTTCATGCGGTGCTCAACTTCCTTAAGTCCCCATCATTAGATATAACGCGATCGGTGTTTCCTCACTTGGTACACCGATCGCATTGTATCGACCTCTTTTTGCGTCAAGCAGCAGCTATCCGGCCCTATCAGGCTCTGTTTGTCCTGTGGTGGATGCGTCTACCGTATCCTTAGCGTCATCGTCTGCACCCACACAGCTTTGAGGCACATCTGCTTCACTGCATTCTTGTGGAATATCGCTGTGTTTGTTTGCGGCAGCTTTCGCCTCTTTCTTCTTTTTATCCGCCTCTGTAGATACGCGCGTTGCAGCCAGCTCTTGTGCACTCACATCGCGTGGCCACTTCATGCGGGCACAGATGTAAAATATAATGATTCCCGCACACAATCCGAAAAGGCTCACCCACACATGAATACGTAAACCTAACACATATTCTGACGGGTCAATACGGAATTGTTCGGTGATAAGGCGCCCCGTTGAATACACAATCAGATAGAGTGCAGAAATTTGGCCAGCGTGAAACCGGATCCTTTTATCAAGCAGGACAATCACAGTGGCCATTAACAGATTCCACACCATTTCGTATAAAAACGTCGGATGGAAAAGTGTTCCCGACTCGTATCCATATGGCAAATGAGCATCATCAATACGCAGACCCCACGGCACTGTTGTGGGTTTACCAAACAGTTCTTGATTAAACCAGTTACCTAACCTGCCAATCGCTTGGGCATAGAGCACCATTGGCGCCAAGGAATCCAAAAATGGAGCCAAACGAATACGTGCCTGGTGGGCACCAATCCATACACCGATAATACCAACCGTGATCCCCCCCCAGATTCCTAGACCACCATTCCATATGCGAAAGATCTCCCACGGATCTGCACCTGAGCCAAAATACTGTGGGCCCGCAGTGATGGCAACATGGTACAAACGTCCTCCAATAATGCCTAAAGGAACAGCCCACAAGGCTATGTCATACATAACCTCGCCGTGCCCTCCACGATCACGATAGCGTTTATTGCCAAGAACAATTGTCAGGACAATACCCGTTAAAATACACAGTGCGTAGGCACGGATGGGAATAGGCCCCAGATACCATATTCCCTGAGACGGTGAGGGAATAGCCAGATCAATCACGTGTTCTCCTTATATCGGTACTACATTCCCACGGTGCGCGGGAGATAACACACATCCTACCCCAGCTTTACCTGGTGCGGTACGATGCTTCGACAAGCTCACGTGCTAACGCGTCAAGGCGGTTGAAGCGTTGAGTGCCACTTGTGTCAATAGAATCAATAAGAGCTGAACCGATAATTACCCCATCAGCATATGAGCCAATGGAGCGCACATGGTCACCATTTTTTACACCGAAACCAACACATACCAGGTCGGCTCCAGCTCGACGAGTACGCTCAACAAGTGTGCGCGCTGCATTATCAACGCTACTGCGAGCACCAGTCACACCCATTGTGGAGGCCGCATAAACCCAGCCTTTTGTACGCTCACTAATCAGTTCGAGCCGTGCATCCGGTGAGGACGGTGCCACAAGGTAGGTACGTTCAAGATCATATTTTTCAGAGGCCCCACACCATGCTCCTCCTTCTTCAGGCGGTAAATCAGGGGTAATGAGTCCAGCACCACCAGCTGCTGAAAAATCACGGGCATAGGCATCCACACCATAGGCATACATGAGGTTGTAGTAGGTCATCACCATGATAGTTCCGCCGTAGTTGACAAGTTTTTCAACAGCTAAAAATACGTCGCGGGTACGAAGACTATTCTGTAATGCACGGTAGGAAGAATGCTGAATAGTTGGACCATCCATACACGGATCAGAGTACGGCGCACCCAACTCAATCACATCACAACCAGCATCAATAAGAGTTTTAGCTGCATCAATAGAGGTATTAAGGTCTGGATAGCCTGCCGTCAAATAGCCGATTACCGCACAACGCCCCTGTTCATGTGCGCGTCGAATTGCTTGTGCTGAGCTCATGAGCGAACCTCTGTTTCTCCCAAATCAAACCACTGCGCGGCAATCTCTACATCTTTATCACCGCGACCTGACAAGTTGACAATCACAATGGGCCGTGTTGCGTCGTCCCACAGTTCAGCACCGGGATCCTTACCCTCACGAACTGCCTGTTCGCGTGCCTGCATTAACGCTTGCTGGCCCCACTGCATAGCTCCCGCCAACGCATGTGACGATTCGATAGCGGGAATGATGCCTTCGCTACGACACAGCAGTGAAAATGCTTCCATAGCAGCTTTATCCGTAACCGCCCAATAGGTGCCACGCCCACTATCAGCAAGGAAGGCATGTTCAGGGCCAACACCTGGATAGTCTAGCCCCGCCGAAATAGAATGAGACTCGATGGTTTGACCGTCCTCGTCTTGTAAAATAAAGGTTTTAGCGCCATGAAGAATCCCTTTGCTGCCCCCCGTAATTGATGCGGCGTGGCGTGGCGTATCAACACCATCACCTGCTGCCTCACAGCCAAGTAACACAACATCAGGATCGTCAACAAATGCTGTAAACATGCCAATAGCATTCGATCCGCCACCTACACAGGCAGCCACCATATCTGGTAGGCGACCTGTTTCTTCACGTATTTGAGCCCGTGCTTCATCACCAATGACTCGCTGAAGATCGCGTACAAGCCCAGGAAACGGGTGGGGGCCAGCTGCTGTACCAAAAATATAGTTCGTATTGTCTACATTGGTCACCCAGTCGCGAAAAGCCTCGTTAATGGCATCTTTAAGGGTACGCGATCCTTGGTCAACGGCAACAACGTTGGCTCCCAGCAGCTGCATGCGCGCCACATTCAGACTTTGACGTTCGGTGTCTTGTGCCCCCATATACACTGTGCAGTCCAGCCCTAACAGTGCGGCAGCAGTGGCGGTAGCAACACCGTGCTGACCGGCACCGGTTTCAGCAATCACCCGTGTTTTACCAATATGTTTTGTCAGTAGTGCCTGACCAATCACGTTATTGATTTTATGCGAACCTGTATGGTTCAAATCTTCACGTTTTAGCCACACATCAACACCGCCGCAATATTTGGCAAACCGTGGGACGCGTGTTAGCAGTGATGGGCGTCCACTATAGCTGCGATTTAGCTGATGAAGCTCCGTCATAAAAACATCATTATCGCGGACACTTTTCCACGCATTATCGAGTTCTTCAAGCGCCGCCATCAAGGGTTCGGCAACGTAGCGTCCTCCAAAAGTTCCAAAATGCCTCACATGTGACATGTTTTCTCCTGTCAAAGATATAAAACTCTGGCGTATAGATGAAAGTATTTAGCGGTCAGTTGAAATGCGTTTACGGCGTGATGTGGCAAGTGCAGGATGCTGTCCGGCAGAAACCATTTCGGCAACAGCTTCGCGTGGTTGAGCATTTTTCACCAAGGCCTCGCCAATAAGTACCGCATCGGCACCGTCTTGGGCATAATCGAAAACATCGTGCGGTGTTTTCACTCCCGATTCTGCAACAGCTATAACATCTTCAGGTATAACATCAACAATTTGAGCAAAATTGTCCATATTAACTTCTAACGTACGCAAGTCACGTGCATTTATTCCTACAACTCGTGCCCCAGCATCTAATGCACGCAAAGCTTCTAAACGCGAATGAGCCTCGACCAGGGCCGTCATACCCAGCGAGTGAACCCGCTCAACAAGTGAGACAAGTGCAGGCTGTTCAAGGCATACCACCATAAGTAGCACCATATCCGCACCATGTGCACGTGCTTCATGAACCTGGTAGGGGGTCACAATAAAGTCTTTTCGCAAAATAGGAATATCAACGGCTGCACGTACAACATCAAGATCGTCGAGGGAGCCATGAAACCTGTGGCGTTCAGTCAGTACCGATACTACGGAAGCACCACCTTTTTCGTATTCTTGAGCAAGTTCTCCTGGTTCAGGAATATCGGCAAGGAATCCCTTCGATGGTGATGCTCGCTTCACTTCAGCTATCACAGATACGGCTCCGCGGCTTTCATCGTTCACATAGTTGGGGCCTGAACGCAGAGCCGCAATCACATCTTTCGCATCATCAATTTGATGACACCGCCGTTTTAAATCATCCATCGACGTATGCGCTTCACGTTGGGCAAGATCGCGGTGAACACCCTGTAAAATAGTATCTAAAACATTCATAGTTATTCCCCTAACTTCCTGTCCGTCATCATACTGGCCCTCTCAACGGCACGAATCATTGCCTTAGCCTTATTGCAGGCTTCTTCGTATTCACGTTGAGCTACAGAATCGGCAACGATTCCAGCGCCAGCTTGGATTCTTGCACGTCCAGATTCAATAAATGCGGTGCGAATAGCTATCGCCATATCTGCATTTCCTGAGAAATCAAAATACCCCACCACGCCTCCGTAGGTGCCACGCGCAATGGGTTCATAAGAGTTAAGTAGCCGCACGGCCTCAAGTTTCGGTGCCCCTGATAATGTTCCTGCTGGAAACGTTGCTTTCAGGCAGTCGATAGGCGAAAAACGCGGATCGAGTTGTGCCACCACAGTTGATGTGATGTGCATAATGTGACTGAAGCGTTTAATCGCCATATAGTTTTTTACTTTCACACTGCCAGGCAGTGCCACTTTTGACAGGTCGTTTCGAGAAAGATCAACGAGCATTACATGTTCGCAACACTCTTTCGGATCAGCCAGGAGTTCTTGAGCTAAAGCAAGATCTTCTTCGACGGTTGCGCCCCTGGGACGTGAACCTGCAATAGGGAAAGTTGATATATGGGAATCGTTGATTCGCATAAGCGTTTCTGGGCTGGCTCCTACAATGTCGTAAGTATCAGAAGATCTGTCAGGTGAAGCAGTGGGGGCTGCAAAACGGAAAAAATACATATAGGGCGATGGGTTGATAGTTCGCAGGGCGCGGTACACATCAAAACCGTCTGTGCATTCAAGACTGAACTGAACTGAGGGAACAATCTGAAAAACATCGCCTTCATAAATATGTTGTTGGCATCTGGCCACAAGTTCACTGAATTCGTTTTCTGTCATTGAGGCCGATATATCGGCTTTCCTTTTTTCAGAGGACGAAGTACAGGCCTGAGTTAATACAGCCACTTCATGTCCTTGGTAGTTATCTTCGCACAACAGCTGTTCCAAGTCATCAAGGCGTTGTAGGCAACGCTCATAGGCTTCCTCAATGCCGTCGGGGGTGTTATTTGTATTGATAGCATTTGCAACAAGCCACACGGAACAGTCTTGATGATCAAATGCGACAACATCGTTGACCAGGCATAATGCCGCATCTGGGATGGTAGAATCTGCGGGAGGCTGCTCACCTACACTAGGCTCCCACTGCTGAGTGATTGCCCACCCCATATGTCCAACCAGGGCTGAAGTCAGCGGTGGTAAGCCCTCGATTGTAGGGGTGTGAAGTTGACGCAAAGTATCGTCAACAACATCCATCACACTCCCCTGAGTAGGCAGACCTTCCGGCACATCACCACTCCAGTGGGCTTGTCCCTGAATACCATAAAGCATCGCTTGAGAGTTCACGCCTATATATGACCAGCGGTTCCATGAACCATCGCTGTGAGCTGACTCCAGCAAAAATGTGCCGGGACGTCCCTGGCACAAACGTTGATAAAGCCCTAAAGCCGTGTGGGTATCTGCCAAAAACTTACGTACCACAGGAACTACTCGGTGTGTATCACCAAGTGAACAAAACTGTGGCAGCTGTGGCCATGTTTGCCCCCACTGTAGCTTAGGCGCTCTTATCGTTTCTTCGTGATAACTTTCCTGGGATGATTCCTTGCTGAAACATTCGCTTTGTGTCTTATAGCCTTGTACGGGATCGGTAGGTATGCTGTTGGTGTGACAATGCGCTTTTAATCCTTCAAGAGCGGAAGTGTACACCGGCGTGGATGCAGAGCTTTCATCAGGAGCTTTTACCGTGGCCGGCAATGCCCCACCGGCTTCAAAACATGAATGGGTACCTGTATGGCAGGCTGCCCCTATCTGTTCGACTCGCAAAAGCAGAGCATCACCATCACAGTCAATACTCACCGATTTCACGTATTGGTAGTGACCCGAAGTGTCACCCTTGTGCCAGTATTCCTGGCGAGAACGTGACCAGTAGGTCACCGTACCATCACGTAAGGTTCGCGCAAGTGCCTCATCATCCATCCATGCAACCATCAACACTTCATTACTCAGGTCATCTTGAACAACAGCGCATACAAGCCCGTCACTGTTACGTTTTAGTTGTGAGGCAATTTCTTTGGGCAAACTCATGCTCCCATTGTTACACAATGAGGCTTCACACCTGGAATCTGTTTACTTAACGAACATTGAAGCCCTCGCGGGCCAACGCATCTTTAATGTCGCGCATACGCAAAGTGCCAAAGTGAAAAACAGATGCTGCTAATAACGCATCAGCCCCCGCATGTGCAGCCTGTACAAAATGGTCGATTTTCCCAGCTCCGCCCGATGCAATAAGTGGAACGGTAATATGCTGGCGAACGTCACGAAGCATCTCAAGGTCAAATCCATCAGTAGTTCCATCAGCATCCATAGAGTTAAGCAATACTTCGCCAGCTCCGCGCGCTACGCCTTCTTTTGTCCATTCAATCGCGTCAATTCCTGTTGAGCGTGTACCACCGTGTGTGGTGACCTCATATCCTGACGGGGTTGATACACCGGGTGGGCAACGTCTGGCATCAACACTGAGTACTAGTACTTGATTACCAAACTCGGCAGTAATACGAGTGATAAGGTCGGGGTCAGCGATCGCAGCAGTGTTGACCGATACCTTATCGGCACCAGCATGAAGCAGTGCACGCACATCATCAACATCTCGGATACCTCCGCCAACCGTTAGTGGCACAAAAACCTCACCGGCTACTTCTTCGACAACGTCACGCATTGTTTCTTTACCTTCAACCGAAGCTGAAATATCAAGAAAAGTCAGCTCGTCAGCGCCCTCTTCATTATAGATTCCAGCCAGCTCAACAGGACTTCCCGCATCACGTAACTGCGTGAAATTGATTCCCTTAACAACACGTCCATTTTTGACATCCAGGCAAGGAATAATCCGTAGTGCCACACTCATCGCTGTCTCCTTTTGCTGTTGTTGGTGTATCACTTGGTGTCAAGAATACCTAAAATGTCCATAATAACAATCACCGCGTGGTCACCTTTTGCCTGTTCAGCTGGTATAACCAACACAAGGCGCGACCCCACTTTTTGGTCGGGTAATGTATCTTTAAGGCCCACATAGGTTTTGTCAATATCAATAAGTGTAGGCCCCTCGCCTGACCATGTGTATCCTGTTTTTTCATCTGTTGTCCATGACCAAGCCCCATATTGAGCAATAACGGTAGCGTCTTTACCGATCTGCGCACCTGGGCCTTCAATCACTGTAGCCAGTGAGGGGACTGAGGGTGGGTCTTCGCTGTGGCTTGTCACCTCAGGCTGGTCTTTATTGTTGTCGATAGACACCGGGAAATCTTCTGGCAAGGATTTTTCTTCACCCTGGGCTACTGTTGGCAAAATATCGACAACCGCTATTTCCATTACCTGATGATTTTTTTCAACAATCGGGCGGCGAATCAACTGACGCGACCCCTCTTTTTGTCCTTTGATGGCATCGATGAGTTCTTTATCCATTGCTGCGGCATTGACTTTACCAACCAGCAGTTGGGGGCGCTTTTTTGAGCCCTTAATTCGTCCCGTTTTCCCATCAAAAACAGTGATCTGTAAAACAGCGTCCGAGCCTTCTTCCAATGTTTTGCCTTCGCCTTCAATAAGAGTGCGCGACTTAGCAAAAGTATAGGGAATCTGTCCCTGCAGTTTCACTACAGGAAATGCGCCGTGACGGCCCTCAACCTCGATACGCGGCGACACCTTGGATGCTTGAGAAGCATCTGGTCGCATAAAATACATGCTGGCAATGACACCTGCAGAAATAACAAGAGCCACCACTACAATAAGTACTGGCCACATGCGAAGCAGTTTAGAATACCACGGCAGTTTACGAACCCTTTTTTCACGTTTAATTCCCACAACACTACGCGTCATTGTATTATCAGAGGTCGTTGGTTCTTCTAGCGGGATCGTTTGGCGTTTACTTCTTACCGAGGCCCTTTTAGGAAAGGAGGAGGACGCAGCCGCCGAGGCAACGGCGGTATCTTCAGTCAGCTTGTCTGAGGTATCACTACTGGTGGAAGTCGTCATAGGCAGAGCTTCACTGTTCTTCACGCTCTCTGATTCCTCGGTGAAGGCTCCAGTGTATGTGTCAGCATCACGGTGAGACTTCGCTGTGAAAAATGTATCGAATACTGGTTCGGCAACAAAAACGCAAGGGTCCAGATCTATATGGAAGTCTATTTCACCTTCATTATCGATCTTTTGGGTACTTTGTGAATCAACAAAAGTATTGTGAGCGATATGAGGGTGTGCAGTATCAACGTATTCACTGGTAGGCCGATGCGGGTCAATTCCATAGGTATCAATAAGCGCAATTTCTTCAATAATCTCGTCAAGTTCTTCACGTGCGGGAAACTCTGGTATATCTTTTGTCATATCACTACTTCACCACTACCTTGTTGCGTTTGGGCCACCTGATAGGAATGCCGCTGTTCATGAAGCTGCATAATTAGTGATACTAACTCATCTATACGTTCATCATGGCAGGCAAAAGGGTCGGTTAATGTAATTGTTGGATGCTGCGAGTTATCGATGCGCAGATGATACCAATCCGAGGTGACGTCTTCACGGTATCGTTTGGCAGCACAAAGCACTTTACCTCGTAGATAAGCCCGTGTATTAGTGGGGGCATCCTGTGTTGCCTGCGTAACATCACCATGTGAGACGATACGTTTCATCCGACCTGTTTGTTCAAGAGAATCGCGAAGACCGTCCACAAGATCGTGGTAGGCAAAGTCAAGACGAGCAATTTGGGCCGATGACATTGACAGTTCTTTTTTCTGTGCAACATCATGCAAAAGACGGTATTTGATTGCCCAATCCAATTCTGTATCGATTGTGGACCAATCCCCTGTTTTCAGTGCGGTAATACCGCGCTGCCACAGGTCAAAAACGTAGCTCATGTGAGGATCGTCAAGTTCAGCGGTTGAGGGATGGGAGCTGACGCGGTCAAGAATTGTCTGTTGAATATCAACAGCGGTCATAGTGCGCCCCGACGTTAGCTCATGCCGCATAGCAACACGTGTATCTATCGACATTTCTCGGATTGCCTGCATTGGGCGAGCCAAGGTGATGTCAGAGATGTCCAGTCCATTATCGATCACGTGAAGCAGAGCCAAAGTCATACCAATTTTGAGTATTGTTGTGGCCTGTGAAATATTGCTGTCCCCAACAATAACATGCATGCGGCGATACCTGTCGCCATCTGCTAAGGGCTCATCACGAGTATTGATGATAGGGCGTGAACGTGTCGATGCCGCCGAAACGCAATCCCACATTTTATCTGCGCGCTGCGAAAAACAGTAGCGACCTCCCTGCGAGGTATCGTCATGGTTATAGCGGTCGATGTATCCTGCACCCACAAGAATTTGACGTGTAATAAAAAAACTCACAAGAGCATCGGCCACTTGTCGAAAATCTTTCCTTCGGTACAGCAAATAGTTTTCATGACACCCATAAGAGTTGCCCATTGAATCAACATTATTTTTTAGTAAATGAATTCTTCCAGGAACATCGCGTTCTTTCAAACGCAGATTAACCTGTGTTAATAGCTGCTGATAAAGGAGGTCGCCAGCATTGTCTTGGGCGATAATGTCATGAAGTGTGCGGCATTCAGCAGTGGCGTATTCAGGGTGAGAACCAACGTCAAGATAAAGACGTCCTCCATTAGGTAAAAAAACATTGGAAGTTTTATGCTCTTGAACTACTGGCTCAAAAAGCTCGCGTGCCGCATGCTCGGCGTCCAGTGGCGGAGGGCTTCCCTCGATTTGGGAGGCACAGGTAATGCCGTATTCTGTCTCGATTCCGAAAATACGGTCAAACACTACTACTGACCACCCTTTTGAACGAAACCGTCAACAAAAGTTTGAGCATCAGATTCCAAAACACTGTCAATCTGGTCAAGGAGCATGTCAATAGACTGCACCTGAATTTGCGACCGAGTAGAATTCTGATCATCATCGTTGCCCGAACCAGCACCAGGAGCAAAAACTTGTTGCTGTACCATCTACATCTCCTCACATATCAAAGCATCTATCACAGCCTGAATGCTGCCACTGTCAAGTGCCTGCCGTACCTGTGATGTTAGTTGCGCTGGCTGCCCCAACGTCACCCGAATCAGATCTTTTTCACCTGTATCCAGTAGTGCCGTGCACCAACCAGCGCGCAGCAGCTCGTCATAATCAGACACCAGTTTACCGCGCAACCAGGCACGAGTGTTAGTTGGCGGCTGGTCAAGAGCCTGAGATACATGCTCGGCACTAAAGATACGCTGCACTTGACCTGCCCGATCCATGGAAGCCACAAGCGATGATTCCAACCTCATATCTGCCCACATAAGATCCATAGCTGCAAGTTTTGGATGCGACCAATCAGAACCTAATCGTTGGCGCATAGCATCCAATAGATTCAATTTGGCAACCCATTCAACACTATCGGCAATCGCCATCCTATCGGTTGCTAAACCAGTCAGAACTTGCTGCCAATGGTGAACCAGAAACTGTGCTTCCTCATCAAAAACATTCTGAGCTGTTGCGGCCTGAACATAGGTATCAAGAAAAAACTGCTGATAGTCGAGGGCGCTCAGTTCTTTACCGCCGCAGGTGAGACTGCGATAAGTTAGCGTTGTATCATGCGAAATATTCCACACTTCCTTTACCGGATCACCAGCAAACATATAGTCACGGAAAGTGTGAAGAAAATCAGTATGTTCACACAGCCACAGCACTGCTGAGGTTGTCCCAATTTTCAAAAGAAGAGAAATATCAAACTGGTTGGCATCGCCACCGATAACATGCAGACGTCGAAAACGCCGCGCATCAGCGTGCGGTTCATCGCGGGTATTAACAATCGGCCTGTTAAACGTTGTTTCTAAACCAATATCATTTTCTACATAGTCTGCGCGCGCCGATATTTGAAATCCAGCATGCTCGCTGCGCTGACCAATACCTACGCGCCCTGAACCACAAAGGATAACGCGTGTGGCAAAAAACGGAATGAGCACCTGCGCCAGTTGATGAAAATTCATGCCACGATCAATCAGATAGTTCTCGTGCGTTCCATAAGATGCTCCCTTACCATCCACATTGTTCTTATAGACAACAATATGATGCCCCTCTTTGGCAGAAGCTGTCATTGCGCGACGAGCTAGTTCTTCACCAGCTCGATCATAGAGCACAGCCTGCCGTGGAGTAAGTGTTTCGGGGGATGAATACTCTGGGTGTGCATGATCAACATAAAACCGTGCACCGTTACTTAAAATACAGTTGGCTGCCGTAGCAGTTAGCGCCACTTCAGGGCTTGGCCGTGCAACTTTTTGTTGAATACATCGTGTAGGAAGCCAAAGAGTGGTACGTGTGTGTACACCACTTTGTGGTGTACGCGTAGATGGCCCTGAAGGTGCTGGTCGGCTTGGGTCATCAGTGAGCTGCGACGGATCTGCGCTGGCTCGGGTAAGGCTAAAACCGCGGGCATCACGCAAAGGATCCTCACCGTAGTAGTCAAAGAAAACAGGGGTCGATGTGGTGGTGGTTCCACCGTGTCGTGAAAAAGGAGAATACGAGCGCACAAAAAAGGTTGACAGTGCTACTGGATTTGCTGTGGGCTGATCAGGGGCAATAATGCCATATTCTGTTTCTGTTCCAACAATGCGGTGAACGCTCATGAATATCTCCTACGATGAACAAGTTGGTTACTGAGGTGAAAACGACAAGTCAAAGGTGGGTTTCATGGGGCTCATCGAGATAATTCGCTCCTGACCATGGCGTCCCGTTGTTCGAGCCCATTCGTTAACATCTATAGACGAGGCCATGTCGATGGCATCTTCGACTTCATCTAAAACAGATAGTCTGATATGTTCCCATGTCACCCCGTCAATACTGTGCCCCGTGCTGTGAGGGTGATGAAGAACGTCTTTAATTGCTCGCTTTTTTGCACGTTCAACAATTCCAGCGATCATTGCCCCAGAGATCACGTCACTCAGATAATGGGTGACTACACGCCCACTTTCATAGGTGAGTTGATAGACAGCTGTTTCTGGCCCGCACGTAAACATCAGTTCAACAGACTTTTCACGTAGATACTTCAACGCAGCATGAGCACTACCATAGTGCTTAACAAGCCGTGAATCGATAGGTACTGAACTGTCGCAGTGGATTGCCATGATTTCGTTAGCACCTTGACGGTCGGGCCGATCGATACGTACGCGCACATCTAAACGTCCTGCACGAAGGACGGCAGGGTCAATCATATCTTCCCTATTGGAGGCCCCTATCACGATAACATTATCAAGGGCTTCAACACCGTCAATCTCTGCCAGAAGCTGAGGAACAATCATTGTTTCCACGTCAGAGGAGATCCCTGATCCTCTGGTTCTAAAAAGAGCTTCCATCTCGTCGAAGAAGACAACAACGGGAACATCGTGACGCGCCAATGCCCTAGCACGTGAAAATATTGCACGTATTTGACGTTCAGTTTCGCCAACAAACTTGGACAGCAATTCGGGACCTTTAATTGAAAGGAAATAGGGGGAACGGCTACGAGTGGTTGTACCAAGCGAGGTTGCGATTGCTTTTGCAATCAGTGTTTTCCCACATCCTGGCGGCCCGTAAAGCAAAACTCCTTTAGGCGGTTTTAACCCGTAGTGACGGTAAAGATCAGGATTTTTGAAAGGAAGTTCAACAGCGTCTCGAACATGACCGATTTGTTCTGATAATCCGCCAATATCGCTGTAGGAAACATTGGGAAAAGACGGTGCAAGCATTTGTTCAACATCTTGGCGAACAACTTTTTCAAAAGCCAACCGACTAGGTGCATCAATAACAACAGTATCGCCTGTCCGAATATGAGAATCAGCGAGTTCTGGGCTTAATTGAACAATCATTTGTGCCGAAGATGCAGAGGTAATCAATGCGCGATTGGGATCCACCATTTCTTGGACAGTCACGATTTCGCCACTGCGTGGATACCCTAAAGAACGCAGCGCAACCAGCGAATCTGAGACTCTGAGAAGATGACCAATTTTTAGTGTTGAAAAATCAAATTCGGGAAGTGTTGCAATACGCATCGTTTTTGAACCATAAGTAATCTCAACTTCATTTTCATCAGCAAAAATACCGGTACACATCGCTAGTGTCGCTGGAGGTCGTGCCACTGCTTCCAACTGTTCATTGATGGCGACAAGCTGTTCGCGGGCTTTTTCTAAGGCCTCGCTCAAACGTCTATTCTTTTCCATCAGTGACACATTTTTATTTTTAAGCTCGTTCAGCTGTGCCTGTTGAAAGTCTGGTGACACGTGTCCCCTTTCATCGATACCCCTACAGAGGTATGTGAATGTTCCACATACCCCTTTCCTTTCGTTAATCTACCCTAGTTCTTCATTTTTCTGGGCACAGGGTTCATCCTCATCGTGTGATTCGCCTTTTTTTGGTAACCACCTGTCAGCTCTTTGCGTAACATCACGAGTGATACGTTTGAGTTTTCGTTTCGATATTATACGCTGCCCTGCTGCCTGTTCATTCCATCCCTCCTCGTCATCCCATTGCCCAGGAAGCTCTTGATGTACTTTATGAATCCCCTGTTTCTTTTGCGGCGGCACAACGCCTTGCGCTAGCGAGCGAGTCATAAGGAGGAACCCCGTGTGTCCAATCATTGAATGATCTGGACGAACAGCAAGTCCGTCAAGATGCCAGGTTCGCTGCATCGATTCCCAGGCATAGGGCGCAGAAAAATGCTTCGTTGCTTTGATGTCTTCTGCTAGTCGCGACAGCTGCGTTACAGTTGTGACATAGCACATGAAAACGCCACCTGGAATAAGGACATTCCATGCGGTATCGATGTAGTTCCACGGATCAAGCATATCCAATATCACACGATCGAAGGAATGCTCTAACTGCTCTGCAGCTATATCACCAAGATTACCAACTATCAGTTCCCACGCAGGGTGGGGGCCGCCAAAATAGAGTTCAACATTGGCTTGAGCGATCTGAGCAAAATCGTCTCTCTTCTCACACGACACCACTTTGCCACCCTCGCCAACGGCCTCCAGCAATCCAATAGATAAAGATCCAGAGCCAGCGCCAGCCTCTAGCACCTTGGCTCCAGAAAAAATATCGCCATGTTGAACAATCGCACCAACATCCTTCGGGTAAACGATCGTTGCCCCCCGCGGCATAGAAAGCTGATAGTCGGTGCGTAAGGGCCTCAAGGCAAGAAATTGTTTGCCTTCGCGCGAAGTCACCACTGTACCTTCAGGTTGTCCCAACAGCAGGTCATGGGAAAATGATGCCTTATAGACATTAAACCATCCACCCGCTTGAAGGATGATAGTGTGCATTTTTCCGTAGGCATCGCTCAGCTGAACGCGGTCACCCTCGCGAAATACTCCGCGTCGATGTGTTCCTTTAATTTGGTGTGTCATAGTTCTTACATACTACGTTGAAAATGGCTCCAAGAACAGGGGTGTTCGCCACCACCAAAAGATGATATTTACATCACACCCCTTCGCGTTTTAGCAGGTAAATTCTAAAAAAATGCAGATTTTTCTTACTCTTACGCCAATTACATTGTTACCAATATGACGTATACACTGTGTTCGTGATACTGTATCTTTCACCTGCGCGGGTGGCGGAATTGGTAGACGCGCTAGCTTGAGGTGCTAGTGGCCACATATACGGTCGTGAGGGTTCAAGTCCCTTCCTGCGCACTACGGAATGGCGGCGATGCCGCCTTCTTCCATACCATGGGCGATTAGCGTAGTGGTAGCGCGCTTCCTTCACACGGAAGAGGTCACTGGTTCGATCCCAGTATCGCCCACAGTTATCCTTCTCACACCCTGTTGTGCTACTTGCTAAAAAGCCCCGGAGTTCACACTTTTCTCATCTATTCATGAGAACCTAAGAGTATGGAAAAATGGCCTGGAAAACCTTACCCGCTTGGCGCAACTTTTAATGGCACTGGTACAAATTTTGCGATCTTTTCTGAAGTCGCTGAACGTGTCCACCTTTGCCTGCTTGATGACCATCGGAAGGAAACCGAACGAATAGAACTTACCGAAGTTGATAACCATGTGTGGCATGTGTTTTTACCGCAGATTACACCTGGTCAATACTACGGTTACCGCATTGAAGGTCCATACGACCCTGAACAGGGACATCGATGCGATCCTTCAAAACTACTCTTAGATCCTTATGCTAAAGCTATTGACGGCTCTACAGGAACATCCAATAGCCTCTATTCATACGACTTTTTAGATCCTAGTCAACGTAATAGCGAGGACTCAGCTAATGACACAATGATATCCATTGTGACCAGTCCATATTTTGACTGGGGTCATGATCGCCCACCCGAACATGACTACCACGATGTTGTTATTTACGAAGCTCATGTTAAAGGACTCACCGAACTCAACCCCGATATTCCCAAAGAACTTCGCGGCACCTACTCAGGTATTGCCCACCCTGCAACAATCTCGTATCTCAAAGAACTAGGTATCACCACACTGGAACTTATGCCAGTACACCAGTTTGTCAACGATTCTTACCTGCAAGAAAAAGGCCTCTCAAACTATTGGGGCTACAACACCATCGGCTTTTTTGCACCCCACAACGGTTATTCGGCGGCAGCTTCCAAAGCCGGACAGGTTCAAGAGTTTAAACAAATGGTAAAGGCCCTTCACGAAGCTGATATTGAAGTAATCTTAGATGTCGTCTATAACCATACTGCCGAAGGCAACCACATGGGGCCGACCCTTTCCTTTAAAGGGATTGATAACGCCGCCTACTATCGTTTAGTTGACGGCGACAAATCTCACTATTTCGATACCACCGGCACAGGCAACTCACTGTTAATGCGTTCACCTGCAGTGTTACAGATGATTATGGATTCACTGCGCTACTGGGTACTCGAAATGCATGTTGACGGTTTCCGCTTTGATTTAGCATCAACACTGGCTCGCCAGTTCCACGAAGTCGATCGGCTCTCCGCATTCTTTGACCTTATCCACCAAGACCCCGTAATATCGCAGGTTAAACTGATTGCAGAACCATGGGATATTGGTGATGGTGGCTACCAGGTTGGCGGTTTCCCTCCACTGTGGTCTGAATGGAACGGTAAATTCCGCGACACCGTACGCGATTATTGGCGAGGTGAGTTTTCAACACTTGCAGAGTTTGCTTCACGTATGTGTGGTTCTGCCGACCTCTATGAACACAACGGACGCCTGCCGATGGCCTCCATCAACTTTGTAACTGCCCACGACGGCTTCACCATGAATGACCTTGTGTCTTATAACGATAAACACAATGAAGCCAATGGTGAAAACAATAACGATGGCTCATCAAACAATAGTTCATGGAACTGCGGTGTGGAAGGCCCTACCGACGATCCTGATATTTTAGCGCTTCGCCAACGTCAACACCGCAATTTCTTGACAACACTTTTGATTTCTCAAGGTGTACCAATGATTTCTCACGGAGATGAGATCGCACGTACTCAGCAGGGAAACAATAACGGTTACTGCCAAGACAATGAGCTCACCTGGATGCATTGGGATCATGGTGACTACGAACAAACGATGCTGAACTTTACAAAAAAGCTCATTGCATTACGATTTCATCACCCAGTGCTGCACCGTCGCCGATTCTTTGCAGGAGCTCCCCATCGTGGCGGTGAATCATCCCTGGGAGAAATCGAATGGTTTACCCCTTCGGGAGAACATATGACCGATGATGCTTGGCAAGCCGAATATGCACGGGCCATGATGATTTTTCTGAACGGCCAGGCTATTGGTGAGCCTAATGCTCGTGGTCAACGTATTGTTGATGATGATTTCTTCATCCTCATGAATGCCGCACCTGAAACAATTACCTTTACCCTCCCTAAAGAAAATTACGGTAAAACATGGTTTACGGCTATTGATACTGCCGATCCCGCTATTGAACTACCGCAGGATCCTGCCAGCGCGCTTGAGGCCATAACAACTGCCATTGATACAGGTGGGGAACATATCCACACACATGTTTACTATGCTGGTGACACCATTGAGCTAAGTGGACGCTCAATTTTGGTGTTACTTAATCCGAAAGAAGAACAATGACATCTGCTGTTGAATACCCACATTTTCCTGAAGAACCACACCATATACCACTGACAACGTATCGCTTGCAGCTCAATGCTGATTTTACGTTTTATGATGCCCACAATATTTTGCCCTACCTAGACGATCTTGGTATTACAGACATATATCTTTCACCAATACTTCAGGCTGTTCCCGGTTCAACCCACGGCTACGACGTGGTAGACCACAGTCATATTAGTGCTGAACTTGGTGGACGTGAAGCCTTCATTGAGCTCTCACAGGCCGCTCATCGCCGAGGCATGGGCGTTATTGTCGATGTAGTTCCTAACCACATGGCTATCCCTACCCCAGTGTGGCATAACCGCCCACTGTGGTCACTCCTAAAACGTGGCTCCGAATCAGCCTACGCAAACTGGTTTGATGTGGAACTAGACTCCCCCATTATGATGCCGATTCTTGGTAAACGCATAGGGCAAGCTCTTGCCGACCAGGATCTGACACTGACACAAATGGTTATCCCCACCGAACCTGAACGTGGTCAACAGTGGGTGCTCACCTACTATGAACACGTGTTTCCTGTAGCCGAAGGTACAGAATCATTACCACTTTCCGTATTGGTGGAACGTCAAAATTATCGCCTTGCCCACTGGAAAGTAGCGGATGAAGAACTTAACTATCGACGTTTTTTTGATGTAGGAACACTGGCCGCTATTCGTGTTGAAGAGCCCGAGGTTTTTCAGGCTACTCACCAGGTTCTTTTGGATTTATACCGGCAAGGTATGATTGATGGTTTCCGTGTTGATCACCCCGACGGTTTAGCCAACCCGCGCGAGTATTTTCACCATCTGTCGCAGGCCACGAACGGCGCATGGATTGTTGGTGAAAAGATTTTAGAGGGCGAAGAAACACTGCCAACTGACTGGCCAATTGCAGGAACAACCGGATATGACACCGCGTGGAGACTCACATCTTTGCAAGTGAATTCGGCAGCAGCGCTTCCGCTGGGAGCTCTTATGCACCATATAAGTGGTGATTCGCCCTCTGCTTTTCCCCAGGTTGTCCGTGACGCAAAGGAACAGATTATCGATACGTCCCTGGCTGCCGAAATTCGTCGATTAGGACAACTTATCTGGAATATCTGTCAAGATGACTTGCGCTTGCGTGACTACACCTTTCGAGGTCTTATTGATTGTTTGCGTCTGATGACGATTCACATGGATCGCTACCGAGCCTATATTGTTCCCGGTGAAACAGCCCCCAGTCTTTCACGGACCATCATTGAAGAGACTGCGCGGCGTGCAAAAAACGATCTTGACCCTGATCTTTACGACACACTTGATGTGATTTGTCGACTTGTTCTTGGTGACGAGGTTGGCTCGGCAGGTCTTAACGCCACCGATAAGCGACGCGAAGAAGTGATTATTCGCTTTCAACAGGTCTGCGGTGCCGTCATGGCAAAGGGCGTTGAAGATACAGCCTTTTATCGCTGGACACATTTAACCTGTTTAAATGAGGTTGGTGGTTCCCCCAATACCTTTGGAATAGTTCCCGATGATATGCATCGCTTTGCCGCCCAACTACAATCAACATGGCCAGCAACAATGACATGTGGAACAACCCATGATACGAAACGCTGTGAAGATGTGCGTGCCCGCATTGCCGTGATGTCGCATTACCCTGACCAGTGGCTGTCCACTGTTCACCAGATGCGAAGCATCACTGCGACAATACGTCCAAGTTTTGATTGTGGTGCCGCTGAAAACCTGCTATATCAAACCCTGGCGGGCACGTGGTCACGTAGCGCAGGCGATGAGCTTAGTGATGACAGACTTGTTGAGTATTTACGTAAATCTGTGCGTGAACAAAAGACGTGGACGCAGTGGACGGCTGTTGATGATAATGCTGAGCGCCAGTTTTTTGATTTTGCGCTTGCCGTAAAAAATATGGAGCAGATTCACGATATTTTAAATAATTGGGCTGACCTTACTGAAGATGCTGTTCGCGCAACACTTCTATCAACAAAAGTCTTGCAGATGACACTTCCTGGAGTAGCCGATATTTACCAGGGTGAAGAACTGACACGCACCTCACTTGTTGATCCCGATAATCGCAGAAGTGTTGATTTTGACCATCGCCATTCATTACTATCAGGGCTGCAACGTGCTAGCACACCGCATGGCCTTAATGAAGAAAAACTGCATATTACCTCAAAAATATGTCAGGTTCGTCAACGCCATCGCGATGTTTTTGTTTCTGGACACACCACATATGAAGCCTTGCCTACATCTAGTAGCTATGTCTATGGTTTTACCCGTTCAACCACCCCTGACCGGCCACAGATTGCCGTTGTTGCCTCACGTCTATACGGCATGATTGATAAACAGGGCGGATGGTCTCATGAAGAAGTTGTTCTGCCACAGGGTAGGTGGCATGATGCCTTGACCAGAAGTCAATATCATGGTGGTTCCATTTTAGTGGCCACCCTCTTTTCACGCTTTCCTGCAGCAGTATTAGAAAATACCGCCACAGAATCCGTCAATGAAGCTCACTAGAGTGGGAAGGGTACACAATGTCTGACAGCTACTGGTACCGATAGCTTATTACGTGTGGGAAAGCCGTTAAACAGAGGTAAAAGACGTGCAGAGAATGCAATTCAAGAAAAACTCACATACAAAGAACAACAGATGAACGTATGAAAAGGACAGGGTGTTGCCATGAAATTTTCACGAGGTCGTGACCGCGTTGGTGTGTGGGCACCTTTTGCTCACAACCTTGATGTTGTCACCTATTGTGATGAACATACAATCAGCGATACGTTCGCCATGGAAAAAATTGATAATGGCTGGTGGCAAGCCAATAATCCCCTACCTGATAACACTAACTATGCTTTTCGTATTGACGGTGGGCCAGCCATTCCTGATCCTTCAGCCAGATGGCTTCCCTACGGAGTTCACGGGCCGTGCCGTACCTGGAATCCTGAATCATATCAATGGAAAAGTTCATGGTCGGGTACGCAGGTTCTAGGCGGTGTCATCTATGAAATGCACATCGGTACATTTTCACCTGAAGGCACTTTTGACGGCGCAATCGCCCATCTTGATCACCTGGTTAACCTGGGCGTTGACTGTATTGAACTGATGCCACTTGCACCTTTTCCTGGACACCACAACTGGGGTTATGACGGTGTAAGTCTGTATGCAATTCATGCTCCCTATGGTGGCCCGGCAGGTTTGCAACGTTTTGTTGATGCTGCCCACCAACGCGGCTTAGCTGTGTGCTGCGACGTGGTGCTGAACCATCTTGGTCCCGAAGGTAACTATCTGCAAAAATTCGGTCCCTATTTTACCTCCAAACATTCAACTCCCTGGGGTGACGGTTTCAATACGGATGATAAAGACTGCCGTGAGGTACGCGACTATCTGATTGGTGTGCCACTGAGCTTCATCAGAGATTTTCGTATTGATGCGATCCGTCTTGATGCTGTTCATGCAATTAAAGATGACTCCCCCACGCATCTTCTTTCTGACCTCTCGTTAGCGGTAGACCGTTTAGAGTCTGAGTTACAGCGCCCTGTGACCTTAATTGCGGAATCCGATCTGAACAACTATTCGATGGTATTGCCACGTGAACAGGGTGGTTACGGTATCGACGCACAATGGGATGACGACGTTCACCACGGTGTGCACGTTGCCATGACCGGAGAAACACACGGTTATTTTAAAGACTTTGGCCACGACGATGCGCTATGCAAAGCCTACGAAGATGTGTTTTATCACGATGGGACGTATTCGTCTTTTCGTCACTGCAATTGGGGCCGGCCAGTTCCGCCGGATTTTGACCGCAACAAGTTCGTGGTCTTTTCCGGTAATCACGACCAAATAGGTAACCGCGCACTTGGCGACCGCCCCTCGCACTATCTTGACCCTTCTATCTATGCGGCTCAAGCAGCACTCATCCTGTTAAGCCCATATACTCCGATGCTTTTTATGGGTGAAGAATGGGCAGCATCAACACCTTTCCAATACTTTACTGACTACGGTGACCCCGATCTTGGAAAGGCTGTCAGCCAGGGACGCCTGGACGAGTTTTCTTCACATGGCTGGGAACAGATATATGGTACTGACAGCATAGATGTTCCCGATCCGCAAAGCCGCGATACTTTTGAGCGTTCACATCTGCGTTGGGATGAATGTCAATCTGGAAACGTTCACCACAGAACCTTTCAGTGGTATCAAAGCCTTATTAAACTGCGCAACCAGGCTCCTGAGCTTTCCCGTGGAACCAAACCACGTCTGCTTCACCATGATGACTGGATTGCCCTGTGTCGCGGTAACTATATTGTGGTAATAGGCCTACGCTGCGGAGAAATCACGATCCCTTTGTCAGGTTTTCCTCAGCCAGATACCACTCAGCAAAAGCTCGAAGTAGAACTCACATGGAATAGTGACAATATCACGATCAGCGGTAACACGATTTCACTTCGTCATCGTAACTGTGCCGTATTGTGTTGGAAAACTCCGCAGTAGTTTTACTTCAGAGGTCACCACTTCTACGCCCTCCTTTATCTAAATACTACGCCCGAGTGGATATCGCTGTAAGGCCCAACCCCACAGCACGTGGTATATCCCCCATAAAATACTGTGTAATTACACTAACATCCGCGTGCCTGCTCTGCTTCGCCTTTGAGTTTCATTACAGTAAATACTGTGAATACCATGGAAGCCGTTGCGCCGGCACCTTTTATCGAAGCATTGACCTCGCTGCGCAACGCAACCATCCCCCAAGGGCTAGCGGTTGAAGAAGTACCCGGCCCATCGCGTTCGGCTCCCTATACGGCGGCGATTCGTATTAGTGGACATAGCAACGCCGCTACTCACCTTCATGATAATGCTAGCGATAGTGTTGCCCGTTTTGTTATTTTGCATGATCCCTCAGGCCAGCCGGGCTGGAATGGCACATTCCGTTTAATAGTCATGGTTCATGCTCCCATTGAACATGATATAGCTCAAGATCAGTTTGCCTCCGAGGTTGCATGGTCATGGTTTGGCGAGGCTCTTGAAAAAGCGGGAGCTGGCTATCATGATGTGGCTGGTACGGTCACCAGAACGATTGACCAGTCTTTTGGCTCCATCCGCTATACACCACCACAAATGCCCTATTTGGCACCGTATCACTTTGAAGATCAGCCACCCAACAGCCACGACAATACTGTTGGGCCAGGCCGTAGTGAAGCCTATCTTGAGCTGCGAGCTTCATGGACTCCAACAACACCTGATCTACAGCCCCATTTTGAAGCTGTATGTGCTTTGCTTGAGTTTATGTCTTTAGGAGCAGTGTCCTAAGTGCGCTATACGTTTATTGGAACGCACGATAGTGTGGAGTCGGCCTTCACCAGTTTATCCAGCGATACATCCGCTGTTACCGCCTGCGATGTTGAGCGTGCACAGGGATATGTCTATGATAATAACGCCTATATTGTGCAGATAAGGCGTGGGAAGGGTGACACATTTATTTTTGATACAGCTCACCAACCTGACATGACTCGTCTCAGTGATATCTTGCAAGATACGACCTGGGTATTTCATGCTGCCGACCAGGATCTTCATTCACTGTTTCGCCTTAATATCAGGCCACAGACACTGTTCGATACGAAAATTGCTGCCGAGATATCTGGTTGTCCACGTATCGGTTTGGCTTCTTTAAGCTCTGACTTCCTTGGGATCCCTATGAGTAAACAGCACCAAGCCGAAAATTGGTCGCGTCGCCCTGTACCACCGCAATGGTTGGACTATGCCGCTGGTGATGTCGAGTATTTGTATGACTTGAAAGAGTTATTAACCCAGCGCCTGGTAATGCTGGGACGTTTGGAGTGGTTCAAAGAAGAATGTCATTATATTGTGGCAAAGAGTGTGCGTACCTATGGACAAGAAGACGATTTAAAATGGTGGAAACATATCCCACATTTTCATGATATTCATGATAAACGAGGCCGAGCCATTGCCTATCAGCTGTGGCGCGCACGTGAAGATATTGCAAAGAAAAACAATATAGCCCCCCATTGGGTACTTCCCAATAAGGCCTTGAACTGGGCCGCTACAAGAAAGGTTCGCGGTTATCGTGGTTTGTGTGCCTATGGGCATCCCGGAGTTCGGCGATACCGCAGCGCTTGGAAACACGCCCTTAGCCTTGCCTGGCAGATGACAACGGAACCACCACGCAATGATCGCAAGAACCAGAGAAACAACCACGGTATACCTTTCGTGAGCCGCTGGAAATATGATGCACCCGATAAGTATCAACGTCTGCAACTTCTTAATATCACTCAGCATATGCTTGAACAGACATACCGCATACCTATGCATATGATGGTGTCACAGGCGCGACGTCAACGTATTGCCTGGCTATGGAAAAAAGAGGGCGATGTACGAGCAATTCTTGATGACACTCCAGCAAGAAAATGGCAAAAAAACCTGATAGAACCCTATTTTGAGCGGACACTTAGCACCGGTGATACCCTTGAGATAAGCGACTATAGTTTTCCTGAAGAACTACTTATTTTACCTTCCTAAATTAGGCGGAAAGCCTCCTAGATGTATGGTAATAGTCAGGTTCGCAGTGTCACTACTCTTCACACACTACGAAGAGGATAGTGCACCGACAAAGAATATGGGCATGCTAGCCACGTCTCAAGTCATTGTTTTTAACTCACCACGATACAGTGACCCGCATTACAGCCGCATTGCTTTTTTCACGGACGCTACCACGGAGTCCACATCCATATGTGACTGCTTGATAAGCGCTTCACGGGTATCGGTATGCAAAAACTTGTGTGGAATACCGTGTTGAAGAAAAATGCCTTTCCATTCCATCGGCAGCCTATCACGCAGTTGAGAGCCAAAGCCTCCAGGGGCTAGACCATCTTCAATTGTCACCACAATATCGGCCTGTTCGCAGCGATCAATAAGATTGTGGTGAACAGGAAGAAGCCATCGTGGGTCAATAACGGTCACAGTGGCACCTTCGGCCTCTGAAATAAATTTTTCGGCTGCCCGATATGCCGTAAGGGCCATAGCCCCTGCCGATACAACCACAATATCGGCAACTGCGCTGTGTGGTGAAGAAGTCGGTACAGAAGCAGGCGTTCCAGGTGCGGTAGATGTGTTGGTCGTGACTTGGCCTGTAGTGGAACGAAATATAACATCGTATCCATCGCATTTTTCGATAGCGGGAAGCTCGTTGGCGACGGTTCCTTTGGGATAGCGCAGCACTGTGGGGCCTTTGTCGTAGGCACATGCTTCACGTAAAAGCTCACGTAGGCGACTCTCATCACGCGGTGCCCCAACGCGCAGGTCAGGAACGATTGCCAGCATCGCAATATCCCACATGCCGTTGTGGCTGGGACCATCTGCACCGGTAATACCAGCACGATCAAGCATGATCGTTACCGGGCATTTATGCAAGGCTACATCCATAAGCACTTGGTCGAAAGCGCGATTTAAAAATGTTGCATACACAGCAAAAACAGGGTGGAATCCTTTGAAAGCAAGTCCGGCACACATGGTAGCTGCGTGCTGTTCAGCAATACCAACATCATAGACACGCTCGGGGAAGTGTTGTGAAAACGGTTTCAATCCCACAGGCTCTAGCATCGCGGCAGTAACTGTCACGATGGTGGGATCGTCGTGAGCAATCGACACGATTTCTTCAGCAAAAATCTTTGTCCAACCAAAGCGTTCAGCTTTTACTGGTAAACCAGTTTCGGGATGAATGGGACCGATGGCATGAAAATGGTCTCCGTCATGAGATTCCGCGGGAGTATAGCCACGACCCTTTTGAGTGATCACGTGAACAATGATAGGTCCATCAAATTCGCTGGCACGTGTCAACGTGAACTCAGTTGCCACAACATCGTGCCCATTAACGGGTCCTGCATATTTAAGATGTAGGTCAGAAAACATCTCTTGGGGGGCAATAAAATCTTTGATACCTTCTTTCATACCGTGAAGTGCCTCGTAGGCAACCTCGCCAGGTTTGCCTTTCGAACGCAGATGCTTCTTTCCCCACTCTAATGTGCGCTCGTATTTCGGGTTGGTTCGCAAGGCATCCAGGTGATGTGATAGGCCACCAATAGTAGGAGCGTAGGAGCGACCATTATCGTTGACAACAATCATCAGTTTGATGTCGTTGTGGTCAGAAATATTATTGAGAGCTTCCCAGGCCATACCACCCGTTAATGCACCATCACCAATCACTGCAACGGTCCATGACGTATCACCCTGTGCCTTTTTTGCCAGGGCCACCCCCAGTGCCCACGACAGCGCAGTTGAAGCATGGGAGTTTTCCACAACATCGTGAACAGATTCTTCACGTGAAGGATACCCGCTGAGGCCATCAACTTCACGAAGATGCGAAAAGTCCTGTCGCCCAGTCAGTAGTTTATGAACATAGGCCTGATGTCCCGTATCAAAAATAATGGTGTCAAAAGGAGAATGGAATACCCGATGCAATGCAATAGTCAGCTCTACAACACCAAGATTGGGGCCTAAATGTCCACCTGTTTTCGATACAGCATCAACAAGGAAACGACGGATCTCTTTCGACAGCCACTGCAGTTCCTTCGAAGTTAGCTCTTGAAGATCTGCAGGACATGTCAACCTTTTCAGCAGAGATCCCATCTATTCCTCACCTTCGTTATGCGATACATCATCGTCATCTATCGTCTTTCTTTCCCCATTGTATGAGCTTAACTGTTAGGGCTCAAACATATGCGGCTTCTGTCAAGTGTTTTGTATCTGCAGTATTGCTTCCCTCAACCCGGTGGGACAAATCACACACCGCCACGTACTCCCCCAACCACACTTGTATGAGTATGGTTAAGAATATGACAAATATTTATCCTTACGGAACCTGGCCTTCGCCCTTAGATGTTAGCACCCTGACAACAAAGAAACGCAACGTCAGCTACGTGACACGGCTGATGGATGCCACCATGTGGCTTGAGGCTCTTCCTGAGGATGACGGTATGTCGTCGCTGGTAATTCACCATGACAACGATGCCTCAGCTCACCGCGCACTACCCGACTTACCCGGTGCTACGCCCTCCTTTATTGGAACAAAGGTCCACGAGTACGGAGGTAAAGCCTATGATGTTCACGAGCGCACCGTCATTTTTTCTTCTGCACTAACTGGTCAAGTTTATCTTTATCATCTGGGCAGTGACGAGCCGATCTATGCGCTCACCCCGCCCGATCCCACGCGTCGTTACGCCGATTTTTTCCTTACCGACCATGCAGCCTACGCCGTATGCGAAGAACATCACGATGGTCAGGTTGATAACTATCTAGTACAGATGACCTGGAACAACAATCTGTTCGCTCATGATAATGGAGCTACGCCCTCGTATGCAACTATTGATGTCTTGTTCCACCACTCCGATTTTGTGACCTCACCCCAGCTGAGCCCCTGTGGAAAGTTTTTAGCCTTTATTTCATGGGATCACCCTGCGATGCCCTGGACGCATTCGCGTCTACACGTCATCAACCTTTCGTCACGTCCGCGCGAACTACACACGGTGGTCGACAGTCGCAATGTTTCCGTGGCGCAACCGCTGTGGGCACCCGATGGGACACTGCTTCATATTGATGATTCAACCGGGTGGGCCAATATTTATCGCACCGAAGGTTTTTTGCATCCCCACCCAACCGATAATCCGCATTTGGCATGGCACCACCGCCTGCGCACACGCTCCCTCCACCCATGCAATGATGACTACATGCCGAACCTGTGGGCACTAGGCGGGCAATCGATGGCTATTTTTGACAGTGACCATATTGTTGCCACGTGGCAGGAAAAGGGCCGACGAGCCATCGGATTACTTCGTATCGATAATGGTCAATGCGAAGTTTGGCCACTTGAATGGGAGCCCGAATACAGTATTGCAGCCAAGGATGGAACATGTGTACTTATCGCGCACAGCAACACAAGTGCTCCGTGCGTTATCAAGATTTCCTCGGGGCGTGTTGAGGTATTGGCATCATCATCAGATGTCGTCATTGACCCGGAGTCGATTTCTGAGCCACAGCTTATCACCTGGCCCGTAACCAGCGGTGGCGATACAGGAATTTCAGAGGACGTTAGCCACGGGTTCTTCTATTTACCACAACTTGCGGGTGTCAGTGCTGGTGCGGATGAAAAACCGCCGCTCCTTGTTCACGTTCACGGTGGCCCCACATCAACAGAGATTCGCCAGCGTTTTATTGATTACCAATGGTGGACAACGCGCGGGTTTGCCGTATTGGTGGTGAACTATCGTGGCTCCACTGGTTTTGGGCGTGCCTACCAAGATGCACTGAACGGTAACTGGGGTGTTAGCGATGTTGCCGATTGCGAAGCCGGGGTTCGTTACCTGGTCGATAAAGGGTTGGTGGATCCTGCACGGGTTGCGATTCGTGGAGGTTCTGCCGGTGGCTATACAACGCTTCGTGCTTTGAGCGTGTCGGATGTATTTTCTGCGGGATGTTCACTGTACGGGGTTGCTGATTTACGGTCGCTTGCTGCGCAAACTCACAAGTTTGAATCCCAATATTTGCAGGGGCTTATTGGCTCCAGCGATGATGGTGATGATGTGTGGGATGAGCGTTCGCCTGCAAACACTGTAGAAAACATAAAAGCACCGCTGCTGCTGTTACAGGGACAAGACGATGCCATTGTTCCACCTAACCAGGCAACAATGATGCAAGAGGCATTACAGCGCCACGGTATTACTGTTGAACTGCGGCTTTTTTCGGGTGAAGGTCACGGATTCGTTCACGATGACACCATTGCTGAAGCCTTTATGGCAGAGTTAGAGTTTTACCTATCGGTGTGGAATATCATCTAAGTGATAGACCCACCGACCGCGCCCATACGCTAGACAACTCTTCCCCCTGGCTCGCGCTTGGAATGAACGCTACTGTTTCTTTTCCCGCTTTTCCTTGCAGCGTTAGCCAATGTCGCAAACGGTTATTTGTTTATGAACTCACATTGTTCTAAGCTGAAATTGATATGAAAAGAAAAATGACTAACACACATCATAAGAATACTACTCGCACAACGTGGCTTACCGACATGGACGGTGTTTTAGTCCACGAAATGGATGCGATTCCTGGAGCCTCAGATTTTATTGAAACACTGAAGGCCAAAAAATCCCCTTCTTGGTTCTGACCAACAATTCTATTTTTACCCCACGTGATCTTTGTGCACGCCTCGAAAACTCTGGCATTGATGTTCCCGAAGAAAACATTTGGACATCTGCTTTGGCAACAGCTCACTGGCTATCCCACCAAAGCGATAATAAACGTGCCTTTGTACTAGGTGAACCAGGTTTGACAACAGCCCTGTACGAGGCTGGTTTCATTACGACCGAAGTCGATCCCGAATTCGTTATTTTGGGTGAAACGCGCACCTATTCTTTTGAAGAAATCACGACTGCCATCAGGCTCATCGAAGGTGGCGCAAAATTTATTGCAACAAATCCCGATCCAACGGGGCCATCTTTACATGGAACACTTCCTGCAACAGGCGCTATTGCGGCTCTTATTGAAAAGGCAACAAATAGGCAGCCCTACTATGTGGGCAAGCCTAACCCGATTATGCTGCGCTACGGCTTAAATAAACTGGGTATCCACTCCGAAACAACTTCTTTTGTTGGCGACCGCATGGATACCGATATTTTGTCGGGGATTGAAGCTGGATTAGAAACACACCTGGTCTTGACAGGCTCTACAAAGAAGGAAGACATTACAAACTTCCCTTATCGCCCAAATTATATTCACGACTCGATTGCCGATATCGCTGCCCTCCTATAAGAAGCGTCAATCAACCGCATACTGATGCTCGTTCGTGCTATGTAATAAAACAACGATAGTGGTTTTACTCGTGGTTCCGTGAGGGCCTCTGCCCATCTGGCATCGCGCATGTCGATATTTTACCCGGCACAGCATCACGGTCCTTCGGGTGTAACGCATCATCAAACTTTTGAGCTTTGTCACCATTGCCGCAACCTTTATGGCAGAGTGAGAGTCTTACCTATCGGTGTGGAATATTCTTTCATGATCTTTTCGTGTGTCCCACTGTTAGAATCGTCTATCGCAGCCCAATTGTGACGCTCTGCTGTTTTTCGCTCGATGCTCTGGCACGCACCAGAGAAGCCTCGACATTGATACTCCTGAAAACGATATGTGGACATGAGAGTTGGAGGCTCTACATTCGCAACCACCTAAAAACGCATATTCCCGCAAACTAAGACACCCATTTAGCAGAAAAGAATATTCGCGTGTGTCGTACATGGGCAAAAACTATTTATTGGAAGCACCAAAAATGATAAGAGTATCGACAACATCTGTTGGTGTCGAGTAGTCACTATCATCAGATTCAATCAGAGATTCATCTTCAAGGACACCTACGGTTCGGAAATAGTCATAAATCGTACGTGGTAAAACCTTTACACCTTTGTATTGTTTGCTGATTGTCGGTTCGGCTTGGCTATCTTGGGAAAAACCATAATAGGTCAATGACTCATTGTCGAAATCAGTATCTAAGATATACGCAGTCCTCTGATCAGGGCTACATTCATACCACTGATATGAATCCCCTATTTTATCGAATGTTTTATCCCCTATGTGAGCCTTACTGTCGATATTTATCACTGTTCCCATACATGTTCCGGCACGAGAAGATCGTTTCGTTTGAGAAGGTAGTTGTGTGACCCCTTCTTTGTGCTGACGGTAAAGATCCTTAATCCCATAATCCCTCCAATCCAGACTTGATATCCAAGGCCCACGTACAGTTCCTATCTTTTCCCCATCCATCGTGAAATAGTCATGCTCTCTTTCCGTTCCAATAATATAGCCATCTTCGATAGCGTCTATCCACTTTCCAGTTTCATTAATCTTCATAATCTCTTTCCCACCAGATTTATCGAGTAGGATATCAAAGCCTTCACTATTAACGACGATCGCGTCTCCTGACAGTAAGTACGCACCGTAAATAGAATCCCCGACTCTTTTTGACCACATTTTCTTTTTATTTAAGTCATAAGCAGTCAATGTGTTCCCATGGTGCCGAAGAAAAACATCATTGGACAGATAGTAGTCATCTTTTTCGCCGTCGAATCCTAATGGCGTAATATCTCCCGAAGAAAACTCAATAAGCTTCAGTTCTTTCGTGTCAGAATCCATCACAAGACCTACCGTATTCGACACAGCCACAGGAACATGATCAGAAACAGTCGCTAGAGTCTCAAAATCATCACCTGTAAAACGCAAAAACTGCGCTTCACGTTCTCCTTGCTCTGTAACCTCACCAGTAAACGCTTCTAAAGCAATAACTTCTATAGGCTCAGTAAAGTCAAGTGAGTAGACAACTTTTGAAGGATACTCCAGTGAATACTCCATAGGTTTTTGAGAATAATCAACAGGTGGGCCGCTGTAGCCACCACCAGAAAACCAGCCAAATCCAACCCCCAAACCAGCCACAAGGGAGATCATAAGAATTGCCGCCATAGGCACACCCCATCGCAAAGCTCTATGCGACTTTGCGCTTACCGGCTGTGACACCTGAGGAGGAATTCCGGGCTGCAAAGGACTACCAAACTGAGGGGGAACCTGGATTCCCTGTTGCCCGGGTAGTTGAGGAACACCCTGCACTGGAACTTGTCCCAGCTGTTGGGGATACCCTTGCACAGGCAAAGGTGGAACCTGTAGAGGCGGCGGACGATACGGTGCCGACGGTTGAACTGGGGATTGCTGGGAAAATTGCCCATGATTCATCTGATTGGATGGGCTAGCTTTGCCAACGGTGCTGTTTTCTGTCTGGTCATTACTGCTCATACTTTCCCAGTGTAGAAAACCTCAAAAGCATCCACAAACCCAAAAACTAGGGTATCAGCACCACCATTGCCAGCCAAGGCGCCAATCGCCCGCCATCTGTGTAGACATAGAACAATACGCGGTTCAAGCATCAAAAATGAAATGAAAGTTCGGGCCTGCAAAAATGCAGACCCGAACTTTTGTTGCTTATGGGCACAGGCAGCAAAAGCTACCCGCAGATCTTATTGCCACTGCTTGCGCAGGATTTATGCTTCACCCTTGGCAAGCTGGCGAAGCACATACTGCAAAATGCCGCCGTTGCGGTAGTAGTCACGCTCACCTGGTGTATCAATGCGAACAACTGCATCAAACTCGATGACAGAACCATCTGGTTTTGTGGCAGTCACTTTCATTGTCTCAGGGGTGCGACCTTCGTTCAGTTCCTCGATACCGGTAATATCAAAGACCTCATCACCGCTTAAACCAAGTGAATCATGGGTTTCGCCCTCTGGGAACTGCAGCGGCACAACGCCCATACCAATAAGGTTTGAACGGTGAATACGCTCGAAGCTCACGGCAATCACTGCGCGCACGCCCAAAAGATTCGTTCCCTTGGCTGCCCAGTCACGTGATGAACCCGAACCGTATTCGGCACCACCAAGAACAACCAGGGGTGTACCCGAAGCAGCATAATCTTGAGCGGCATCAAAGATAGCTTTTTGAGGTTCGCCCTCTACTGTAAAGGACTTTGTAAAGCCACCTTCAACGTTGTCAAGCACCTGGTTGCGAATACGGATATTAGCAAAGGTTCCACGCATCATGACTTCGTGGTTACCACGACGTGAACCGTAGGAGTTAAAGTCTTTGCGCTCTACCCCATTGTCGATAAGATACCGGCCAGCAGGTGTGCTACCGGCAAATGAACCAGCAGGCGAGATATGGTCTGTTGTCACCGAGTCACCAAGTTTCAACAGCACCCGTGCGCCATGAATATCAGTGACGGGTTCAGGATCCATGGTCATATCTTCAAAGAATGGTGCCTTGCGAATATAGGTTGACGCATCATCCCATTCGAAGGTGGCACCCTCGGGTGTATCCATCGACTGCCAACGCTCATCACCATCAAAGACACTGGCATAGTCTTTCAGATACATTTCGCGTGTAATCACTGAATCAACTGTTTGCTGAACAGTGACCGGATCTGGCCAAATATCACGCAAATAGACATCATTTCCGTCTTTATCCTGCCCCAGAGGATCGTTTTCAAAATCGAAATCCATTGAGCCAGCCAATGCGTACGAGATTACCAGTGGCGGGGATGCCAGATAGTTCATCTTGACATCAGGCGAGATGCGCCCTTCGAAGTTACGGTTACCCGAAAGTACCGCAACTGCCGTAATATCATTGTCGTTAATGGCATCGGAAATCTCTTGTGGCAGTGGTCCGGAGTTACCAATACATGTTGCACAGCCATAACCAACCAGGTTAAAGCCCAGTTCGTTTAAGTAAGGCCACAGGCCAGCCTGTTCAAAATAGTCAGTGACAACCTGCGAACCCGGCGCCACTGAAGTCTTGACCCAGGGCTTGGATGTTAAGCCCTTTTCAACGGCGTTCTTCGCCAGCAAAGCGGCAGCTAACATCACCGATGGGTTCGAGGTATTGGTACATGAGGTGATGGAGGCTATGACAACATTACCGTGGTCCATATAGGTTTCGGTCCCGTCTTCCATTGTCACAGGGACACGCTTATGTGGTCTCTCAGGAAGCCCACCATCAAGAGCACGCTGATTGCGGGCAACTTCTTCCCCACTCCATGCATCTGTACCGATACCGTTTTCTTCATCAGTAGTACCTGACATGTAGTCTGGAAGGGTCTTTCGGAACATTTCTTGAGACTTAGACAACTCAATGCGGTCTTGAGGACGCTTCGGCCCGGCAATGGAGGGCACAACTGTTGAAAGATCCAGTTCCATATATTCGCTATAGTGGGCTTCACGTGAAGGATCGTGCCACAACCCCTGCTCTTTTGCATAGTCTTCAACAAGTTTGCAAGCATCTTCACTGCGTCCAGTAAGGCGCAGATAGTCGATGGTGACATCGTCAATTGGGAAGATAGCTGCAGTTGAGCCGAACTCTGGCGACATATTGCCAATAGTTGCACGGTTTGCCAAAGGAACCTGACCAACACCTTCACCGTAGAACTCGACGAATTTGCCAACAACGCCGTGTTCACGCAGCATCTGCGTAATTGTCAATACAACGTCTGTAGCAGTTGCACCTGCCGGGATCGAACCCGACAGCTTAAAGCCAACAACTCGTGGGATAAGCATTGATACGGGCTGGCCAAGCATTGCGGCTTCGGCCTCGATACCGCCAACACCCCACCCAAGCACACCAAGGCCATTGACCATTGTGGTGTGGGAGTCAGTACCAACACATGTATCGGGATACGCCAGCGAACGGTCTTCTTCTTCCTTTACGAAGCAGACACGTGCCAAGTATTCGATATTGACCTGGTGAACGATACCGGTGCCTGGGGGAACAACACGGAAGTTATCGAAGGCAGTTTGCCCCCAGCGCAGGAACTGGTAGCGTTCGCGGTTACGCTGATATTCAATATCCATGTTGATTTCGAGGGCTTGGGGCGTGCCAAACGCATCAATCTGAACCGAGTGGTCAATAACCATCTCCGCGGGAGCAAGCGGATTGATTTTTTCCGGATCACCACCAAGATCCACCATGGCTTCGCGCATCGTTGCCAAATCAACAACGCAGGGTACACCCGTGAAGTCCTGCATCAGCACACGTGCGGGCGTGAATTGGATTTCAGTATCTGGCTGAGCATTGGGGTCCCAGTTCCCCAACGCTGAAATCTGTTCCTTCGTGATATTTGCACCATCTTCATTCCGCAGCAAATTCTCGGTCAAAATCTTTAACGCGTATGGAAGTTTGTCTGCCCCAGGAACTTTATGCAAAGAATAAATTGTGTATTCTTTCTTCCCCGAAGTCATCGTCTTTTTAGCGTCAAAGCTATTGAATTCCGCCATGTCTACCCCTTCATTAGTTGTGACACCGCTTTTGTCTTGATGTCAAGTTATCTTGATGTCAAGATAACTTACTTACACACTGTCTGCAACATGAATGGGAAACATTTACTAAGTTGTGCCATAAGAACTATTATTTACGCAGCTAGTTTGGCTAATATGAAATAACTTAATTCCCGCGTTCTAACAGAAAAACACTCTCGATATGGGGAGTATAAGGGAATAAATCGTGACACTCGGCTTGCGTAATTCGATATTGACAGCGATGAAGTACACCTAGATCTCTCGCCGCTGAGGCAAGATCACAAGCCACTAAAATGATAGCCGAGGGCCCCCACTGAGCCAGTGCTTTCATCATCTGAGTACCTGCCCCTTGACGGGGCGGATCCAGCACCACAAGATCGGGTGTCTTTATCCGCTGCGCGGCACGCGCCACCTGCTTCGCATTAATAAAAGCACGACCAGCATGTTCAACTGTTAACCCGGCGGTGCTCATATTCTTTTTCGCATCGGCAACCGCACGCACTGACCCCTCAAACGTCCACACACTGTGACAGCGACGCAAAAGTTCAAGACTAAGCAATCCAGCACCCGCATAAAACTCTACAGCTGAAATCTGCGAAGGGGCCAAGTGAGCACGTACCGTATTAATCATGCGTGTCACACTTTCACGCAACACGCAAGGAGCATCAGTATGGGCCTGCCAAAACCCGAGTGCCGAGACATCAAAGAGGTCATCACCCACTCGATAATGCATCACATCATCTTTTGTCGGAACAAATACTCCATCGCATTCCTCAAAAAGCGCATCATCAACGCAGGCAACAACCCTCTTGTTATCATGGACAAGACGAATTCTTTGACCGGGCTGCGCAATTTTTGCCAACGCACAGTGCGCACCAAAAATATCGCAATCAGTGATTTTCTTACTCACGAAAGGAAGCTGTTTTACCGGCACGCAATGACTTCCACGATACTGGTGCATACCAATTCCTTCACTGGTCATCACTACTTCTACTCGGGTACGCCAACCACGTCCAGCATCGCATCCCCCGGCAGCGTCACTGGGAGCAGGATAAAAAGGAATGTCAAAGCCATCCATATGATAGGCCAGATCGCGTCCTCCAACACGACTGAACGCGTCCCGTAAGACTTCGGCCTTCAGATAGCGCTGATGGTCAAGAGCTATATGCCCATACTCCGTTCCACCAATGTCGTTATTAACGGCTTCCGGCCAAAAATGTTCACGCCGATGCTCCGAGGCCTCCACCACGTCAATAACCGTACCGTAAAAGCGCTTCGAAAGTTCCTGAGTAATCAGTACCTTTACTGTTTCTCCTGGAATTGCGTTTCGAATAAAACCTACTTTGTTGTGATGATGACACACACAGGCACCCCCGTGGGTCATCGGGCCTGCTTTCACGGTGATGGTAGTAGTCATCTATTTCGTCACTTCCGGTGGTTCCTGACCTGTGTGGGGTTTTTGTGTGTCTCTATTATCTTGGCGCTGGCGTCGCTCATTTCTAGCCTTCGAGGACACATGAAATGATGGAGGTTGCAGGAAAGAAAGCGGTGACTTATACATACTGTTCTTTCGATTTTTACCATCGGAAGTATCATTGTCTTGCGTTTTTGCTAGCATCTTTTTTCGAGATGGCCAGTGCAGACTGACTTTGTTAAACCAGTGATGCGAGTCATTGGTGTTTTCAGTAGTGTCAGAGGACGCGCCACCGTGTACCTGAGCTTCCTCGGGGGCGCGCAGGCGCTCACCTAACACCGGGCCAGGTTCCATCACACCATGGAAACGCCAGGGAACAAGTGTTACCACAACACCGGGAATATATTGAAGTTCGCGGCGCAGGCGAGTTGCAGAATGGTTGTGAAGAAGATTTTGCCACCAGTGCTCCACCAGGAAGTAAGGAATATAGAAGACGATCAAGTCGCGCGGTGATCGTCGCCGAAGGGTCCGCACATGCTGGGTTACCGGCAATGTAATATCACGATAGGGTGAGCCAAGAATCGTCAATGGAATATCGATACCAGCATTTTCCCATTGTTTTTGCAGAGCCTTTGTTTTGGCATCTTCAATATTGACATTCACAAGTTCAAGCGTTGCGGGGTTGGCCGCTGCAGCGTAGGCGATTGCGCGCATCGTTGGGCGATGCATCTTTGATACCAATACAAGTGAATGGGCCCGTGATGGTAATGCACGTGCGCCATCCCAGTCGTCAACACTTAAATACTGTTCAGAGCTTTTATAGTGCTGCGAGATTCCCAACATCATAAAATAAACGATCATCATCAACAAGATCGCCACCCATGCACCGTGAATAAACTTTGTTAAAACAACAACAATGAGCACAGTAAATGTAACGGCAAAACCAACCACATTGATCACTCGGGAACGTCGCATCTGGTTGCGCCGTTTAACCTGTGAACAGGTACGAAGTTCACGTGTCCAGTGGCGCATCATTCCCAACTGCGACATCGAAAAACTAATAAATACACCCACAATATACATTTGAATAAGGCGAGTAACCTCGGCTTCTGTCGCCGCAATCAGCACCGCAGAAGCCACCGCTAAAACAATGATGCCATTTGAATAAGTCAGGCGGTCGCCACGTTTATATAGTTGTCGCGGTAAAAATGAGTCGCGCGACAAAACGGAAGCCAGTTGAGGAAAACCATTGAAAGCCGTGTTAGCTGCCAACACCAAAATAAGGCCTGTGACAATGGTAATGAGTAAAAACAGAGGACGAGAAGACGCAAAAACCGTTGCCGCAATTTGTGAAATAACCGGGTCAATCTTGATAGATTCGGCAAGGGGTTGAGAGTCCAAGAGCAGCTGAGAAGACGGATCTTCAACAACTTTTGCTCCTGTTTGCTTTGCCAAATAAAGAATACACAACATCATTGCCGTTGAGATCATACCCAACAGTGCCAACGTTGTTGCCGCATTTTTTGATTTAGGTTTTTGCATTGCCGGCACACCATTAGCGATAGCTTCAACACCAGTAAGTGCCGCACAGCCGGATGAAAATGCACGCAGAATCAAAAAGAATCCGGCGATTCCAGCTAAACCTGCATCGTAGCCAACAGCGGGAACAACCTCGTAAGCAGCAGTTGGGGCATCTCCAAGACTTCCCGTGAACTCCTTAAATAAACCGACAACAAGCATCAACCCGATAGAAAACATGTACACATAAGTAGGAATGGCAAAGGCAGTACCTGATTCACGAAGCCCACGCAAATTCAGTAATGCCAAAAGTGCGACAACACTGACAGCAATGGGAACTTCCCACCCTACCATTTGCGGCCAGGCCGCAGTAATATAATGAGCTCCCGACGAGATAGACACAGCTACCGTTAAAACATAGTCTACCAGCAGTGAAGAAGCTACAGTAAGGCCAGCACGTGGCCCAAGGTTCGCCGTGGCAACCTCGTAATCACCGCCACCAGAGGGATAGGCATGAACTGTTTGACGGTAGCTCATTACCACAACCATCAGTACTAATACCACAGCAATGCCTACCCATAGTGACATTGTTGAAGCAGCAATCCCAGCAAAAGCAAGTGTCAGCAAGATTTCGTCAGGTGCATAGGCAACCGACGACAATGCATCGGAGGCGAACACGGGCAGCGCAATGCGAACAGGCAAAAGTGTTTTACCCATTGCTCGTTTATTCATGGGGCGGCCAAACAGAACTCGTTTGGCGCGGTCTATATGTTCAGACACATTGGTTATGGTATGTCAAAACACCCCGTAAAACCAAGGCAATGTAGCGATGAGGTCAGTAATTTCACTGCCAAAGAAGGATATGTGGCATAAAACTCGCCCACCGAAAGCAAGAACTCGCATATGATAAACACTTCAGAGTCGTAATTTCATCAAAATTCAACTAGGCTTTAACCCGTGCACTTCGTGATTTTAGGATCGGGACGCGTTGGCTCCAGCGTTGCCGTTACATTAGACAAAATGGGGCATTCTGTTGCCGTTATTGACCGCGAATCAGCTGCTTTGCGGAAATTGCCGAAGAGTTTTTCTGGGCAACGTGTCAAAGGCATTGGCTTTGACCGTGACACCATGACAAAAGCGGGTATTGAAAAAGCCTATGCGTTTGCCGCAGTTTCTAATGGAGACAACACCAACATTTTAGCTGCTAGAATTGCGCGTGAAACTTTTGGTGTGAAACGTGTAGTTGCCAGAATCTATGATCCGCGTCGTGCCGAAGCCTATGAACGTCTGGGCATCCCCACTGTGGGCACGGTTCGTTGGAGTTCTGGGATGATTTTACACAAAGTCTTACCAGATGAATCTCAAAGTGTGTACAGCGACCCGCAACTGGGTGTGACACTGATGCGTTGCCAACCGCATGCCGCCTGGTACGGTAAACCCATTCGACTTGTTGAAGAAAGCACAAATGCGCGCTTAGCCTACATTAATCGTTTTGGTAAAGCGCTGCTCGCTCAGCCCGCGCTGGAAGTGCAAGAAAATGATGAACTATTTTTGGCGACTCTTGAATCTGATGTTGATAAGATTCGCCATATCCTCAGCCATGAACCAGTTGACGAATCTGCCGAGGAGATCTAACTAATGCGTATTGTTATTGCAGGTGCAGGTGCTGTTGGCCGTTCGATTGCACGCGAGCTCTTATCGCACGGACACGATGTAACACTCATGGATTCCCAAGCCGATAAAATGCAGGTTGCCTCCGTAGCAGATGCCGACTGGATTCTTGCCGATGCGTGTTCCCCCGATGCACTAGCCCAAGCTGATGTCGATGTATGCGACGTGATGGTAGCAGCAACCGGTGACGATAAAGCGAACTTGGTGATCTCGCTGCTGGCAAAAACCGAGTTTGCTGTTCCACGAACAGTTGCCCGTGTCAATAATCCTAAAAATGAGTGGATGTTCAACGATCAATGGGGGGTTGATGTTTCGGTATCGACCCCGCGTGTTATCACGGCACTGGTTGAAGATGCCGTTGCTATTGGTACACCCGTGCACCTCTTTACTTTCCCAAAGTCAGGTGCTTCCATGTATTCGATAACGATTTCTGGACAATCAGATGTGTTAGGCCGCAGACTTGCCGACCTTGAGATTCCTCATTCAGCCGTGGTTGCCGCGCTTATTCGTGATACTCGCCCGCTTGCGCCTTTACCCGAACTCTCATTAGAAGAAGACGATAAACTACTGTTCCTTTTCAGATCCACTGGTGAGGACGATCTTAAAGAAGTAACAGGGCTATTTAGCAACGATGCAGAACTTCCCTATGACCCTGCCCAAGAAGACTGACAACGCCCTCATGTGAACTCACGCTCATCGGTTGTGTCTGACCATAGTTGAGAAAAAAGTTCAGCCCTGCTGAGCAGGTGTTCTAAGCAGCAGGCCCGATACGGGACTAGAATTATTGTCGAGCAAACGTATCGGCCTTCGAGTGGATGTGGCATCAACGTATGCGGTACTTGTTGTCCATTTACTTACCAACTTCACCAGGCAGGCCCTCATCAGCGTGCTTCACCAAATGAAGGACTGTTTTCATCATCACCCATGTCAACCATGCAGCTACCGCAAAAAGTGGCACCCCCAAAATAAGGCGGGCAATCCCCAAAGCCGCCACCGCATTCACGTAATACAGTGGAACCTCAATAACTAAACGCAGGCCAAAAAGCACTACCCACACCCAGGTAGCCCACACGCTACGCAAATAAAATACACGGGCCTGCGGTGTTTTCCACCAGTTAAGGCAGCTATATGCTGCCGCAACGGCCAAACCAACCAGTGGATATCGTACAAGAATCGACAGCAGCACTATCCCGCCATACACTGCGTTAATCCATAGCCCAAGCGCAAAGAAATCCTTCGGTTCTCCAGTTGTCCAAGCCCATATCACAGCGATGGCAATACCTATTAAGCCAACAGCAACCTGTTTCAACGATGTTTTGTCAAGCAATCGTAACAGAGCAGTCACCACGGCAACAGTAAAAGCACTGATAAGTGGCCACTGTATGGAGTAAGTAAAAAGATAGATAATTGTGAAAAGCAGGAGTGGCCCAATGGATTCAAGGCAGCCCCTCCAGCCACCAACTGCTTTTTCAAATGAAAACTCTTGCGCATCTAGTTGAACACTGTGAAGGGGGGATACAGCTGCGTCCTCTTGATTTTCTTGCGAAGCAACGTCGTCAGTATGTGCCATAGGCTGAACCTTCGTAACGGGTCAAGGACTATTCGCCCTCATCAATCAGTTGGTATTCAGGGTTAAGCATACAAAGCCCCCCACCGTGACGCCCAACAGTGCCCTTAACGATCATGTGAACACCAACTTCAATACCGGGAATCGAACGGCGACCCAGCCATAAAACATCAATGGCACCTGTTCCATCGAAAAGTGTAGCCATAAAGGGGCCCGGAGCACTTGGCGAAGGCAAAGTGATCGACTGAATACCACCCGAAATTCGAGCTACCTGACGTTCATGTAGGTCACCAATGTTTGTTGTGGAACGAGTTTGAGCAAGAGCCTGCTCGTCAGCAGCCTCAAAACTTTCACGAATCGATGCACTCCCCTGACGCGAAAACAGCTTTTGGAACCAATTCTTTGATGCCATCAACGTCTCCTTTTACTGTGTTATCTGCTCAAAGACTTTTTCTTCAAGCGCGGCAGGTAACGTCAAATAGATAAGTTCTCCGGGAGGTTTTGCATCGCCACCACGATGAACAACAATGTGTGACACAACTGCATCAAGCATCTCGCGTTCTTTATCGCTTTCAGCAGCCGCCCCGAAATAGGTGGCCCGAAGAAGCCAGCCAGGACCTTCAATGCCAACAAAGCGATACGGCATGTTACCATCAGATTTTCGAGGACGAATCAGCAGTTCCTTCCCCCAATGTCCCGTCAATGAAAACGTATCGAAACCTTTTTCCTTCGCGTCCTTTGTCAAAGTATCAAATGAGCGTTTCCACAATCCATCCGAACGCGGGGCCGCAAACAGGGCAAGCTCAACACACAAATTTGCGATAACAACAGACACCGAATGAAAACGGCGCTGGTCATCCATGGCAGGAACAAGCTCCATACCTTCCACATAGGGAATATCGATACAGCCCAAACTCATAAAGGAACGCTGTTCATTGTGCGGGTGGGTGTCGGTATAGGGGCCAACTGTTTCTTGGGTGTTATGAGAATCATCGGCAACGTTTATGCGTTCTTCACAGTGGCGAGCCTTACCTCGAAAAAACCCCATCATTATGTGCCCTTCATTGTGACTATTCCAAAAGAAACGTCGACTATTCTACGCAGTCTGCACAAACAGGCAGACCACCTTCTTCTCCAGCTTGCTGCGATATATGATGCACTAGGAAACACACCGAACAAGTGAACTCATCATCTTGAGCTGGTACAACTTCAACCGAAAGCTCCTCGTTAGAAAGATCGGCCCCTGGAAGTTCAAATCCTTCCGCAACCTCATTTTCATCTTCGTCAACTTCAGCAGAACCAGTTGACTCAGCGCGACGTGCCTTCAATTCCTCAAGTGAATCCGAATCAACTTCTTCTTCATTCTTGCGAGGTGCATCGTAATCCGTGGCCATAGTTGTTGTCCTTCCTTCATGTCCACGTACGTATTCTTGCGCACTAACAGATCGACGGGAATACCTCAAGGGTAATACCCCAAACTCCTGTGCTCACCGCACAATAGCACGGTACAGCTCAAAAATCTAGCCCAACACCGCGGTGTGCGCTCAGCGAAAAACAAAAGTATGTAAAAACCAGCAAGAATGCGACGCAACGACACAAATAGGACAGTCTCAGACAAAAAAAGTTACTATAGATAGCGACGCTGTATTATAGACAAGGACAAGCATGATAGATCTGGAATTTTTAGATGTCCACCCCGACCGCACCCGCCTGGTCTTAACCGATAGTGATGGTCAGCGCTATCTTCTTCCCATAACAGATTCTTTACGCACTGCGGTCCGCATTGAACGCCCCCTATTGCACACAGTAAAGCCCACACCTGGAACTGACACTTTGGCACCACGCGATATTCAAGTCCTTATTCGAATGGGGTCTACCTCCACCGATATTGCGCGCCAATTTAACGTTCCTCTTGAAAGCATCCGCCCCTACGAAAAACCTATTCACGATGAGCGCCGCTATATTGCGCAAATGGCTCAACGCTGCCGTATAGGAAACGACAAAGATGCCCCCACAATGGGAGACCTAGTAGTTGACCGTTTAGCTGCGCGCGGTGTTGACCCTGACACTATAGACTTCGATGCTATCCGCAGCGGTCAAGATCCCTGGGAAGTCATTGTGACATTTGTTCAATCAGCTATTGAAAAAGAAGCCCACTGGAGTTTCGATGTAGCCGCAAAAAGCCTGACAGCCCTTGATCAAGAAGCTATTTGGCTAACCGAAACGGCTGTTTCTTCTCATGCAGATCCTTTTGGAGTATCGCGTCCTTTGCCGTGGGAGCAAGAGGAAACAGACATTATCGCAACGATTTCTTCCCCATCTTCACAGGTGCCACCCTCGCAGACTCCACCACTATCTGCCCCGCCAGAACCTTCCCCTACCCGCGCCACTGGTACAGAGCTTTTACTTGATGAACTGAATGCTCAGCGTGGTATCCGTCAATCTATCGATATGTCAGAATTTGACGATTCTCCTGCCGAGGACGCCCACGAAATCGGTGATATTCTTGCTCCCACGGGTAAGGCAACACGCTCCCCACAAAACACAGGTGTTACTTCTACTAAAAAAAACGCCCCAGCCAAGGCCGGCTCCGTCCTCCCATTTAGAAAAAAAGAGGACGATGTAACGGATCCTCATGTGCCTGACAATGATGTACAAGCACCACTATCAAATACTCAAAAAATATCTGACCATAATACTATAGACCCAAGTCTCATCGAAGATACGGATACCACTCACAACACTGTTGGTAGCACTCCTAACAACAGCGGCACTGCAGATGCTACTACTGCGCATGGCGCTACCAGCAAAACCAGTGATTCCCAGGCTGGCAAAGAACATACAGATACCAAGAAGATAGCAGGGGTGGCGACAAAGGCAGCTCAAGAAACAAACACAACAAACAGCACCCAGCACTGCGCACAATCCGGCCATGAAACTGGAGTATCGCAACCGGTCACAGATGTTCTGCCAGGTCTGGAGGCTCCCGATGCCCCCCCTGCACGAAAACACCCTCAACGTACAAAGAAAAGGCGTTCCGTTCCCTCGTGGGATGAGATTGTTTTTGGGGCACGAACCTCAAAGAATTCCTGAGGACGCTCTGCTGAAATACCTACACTGAAATTCCTTCACCAAAGATGTGGCATATTGGATATGCAGCTGCAGTCGTATCAGCTACATTGCGCCGCATACGTGTTATTAGACATTTTTCCACCATCCCCTCGAAAAGTTAAAGGTTACACAAAAAGAGTCAAGTAAGAAGGACTCCCACAGGAATCAATAGTTCATCTTCGGTCACTGACCCATGCATTCCTTTCAATCCACATGCTTTAGGCGAATGGATACGTTTATCAACAATGCTGGCTTTATCCAGTGAAAATACTGTAAGGTCAGGAAGATAAATCTGCGGATCTTCAACTTTCCCGTAGAAGGCCTGAGCTTGCATTCGCGGGATAACAAGCGCACGTTCACCTAATAAGTCCTGCCAACGACGTGCAGCCAATTCGATGCGTTCATTCATGACATCTTCGCCATCACCAACATCATGGTGAAGATGAACGTGAAGTGCCCGTGGCTCCCCCGCAATATCTGCCACATCCTGCACTAAGGTGGGATAATCACAGATAGAAGTTTGCTGACTAAGATCCACATCAACCATCCCATGATCGGCTACAACAAGTAGTAACGTACGCGGTGGAAGATGTGACGCCAACCAATCCATAGCGGCATCAAATGCTTCAAGTTCACACAGCCATTCATATGACTGCCAGCCATAATTATGGCCAGCATGATCAATTCCATCCCAGTAAATATAGGAAATATCGGCACCTGCACGAAGGGCCTCTACACCTTTTTCACAACGATTCATTAACCGTTTTTCTGTTACTATTTCCGCACCGTGCAATGACACGTAACTCATTCCAGAGGCTCTAAACTTATGAGGGCCTACAGCTACTGCACGTCTTCCACTATTGATAGCAACATCAAACAAAGTAGGTTTACGATAAAAACTCTTCGCAGGATATTCACGATGATTGCGTTGCCGAAACTGCAAAAGATTCACGACAGGCATATCAATACCGGGTTTTGTTTCATAACCCAGCATCCCGGTTTGGGCAGGTAAACACCCCGTCGTTAACGCTGGTATTGCGCAGGCAGTTGAGGAAGGTAAACATGTGTGCACATAAGCATTTTCAGTGGATACACAAGGTTGTAGCATTGCACGTAAGAACTTAACATGGCCCCAACGGCTAGCAATCATATTGTAGCCAAGCCCATCAGCCATCACCATACATATATGCTGAGCCTGTGGGAATATGAGGGATGGATGCTGTGTAGTGCGTAACTGGGCACTATTAAGATGATCGTTATCTGATTTGATACTTCCGTATCGACCACAACCTTGTTCAGCTTTACATCCCGCACTGAACTCTTCATTGGCTGTCTCGCGTGTAGAAGCAGCCATCTTGGAACTGCCCAGATCTGCACTTCTTGCTTCACTGACTGCCCTACCTAACTGGTCAGCGGCTTCAGGTGGAAACGCTGTGCAGGCTCGAAGTAGTGCAGGGCTAATATCGGTAATAAGTGGAGGAGGTGAGCCATCATAGTAAGGTATATTTGTCATATGTTCTTTACGTGGTAGAAGCCGATTGAAGCCAAAGAAGCCTATTGTCTTTACAGTGTAGTAAAAACTTCCACAGATACAAGCTCAAATGTGAAAAACATAAAACTTCTCACGTTCTGGAGTGCCACATCTGACAAAAGCAGTTGTTCTAGGCACAATAGGTACAAGGTAAAGAAGGAGTATGCCTAGCGCACCCATGCAGCTGGCTTGTCGTTCTTTTTCTGCTGGATGTGTTACTATCGTCAACGCCGCACGCCTTATGGGTACACCGCCTGTAAGAAGAGAGGTAACGGCGGGTGAAAGGGATATTACCGGATGTCATCACAACAGACACCTCACAGTTCCACACATACACCGGAACAACGCATTACATCGATTGATGTATCTCAAGAAATGTCGCAGTCATTCCTTGAATATGCCTATTCTGTGATTTATGCTCGTGCATTGCCCGATGCTCGTGATGGATTGAAGCCTGTTCAACGCAGGATCATCTATCAGATGTCAAAAATGGGCCTTACGCCCGATAAGGGACATGTGAAGTCGTCACGTGTGGTTGGCGAGGTAATGGGGAAACTTCATCCTCACGGCGATTCCGCTATCTATGATGCGCTGGTACGTCTGGCCCAGCCTTTTAACCTTGCCTTACCACTTGTTGATGGTCATGGTAACTTCGGATCTCTTGATGATGGCCCTGCAGCCCAGCGTTATACAGAGGCCCGTATGGCACCAGCTGCGCTGGATATGGTACGTAACCTTGACGAAGATGTCGTAGATTTTGTTCCCAACTATGACAATCAGTTTATGCAGCCAAGTGTCTTGCCATCTGGTTTTCCGCAGCTGCTGGTCAATGGAGCCTCGGGTATAGCTGTTGGTATGGCCACCAATATTGCCCCGCATAACCTTGGCGAAGTCATTGCAGGCGCATGTTACTTACTGGATAATCCTGACGCGACCATTGATGATTTGATGCGTTATATTCCTGGCCCTGATCTGCCCTGTGGCGGCGTAATTGTTGGATTAGATGGTATTCGTGATGCTTACGCAACTGGGCGCGGAACTTTTAAAACACGTGCAAAAATCAGTATTGATCGTATTTCTGCACGCAAACGCGGAATTATTGTGACACAGCTTCCCTACATGGTAGGACCTGAACGTGTGATAGAAAAAATTAAAGAGGCCGTTACTAAGGGACGCATCAAAGGTATTTCTGCCGTAACAAATTTGACTGATCGTGACCATGATCTTCGCCTGGTCATTGAAGTGAAAAACGGATTTAACCCTGAAGCTGTTGCAGAACAGCTATTTAAGCACACGCCAATGGAGGATTCTTTTGGTATCAATGCGGTGGCGCTGGTAGATGGACAACCCCGCACTTTGTCACTGAAAGAAATGTTGGACGTATTTTTACGTCATCGCATGGCAATCATTCAACGTCGCTCACAGTTTCAGCTTGCCAAGGCTCAAGAGCGTCTGCATTTGGTAGATGGTTTGATGGTTGCTGTTCTCAATATTGATGATGTTATTCATATAGTGCGCTCATCTGAAGATTCTTCAGAAGCAAAACAGCGTTTGATGACGGTATTTGATCTTTCAGAGCTGCAGGCTGAACATATTTTGTCTTTGCGTTTGCGCAGACTCACAAAGCTGGCACGTATTGAGCTTGAATCTGAGCGCGATGAACTTGCTCGCACTATTGATTATCTCAACGACCTGTTGGCGCATGAAGAAAAACGCAAAGATGTGGTGCGTGAAGAGATGCAAGCAGTTGCCGCACGCCATGCCTGGCCCAGACGCACCATTTTGCAGGAAACTTCGGCAACTCTACCAACTGTTGCACAAGGTCTTCCAGATGCACCTGCAGCCGCCAGTACATCTCCTTCCGCAAAACGTGGAGCAACTGCTCCTTTGGAAATCCCCGATGAGCCCTGCCAGGTGCTGCTGTCTTCATCGGGTCTCGTTGCTCGTATGGTTGGTCACGACACAATTCCGTCCACAGGTGAACGTGGCCCCCATGATGCTTTACGCAGTATTGTGGACACCTCAACACGTTCCACTATTGGTGCAATTGATACTCACGGATTTATTCATCGGCTTGACGTTGTCGATTTACCGTCACTTCCGCGAACAGCAACCCGTCCAAGTCTTAACGGATGTCTGCCTGTCATGGCATTTTTAGATTGTGACTATCCGATTGTGGGCCTGGTGAGCCTTGACCCAAAGTGTGCACCTATCGGTATTATTACCGAAGAGGGCGTTGTAAAGCGCACTCGCTACGATCATCCTAAGAATCAGGAATCGTGGATGGTGATTAGCTTGACACCAAGCGATAGAGTAGTTGCAGCGGCACACTGCCCTGATGAAGCCGAAGTTGTTTTTGTATCGTCAGCCGCGAACCTGTTAAGAACCCCTGCAGATAAAATCCGCCCGCAAGGAAGGAACGGTGCAGGCATAGCTGGGATGAAGCTCACCGATAATGCACGTGTTATTGCGGGTGCATTTGTTATAGATTGTGATTCTTCCGTTGTCGCAACAGTAGCTGCGGCTTCATCATCTCTTCCAGGTACGGGGCAAACCTCCATAAAAGTCTCTCCCCTTCATCTTTTCCCTTCGAAAGGTCGCGGAACTCAAGGGGTTCGTGCACAGCGATTCTTGCGAGGTGAAGATATCTTGGAGGTCGCAGGCGTTATCAGCAATCCCGCTCATGCTCTTGATGCTCAAGGACTCCCTGTTAATGTTCCACAGACTGATGAACGTCGGGATGGTTCAGGAACCCCCGTTACCACTCAGATAGCATCCTTTGGCTAGTTAGCTGTAACTTCTAGCCTGTGAATCAGTGATGGCGGAAGTGTATGTAAAGAAGATCTCTTTGGCTAGTATCACAAGATTTTCACTACTGCTCACGCGAGGTGTGAGCTATTCGTTTTTGTAAACGGTATGCTGAGTGAAGTTCAGTCATCAACATTGCTACAATCACAAGGCTTCCGCCAACAAGAACTCTTGCCGTGATAGTTTCACCACCGCAGCAGTAAGCAAACAGGGCTGCAAACACCGGCTCCATTGTCATGATGATCGCAGCACGTGAGGCACTCAAATACTTTTGTGCCCACGTTTGCATCATCATTGCTCCAATTCCTGCAATAAGAGCCATATAGAAAATACTCATCCATTGGCCCGCAGTTCTGGGTAAGTCAAGACCCATTGGAACCGATATAAGTGCGCATATCGCAGCTATAGCAATAATTTGGATAAGGGCAAGATCGCATACATTATCGTGTTTTGACCAGCGGCCAAGATAAACTATGTGCAGCGCGTAAAACACTGAACCTATAAAGGTAATACATTCGTGTAAACCAAGAGCGAAACCACGAAGGCTTAACACCATTAACCCCGTGGTCGCAATAATTGTTGCAGCAATAGTGATCGCGCCAATTTTTTGTCGAAAAAGCAGCCACACAAAAATTGGGGTTAAGACAACATACATTCCCGTAATAAATCCAGACACTGCAGCATCTGTTCCATGAAGCCCAAAGGTTTGGAACAACTGTCCAGCAGCATATATGCTACCTAAAATACTTCCGTTGATCCATGTGCGTTGAGATGCACGCACAAGTCTGGGGCCAAAAAAGAAACAAATAACAAGTGCGGCAACTATAAATCTGATCGCTAAAAAACTGATAGCTGAAATGTGATGAATAAGATCTTTAATAAGAAAAAATGTCGATCCCCATACTGCGGTAACTGCTAGAAGGCCTATCACCGCCAATACTTGGATATGAGTACGTGAAACAATTTTTATCACTGCTACATCCTAGCCGAAAGGATAGTTCACAAGATCCAATGATTTTACATACAGGTGGCTCGTCGATGAAATCGAGAAACCACAGTCACGGTAAAGTTCTAGTTCGCCTTTTTCAACATCCCCATCAGCAGATACACCCACAGCATCGAATCCCTTTGCCATATATGCTGCAACTACATGTTCCATCATAAATGCAAAATGCTGTAGGTAGTCACTGTCGATGCCCAGCAAATCGATGGAACCCTGCCTGCGACCTAAAACATCAAAATCTTGGGGATAGATACTTGTCGCAACATAGCCTACAATCCGTGAACGATCGGTTTGTTTATCCAACAGTAAAAATGAAGCATCTTCAGCAAAATGTTCCCAGCCTCGTTTCCAGTCTTCACTGCTCCATTGAACTTCATCACCAGCCATCCTGTTAGCTGCTAGCCGCACTTCCTCACTCAGTTCGGGATCCCAAGGAACCACAACAGTAAAAGGATCATCTTTACTTTGACGTGCAACAGCTGAAGCTACACTGGTTTTATCAAGCATTCGTACAAGTTCAACATATGTTTTATCGCGTACGTAACCTAAAACATCAAGGTGTTGAATAAGATCTTCATCTGTGTCTTCAACATAGATACATATGCGACGTTGGCCTTCCAATGTATGCAGGATTATCTCTGAAGCCTCTGTTTGCCACATCAGGCTGTAACGGCCAAGGCCTCGCCCTCTCCACGTTGGATCAACGCCACCATGACACACAATATCGGCTGCACTACCGCGGCGAATACGCAGATGACCAAAAGCTCGAATGGCTCCTTGATGGTCGATAGCGCCTATTCCCGCCCACACGGATTCAGGGTCGAAAAAGCGTGTGACATCTTGCCATGATGAACGGTATGGCGGGTTGTCAACGTGTTCAATGCGTCGAATAAGCTCATTTAAGTGGGGGGCATCCTTTGGGGTCAAATATCGCCATGTCACCCCTGGAGGTGCCGGGGGTAAGGCACACTTTCCACTCAAATCAAGCACGGATGTCCTCCTTTCCACTATGGAACATTATTCACAGCTATTTCTTACTATCCTACAGGTCTATCCTATATACGCGTCGCGACGCAATTTTCTGAAACCCCAATCGCATAAGACGCAAATGTGCATCGCCTGGGGCTCGCACCACACTTTCGATAGATAATCCGCGAAGATCTTGGGCTCGCGCTTGTGATGAGATATGCGAAATGAGCGCCTCAACTCCCGGTGCATCGTGATAGCTTCGCTGCGCTACCAAGTCAATGGCTCCATCAACTTTACCTGATGAAAGCCATACATCAGAATGTTTACAGGTCAAGGCAACTGCATTCATCTGGCCTTCTTCGTTGAATAACGCGAAAGAAAGCTCCTCACTGAAAAGCCGTTTACCACGATTCCACCATTTTCGTGATTCAGCTTCGGTTGCACCTAAATGAGCTTGAGTAGAGGTGTAAAGTGAGCGAGCTTCAGCATCAAAGCGGGGTTCCCAGGAGCGAATGACGGTTCCTTTTGGAGGACGGATGCCAGGATCAGCCGAAAGATCAGAAACATAGACTCCAATCGATGTCTTTGGTGAAAATCCCGCGGCCACATACATAAGTCGACGATCCACCATATGTTCTTCGACAACATTAAGAATACGCACAGGCAAAAGCGAATTTTCACCAAAATGCTGAAGTAGAATCTGTCGAGCCATTGCATCTTGCCAGGCCAGAAGAGCTCTTCCTATACCGCGTTTTCGCCATTTTTTTCGGGTAACAGCAAATAGTTCTGCTCGTGCCTGCGTCGTTTCGTCAATGGGTACACGCACTGCGCCAAAAGCCTGTATCTGTCCAAGTGAATCTTTACCAACAAGATTTTTTACAATAGCGTCTGGGTCATCGCGAGTAGCCCACCGCATTATTTCCTTATCGGGGGTTCGACGAACAATCGCAGATTCAGCTTCCGTAGTCACCACCAATTCAGCGATGCCATGGCAGTCCTCTTGAGCTGAAATATCCCACGTTAGCCCAAGATGGGGTGCCGGTGTCACAACGTGCACTGGAGTGGCAAGACGGGTCGCTAAATTTGGTGCCATGGCTTAATCATATAAAAAGTGGGATGCAGCTCGTCAATTAAGCATCGATTCGCGATTCATCCAGTTGCTTTGCGCCACGGACAATAAATTCTTTTCGTGGGGCTACTGTTGAGCCCATAAGCAGTTCAAACATCTCCTGAGCTTCAATAAGAGCCTGTTCGTCCTCCAATGTGATCCGTCTAAGTGAACGCATCTGCGGATCCATAGTCGTTTCAGCAAGCTGATGAGCATCCATTTCACCAAGCCCCTTATACCGCTGAATCGGTTCTTTATAGGTGCGCCCTGAACGCTGAAGTCTTTTCAATAAATCCTCTAGTTCCTCTTGAGAATAGGTGTAAACTAGTTCGCGTTTCTTACGACCTTTGGCATTAACTTCCACGCGGTGAAGCGGTGGGACAGCGGCATAGACTCGGCCAGCTTCCACCAGTGGTCGCATATAGCGGAAAAAAAGTGTTAACAGTAGCGTTCGAATATGAGCACCATCAACATCGGCATCTGTCATCATAATTATTTTTTCGTACCGTGCCTGTTCAAGGTCAAAGGTTCGTCCTGAACCAGCTCCGATCACCTGAATAATCGCAGCACATTCAGCATTTGAAAGCATATCTGATGTTGATGCTTTTTGAACATTAAGAATCTTTCCACGAATCGGGAAAAGAGCCTGAAACTCTGCAGAGCGAGCTTTCTTTGCTGTTCCCAAAGCAGAGTCGCCCTCAACAATAAATAACTCTGACCCCTGAGGTGTTTTTGTGCGACAATCAGCTAGTTTTGCGGGTAAAGAAGATGTTTCTAAAGCATTCTTTCGTCGCGAAATTTCCTTGTGCATTCTTGCAGAGATTCGAGCACGCATCTCTCCAACAACTTTTTCAAGCACCTGAAAAACCTGCTGCTTATCATCACGTTTTTTCGAGTCAAAAACAGTATCCAGACCTTCGCTCACCACCGATGCCACGGCGGCACGCACCTGAGGAGTTCCCAGAATTTCTTTCGTCTGTCCCTCGAATTGCGGTTCAGGAACGCGGACGGTTACCACCGATGTCAAGCCTGCAAGAATATCGTCTTTTTCTAGTTTCAACTGTTTATTGCCCAGTTTAAGCCGTCGTGAATTCTTTTTGACCTGGGAGCGCATTGTTTTTACAAGAGCTTGTTCAAAGCCGGCAACATGTGTTCCACCTTTGGGTGTGGCAACAATGTTGACGAAGGAACGGTGCGTCGTCTCGTAGCCAATCCCCCATCGCAGAGCAATATCAATATGACACTTACGCTCGGTTTCAACTGCTTCCATATGGTGAGTTTTTTCGTTTAGTGTTTGCACTGTTTCGGTGTAGGTACGTGTATCACTAAAATGCCATATATCGGTAACTGCCTGATCTGGTGCCAAAAAGTCAACAAAATCAACCACACCGCCATCATGACGGAATGAATAAACACGATGGTTGTTGTTCTGTTCTTTTAATGCCACAGCGTGGGTGTCGCCCTCCGTGAAGGTGGGATAGTCACCGAGGGTGCTGTTCACTTCTTCTTGGGTATCTTCACGTTCATCAACTACTGTAAGAGTAAGACCTGGTACCAAGAAACTTGTTTGACGGCACCTATCGACCAGTAGCTTACATGAAAAACCTTCAGTTGCAGGAAAAATCTGGAAGTCAGCCCAAAAACGAACACGTGTGCCAGTTTTATTCCGCGGAATCTTATTAATAACTCGCAACTGTGATGAATCGGTAAAAGCAGTAAAGGGAGAATTAGGTGTGCGTCCATTGGAGTCATCAAACACTCCTGGTTCGCCACGGCGAAAACTCATCATATATGTTTTACCATCGCGATCAACTTCAACATCTAAACGTGCTGATAACGCATTAACGACCGAAGCGCCAACACCATGCAAACCACCTGATGAAGAGTAAGACCCATTACCGAATTTCCCTCCGGCGTGAAGCTTTGTAAACACAACCTCAACACCAGATAATCCTAATGATTCAACAGTGTCTACAGGAATACCGCGTCCGTCATCAGAGACCGACACTGAATGGTCTGGGTGGATAGTCACCGCAATAGTAGAGCAGTGTCCTTCAAGAGCTTCATCCACACCGTTATCGATAATCTCCCACAGGCAATGCATTAGTCCTCGCTGATCTGTTGAACCAATATACATGCCAGGTCGTTTACGAACGGCCTCTAAACCTTCTAAAACCGATAGGTGTCGAGCCGTATATGTTTCACGTTGCGAAGTAGATGCAGTCTTAGCCATGCCTCCATGGTAAAGGATGATTGAAGAGTGCCCGGCACAGACACTTCACTCTTGACGAACAGTTTTGTGCCAGTGGCGAAAGATTGCTGTATCAATTTCTGTTTTTCAGCTACGTTCTACCACAATGAAGGTATGAGCGATATGTCACACACAGTCCAACATCCTGCGGATAAGGCAACTTTGACACAAACTAACACTACCTCACAAACGTCAACGGCTGGCGATCTTTTTACCACTGCCGACAGATGTGATGCATGCGGTGCTCAAGCATGGGTACGTGCCTATATGGAATCAGGTGAACTTCTTTTTTGCTCGCATCATGCACGCCAGTTCAGCGATGTGCTTACCAACCTTACAGTTGATGATGCCCGCGATCAGCTTTTTGCTGAAGAGAAAGCCAGCTCAATTCATTAAAACTATCGACGAGGAAGCTGATTTTAGTAGATATTCTTCGTGTCTGTTCGTATTGCGTGGCTCCCTTGTGTAACTGTGCCCTAAGCCTGTCACCAGTTGAGGATGCGGCTTTCTAATTTTTCTTGGATAACACCCGTCTTACCAAGTCAATACAACAGACAATAGATCACTAAAATAGGAAGCCACACTTTTCATTGTGTTCACTGGAAATAACACTTCCGATAGCGGTATTTTCACATCACAAAATCCACTCCATTCTGAGATCCACCACACATAACTATCGCATTTGCGGCTAATTTTTATAAGAAAACTCGGAATCGCGAGGATAAACCTACTGCAACGAAAATCGTACTTCAGAGCTAAAAAATAAGGACACTTTGTCTGATAAAATTAGAAGACTGGAAAATCAGGCTGGGGTTTTTCCACGTTACCACCCGATATATTTCCACTTTTTTGTTCACAATGGAGGAGACTACTTATGAACATCTTGGAAGAAGAAGATGACACAGGCACAGGTATCCCCAATGCCGTTGGTACTGTTAATGCCACGGAAGATGTTTTTCACCACGTTAAACCTGGGCGAAAGCGAGCCAATTTCTTTCGATACTTTTACTTCAATCTGCCCAAACTTACAAAGGCTCTTTTAATGCTTACCATAGCTGCTATTGGTGGCTCAGCAACAATAGTGGCGCTATCAGATCATCCTCCCTTCCCTCACGGGGAAATTGCATTGTGGCTTGTCGTCGCTTTCACTACTGTCTATTTGGCAATGGCGATATTTACACGCCGCGCGATCTGGGATTTTGGAAGTTTCATTTCCCTGGGTGCCTGCGTTGTCTACATCGGTGGAATCATCGACAACGCTCCCTTCGTATGGAACGGAGCGTCTATCCCACTGGCAGCATCTTGGAATCTTATGCTCTTTGCCTCCCTGGGGTATTTCATATTGAACTGGGCAGTCAATATGCGAATTTTTGTTGTCTGGCCCGATTCGCAAGGCTTTACCGATTAAGGGGTGATAGGCAATGCTATTAACAACAACTTTTGACTTTCCTTGGTGGCTGCGCGTTGAGCACTTCCTCAACATCATTTTCGTGACGTTTTTCATTCGAAGCGGTATCGAGATTTTAGGTACCTACCCACGTTTGCATACCAATGTTCATAACCGGCCCGGCGCACAATGGGCACAGTTTACGATTAAAGAAAAATCGAAACATAAGTACTATGCAGTTGGAAGTGAATATGAAGATTATTCACCGATTATCTCGCTACCTGGGCGTGGTTTGCTGGGCCTTGGCCGCTACTGGCACTTTATGGTCGTGATGGGGTATGTCACCTGTTTCCTTATCTACTACATCTTGCTTTTTGCAACAGGACAATGGCTTCGCTACATTCCGCCAAGCCTGTCCACATTGGGTGATGCCGCCTACAATATGGTGGAATATCTGGCATTTACCATGCCTGAGCACATGACTGGTTATCCATTTAATGCAGCCCAGCAACTTGCCTACTTTACCGCAATCTTTATTTTGCCGCCCTTTATGATTTTCACTGGAATGTTTCAATCACCAGCAGTTAACTCGCATTGGCCAAAGATTACCCATGCTTTGGGTGGTCGCCAAATGATTCGCACATTGCACTGGTGGGGCCTTATCGGGTATCTGGGCTTTATTGTTGGTCACGTATCAATGGTATTTATTCACGGCTACGGCCATGAAGTATCAAAGATGGTATTTGGTCATTCCGATAGCCCGGTTGCCGGTGCTGTTATCTTTACAATTGGTTTAGCGTTTGTCGTCTTTTTACATGTCTGGGCAACTAGACACTCACTGGAGAAACCACGTAAAGTCGAGAAACTGCATAACTTGTTGGTACGTCCTTTGACCCGTCAACTCATGAAATTGGAGTCACGTCAAGAACTGGATCCCAATAATGTAACTGAGCATTTCCGTGCTAGCGGTTGCCCACCAGAAAATGATGAATATATGGCTCTTATAGTTCATGACTATAAAGACTACGTTCTTGAAATCGGTGGTTTTGTAGAGAAACCGATGACGTTGACAATGGAACAACTCCGTGAAATTTCTGATGGATATGAACAAACCACCATGCATAACTGTGTTCAGGGTTTCTCTTCTATCGGAACCTGGGGTGGTGTACCGCTTCATGTCATTCTTGACTTGGTCAAGCCGTTACCTGGAGCAACAGATGTAGTATTCCATTGTTTCCAAAATATGGGGCGTGATGACGCCATCTATCCTGAAGGCTGGTATTACGAATCCTGCCCAATGATGGAGGCACGTCAACCTCAAACACTTGTTGCCACAAATCTTAATGGTGAAGATATTCCGATTAAAAACGGCGCTCCCGTTCGTATTCGCCAAGAGATTTCCACTGGTTTCCGCTCTGCAAAATGGGTTGAACGTATTGAAGTTGTCAATCGCTACGACATCATCGGTAAGGGTCGTGGCGGCTGGTTTGAAGACTTCGACTACTATGACCGTTTGCAGATGATTTAGGAGGTTTCCATCATGTATCCACTGTATGAAGATATGTTATTAAATGATGAACAACAACGAATTGTTCTTGACTATATCCAGGAAGTAAACTTCTGTATTCCTGGTACGTCACCTACCGACTACACGGTTGTTCCCATGGCTAAGTATGTTGGCTGGAATTTCCGTTCTGAAGATCTGGAAGCCTATGCTGTGGGCCTACTTTGCACAAAACCTGGCTACGAAAAACATCATACGTTTATTCGTATGAGCCGTGGACAGCTTCTAGCCCAGGCTGAAGCGCCACGACTTCCTGTTAACGAACCCGTGCTTGCTACAGATACACTGCGGATGCAGCGTTGGCGTGATACCCCAACTGGGCCTTCCCGTACAGGAGTTGACAGCTATGTAAACGACGATGGTTCAGTACCAGGTGTCGATATGGATTTACTGCAGCTTGAGGATGTGCTCGATGATATTGAGGCATTTGATCAAGGCACCCTAGAAAACAAGTTAACCTGTCAATTTGATTTGTCCACTGAATTTGGCACACTACTTGCTGGGCGCTACCCCAGGTTGAAGTATTTTGAAAAAGAAGGACGCCTTCTGCCTCAACAATGTGATCGGTTGCATGCTTTTGAAAAAAAGGCCACCGAAATGTATGACACCCTAAGAAAGCATCACTTGCCCACATTAGAGTGCCTAAAAACACCGGAAAAACGGCGTTATCGCCAACACAATAAAATCCCCTTGTAAAGGAGAACTTACATGACCAATTTAAGCCAATTTGCTTTCTTGGCTGCCGAAGCTGCAGCCAAGGGAGACAATCCTGAGCCGTTACCCTTTGCGGGTCCTATCGGCTTGATTGCACCTATCGCTCTTCTATTAGCATATGCCCTCCTCACTATGGGTAAATTGACCGCAAAGCATTATTCCTACCAGTGGATGAATGTTATTGGAGCTGCCGCACTGACATACACCGTTGTCAGTCCACTCAATGTCGGAGTCTTTGTGACTGAAGCTCTGTGGACACTTATTGGTATCTATGGTGTCTACAAGATTTTCGTTGAACGTAAACAAGGGGATGCATCTGCTTCCTCGAAACCTCGAGTGAAGTGAATGGAGTAACATTATGATGTCAATAGTTTTCCCCTATCTGGATATTGCTGGATATATCGGTGCAGTCTTTTTCCTGACCGCATTTGCCGCATTGAACCTTCGAGTGGTTACCTCTGAATCATATAGTTATCAAATTGCGAACTGTCTGGGAGCTATCTGCTTTACCTACAGCGCATTTGATACCACCTTTAACTGGGGTCTGTTTATTACAGAAGCCGTGTGGGCATGTATTGCCGCCTATGGCGTCTTCAATATTATACAGATTAAGAAGAAGCGTGCTGCCGGCAAATAACGTCTGTGAACTTCCTGTCCACTGACAAAACCTCCCAAAGAAATCGGGGAAGACCGTAAAGGTCTTCCCCGATTTCTTTGTCGTAAAAGTAACGATGCTTTAGCTACTAATCTAGGTAGTCACGCAACACCTGACTTCGTGATGGGTGACGCAGCTTCGACATTGTCTTTGATTCAATCTGGCGGATACGTTCACGAGTTACACCATAGACTTTACCAATTTCATCAAGAGTTTTTGGCTGTCCATCACCTAAGCCAAAGCGCATCGAAACAACGCCCGCTTCCCTTTCACTTAAGGTGTCAAGGACTTTATGGAGTTGTTCTTGAAGAAGGGTGAAACTGACAGCATCGGCTGGGACTACAGCTTCAGAATCTTCAATAAGATCACCAAATTCACTATCGCCATCCTCACCCAGTGGCGTGTGAAGCGATATCGGTTCACGACCATATTTTTGTACTTCAACTACCTTTTCGGGTGTCATATCGAGTTCGTGTGCAAGTTCTTCCGGTGTTGGTTCGCGCCCTAAATCTTGCAGCATCTGACGCTGAACACGAGCCAGTTTATTAATCACTTCAACCATGTGAACAGGGATGCGGATTGTACGAGCCTGATCAGCCATAGCTCGTGTAATAGCCTGACGAATCCACCATGTTGCATAGGTTGAGAATTTATAGCCCTTGGTGTAATCAAACTTTTCAACTGCTCGGATAAGCCCCAAGTTTCCTTCTTGGATCAGATCCAGAAACAGCATCCCACGTCCTGTATAGCGTTTGGCAAGTGACACCACCAAACGTAGGTTAGCTTCAAGTAGGTGATTTTTTGCGTGCTGTCCATCAATAATCAACATATGGAGTTCACGGCAATACTTCGATGGGTATTCTTCACCGTGTTCTTTCAATTGATGCTCTGAATATAGTCCAGCTTCAATACGGCGCGCAAGATCGACTTCTTCTGCCGCATTCAACAATGGTACCTTACCGATTTGCTTCAGATAGTCTTTTACCGGATCAGCCGTAGCACCAGCAACAGTCACCTGTTGAACGGGAGCATCATCTTCTTTATCCGAAATCTTGAACGCTGAATGCGTTTTATTAACTTCGGCTTCTTTTTCTTTTTTCTGGGCTTTCGTATGTGCAGCTAATGCTTCCGCAACATTACCAGTCTTCGGCCGTAGGTCGTCTTCCTCGTCGTCCTCATCAAGAACATCATCATCGTCATCATCAACATCAAGATCGTCAACGTCAAGGTCATCTTCTAGATCGTCAAGGTCCAGTTCTTCAAGCTCATTTTCATCAATATCATCAATATCATCCAGATCTTTTTCAACAATATCGTCTTCAATGATCTCTGGGGTCTCTTCAAGCTCTTGCTTTTTACCTTCATCATTCTTTTTAGATATGGAGGCTGCAGAAGTCTTCTTTGTTGCCGTTGTCTTTGTTGCTGTAGACTTCTTTGCAGAGGCTTTCGATGCAGTCG
>JAUNVQ010000037.1 GCA_030540715.1 Actinomycetaceae bacterium | reverse complement strand
TGAAGATGTTGTCACACATAGTTTTGGCGCAGATGAAGTGATTGACGCACTAAAAATTGCGAAAGACGGCAGACGCTCTGGAAAGGTAGTGGTTAATCTATGGTTTGATGAATAAATATGAGGGCGTGAGATAAATGAGTCTTGCGCCCTCATATTTGATAGGTGGCGGTATGAGCATTCCCCCCCCTATCAAGTTGGGGTACATACGAGTACAAGTGCGCCCATTAATACCACTCAACGGTATTAATGGGATTGCGCAGGGGCTGCCCATCAATAAAACGCGTCAGATTGTTTGCGAATAAGCGCACAATATTTTCTGGCTCTTTCTTCGTAAAACATGCAGTATGCGGTGCTATCAACACATTGTCCATGTCCCACAGGGGCGAGTCATTTGCCAGTGGTTCACGCTCAAAAACATCAAGCGCAGCAAAACCAATATGCCCACTACGTATATGAGCAATGAGGGCGCCCTCATCAATAGCTGAACCGCGCCCAATAGAAACAACAATCGCACCAGGAGCAAGAGCAGCCAATACCTGGTGGCTAATCATTGCCTTTGTTGAAGGTGTTCCTGGAAGCGCATTCACTAAAACATGTGCCCCCGATACGCCCTCTACTATCTTGTCGGTGGTAACAATACGGCTAAAGCCAGGAATATCTTTCAACGACCGATTGACTCCGCGAACCGTCATCGCGTGAGTTCTAAAAATATCTGCACATGCACGGCCCACCTCGCCCAAACCAATAACAACTGCATCCAGGCTATCTAGAGTGCGCATTGTCCAACGCTGCCAATGATGATTACGTTGCTGACGCAGGTGGCGGGGTAAATCTTTTATACCCGCCAACACCCCCATAAGGGCCCACTCCGCAAGAGGACGCGCATGAACTCCAGCTGACATCGTCCATTGAACGCTCGCCAACTCATCCTCAGTTAAACGGGCAGCGCGCACCTGTGCGCCACCCCCAGCATAAATAGTGTGAACCCACTTGAGTTTATTCGATGCTCGCACTGCTTCGGCCAATTTCGCGGGCTTGGCATCGGGAATACCAAAAAAGACATCTGCTTGCATAAGCATGTCATCGAAACGTTTTTGGCGGTTATCATTGCGGGTAAAATCTGGATCACCGTCATAGTCACTTGCAAAACGTGATGGAGCCACCAGTTCAGGGTCAAAAACATAATGAGCGCGCGGCTCGAGCTCGCGTAGCAAATCAATGTATTGCCCCGTAAGAGTGTTAAGCACAGCAACGGTAACCAGCGATTTTGTCATCTTTTTCCTCACGATATTGTGTGTGTGTACTTTAACTACTGCCTATATTTTACGCAAGCAAAGTACTATATACGCAATCAGAGTATCGACATCACCAACAGCGAGCTGCCTTCGCACGCACCTCTTACATATATCATCTCAATGCCGGTATCCCAAGCAAAATACTCCGCTAACCTCCCCGACAACAGGAGCTATCCCCCCCAGGAGCTGTTAGCTAAACAAGATTTCGGAAAGTTTACGGCGCGCCACACTCACTGCATCAGTATGAGCGTCAATACTAAACAACTCAATAATACGTTTTCGGGCAGCCTCGCGGGTATCGTCACCGTTTTCACCGTGCGCTTGCGCAATCACATCCAACAAAATTTGGTATGCAGCTGGCGAGTTACCAGCGGCCATAAACTGATCTGCTAAAACCAAAGGATCCGAATCATTCATAGAACCTTTTTCTTCAGCTTCACGCTGCTCTTCAATAAGCCGTTTTTGCAGGCGTACCTGTGATAGAGCTGCCTTGATGTCGCTAGAGCCAGGATTGTTCTCTAATTCAACTGCGAGCAATCGCTCTGCCTCATCAAAATCACCAGCTTCAATGGCAGCTTCAATAGCTAGTTCCTCTTTCGTGGGTTCCTTTGGTGCAGCATCGCCAGAAATTCTGCCCACGACACCCGCCTGCTCAGCTGCCTGCATTAACTGATCAAGATAATGCTTGACTTGAGCTTTTGGTAAAGCACCCTGAAACAGTGGCAAAGGCTGGCCGCCAACAATAGCGAACACCGCTGGAACAGACTGTACTTGAAATGCCTGCGCCAAGGTTTGAGCCTTGTCAATATCAACTTGTGCCAATTGGAAACGGCCACCATATTCAGCAGCCAAAGCCTGCATAATAGGCTTAAGCTGACGGCACGGCCCGCACCACTCAGCCCAAAACTGCACAACAATGGGAACTGAACGCGACAGCTCTACTGCCTCCCTGAAGTCATTTTCATCACCAAGATCACGCACAAGTGGAGCCGCAATAGCACCCTGTCCACCCGTGGGCTGCTCATTTGCACCACCTGGTGTGTGGGAGAGCAAACCGTCTTGGCTATGCGCTGATTGCTGTGAAGCCGCATGCGAAAGATCAACGGCTTCATGGGCAGAAGGGATCTGCGGTTCACGTGGTTGCATACGCGGCTGGCCTGTATCACGAGTTTGGCCTGCTTCGCGTGGTTGTTCAGGTGTCATCGACATGGTGATGTCCTTTCATCATGAGTTTCATCATGAGATCTATTGTTAGCAAGTGTCATCTCTTGGCTTTCTGCCAGTTGACAAACTACCGAGCAGCTGTCTTTACTATCTATAATGCTTTGGCTGATGTCAAAATACGCTCCGCCCCAATAACGTGCACATTGCCTTCAGCTTTTGCTGCTGGAATCACAGTGAGTGTCATCATGCGATTTGTTGCTTCCAGTCCTTTATCGGCTTTCCCCTCATCGCCCATGAGCAGTGCAATATCACCTGACATCTTCATAGTGGCGTTTTCATTTTTTCGTTGAATTGTGACCTTTTCAATATAGTTGGCAAAAACTAATGCCCCACCGTCTTCTAGCCCGATGGCAATAACGTCACCATCAGGTTTCACGCTATGCGAAAACTCATAGGCTTCTTCAAGGGCATCTTTGTAGTCTTTATCTTCTTTGCGTAGTGTTTGCGCCAGAAGGTCATCGTCGAAGCCATTTTCTGTCATTTTTGCTTCGTCAAGCAGGGATTCACCATAAAGTGCCGCAACATCGGCAGGCGTCTTTTTCAACTGCGTTGCATCATTGGCAATAATGGGGGCACCTTTTTGTGTTACCGCAGTTGGTGGCACTGTTTGTTGTGGGAATAATCGCACCCATTCGGATAGTTTAAACTGCGAGCGCGCATCATTTTGGGTCAGCAAATGCACGAATGTGGCGCTGTCTTTATCTTTAGCGGCAATGTTGACAACATATCGTGGCCATGTTTGTGAAGCAGTAAGCGTCAGTGTACCACCGCTAAATGGCATTGGCGTAACTGTTCCTCCATCTTTTTTCTTCGCCAACTCATATTGAGCTTTCCGCAAGTCAAGGGCGGGGTTTTGAACTCTTGTATCCAGGCCTTCGGCCTCTAATGCTTTATCGCTGGCATCAACCGCCGCGGCAACCTTTTCAAGGACGGCTTTCAGCTGCTCGTCTGACAGAGCTGGGAATACCTCAGTTATTGTTGGTTTCGGAACCTTCACTGTTTTCTTTTCTTCTGCACACCCAGCAAGTCCGGCAGCACTAAGGGCAAGAGCCACGATAACTGCACCCATCCGCATACCTATGCGCCTGCCCAGGTGTGCACCTCGTGGAATCTCCGCGTGGCTATCAATGTGCATATCTGTGTGTCGTTGTGCCATCCTAGAAGGTCCCCTCATCATTTTTGTGCTTACCTTTAGTAAATGCGGAATCACCTTGAAAATCGTCAATGCTGATTTCCTCGTCATCTTTGCTGTCATAAGCACCGATAGCGTTGGAAGATGAAAGATTTTCCTGGCAGTAACCTATATAGTCTCCATCCTGAGGATCTTGCACAAAATCATTCAAATTGTCCTGATGGTAGGCGTGGTCTGACGTATCGGCAGCACCGAAGGGTGCTTCTGGCACAGTGCCCATAGTCTGCGCGGTAGAGGGCGCATAATCTTGCGTGACATAAGAAATATCGAAAGAGGGCGACTCATCGAGTTGCTGATGATAGCGCAGTGATTCTTCACCACTCTTATCCGATGATGGCGAATAGTCGGTATCTGCACCCTGAAGCTCCCCAAGGTAGTCAGCTCCAGAATGTCTGGAGGTATCGCCTGTGGCATCTGTCGAAGGATAGGCCGACCATTGGTCATCAACGGTGGGGATGCCCAAAATATCCGCGTTAGACGGTCGATTGAATGACCCATCACTGTCAACACCAGTGTCAAAAAGTGATGCGTAGTCGTCGCCGGCACCAAGGGGCGTCTGATACTGCGATACACTGTCGCTTTGCTGCTCTTGAAGTGGTTGAGACGATCCATCTATCCAGTTGTCCACATAGGAACCGCTTACAGCTCCCGTATATGACTGACTATCAAAAGCGGGCACCGTATCGTCCTGTGATAGTGGCGTGACGCTGTCAGCAGAAATATCTGAAATACCGGTATCTTCGCTACCTGTGGAGATGTCTCCAATTCCGAAGAGCTGCGGATCCAGGTAGCTATCGTTCGGGCGTTGCGTGTTATCAAAGGATGCTGCGGCGGCTGGGATGGGGGCCGATCCGTCTTTCACATAGGGCTGCCGTTGCGGAAAATCTGCAGAATCGTCAAATGCTGGTTCAACCACAGGTTCAGCTGGTGGCTGAACGATGGGTATGAGTCCCGTTGGGAATTCTTTATCGCCTACTTTCAACACAGCTTCGCCGCGACGGCGAGCTTCACGCAGTTCTCGTCGTGAAGGCACCTTACCTGCAGCGAAATCCTGAGCTGTGAGTGGAAGTGCAAACTCGCCGGTTAACGTCGTTTCTTGAGGCTGCGAGGCTGGCACGTCCTGTTCATATGGCGTGCTCTGCTTGTCGTCTGCGCTCTGGCCGTTAGTTAAGCTCTGCTCACAATCAGCGCTGCCCTGTTCATATGTATCACTACTTTGCTCTTGGCTAAGTTCCGTTTGGAAAACATCATGGTCAGAGGGGATATTGACAACAAAATCTTGCGGCGCGAAGGTGTCGGTTTGCTTTATGTCATCAAAAGAGACCGCTAACGCGGTATCGGCACTGAAGTCTTGCGCACTAAATGTGTCTGCAGATGGTTCATACGATGTTTCAGCCTCCTGGTAGGCAGCTTCTAACGGGAACTCGGCACTGCCCTCATTTTCTTTATCTGTGACACTGTCTGGATTTGGAACTTCAACAGGGGCTTCTTCTGTGAACTGCGCAGACTCATCCGCATCAAAGTGAGCGCTGACATGTGCTTCGCCCTCAGATATCTGATCGTTATGGGCGCCTTGACCATCCTGTTGTGCATCAACATTGTCAAGGTCTTGCACTTTAGCCTGTTCTTTCGCGGCCAGTTTTTCTGCTTTTGCCTGAGCTTTACGCTGTGCACGTTCAGCTTTGCGTTGTGCTCGCGCAGCTTTCTTTGCCTCGCGGGCTGCTTTCTTTTCAGCGCGTTGCCGTTCTTTTTCGCTAATCGGTTCTTCCATAGCGATTTCAGGTTCGGCCATACCTGATAGAGCAGGAACCTCACCGTCAAGAGCTTTCCCATCTGAACCAAAAGCCCCTACGGGTAGGTCGCCAATATCGGAGGTATCACTGGCAAGCACACCTTCGCCCTCTGTTACTCCCACACCTAATTCCTCTGCAACCTGCGGTTCGTATGAAGTCAGTGAGCTTGTAGTTTCGCCCTGAACAGGAAGAGATACATTGTCAGACGACGCAAAAGATTCTTTACCATCGTGGGAAGGTGTGGCTTCGCGCTGTTGTTTATGTTTCTTTCGGGCGAAAACAGTCACAATAATTATCCATACCAGGCCCGCCACAATCAGCAACGCACCTGCAAGGATCAGCGGTGTCACCCACGCAATCGAGACGGGAGTTTTCCACATAATACTCACCTGAGGTGTTGATGTTGGTGAATAGGCTATCAACGACCAATATCCGTATTTTTGAGGCCAGTCAATGGCCACTCTATCTTTGCCGGACTTAAGCACCTGCCAGGTGTCAGCTGCCTGTGGGGCCTTCACCACTTCAAGCTGTTCTGCCGTTAAACCCTGTGGCTGATCCTTTGCTTTATCATCGGTGTTTTCTTCGTCTTCTTCAGTGGGGGCAGGTTCTACGGGCGCATCAATCTTTTGACCGTCACGTTTTTCAACAGCCAACACTTCATCGGATTCAAGACCAACAATTTCGGAATGTTCAATTCCGCCAACCCAGCCAGTAACATCTGTTGAACGTCCAATGGCAATAAAAACGTCGCCCTTACCTTTGACGCTGACGTGGGCCGTTTGAGCATTCAGCTCTAGAACACCTGGGCGTGAAACAACAAAATTACCTTCAGTTTTTTTGGGTGTGGTTGCTTCAATAACTCCACTAGGACGCCACACTGTCAGGTACAACGTACCGGTAACAACCAGTACAACCCCAATCAAGGTAACGATAGTCGGTGCAATAAGTTTGCGCATTAACTTCATGCGCTTCTCCTTAATGTGTTGATCTATTCATCATGTGGACACAATTCTACCTGTCTTCGGTACGTATCTCCACGAGAGGCAATGAATAGCCGTGATCGCGCTTGCTTTCTACGATTTTACTATTTCTATAAAGTTTACAAGCTCAACTATGTTTTTCTTCGGCTTATACCCAGTTTGTTTGCCCACACACCTATAGTTTCGATCACAGAAGATAGAATTTTTGTCTCATTTTAGACGATGATTGTCATAATGGTTGTGTCCATGACACAATATAAACGAAACTAAATTTTAACGACACCTGTAATACATAGTAGGCTTGTACAGTATATACATGTGCGCACACTCTAATAGGAGGACTTCCGTGGAAGAGCAGACCGATTTTCCCATCGTTATGCGCGGTTATGACCGTGTGCAAGTCGATCTTCAGATGCAGACATTGACCACTCAACTTCAAGAACTTCAACAAAAACTTGAAACTGTCGATGCCCGCAATGTCGATTTGACCGAGCAGCTGGCCAGCACCAAGGCTAAACTTCGCGATCAAGACCGCAGTTCATACACTGGCATTGGTGCTCGTATTGAGCAGTTGCTACGCAGTGCGGAAGAACAGTCAACAACCGTCATTAACAAAGCAACAGCCGAGTCAGAGTCCCTGCTTGAAAAGACGCGGCAAAATACTCAGAACATGACGCAGCGCGCAGAAGCCGAAGCTGCCTCACTTATTTCTGAGGCACGTCGCGAGGCCGAAGAACGCACCACCACGGCGGCTACGGAAGCTGAAACTGTTTTAACGAACGCTCAGCATCGTGCTGACGAGCTTGTTGCTGCTGCTGAACGTGAAGCCTCCGCTATGCGTGCAGAAACTAACACTCAGGTAAATGACCTTCGCGCAACAGCAGAACGTGAAACCGAGCTGCAGCGTTCGCAAGCTGAAAAAGACTATGTGGAGATGCGTGTCAAGGCCGAACAGGAAGCTTCACAACTGAAGTCTGATGCGACAAGCGAAGCTCAAGCATTGCGTGAATCTGCACTGGCCGAGGCCACAAAGTCACGTGAAGAAGCACAGGCTCAAGCTGAAAAGACAATTTCGGATGCACACCGCGAAGCCGACCGCATTATGAAAGAGGCACGTCAAGAAGCCGACACAATTAAGGCTCAAATTGAACAGATGCGTCAAGAGGCCGAAACAGAAATCGCATCAGCACGTGCAGCAGCTCGTGAAGCTGATGCTCAGGCGCACGAGCAAGCACGCTCAGAAACATCAGCGATGGTTGCTGCCGCTAAGGCACAGGTTGCCGACGCCGAGAAACACCTTGGCGAAACACTTCAACGCGCTGAGCGTCTGTTAACTGATACCGACGCTGTTGTTCGTCGCCGTCAAGAAGACGCACGCCGTGCTGCTGAAGCAACGATTTCTGCTGCTGAAACAGAAGCCGAACAGGTTCGTGAAGCTGCCCGTGTCGAAGCTCAGTCTGAACGTTCTGCCGCTCAGCGCACAGTTGAAAAACTGGAACGTCAGCGCGAATCCATTGCCGCCTATTTGGAAGAGATGCGTGGATTGTTGGGAACCGAAACAGCTACTGGAATCGAAGGGCTAACACCTATGCAGCAGTTACCTGACGCTCAGGGTGGAGGCTCTCCTATTGCCGATCCAGATAATGAGGGGCCCCAGGTTTCAGCTAATATTCAACCGACACGTGAGCCGATAACTCCTTCACAGGAATCAGCTGCAACAGATCTGTTTACAGCTCCAGAAAAATAAACGTTCATGAGCTCCTTCGTGGAGCGCAATTCTCCTTCGATAACTGCGAGTGATGTTTATACATTACTCGCAGTTATTTTTTATCCACAGGTTTATCCACAGGCCTCCTGCAAAGTATTTACGCAGGCAAACAATTAAAACAATGACAACGCAATTTGAATGATGTTTTCGCAGCTAAACAGTATTTTTATTTGCATCAAACAAGGTCATAAGATAGCAGTCAATTGAATATTTTTTGTGACACTTCTGTGGATAAGTCGTGGAAAAATTCAACTGCTGGTTACTTTTTTCCTAAAAACACTGCGGATATAAGCCTAGAATTGCTCGCGCTACGGCCGCGGGTGCTTCAACGGGAATCAGATGTCCTGCACGGGGCACATTGCGAACACCGACTGCTAGTCGCTGTGCCATTTCTTCAGCCTGGGAAGCTGTGACAATCTTGTCTTGTTCACCACGCATAACAATGGCAGGAACTCCGCAACGCGATAACACATCAAGACGGCCTGGACGTGATGCCATTGCTCGCTGTGCCCAGGCAATACCGTCATCGCTGGCATCATCAATCCAGCTTTTGAGCATCGAGATAATTTCGGGGTGCTCTTCAACTGTCGTATCCCCAACCTGTGTTGATACGGCGTCTTTAAGCTTGTCGTGCGAACGCCCCACCAGTGCTTCAATCGCCATTTCGGTGCGGATAGCACGCGTTTTAAAATCGTCGTAGCCTGCATGGGTTCCCACTAATGCAAGTCCTGCAACCAGTTTGGGGTAGCGTTCCACCAGAGCCATTGCCGTGTATCCACCCAATGAGCATCCACAGGCAAGAATTCGCGAGACACCTTGGGATTGCACTGCTTGCGCGATATAGTCGGCATAGACTTCCAGTGAAGGATAATCGGAGCTTTGGGGAGAATCTCCAAAACCTGGAGCATCTACCGCGATAACGGGAATCCCGTCAAAACGCTTTGCGACTGCTTCCCACATACGATGATCAAAAGGAAAAGCGGGAATAAGGACGATAGCAGCGTGGCTACCTATACGGTCGGCGTCGCGAGTATATGTTGCAAGATCCATATAGGTATCGTGTCATATTTTTACCCAAAAGAACATTATTCACGCCACACGATCACAACTTTACCTATTCTTGGGATGAAGCGTGGGGTGGATAACCTAGCAGCGACGTTCATTCTTGATAAGAGCGGGTCATTTGATGCAGCAGCACGGTGCCTTTTAGGCGGGCATGAAATGGTTGACACCAAACAGTGCAGTTCTTTGCATGTCGGTTGTCTTTCTATCTTCCCCCCCCCATTCACCGTACCTACCGTGAAAGAAAACAATTGGATGCCTTCAGCACAAACCAATTACTATTCGAATACTGAATATACAACGGCTCCGCCGCAGACCTACCCAAATATGAAGAAGCCAATTTGACCAACGTTATGACCAGAACCGAACGAAGCCAAAAACTGCAAAACCTGACCATCAACACTAGGATGGGACACCACCCGGTGATGCAACTGCGGAAAAACCTGAGCAATACCCACTAACTCAGATGAAGAACACTGAGGATTATTTATTGCCAACACGGCAGACTCATAGGTATTCATAATCGAATTATCGCCCACCCACCACCTAACTACAACCAAAACCCTACAATTTAGGGGCGGCCAAAAGCAGAAGTATCTGAACAGCGCGTCAGTAAAACATCCTTGTCACACCCTCACCATAATGAACATTTGTTCAATTTATTTCTTATCAATTAGCAAGACATAAACCAGCATCACCTGCGACCTGCCACATTAGAAGGCTTAAATATCTTGTGAACATCTGTTCAATTCATCTATTGTAAGACACTTCTTGGAGTGCCATAGTGAACAAGGTAAGGAAACAATTTTCACGGCCCCGAGTATGACATCATACACCACTTGGTAATCGTGAAAATGTGCACCAGATATTAACAAAGGAGTTCAGATGAGTTGTGCACGCACTATTAGCGGAGACATCAACCCCAAAGACCTTGGTGTCGTCAATGCTCATGATCATTTAATTCGCGTTGGAGCCGGTGAAGTCTACATTGATCCCGACCATCAACTGGCTGATGTTGATAAAGCTGTTGAAGAAGCCGAACGTTTCGTCACCGCTTCAAAAAACTGGGCAGCCACAGGCACCGTCGTGGATATGTGTCCCGCTAACTGCGGTCGCGATATGCTACGCCTCAAAGAGGTCAATGACCGTGTCAAAGACCTCTATGTTATCGCAACAACCGGTTTTCACCGCGAAAAAGTCTATTTAGAAACACAATCCCACTGGGTCAACCGCTATAGCGTTGACCAAATCGCTGAACTGCTCATTGCCGATATCGAAGAAGGCATTGATAAGCACGACTATTCAGGCCCAATCGTAGAGCGCACCACTATCAAAGCCGGCTGCATTAAGGTTGCAACCGCCTATGGGCAAATCACCCCCTTTGAATACAAATGTATGCAAGCCTGCGCTATTGCTTCAATCGAAACCGGCGCCCCTATCAATACGCATACAACATATGGCACATGCGGGCTTGAACAAGCTCAAGAGCTCAAAAAGATGGGTGTACCCGCGGACCAAATTGCAATCGGCCATATTCAACGCAATGCCGATGTCTACTACCTCAGCCAAATCCTTGACGAAGGTGTCTACCTAGAAATTGATGGCACCTACCGTATCAAGTATCAGCCAGATTCAAACCGCATCATGGAGCTTCGAGAATTGGGTGAAAAAGGTTATGGCAAGCGCATCCTCTTGGGTACAGACTCAGGTAAGCGATCCTACCAAAAAGCCTACGGCTCGGTCACAGGTGTTGACTACAACCCAGCAGTTGATGGTCCGCGCATGATCGCTGAAGGATTCGAGCGCTCCTACGTAGAAGACTTGCTCATCAATAACGCACACACCTTCTTCACAATGCGAAAGGACAAGTAATGACTCGCCTGCAAATCGCATTAGATACCTGCTGTATGGAAGATGCTTTACGACCTTTAGCACAAGCTGAGCCACATATAGACATCATCGAATGCGGAACGGTATTAATCATTGCTGAAGGTTTGCGCGCAGTGCGCGAAATCCGTGCTCTTTATCCCGATAAAACCATTTTGGCTGATGTTCGCATTGCCGAAGCCGGGGCAAAAATCTCGCGGATGTGTTTTGAAGCGGGAGCCTCATGGGTGTCTTGCGTTGCAGGGGCATCACTGACCACAATCGAACAGGTTGTCAAAGTTGCCAAAGAATATAACGGCGAAGTGCAAGTCGAACTGGGCGAAACCTATGACGCAGATCGAGCACGCGCCTGGGCACAGCTTGGCGTGAAACATGTCATCGTTAAACGCTCCCGCGATCTGGAAGCCGCAGGAACTCTGACATGGTCGGATAAAGATATTGAACGAGTCAAAGAACTTGCCGATATGGGCTTTACCATCACCGTTACCGGTGGTATCAAACACGGTGAACTTGAAGTCTTCAAAGGCGCACCTATCGGTGTGGTTATTGCAGGGCGAACTATCGTCAATGCCGATGATCCGGCCGAATCCGCCAAAGCTCTTCAAGCAGAAATCCACTCAATCAAATAAAAGGAATCACAATGAGCATCAATTCGGAAATCAGCCTTGGTATTTATGAAAAGGCTCTGCGTTGGACTGGCCAATGGGATTCTTTCTTTGCCCAAGCACGTGAAGCAGGTTTTTCATTTGTCGATCTCTCAGTTGACGAAAGTGATGAACGCCGAGCACGCCTGGACTGGTCGTGGGAACAATGCCAGGAAGTCCGCGAAGCCGCGCATCGAAACAATGTGATTATTGGTGGCATCTGTCTTTCCGTTCACCGCAAGGTGATGCCAGGCTCTATCAATGACACGATTCGTGCCGAAGCATTAGAAATTTATCGAAAAGGTGTGGATCTATGCTTTAACCTGGGGGTTCCCCTGCTTCAAGTGGCGGGCTATTTCGCCTATTACGAAGACGACGATCCTGGGGCCCGAGGTCGCTACCTTGATACATTACGCAAAGCGTTACCCTACGCTGCGCAAAAGGGCGTTATTTTGGCTATCGAAAATGTTGATGGCAATGATATCAGCGCAATTAACGATGCAATGGATGTTCTTAACGAGGTACAAAGCCCCTGGCTACAGCTATATCCCGATATTGGAAATATTGCTGAACACGGTGGCGATACCGTCAAAGAACTACAGGCCGGCCACAACCGCATGATGGCAATACATATTAAAGATGTACTTCCAGGTCAACCGCGCCGCATACCCATTGGTGAAGGAGTCGCTGATTTTCCAGCTGCCTTTAGCGAGCTTGCACGGCAAGGATTTTGCGGTCGGATGATGATCGAACTGTGGAATGACGAGGCAAAAAACTCAGCCGAGATATGCAAAGATGCCCGGTTAAAAGTTGAAAAACTGATTTACGATGCAGGCATAACAATTATCAGTACCAACGAAGAAAACTAGCTGCGCCCTCTTAAAAAAGACAAGTCGCACCATATAAACAACATCGCAATACAGAAGGACAAAAATGCTTGAAGAACTTCGCGAAGAAGTATGCGAGGGAAACCTTGAATTAGCGCGTAACGGGCTGGTTGCTTGGACGGGCGGAAACCTGTCGGCACTTGACCCCGAAAAAGGCGTTATCGTTATTAAACCCTCTGGGATGCTTTATTCACAGATGACACCAAAAGACATGGTTATTGTTGATTTGGAAGGAAAAGTAGTTGAAGGCGAACACGGGCCAAGCTCCGATACGTCTAGCCACCTGGCGATTTATCGAGGACGCCCCGATGTGCGCAGTGTTGTCCATACACATTCCACCTATGCTACTGCCTTCGCGGCAATAGGTGAACCGATTCCGTGTGTACTGACAGCCATTGCTGATGAATTTGGTGGAGCTATCCCCTGTGGTGGATATGCTGCAATCGGTTCAGATGCTATAGGCAAAGAAATATTGGTCAATATTGGTGATTCACCAGCAATTCTGATGAAACAACACGGTGTCTTTACACTTGGGACATCAATCAAAAAAGCACTCCAAGCAGCAGTGATGGTTGAAGACGTTGCAAAGACTGTTGCTATTGCGCAACAGCTAGGAACCCTAGAGGAACTACCTGAAGAAGAAATCGCCGCTAACCATGATCGATATATGAATCGCTATGGCACGATGAATGCTTCATTGGGGGTGAGCGCCGAATAAAACCACAGATGCAGTTCCTTATAACTGCTTATCAACGATGATAGTGCGCCGCGAGCGCAACCAACGATGGCAATGGTGCCATCACCGTTAAGGAACGAGAAAAATAATGACAACATTTGATGTAACAACTATCGGTGAAGGACAAATTCGCCTTACCTGTATGCAGGGTGACCGCCTTGTATCCGCACGTCGCCTGCGACTAACAGCTGCATGCTCGGAAGCAAATGTTTCAGGACTGCTTTCACAACTTGGACGTAAATGCTCCTGGGCTTCGGTATTGCCCAAAGGAGATCTATCAAAACGCGTGCTCAGCGAGTTCCGCTCTGTGGGTGTTGATGTGTCTAATATGGTGTTAACCGACCATGGACGCGTTGCACTGTACTTTATGGAACCGGGTGAATACCCCATGCCGGCTCGTGTTTTATATGACCGTGAACATACACCTTTTCGCAAGATGACAATCGAAACATTCGATTGGGAATCCATGCTTGACACCAAAGTTGTGTTCGTTACCGGTATTACCGCTGCGCTGACTGATAATACTGCTAAGGTTATCCGCTATTTTGTTGATCAGGCATATGAACGCGGAATCGACATTATTCTTGATGTCAACTATCGCTCGATGCTGTGGAGCCCCGAAGACGCTAAACGCGTTCTTGCCCCCATTGCACGCATGTCGAAAGTGGTGTTCTGTTCACGTCGCGATGCACAGATTATCTTCAATATCGAGGGCGAAGGCGCCCAGGTGTGCCAGAATCTGCGCAATGAACTTGGCGTAGAACATGTCGTGTCAACCGACCAGATTGATGGCGTGTACTATTCAACCAAAGATCACACAGAGACTTTTGCCGTCACCCCAGTTCCAGTTGTTGACCGTCCAGGCGCTGGCGACTCATTTGTTGCTGGAACAATCCACGGGTTCCTTCAAGGTGACATTGTTCAAGGAATTCACTATGGTCAACGTACCTCTAAATACGCGTTGACGCACCATGGCGACCTGACCCATATTTCACCAGCTGAGCTAGAAATACCCGTCACATCCGACATTGTACGCTAATGTGCGTGCCGCAAAGAAAGGTAAAACTATGGCACAAACTCACTCAACAATGACTGCCATGGAGCAAATTGATTCGCGCCCCGTGACTAGCCATCAAAAATCACTTATTGCAATGACCGTTGTCGGCAACATTGC
>JAUNVQ010000054.1 GCA_030540715.1 Actinomycetaceae bacterium | reverse complement strand
CAGAGCTTCGCGTCCCTCCACTGGGAGCCGTATGGCTAAAACCCAAGAAGTAACATTTGATCACGCATACGGCCGCTGACGCGTGTGTCTTCATTCGCTCATGTGTCGGCGCGCCATGAGAACAAAAGGAGACAAGATGATCGATCCGTGTTCACTCTTTGATTTAACTGGAAAAACTGCGCTGATAACTGGCTCCAATCGAGGTTTGGGCAATTATTTTGCCGAAGGACTTCTTAGAGCTGGTGCCAACGTGGTTATGCACGGTCGTGATAAGAAAAAGGTCAATCAAGCTGCCGCTGAGATGACACAACGCGTCGGAAAAGAAGTAGCAACATGTGTTTTTGATGTGACAGATGCTAATGCTGTTCATCGTGAGCTCGACAGGCTGGTTGAGGAACGTGGCGTTCCAGACATTTTAGTGAATAATGCTGGTATCCAAGAGCGTCATCCAATACACGAATTTCCAGCCGAACAGTTCGCTAAGGTGATTGAAACAAATCTTATCAGCGCTTTCAACGTTTCTCAGCCACTTGCCGCCCATATGGTAAAGCAAGGACGGGGCAAAATTATTATGATTGGTTCAGTCCAATCTAAGTTGGCACGCCAAACAATTGCCCCCTATTCTGCGGCGAAAGGCGGTTTAGCACTGCTAGCCCAAGGCATGGCGGCTGACCTTGCCCGTCATAATATTCAGGTAAATGTATTATCACCAGGATATTTTCAAACACAAATGAACCAAGCACTTGTTGAAGACAAAAAGTTTTCTGCATGGTTATGCCAACGTACCCCCGCACAGCGGTGGGGTCAGCCTGAAGAACTCATCGGTACCTTGGTGTACCTTGCTTCAGATGCATCAAGTTTTGTCAATGGACAAAACATCGTCGTTGACGGTGGCATTACTTCTATTGTCTAACCATATTCGCTCTACGTAAATGGTAAAACAACTACTGTTCAAAGAACCTGTAGTTGCTTAAACGCTGGCAGGCATTTGTTCGTGATTCGTCACCACATCGCACACAGAATAAAATACAATCCACACATATTAGTGTTACCTGTAAAAGAACATAACACTATAGATTGCACTAAAGAAGAGGAACGCTATGAAAGCCATTGTTATTCACGGTAAAGAAGATTTAAGAATAGAAGATCTCGCTACTCCGATACCCGAAAAAAACCAGGCTCTTATACGTGTGGCCTGGGCAGGAATATGCGGTTCCGACCTTCATTATTATTATGACGGTGCCGTTGGGCCATTTGTCATTAAAGAGCCCTTAGTTCCTGGCCATGAAGTATGTGGAGTCATTGAAAATGGTGAAAATCTTGATACGCCCCTGGAAAAGGGAACCCCAGTTACAGTTCATCCCGCCACATGGGGCCCAAGTATCCACAATATTTCACAAGAACATCGTAATGTTCTACCAGGTGGTTCCTACCTAGGATCCGCTGCTACGTGGCCTCATACTCAAGGGGGAATGAGCGAATATTTATTGGTCTATGCCGATCAAATACGTGTCCTTCCAGATAGTCTTCCGCTCAAACGAGCGGCATTAGCCGAGCCCCTAGGTGTTGCCTTACACGCATTGAAAACTGCTGGAGACCTTCAAGGAAAAACGGCACTTGTGTCAGGTTGCGGCCCCATTGGTTTACTTCTTGTAGCGGCTCTAAAAGCTCACGGTCTCACCGATATTGCAGCAGTAGACATCTACGAAGAACCCTTGAAACGTGCTGAAACTCTGGGGGCAGGTACTACTTATCTTATTGGAAGCGATAAGGTACCCTCAACCAGTTACGACGTTGTCTTCGAATGTTCAGGCGCATACTCCGCATTCGTTGCTGCTGCTGATGCAGCAACTTATCGCGGTATTGTTGTTCAAGTCGGATTGTTATCAACTGATCCTGCCCCGATGGTCTTCCCCTCACTGGTTCCAAAGGAACTTCACATTCGCGGATCGTATCGCTTTGTTGATGAGATTGATACGGCCATTCAAATGCTCAGCTCTCACCCATTCATTGAAGATGTTGTCACACATAGTTTTGGCGCAGATGAAGTGATTGACGCACTAAAA
>JAUNVQ010000036.1 GCA_030540715.1 Actinomycetaceae bacterium | reverse complement strand
AATTCCATTATACAATAGTTTAATTTCATGACGCGGAATTAGGGGGGGATCTGAAAGAAATTGATATGAAGTAAGTGGCTAATACTATATAAAGTGCGGCGATTTTTCGAAATGGTGGCGCTCAGGATGTTATAAGTCAGGCGTAGCGATATTCCACTCGATATTGATACAGTAACAGGTTGTGTATATAAAGTAAGATCAACCTAAATAAAAAATTCGAAATACCTATTGTTTTTCCCTGAAAATTCTCAATTTTTCCTGAATTCTCTAGATTTTTCTATCCGGGGGTAGTAGACTGGGTCACATCCGCGCAATGAAAGTCGAACTCTGCATAATGGAATAATTGAAGATGTAGAGGCTTGCTTGAGTGAACGGTTTTAACTGAAAAGATTCTGCGACAAAGAGGACGCAGTTACCTTATCAACAGTGTGGTGACTAGTAGACGTCACTGTTAAGAGGAAAGAAGATGACAACACCAACACGCGAGGAACTAGATACACTTGATCCATCTGGACGCTTAGTCAATGATGACCTGATTCCTACTGAACATAGTGAACGAAAATGGAATGGTTATTCCCTATTTAGTCTTTGGATGAATGACGCGCACAACGTTGGAAACTATACATTTGCAGCTGGACTTTTTATTTTAGGGATGAGTCCTATAGATATCACGCTTGGTATCTTTATCGGCTCATGTATTATTTTTGTTGGCTGCTGTCTATCGGGATTCATGGGCGATGATACGGGCACACCCTATCCAGTAGTTTCACGAATTACGTGGGGGATCTGGGGTGCCAATATTCCTGCATTAGTCAGAGGACTGGTTGCGATTTTATGGTACGGTATTCAGACCTTCCTGGCATCTCTTTCGCTGAAGCTACTGCTTTTGCGCTTTATTCCATCAATGGATACTTTGTCGAACTATAGCTTCTTAGGTCTTGACCTTGCTGGATGGGTGGCATTTATTTTACTATCAGCTATTCAGCTCTATATTGTTCGTAATGGCATGGAAGCTGTACGACACTTCCAAGGTTTGGCTGGCCCAGTTATCTGGATTGTGATGCTGGGTTTGATGTTTTGGATGCTTCATCAGGCTGGGTGGGATATTTCATGGACAACTGGCGGGGCAGATCATACCTTTACTGGAGGGGAGCGCTTCTATCAAATATGCGTCGCAGTCGGCTTAACGGTGGGAACCCTGGCAACTCTTATGCTGAACTTTACGGATTTTGCGCGTTACGCTCCCAGTCGAAAAGCGGTTGTTATTGGCAATGCGTGGGGTCTTCCCGTTAACTGGACCGCATTTGCTTTGACATCGGTAATTGTGTCAGCTGCATCCATTAAAGTCTATGGTGAAGCCCTCCTTGACCCAGCTGAACTATTGGCGAAGGTTGAAAACGACGTTGTGTTCGTTATTGGTTCTGCAACATTCGTCTTTGCAACAGTTGGTGTCAATATTGTGGCAAACTTTGTATCTCCAGCATTCGACTTGGCAAATGTTGCCCCCAAACATATTTCCTTCAGAACAGGTGGTCTTATTACAGTAGTATTATCCATCCTGGTGACGCCTTGGAACCTCTATAACTCACCTCAGGTTATTACGTACTTCCTGGGAACGATGGGCGCATTACTTGGACCGTTTTTCGGTATTATGATCGTCGACTATTTTATGCTTCGCAAAGGCAAATTCGACATTCGTCATATGTATATGCCAAATGAGGACTCTATTTATTACTACAACAAGGGCGTTAATAAACTTGCTATGGTCGCCTTTATCCCATCGGCAATCATCTCGGTAGGAATCGCAGTCATCCCATACTTTTCGGCAGCAGCTCCCTTTGGGTGGTTTATTGGAGCACCTATTGCTGGCGTTCTGTATTACTTCATTGCTCAAGGCAAACTGATTATTTTGCCAACAGATGTTGTCGAAACCGATTAAAGGAGTCAATCATGCGAATTCTCGTTGTTAATGTCAACACAACAGCAACAATGACGCAATCTATTGCAGACGCAGCTAAAGCTGTTGCCAATAAGAAGACAGAAATAGTCGAACTCACTCCATTTATCGGAGCTGATTCTGTTGAGGGAAACTACGAATCCTATCTTTCAGCAGTAGCCGTTATGGATCGCGTCTTAGCTTATGAAGATCACTATGACGCCGTGATTCAGGCAGGATTTGGCGAGCATGGAAAAGAAGGACTTATGGAAATCTGTGATGTGCCCGTTATTGACATCACCGAAGCTGCTGCCCACACCGCGATGTTGCTGGGGTATCGATTCTCTGTGGTAACTACTCTGGATCGTGCCTGCCCGCTTATCGAAGAACGCTTACTATTAGCAGGCCTCCATCAGCATTGCGCTTCAGTAAGGGCTTCTGGTCTGAGCGTCTTAGAGCTGGAAGAAGATCCCTCCTTGGTAAGCCAAGCAATTGCTCAAGAAGCTAAGAAGGCAGTTGAAGAGGATAAGGCTGAAGTCATTGTATTGGGATGCGGCGGGATGGCTGGACTTGATAAGAAGATCGCAGAGGTAACGCATGCACCAGTTGTCGATGGTGTTTCATGTGCGGTCAAACTGGCTGAATCCATGGTCACGTTGGGTCTTCGTACCTCGAAAGTACGTACCTATGCACCACCTCGTCCCAAAAATGTTCAGTATTGGCCACTACATCGGCATATATTTTCTTCCAATACATTAAAAGGAGACAACTAGTGTTACATAAAGTATGCACCCAAGGCTCCAGCTTCTCCCTTGAGGGTGCACAGAAATCCATGATTATGAAAGTCAATGATAAACACCCATCAATTTCTATGCGGAAGGAGAGCTCTCGTGGCTGACGTACCGGAACAATATAGTCCGCGTTTGTGGAATGAAGACTTAGCACCTGCGAAGCAGCGCAGCTGGGGATTCTTTTCGTTATTTGCTATGTGGATGTCGGATATCCACTCAATTGGTGGTTATACCTTTGCGGCAGGACTATTCGCACTAGGTCTTGGCGGATATATGGTATTTGGTGCATTGACCGTTGGTATTGCACTGGTATTTTTACTCATGAACCTTGTTGGTTATGCAGGAGTGCACACGGGTGTGCCCTATCCAGTGCTAGCCCGTATATCCTTTGGCGTGTTCGGTGCTAACCTACCAGCTTTATTGCGTGGGCTTGTTGCCATTGCTTGGTATGGTATTCAAACATGGTTAGCATCGCGTGCAGTGATCGTCCTCTTAGTAAAAATATGGCCAGGTGTTGCCCAATGGGGAAAAAATGATTTCCTTGGGGAATCTACGCTGGGCTGGGCTGCTTTTGCTTTGATGTGGGCTTTACAGTTGCTTTTGCTTCGAAACGGCATGGAATCAATCCGTAAGTTCCAAGACTTTGCTGGACCTGCCGTGTGGATTGTGATGTTTATCCTGACATTTTATATTTTCTATAAGGCAGGTTGGTCAATCTCGTTGACTTTGCCTGGAAAAGCAGCTCAGTTTGGAGTATTCCACGCCTTTATTGCCGCGGTGGCCCTTACAGTGACATATTTTTCAACCTTGATGTTGAATTTCTGCGATTTCTCACGGTTTGCGCCCTCTAAAAAGGCTGTTTTTCATGCTAATTTTTGGGGCTTGCCTGTCAACTTTCTGCTATTTTCAGTCGTATCTGTAATGGTGACTGCTGGTTCATTTGAAGTATATGGACGTCATATTTATGACCCAGTTGAAGTTGTCGGTGAAATCGATTCTGTCCTGGCTGCTATTGTGGGAGCCGTAACCTTTGCTGTAGCGACATTGGGTATTAACGTCGTAGCAAACTTCGTTTCTCCCGCATATGATATTGCCAACGCAGTGCCTAAATATATTGATTTCAAACGAGGCGGGCTCATTTCTGCTGTTATCGCTTTCGTTATATTGCCCTGGAATCTGTTCAACTCACCCGCAGTTATCAACATATTTCTAGCTGGTTTAGGTGCGCTTCTAGGGCCGCTATTTGGCATCATCATTGCTGACTATTTTGTGTTACGCCAACAAAAAATCAATGTTGATGCCCTGTTCCAAGAGCACGGGCCCTACTATTACAACAAGGGCTGGAACATGAAAGCCGTACTGTCCTTTGCGATCTCTTCTGTCTTGGCTGTATGTGCAGCTCTTTTGCCACAGCTTCAGGTGATATCACCATTTTCATGGTTTATCGGTGCCGCTGTCAGTTTCGGGGTTCACGTCGCAATTTCGTGGAATGATCCCGCCATTGCAGAGGCAGTGCGTGATGCCGAACAGTGGGAAAAAATACACGGTAAACGCGAAAAGGATGAGAGCTAGGGTCTGTTAACGCTCTTGTTCCAAACGAAGCTAGGGAAGGTGTGGAAGGCGTTAGGAATGAGAACGTACCTGTTCGCCGATTTCTTTGGCAGCTTCTCGTAAAGTCGGTATGACAACGCTGGTGATTTGTTTATCTGGCAGACGTGAAGGATCGCCAGATACCGAAATCGCCAGCGGTAAAGGAGAGGGGATAGGCACAGCGACACAAAAAACTCCAACCGAGTGCTCTTCATTATCAATAAAGTAGCCACGTTTTCTTGATAACTGAATATCTTCCATCAAGGCACTAAGTTCGGTCAATGTTTGAGCGGTAAAACGCCGCATTCCTGTTCGTTCAATGGTTGCAGTGATTTCCGAATCAGGCATTGATGACAAAATCGTTTTGCCAACCGCAGTTGAGTGCAACGACACCAGGTTTGAAATCTGGGAGAACCCAGGAAGAGAGAACTCTGCAGGCACGTGGGAAATGTAGCGAGCGTAGTCGTGGTCAAGAATAGCCACAGCAGTTGATTCACGCACAATAGACACTACTTTTTCTAAATAGGGACGCATGGCAAAACCTAGTGTTCCTCCTGCATATCGGGCAAGATGAACAAGATTTGGGCCGCATGCGTAACTGCGTTGAGGTGTGCGATAGACATAGTGAAGTTCAAGAAGCGTGTCCAGCAGTCGATGGACTGTCGGCATTGGCAGATTGCATCCAGCAGAGATTTCGCTGACTGTGACAGCACGTTGCGAATGAGCCATGAATTCCAAAATGGAAAAAACTCGTTCAACGGAGCGAACAGTCTCGCGTGGTTTAGCCATAAAAGCCTCCGGGGGATAAGTGCAGATGAAAGTTACTTTAGATCTAAAGAAATCCTACTCCAAATAATGAAGAGCTCCAACTTAACGGTAAAGAAATGTATTTTGGTTCCGATACGTGGAATAAATATATCGATAGCCGGAATAATGTGTTATATTAGATGTGCGAGCAAAGAAGCGTCGTGCATCAGGAATGAAAGGAAAACTGATGAGTGGCAAACGAACGGTGTTGAGGTCACGCTACGTTGTACAGTCCGATATCATCAAAGCTGCAAGCGTTGTTGTTGAAGGTGAAAAAATTGTCGATATTGCCGATTATGATGCGCTCGTTGATAACGCCGAAGTCATTAACATTGATGAAGATAAATATTTGCTTCCCGGAATGATTGACGCGCATGTCCATATTAATGAGCCAGGGAGAACCCAATGGGAGGGCTTTGAAACAGCTACCCGAGCCGGCGCTGTTGGGGGTTTCACAACAATTATTGATATGCCGCTCAATTCTCTTCCACCAACAACGACAGTAGCTCATCTGGAAGAAAAGAAAAAAGCCGCCCTCCAAAAAATTTATACTGACATCGGCTTTTGGGGTGGGGCGGTACCTGGAAATTGTCCTGACATGGCTGCGCTGTGGCAAGAGGGTGTCTTTGGCTTTAAATGTTTCCTTGCCGAATCAGGCGTTGATGAATTTCAATTCCTTAACAGCAGCTGCTTGTTGGCGCATATGGAAAAGATTAAAGAATTCGATGGTTTACTTATCGTTCATGCCGAAGATGCCAAGATTCTTGCCGATGCGCCCCCAGCGGGAACCAGTTATGACTCGTTTTTACAGTCGCGTCCTCATGAAGCTGAAGATAAAGCAATAGCCGATCTGATTGAAGCAGTGCGTAAAACCGGATGTAAAACCCATATTCTGCACCTATCCAGTTCATGGTCTATTGACCAAATACGTCAAGCTAAGGAAGAAGGTCTGCCTCTGACAGTGGAAACCTGTCCGCATTACCTTACCTTTTCTGCTGAAAGTATTCCTGATGGGCGGACAGAATTTAAATGTTGCCCACCTTTGCGCCAAGAAGAAAATCGCGAAAAACTATGGCAAGCTCTTCTAGAAGGTGTTATTGATTACGTAGCATCCGACCATTCTCCATGCACCATTGATCTGAAGCGGCTTGACGAAGGTAACTTTGCAACAGCATGGGGTGGAATAGCCTCGGTGCAGCTGGGCCTTTCAACAGTATTCACAGGTATGACGGCAAGAGACCAGGGCATTGAAAAAACTGTTGATGTTTTGTGCCACAAACCAGCACAGGTGCTAGGCATTGACGGTAAAGGTGGAATCAAAGTTGGCAATGACGCTGATTTTTGCGTATTCGATCCCAACGGAACTTTCACTGTTGATGTTAATGCACTTCACCATAAGAACAAGATTTCTCCCTACAACAAAATGACGTTGAAGGGAACCGTTCATGAAACCTATCTGCGTGGACAAAAAGTTGATGTAGATAACCCGCATGGACAATTTCTCACTCGCTCATAGGTGAGCACCAATAAACACTGTAAGAAAAGGAATGAAATATGACTGAACCTATGCGCTCTTTGAAAAAAATGATCAACGGTGTTGATTTTGTAGGGAAGAGCTTTATTTCTATCAATGATTTGAGTGACGAGCAGCTGCTGAAGCTGTTTGCTGTATCGAAAGAACTTGAACTGTTTAACCGTGGACAGATCAATATCTTCCCGGACCGTCAGCTTGTTCTTCTCTTCTTCCAGCCTTCAACACGTACTAGAATGTCCTTCCAAACAGCGATGCACAGGCTGGGTGGTTCTGTAATTTCTGAAGCAAATCCGAAGGTAACATCTTCGACAGCAAAAGAAGAATCGCTAGAAGACACAATGAGATGTGTCTCTGAATATGCGGATATTATTACCCTTCGTCACTACGATGACGTAGCCGCACGTGAGGCGGTAAAGTATGCCACCAGTCCAGTAATTAACGGTGGTTGGGGGCACTGGGAGCATCCCACTCAGGCACTTTTGGATCTCTATACTCTTTGGCGGAAATTTGGACGCATCGAAGGCCTGAAGGTAACGATTGCAGCCGCCGATCTGATTGAGGCACGTACAGGTCACTCAATGGCTTATGGTCTTGCACGATTGGGGGCTGATGTGACGCTTGCTTCGCCAAAGGAATCAAAGGTCCCCGAAGAAGTCACTCAGCGTATTCGTAAAGAATTTGGTCTGACGATTCGTGAAGAATTCGATTTGAATAAGAAAACCTTTAATGAACTTATTAAAGATCAAGACCTTGTTTATTTGCCAGGCTGTTCTGCGCCAGCAGGTGCCACAGCCGAGCACTTTAAACAGATTATGGATGACTATTTTGTTCAATACGAAACTCTGCAGGAACAAGAGGAAAAAGGTCACCGTATCTATGTGACACATACGCTTCCACGCCGCAAGGGAGAAATGGATCTGAGAATTGATAACACACCGCACCAACTTTATTTTGAAGCAATCCTTCACTCAGTATCCGTGCGGATGGGGTTGCTGTCAATCATGCTTGGCGCTTAATCGACATACATCCACACAACATATATCAAAGGAGAAACATCATGACAGAAAAGAAACCAGAACTTGAAATCACAGCAGGCGGATTTACCTTCAAGGCTCGCTACGAGTGGGATAATGCCCCAGAAACAGTGAAAGGCTTGCGTGAAAAATTGTTCCCCCTGGAGTCAAAGATTATTCATGTTCGCTGGTCAGGCCAAGGTGGCTGGATTCCTTTTGGCGATATGGATCTAGGTGTGCCACTGGAAAATGGAACCTGCTATCCTCATCCGGGTGAAATTGTTTTCTATCCAGGCGGCAAATCAGAATGTGAACTGTTGATTGCGTATGGCTATGTGAATTTCGCGTCTAAGGCAGGACAACTTCCTGGTAACCATTTTGCCACCATTTATGAAGGTAATGAGCACCTGATGGAACTTGGTGAAAAATTCCTATGGGAGGGTGCCCAAGATATTACTTTCAAGGAAATCTAGTAGATCAACGAACCAACATCAGTTGCTTGAGGAAGCTGGCGAAAAAGGGCGGTGCCTTTGTATAGGCGAGCTTCCCAAGCAACGCGCGTATGGATAGTTAAGGAGAAGAAGTAATGGCTAAAGTTGGAATTGTTGGGTTAGGTATCATGGGGTTGCCCATGATGAAAAATGTTCTTGCCGCAGGGCATGAGGTCGTTGGTTATGACCGTAATGAATCACGTATTGATGAACTCGTTAAAGCTGGCGGTAAGGCTGCTGCAAATGTCGCAGAAGCATGTAAAGGTGTCGATTTCTTTATTACGATGGTTCCAGATTCACCTCACGTTCAAGATATTGTTCATAGTGAGGGTGGGCTTCTGGATAGTGCTGAAGAAGGGCTTTTGTGGGCGGATATGTCAACGATTCGCCCAGATGTATCGCAGCAGTTAGCAAAAGATGTTGCCAAGAAAGGTATTCGTGCGCTTGATGCGCCAGTTTCAGGCGGTGAACAGGGTGCTATTGATGCGGTACTTTCTATTATGGTTGGCGGTGAAGAAAAAGACTTTGATGCGGCAAAGCCCTTCTTTGATCTGATGGGTAAGACAGTTGTTTACCTTGGGCCATCGGGGTCGGGGCAGACAGTCAAGGCTGCAAACCAGCTGATTGTTGGTATGAATTTCCAAGCCATAGCTGAAGCAATCGTGTTCCTGGAAGCATTCGGTGTTGACACCGAAGCCGCAATTGATGTGTTAGGCGGTGGCCTTGCAGGGTCGCGTTGTATGGAGCTTAAAGGTAAGTCAATGCTTGCACGCAAGTTTGAACCTGGTTTCCGTATTGATCTGCATCATAAGGATTTTGGCATCATCACACAGGCTGCCCGCGAAGCAGGTGTTGTTATTCCAGGTGGTTCGCTTATCGCTCAGCTTATGGAATCAGCACGAGCCAACGGTGACGGCGGATTGGATCACTCGGCCTTGATGCGCGGAGTATTACGCATGTCGGGTAAAGAGGTGTAAGACGTCATCATGACTAAGATGCGTACAGTCGATGCGATCGTAGAGATCTTGCGTAAAGAAGGGGTGAGCCAAGCCTTTGGTGTTCCTGGGGCTGCCATTAACCCTTTATATTCGGCAATGAAAGAACGGGGTGGGATTGACCATATTCTTGCTCGTCACGTTGAAGCTGCATCCCACATGGCAGAGGGCTATACCCGTGCGCGTGCAGGAAATATTGGTTTATGTATTGGTACATCAGGTCCTGCGGGAACAGACATGATTACCGCATTGTATTCAGCGACCGCTGATTCTATTCCTATCTTATGTATTACAGGTCAAGCACCCGTTGCAAAACTTGATAAGGAAGATTTCCAGGGTGTAGATATCGCCTCCATTGCCAAACCAGTCACAAAAATGGCAAAAACTGTTTTGGAGCCAGCTCAGGTTCCAGGCGTATTCGCAAAAGCATTCCAGCTGATGCGCTCCGATAGACCAGGTCCAGTTCTGATCGATCTTCCTGCAGATATTCAGCGCGCGGAAATAGAATTTGATATTGATCTTTATGAACCGTTGCCAATATCAAAACCAGCAATGACGCGTATTCAGGCTGAAAAAGTGATGGAATTAGTTGCGAATGCAAAGAAACCGATACTTCTTGCTGGCGGTGGCATTATTAATGCTGATGCCAGTGATCTTTTGGTTGAGCTAGCAGAACTCACTGGAGTTCCTGTTATCTCTACGCTCATGGGGTGGGGATGTATTCCAGATGATCATAAGTTAGCGAATGGAATGGCAGGCATCCAAACATCACAGCCTTATGCTAATGCAACAATGCTTGAATCTGATGTTGTGGTAGGTATTGGTAACCGCTGGGCCAATCGCATGACTGGTGATCTTGATGTGTTTCGCAAAGATCGCCAATTCGTTCACATCGACATTGAACCAACACAGATTGGAAGGGTTTTCCCTGCTGATCTGGGCATCGTATCAGATGCAAAACTGGCTTTGCAGCAACTGCTACTTGTTGCAAAACAAATGAAAAAAGAAGGAAAGTTACCTGATCAAACGCAATGGGCGAAGGAATGTCAGCAGCGCAAAGCAAGAATGCAGCGTAAAACCAACTACAACTGCGAACCATTGAAACCATTTAGAGTTTATCAGGCAATGAATGCTGTCTTTGGTCCCGAGACTCGCTATGTAACGACCATTGGTTTGTCACAGATCGCGGCGGCTCAGATGCTTCACGTCTATAAGCCACGTCATTGGCTCAATGCTGGGCAAGCTGGTCCTCTAGGTTGGACTGCTCCAGCGGCAATCGGGGCAGCAGTGGCAGACAAAGATACTCCAGTTGTTGCTCTATCAGGTGATTTTGACTTCCAGTTCCTGATTGAAGAGATAGCAGTAGGCGCGCAGTTCAATATTCCATGGGTGCATATTGTTGTCAACAATGCCTATCTGGGATTGATTCGTCAATCACAACGAGAGTTCGATATGGACTATCATGTTCAGCTCTCGTTCGAGAATGTCAATGCTCCCGAAACTGGTGGATACGGTGCCGACCATGTTGGTGCTGTTGAGGCACTGGGAGGTAAAGCGATCCGTGTCTTTAAGCCAGAAGATCTGGAAACCGCGATGGAGAAAGCCAAACTGATGGCCGAAGAATATCAGCTGCCAGTTGTTGTGGAATGTATTCTTGAGCGGGTCACCAATATTTCGATGGGCAGTGCACTTGATAATGTCCATGAGTTCAACGATATGGCTGAAACCAGCGAGGATGCGCCTACCGCAATACTTGCATTGGAAGAATCTCAATGAAAGGACTATCATGAAATATGCAGTAAACTGTTCGATCTTGTTTAAAGAGTTACCTTTATTTGAACGTGTTCAGGCAGCAAAAGAAAGTGGCTTTGAGGCTGTAGAATACTGGTGGCCATTTGATACAGCTGAACCAGCTGAAAAAGATGTTGACACATTCGTTGATGCCATCAATGATTCGGGTGTACAACTGATTGGTCTTAACTTTTTCGCCGGCGATATGCCTGCAGGCGACCGTGGATTAGTATCATGGGTTGAACGAGAGGCCGAGTTTAAAGCCAATGTTCCCGTTGTGATGGAAATTGGTAAACGAACAGGTTGTCGTGCTTTCAATGCGTTGTATGGTAACCGTCAAAAAGGTGTCGATATTGCGCAACAAGATGAAATTGGTGCACAAAATCTGGCATTTGCCGCAAAAGCTGCCGCAGAAATTGAGGGGGTTGTGTTGCTTGAACCTGTATCGGGTTCACCTGATTACCCCTTGAAGAAGGCTGCTGAAGTGATTGCGGTGATGGATCGAGTGAAAGATGACTATGGTGTATCCAACATCGGATTCCTTGCCGACTTGTACCACTTGGCGGCCAACGGTGATGATGTCGATAAAGTTATTGAGCTTTATACTGCTCGTGCAGCCCACTGCCAGATTGCCGATAGTCCTGGTCGAGGAGAGCCAGGAACAGGTGACTTGCCGCTGAAGAAGTATCTGGATCAGATGAAGGCACGCGGGTACGATAATTGGGTCGCTTTGGAATACAACCCAACTGTTGAAACTGCACAATCATTTACTCATCTGCCTGAACTGTTGTAAAGTCTCTGGGTTTTACCGCAATAAGAACGAAGGAAGGAAAAGTAATGTCTGATGCACCACCGAAAATTGTTATCGCCTGCGATAAGTTTAAAGGTTCATTAAGTGCAACGGATGTTGCGGAAGTCATTGAAAAGGCAGTTTGCAGCTTTAATGCCGATATGGTTGTTTCTTCCTTTGTGATAGCCGACGGCGGTGATGGTACTTTAGATGCACTTGAGAAATCAGGCATGTCCTCCTATCCCATCACCGTCAGCGGCCCCACAGGAGGCGAGCACGAGTCATCCTACCTGTTTGACGGCTCTACTGCTGTGGTAGAACTTGCTGATACCTGTGGAATCGTTCATTTACCTGAAGGAAAACTGCAGCCATTAAAATCCTCAACCTACGGTTTGGGCCAGGCTATTCGAGCCGCTCTTTCTTGTTGTCCTCGCCAACTCATCATTGGTGTGGGCGGCTCGGCTTCTTCTGATGGTGGTATGGGAATGCTTCAAGCATTGGGTGCTCGCTTTTTCAATGCCGAAGGATTCCCTCTGCCACCCGAGGGCGCCTCACTTTCTCAGATTGCATGTATTGACCTGAGTCAGCTAGATCCGCAGATTAAAAAAACAAAGATAATTTTGGCTTCTGATGTTGACAATGAGTTACTTGGTCCAAATGGGGCAGTTGCTGTCTATGGCCCTCAAAAAGGTGCTGTGGGAGCTATCGCTGAGGAACTTGAACACGGTCTAGAAGTCTGGTCACGTTTCATAGAAGAAATCTTTGGTGCAGGATATGCTTCACGTGAAGGTGCCGGGGCTGCAGGGGGTGTTGGTTTTGCAGCCATGGCTGTTTTGGGTGCATCCATGCGTCCAGGTATTGAACTTGTTTTAGAGCTTTCAGGTATAGAAAAGGAACTCAAAGATGCTTCTCTTGTTATTACAGGTGAAGGAAAATTGGATGCCCAAACATTGATGGGCAAAGCTGTTGCAGGTGTCACAAAAGCAGCGGCAGCCCACAATGTTGATGTCGTTGCTGTGTGCGGACATAGCGAACTGAGTCCGCACGAGGTTTCAGAACTTGGATTGAAGGATGTCTACGCAATTACCGATATTGAGCCTGACACCGATATTGCTATGAAAGATGCTGCGAAGCTTCTGAAGATGCTGTGTAAAAACAAGCTCAAAAAATACGTCGAGGCCGCTTGCCAGTCACAATGATAATTCACAAAATAATTCGTCTTGTTGTCGGTGGTTTGTTGTTGTCGATGGCCTCGAAGATTATGGGTGAAACATAATCACATAGAATGCGCCCGGATACTGAGATCTTTTATCAGCATCCGGGCGCATCGCTATTTCCTCAAATCTGCGATTTACAGGTCATTATGTTTAATTTATTCTATGAAACAGAGAAAAAGAGTCCACTACTAAGAAGTATTCACCGTGGAGTATAAATTCTTGGTAATATCGACGTTTAAGTGACGTGAAATAACTCAAACAAGGAGCAAAGAATTGGAAACAACAATTGATCCGAAGATCGTAGGATTAGCATTATTGCTATTGGCTTCTATGCTGCTAATTGGTAAAGTGCTCAGGGTAAAAGTGAAATGGATTCAAAATCTTTTTCTTCCCAGCGCTATCGTAGGTGGCTTTTTGGCACTGTTTTTAGGGCCTGAAGTTCTGGGGCAGATCCTCAACTATTTTGGCACCGATGTGTTCCTAGAAAGCGGTATTTTTGGTAAACATGTCATGTTCGTATGGTCAAAGCTGCCTGGTCTTCTTATTTCGGTAGTCTTTGCCACTCTCTTTTTAGGGCAGCAGCTTCCTGAACCAAAAAAAGTTGTGGAGCTAGCCGGCCCCCAGCTATCTGTTGGGGTTGCCTTCGCTTCTGGGCAATATGTTGTGGGGTTGCTGCTAGTCCTTGTTATCTTAGTTCCATTTTTCGGTATCAGCCCAATGGCGGGGGCACTGATTGAAATTGGTTTTGAGGGCGGTCATGGAACCGCAGGCGGCATGATGCCGGTCTTTGAGGAACTTGGATGGAAAGATGGTGCTGACCTTGCGGTAGGTACTGCAACAGTGGGTTTGGTGTTTGGTGTTATTCTTGGTGTAGCCCTTATCAACTGGGCTGTACGTACTGGGCGAACAAAAGTGATTAAAGAAACTGCCGAACGCACTCATGAAGAGCAGACTGGTTTATTCCGTAAAGATGAGCAATATGTTGCAGCGCATTTGACATCACGCCCATCATCGATTGAACCGTTATCGTTACATGTTGCGATTGTGGCTGTTGCTATTTTAATTGGTCAGGTCATCTTGTATTCTTTGCAGTCACTTGAGATGGCCACCTATGGTTCAGACAACTTCAAATTATTGGCTTATGTTCCTTTGTTCCCGTTGGCAATGATCGGTGGCATCATCTTGCAGCTGATAGTGAAAAGAATTGGTTACGAGCATGTTATTGATCCTCAAATGATGCTTCGTATCCAAGGGTTAGCCCTTGATTTACTGGTGGTAGCAGCTTTGGCATCAATCTCGATTAAGACTATTGCCGCGAATTTCTGGCCGTTCATTATTCTTTGCGTTGGTGGTATTCTTATCAATCTGTTCGTCTTGTTGTGGATGTGTCCCCGCACGATTCCCGACTATTGGTTTGAACGTGGCATTGGTGATTTCGGTCAATCGATGGGTGTGACGGCAACGGGTCTGATTTTGATGCGCATTGTTGATCCAGAGGGCGAATCACCGGCTTTTACTGCATTCGGTTATAAACAGCTTGTGTTTGAACCGTTCTTCGGTGGCGGTCTTATCACAGCGTTAGCGGTGCCCCTGATTGCGGAGTTTGGTCCGTGGCCCCTGTTTGCCGCAATGGTTGTTGTTTTCTTATTTGCCGTTGTTACTGGCATTTTTTATTGGGGGAAGAAACAACCTTCACCATGGCTGGCGCGACAAAAAGGTACAGAGTTCCCGCCAATACCGGAACCGTAGCTGCATTTTTATTCACTACCGTGTCGCAATCGAAGCCGAGTGCCAAAAGATTGCGACACGGTTATATTTGGGTGAATATTGTTATTTGTCAGTAGTTTTCCAGGTTTCTAAAGCTCAATAAATTCAACGGAGTTTCCATGTTGGCGAATAAGAGTCGCCAGCTCATTGGTTTGCAAGAATACGGAGGCTGTGTTGTCGTTGGGGTGGCAGCCAATCAGCTTTCCTTCGTATTCTTTATCGAAATATACCAGCACCTTATTATCTGCATCATTAAAGGCTCCAAAGGGCGAAACAGCGCCTCTGGTAAGTGATAGGTATTGCTCAAGATATTTTTCAGACGCAAAACTTAATGGTCGCGACTGCAAAATCGCACGTACTTCTTTAAGGTTTACCTGTTTGGATTCGGGCATCACAAGAAGGTAAAACGTCCTCTTTTTGTCATCACGTAAAAAGAGATTCTTGGCTACGCTTTCTGGGTGAGGAAGATCCAGTGCATTCATTTCCTCAACGGTAAAAACCGCGTCATGTTCTACGGCTTCATAGTCGATGTTATTGGTTGCTAGTAAGTTGTAAACACCTTGTTTATCAATGCTCATCATTTTTCCTTTGCTGTAAATCTAGCCGACACTTCTACGATAACAGAGTCGCTCACAACAGGAATGAGGGGG
>JAUNVQ010000011.1 GCA_030540715.1 Actinomycetaceae bacterium | reverse complement strand
AACCCCGAACCCGCTGATTAAGAGTCAGCTGCTCTGCCAGTTGAGCTAGCGGTGCTTTGGCGTCCTCGTGTAGTGATCTGAAGTCCTCACCGCAACCGTGCTTTTTTGAAGAGCAGGTGCCGTCGCCGTATTCGATAACAAAATTATCGAAAAAGGAAGGACTGTATAAGGCAGACAATACACTTATAACGAGAAAAACTTTACCCTGTTTTGTGGTCAGACACAAAATAAACAAGCTGTCTTGCCCAATATCACATTTGAAAAAATGTGCTAGTTACCACCGCGTACAATACCTATTGGCAGCAGTGAAAAATGAACTTTATCTATGATAATCACAACGTTATTGACTTGGTCGTGGAATGGATATGTGTGGAGTTTAGCTTCTTTTTACCGCTAGGATAAAGAGAGAAAAACCATGCAATTAAAGGATAATGCGCCAGCGCGTGGCGAGCCACCGAAAGGGAAGAACCATGACATCACGTGATACCACAAAGATTCCCAATAGCGATTCCTGTTTGCCAACGCCACATATGCAAAAGGGGGGAGCTCCACGCTGGTGGTCTGCTATCGTTGCCTTACTGTCAATCATAGGCACTGTAGCCTCTGTTGAACTAGTGATGGCGGAGCAGCAAAAAAAAGTAGCGCCACTTGGTGAACTTGGCTGTGACATCAACGTATTGATTGGTTGTGGGGAATCGATTTTGTCGCCCGAAGCGCACCTTTTCTTTGGTATCTCGAACTCAATTCTGGGTACCACAGCATTTTCAATTCTTGCGGTGATAGCAGTGTCGTTGTTCTTTCGGGTGACCTTGCCACGCTCCCTTTGGTGGCTTATGTTATTGGGAGCCATAGGCGCTATTGCCATGGTGGTATTTTTCTTGTGGGCGTCAATTGTGACTTTCAAAGCGTTATGCCCCTACTGCCTGGTAGTGTGGACAGTGAGTATTGCCCTGTTTTATTTGATTCTTGCTCACGTGTTGCGTTTACAAGCAACCCCGCAGCGCCCTCTTAAAGGAATAACACGACTGTTTGTGCGTGACTGGTGGCTTCTGCTTATCGCCACATACCTGGTAGTATTCCTTATTATTGTGATTGCATTTTTCGATAAATTTGCGCTGTTGCTTTGACCTGAATCTTTGTATTGTCGCTTAAAGTGGATCGCCATGGGCAAATAGCTGCTTCCTTAGTGATACTAGGGGGGATATGATAGGCATGCACACAGCAAAAATAAGGGGGTGTTATGACACAGGAGATAACCGCAATGGCTGAAGACTATTTGAAAGCCGTCTATTCCGCATCTGAATGGGGAGGGGGCGGTATTAGTATCTCTGGCCTTGCAGCACGGATGAATGTGGTCGCCTCCACGGCCAGTGAAAACGTAAAAAAATTAGTGGATGCCGGGTTGCTGGTTCATGTCCCCTATCAAAAAGTTACCCTGACACCCCAGGGCCAAGAAAAAGCTCTGCGGATAGTAAGAATTCATCGACTGCTTGAAACTTATTTGTATCAGCGACTCAACTATGACTGGGATGAAGTTCATGACGAAGCTGAGCAGCTTGAACATGTGGTGAGTGACAGGCTTATCAACCATATGGATAAAGACTTGGGGTATCCTACCCATGACCCTCACGGTGACCCGATTCCGCAACCAGATGGCACCGTACCTTCCCAAAAATGGTTGCCTTTGGCACAACTTCCGCCCGGAGCTGCGGCCAGGGTATTGCGAATATCGGATAAAGAAGCTGAACTTTTGCGACATCTTGAAAGTCTGGGCGTGGTGCCCAATGCAATGATCACAATGGTCGGTCACCAACAATATGCCGGAACATATCAAATAGCTATGAACAATGTAACGTTTGACCTGGGTGAACGTGCTGTGGAATCAATATGGATAGCTGCCCCGCAGGAATCGTCTTAAGATGAAGCGCCTATCGGATAATCATCTTCCATCCGTGCAAAGTAATGCTCATACCCAGGGGCTTTTACTAGCGGTGGCAACGTATGTTATGTGGGGGTTTTTCCCGCTGTATTTTATTCTGCTTGAACCAGCCGGTGCATTGGAGGTTATTGTTCACCGAACCGTTTGGGCATTGGTGACATGTCTTATTGTGTTGACTCTTGTAGGACGATTGCAGTCTTTTCGTGTAATTTTTCATGATCGTTGGGCGCTGGCTCATTTGGGGCTTGCGGGGTTGCTGATTGTTACCAATTGGACAATTTATGTGTATGCGGTGATGACTGAGCGAACAACCGATGCCGCTTTGGGGTATTTCATTAACCCGCTTTTTACGGTGTTGCTTGCCTTGATTGTGTTGAAAGAACGGCTAATTCTTGCCGAAAAAATCGCGTTGGCTCTGGGTGGTGTTGCGGTGTTGGTCCTGGTTATTGGTGTGGGGTCAATTCCGTGGATTTCCTTGGCACTGCCAGTATCATTTGGTCTGTATTCATTGGTGAAAAAGCGCGTTGCCCAAGCCATACAACCCTTAGCAGGTATGGCTGTGGAAACACTTGCTGTATCACCGATACTCATTGGTTACTACATTTATTTGCTCGTTACGAAACAGACATCATTTCATATCCTTGCCCACGCTCAGGCCCCCCAATCAGTTTCTTTGCACGCTGTGTTGTTGATAGGTGCGGGAGTTTTGACGATGATTCCACTGACGATGCTTGCCGCGTCGGCTCGACATTTGCCGTTAGGCCTTCTGGGAATGCTGCAATATATGAGCCCTATTTTGCAGCTGATTGTCGGTGTGTGGATTTTTGGTGAATATATGGAGCCAGCCCGCTGGATTGCCTCGGTGATCGTGTGGTTGGCTTTAGTTGTTTTGAGTTTTGGTATGTGGGGGCAGGCAAAGGCGCAACGTCGTTTTGAAAAACATTTAAAAAGGGCGAAGCGTCGTCATTATGATCGTCGTAGTGATGTGCGTTGCGATGAAAAAACTGAAAGCACCCCGTGTGACGGATGAATATGGTTACTGTCGTGACAGCCACTTAGTCTCAAGGGTAATTCGGTGCTGTGTAGCGCCAGTTCGTTCCATATCGACAAATCCTGGGGGTGTTGCCAATGCTCCCCAGGAAGGTAGCCGACAGTGTAACCTTGCGGACACGATGTGGAAACGAATCCTCTACGACAAGTAGTTTCAGTGCGGTGAAGGTTTAGGCAGATGTCGCTGAGTTTGCTCCAATATCATCAAGTGCCTGACGGATCTTTACGGCTTCGACCTCAAGTTCTTCTTGGCTGGCAGGGTGAGCGTTAGCAAAGGACAGCTGATCTTGGTTGCGCAGGGCTACAAGGTGTTCGTGTAGGTGAGGAACGTCAAATCCTGCGACGATCTGCCCTACTCGTTGTGCTTCAGGGTAGGCACGAAGTAATGCGCGCGAGATTGTTTGTGCAACGGTTGCCATATGTGCTACCACTTCTAAGGGGGCATCCCAGAATGTATCGACCTCTTCACGGGGAACAAGAAGAACGTGGCCGGGAGTTATCGGCTCTATAGAGAGAAATGCGACACACTTTTCATCACTGTAGACGAATTTTCCAGGAATTTTTCCATTAATTATTTGTGTGAAAATTGATGCCATGACTAATCCTTTCCTTATTGTGTATGGTATCAAATCTTATTGTTTATGTAAGTAGTAGCGGGGTGTGGCAAATGGTGAAGAAAAAGTGCACTTAGTAAGCTAATAGTAAGTGTATAATTACTTGAAGAAGGTACTTCATAATCTGTTTGTGTCCCCGATAAAAAAGGTGACAGTATAAGTTAGGAAATCCTGATGACGGTAAGGGTATCCTTGATAAACTGGACTAACTCAATAACTTGAACTATTCCAGTTTAGGTGTATGATGGATGATGTACCTCGATGAGGGACCTGATGTATAGTCGGGACAAGATGTGAAGAATATGAATAGCAAAAGGATGAAGAATATGGCAAACAAAGTAGTAGAAGAAGCATTGCAGCAAGCACTTGTTGATCTTATTGAGATCTCGCTGCGTGGCAAGCAGATGCACTGGAACATTCAGGGTGATAACTTCCAGTCATTGCATGAGTTCCTGGATGAAATTATTGAAGCAGCACGTAACGATTATGATGAAGTTGCCGAGCGACTGGTCACAATCGGATGCCCTGCAGACGGCCGTGCAAAAACAGTTGCCGAAACCACAAGCCTTGAACCAGTTGAAGCTGGTGTGTTGGATACTGGTAAGGTGTATCAGCAGTATGAAGCAGACTTGATGTCAGTGTCAAAGAAGATTCAAGAAACACTTGATGATGTTGATGAGGTTGATCACCTGAGTGCGGATATTCTGATTGCTGCATGCCAGAACCTAGAAAAGTTTGCCTGGATGCTGCGCTCACAAGCTGCCTAAGTCCACGATGAGCTGTACCAGATTGGTGTATGTCATCGTAATGTAGGATGAGCTGCTGCCTCTGATGCAGATCTCACTTTTATCCCCGAGCCATAGCAGTTCGGGGATATTTGTATTTCGGCAGGTACTCTGCTTGGTGGGTCTGTGTGTTGTCTGTGTGTTGTGTATCGGAGGTGCCATGTAAAATTGGTGTATCACACAGTGGCGTATCTACCGTTTCACTCCGATGTTGTATTAGCCTTTAAGGGAAGTCGAAAGCGCACGATTATGTGCAATATCAATCGAAGTGTCATAAGGAGCTCCAAGAATGACGAAGGTAGAAGCTGTCAACGATCAGCCGCGGTATCGCTACGATGCGGCGATGGCTCAAAGTATTGAAGAAAAATGGCAAAAATATTGGGATGCTAACGGCACATTTCACGCCGATAATCCCACCGGTAACCTTGCTGGCCCACTTGCCAAGAAAGAGCCATTCTACCTGCTGGACATGTTCCCCTATCCTTCGGGTAAGGGTCTGCATGTGGGACATCCGCTGGGGTATATAGCAACTGACGTTGTTGGTCGTTTTGAACGCATGAATGACAAAAACGTCCTTTACACCCTGGGCTATGACGCATTCGGCCTTCCCGCTGAGCAGTACGCTATCGCCACAGGTCAACACCCGCGAAAGACAACAACAGACAATATCGCAACAATGGCAGCCCAGTTGCATCGCTTGGGGCTGTCTCACGATAAACGCCGCTGTTTTGCCACCACCGATGATGACTATGTGAAATGGACTCAGTGGATTTTCCTGCAAATCTTTAACTCATGGTACGACCCCCAGGCCACTAATCCATCTGGCTCCAAAGGTTGCGCGCGCCCTATTCAAGAACTTATTGACCAGTTCAAAGATGGTTCGCGTAAAGTTCCTGGTGGCAAGCCATGGGATGAACTGACCCACGTTGAACAGGCCGCCATTATTGACGACCACCGCTTGGCATACGTATCCTACGCCCCGGTGAACTGGTGCCCCGGTTTAGGGACCGTCCTGTCGAATGAAGAAGTCACCGCCGAAGGAAAATCTGAGCGCGGAAACTTCCCGGTCTACCAATCCAAGCTGCGCCAATGGATGATGCGCATTACCGAATATGCCGAGCGCCTGCTTGATGACCTGGACACTATTGATTGGCCCGACAAGGTACGCCTGATGCAGCGGCACTGGATCGGTAAATCTCACGGTGCAACGGTGAAGTTCACACCACAAATGCCCGTAGGTGCTGCCTACACCGACACTCTTGACGTGTTTACTACGCGTGCAGATACACTTTTTGGTGCCACATTTATGGTGGTGAGCCCCGAGCATCCCCTGGTAGGCGCACCTGATGCTGCCGCAGAAAACCTGGACGTTCCCGATAGTTGGCCCGAAGGTACGCGTGACGAATGGACAGGTGGATATGCCACCCCGCGTGAAGCCGTTGATGCCTACCGCACCAAGGCGCGCGCAAAAACCGATGCCGAACGTATTGAAGAAGATCGTGAAAAGACCGGTGTATTTACGGGCATTTATGCAACAAATCCAGTGAATGAAACACTGATTCCTGTGTTTATGGCCGACTATGTGCTGATGGGTTATGGTACTGGTGCGATTATGGCCGTACCCGCCCACGATGAACGCGACTTTGCTTTTGCAAAAAAGTTTAACCTGGATATCATCACCACGATTTGCCCGCCTGACGATTTCGATAACACCGCTGAAGCCTGGGTGGGCGATGGCGTGATCGTCAATTCTTCCAATGACACCTTGGATTTGAACGGCAAGAACAAAGAGGATGCCATTGCAACCATGACGAAGTGGCTGGTTGATAATAATTTGGGTGATGCCACGGTGACGTATCGTCTGCGTGACTGGCTGTTCTCGCGGCAACGATACTGGGGTGAGCCATTCCCCGTTGTCTATGATGAAGATGGTGTTGTTCATGCTCTGCCCGAATCAATGCTGCCTATTACATTGCCAGAAATTGATGATTTTAACCCGCGTACATTCGATCCTGAAGACGCCGACACTAGCCCTGAGCCGCCACTGGGCCGAGCGAAGGACTGGGTGAAAGTTCGCCTGGATCTGGGTGATGGTCGCGGTGAACAAGACTATATTCATGACACGAATACGATGCCGAACTGGGCGGGAAGCTGCTGGTACGAGATTCGCTATCTTGACCCCAACAACGATGGGGCCTTCGTTGCCGACGAAAACGAACGCTACTGGATGGGGCCCAAGGGGGAGCAGTCCACCGGCGGCACCGACCTGTATGTTGGCGGAGTCGAACATGCTGTGCTTCACCTGTTGTATGCGCGTTTTTGGCAAAAAGTTTTGTTCGATCTGGGGCATGTCAGTGCTGCCGAACCATTCCATAAACTGTTTAACCAGGGCTATGTGCAAGCCTATGCCTACACCGATTCACGTGGACAATACGTGCCCGCCGACGAAGTTGAAGGTGACGAAAATACAGGCTTTACCTGGCAAGGCCAAAAAGTGCGTCGTGAATACGGCAAGATGGGTAAGTCACTGAAAAATATTGTCACTCCTGACGAAATGTGTGACACCTATGGCGCAGACACCTTCCGTGTCTATGAAATGTCGATGGGGCCACTGGATGTCTCACGCCCGTGGGAAACACGTGCAGTCGTGGGGGCAATGCGCTTCCTGCAGCGTTTGTGGCGAAACGTCGTCAACGAAGCTACAGGTGAATTAGTGATTTCAGAGGGCGAAGCGTCGCTGGAAACGAAGAAGCTGGTTGCCAGAACTATTCACGATGTCCATGAAGAATATTCGCATATGCGCATTAACACTGCGATTGCAAGAATGATTGTTCTGAATAATCATCTTGTGTCACTCACAGAAGTTCCGCGCGAAGCCATTGAGCCGCTGGTGTTGATGTTGGCACCGGTTGCCCCGCATATTGCCGAGGAACTGTGGAGCCGCCTGGGCCACGATACATCACTTGCGCGCGAAGCATTCCCACAGGTCACAGATGAATCTTTATTGGAAGAAGATGCTGTGACATGCGTTGTGCAAATCAACGGGAAGGTACGCGAACGCCTGCAGGTTCCGCCCTCTATTAGTGCTGAAGATGCCCAGGCGCAAGCCTTAGCTACACCGGCTGTCCAGCGTGCCCTTGATGGTGGCGAACCGTTGAAGGTTATCGTGCGTCAACCGAAACTGGTCAACGTTGTTATCCCGAAGAAGAAATAGCTTTTTTGGGGCGAAGAAATTTTCAAAGGGCGAAGTTGCGCCTTAGTCAACAAGTCGAAGGCCCAGCTTCGCCCCTTGCTATTGTATGGGCTGTGGCGTGGATGCCCCTTCCGCAACGTCATTGCGGGGTGCCCTTTCCGTTGACATTCTTTGTTTGTTGCCTTGCGATGTTCCTTTTGTGTTGCGTGCTGCGCGCAGGGGACACTGCACATGTGGCGTAGTGACCGCAATCTGTGGCGCAGCACTACGACTTTATTACGTGAGGTATTAATGGAGCCTGGTTGCGGGCAAATTTTAGGGTACGTCCATATTATCGGATGTTTGAGATGTGGCGGGGATCGGTTCGGTGCTTGCAGCGTTGGCTGAGGTAGCCTGGAGCTTCTTGGCGGCGTTGAGGTTTCGTTTTGCCTTGATAAACATGACGACCATCGCAATAGCTGCTGCTACGGTGGCAAGCCCCACCATCCACAACCATAGGGGAAGTGGGCTGAGTACACGGATAGGCACCGTCATTGTTGCCTGTTTGCCGTCTTTCGTGGTTCCTGTGAACTCCAGTGAGTGCATACCTGCTGGTGTATTGGGCGGAATCTGGATGGTTAGGTGAGCTTCACCGTTTTTATCTGCAGCAGTGTTGCCCAAGAAAATCGGGTCAGAATGTAGGGTAACGCCAACACTGCTCTTCTTTTTCAGGCTGGATATTGACAAATCAATTACTCCATTGGCAACGCCAGTGGTGCCTTGCTTGGATTGATCGCGAGATGGATCGAAAGAAATATTGACCTTTTTTGTGAAAGGAAGAAATGGTTGACTGGCTGCCTGCTGAAGCTTCTTCTTAGGCACTGTTGGTCGTAGATCCTTTGGTAACTCTTTATTCTGTGACCACGATATAAGTTCCTCGGCCCACCTCTTATTGCCTTTGATATTGGGGTGAACAAGCTCCTGTTTCTGCAGGGGATTCCCCTTGCCACTTAACTCACCGATACCTACGGAAATGACTTTCGCATCATCAAGTACAACAAAATAGGAATCCTCTTTTTTCCCACACATCGTGTGTCCGGGTTGTGCCATGTCTTCAATATCATGAACAAAGAAAATAGGAACGTCCCATGTGTCACGAGCTGCATCAACAGCGTTGCTGATCTTTTGGTTAAGAGACTGCACAAAGTATCGCATGGTATCGACTTCTACTCGATCGATAAAAGTATTACAGTCTTTTCCACGGAGTTTTTCAAGGGGGAAGGGATAAGCAGATACAATAATGGGGGCGTATCCGCCGCGCTTTTTTACTCTATCGGGCGAGTTAATTTCGTCGTTAATACGCTTATAGATCCGTGGTAAACGGCCAAAGGTTCCCGGTTCCACCACCGATGTTTTTTTCGCTGCTCTTTTTGCTTCTTTATTTTGGCGATGATACAGATTATTCATCAACGCATACGAATTAACGGTTGGCCCCTTCTTTAGATTCTTATTTTTGTCGTACTCGATTGCACAGGTTTGACCTGGGGTTACACACGCTTTCACTAAATCGCCGAAGTTCACGTCATTGCCACCAAGCGTTAAAAACACGGCCCCCACGTTATCAATCCATTGAAGCTGAAGGATCTGTGGTTCTTGGGAACCTTTATGTAGGCTTGAGCGTAAAATATTAAATTGGGGCTGCTCTATATGTGAAGTCTGTGCTCCCGAACAGGCAATATTTTGGACATTGTGGTTACTGTTGTACAGGAATTTGGCGTAGGTAGATGTGCCTGAGCGATGGCAGCCCACCGGTTCCTCTGTCAGATAGTCACCTGTTCCTTCACCCGAGGTATAGGAGTCTCCCATAATAACAACGTCACCGTTAATGTCTTTAAGTAACGAGCCAGCTTCGGAATAGTCTAAGGCTGAGTTCACTACCTCGAAGCTTCCTTGCTCAATCTCTGCTCCAACCCCCTGTGCGCCAACACTGACGCTCCAATCAACGACACCTGTTGATTCTTTCAGGGATAACACCCATCTGAGCGTCTGCTTTTCATCGGGGAGTAGTGCAGGAAGATGACTTTCAAGTGAGTGAATATTTTTGACAATCACCTGATCTGGATCCGTTATGCCTAAACGAACCCTCACCCCAGGTAATGAACGATCTTTGAGCTTGTTATGAACGGTGACATCAATAGAAACCGCGCCACCTTCGCGAACGGTTTTTGGTGCGCGAACCTCAAACTCAAAGGGAGAGGAATGGAAATCTTCAAAATACTGTTTAAGTTCCTGGGCGTCTTGGGCCGTGCGATAGGTTCCACCCGTTGCATCGGCAATGCACTTCAACTCATTTGATTGGGCATCTTCATCGCTCAGATCAAAACCGATGGGTTGAACCGTAATCTTATATCCTTGCGCTATCAGTTCTTTTGCAACATCGCAGGGGGATTCGCCGCAATTGGATTTACCGTCGGACACCAAAAAGATCTCTGCTTCTTCATCGGCACCCAACTGCGAGGCTACCGCCCTCAAAGCTGGTCCAGTGGGTGTGTCGCCACTGGCCTGAAGTAAGCGAATATCGGCGTTGACTTTCGTGGAATCCGCATCATCAGTCCACGAGGAACCAGGTACCCATGTTCCGGGTTGGCAGCCTTCACTATCTGTCGTACCGCCAGGATATGTCCACAGCGCCGACTTAATGGAACCACCAGACAAAACTTCATCCATAATGTTCTTAGCGGCTGATAGTTTCACCACACCGTGCTGGTCCTCTTCGGTCATGGAACCCGATGTATCAAAAACCACGACAACGGGGGTAAGATAATCGGTTCGTGAAAGACTACCTTGAGCAGCAGCTTTTGCGACGTCCTTTGTTGATGAATGCGATGAAGAGTTATCGTCTTTTTTATCGTCGGCCACAGCCTGCGACACAGGTGCCGTACTCAATAAAACACACAGAGAAAGCGCCATAAGGGTCATGAGCAGAGCATAGGGTGTTTTCCGTTGGCGCGCCCGTATCGATGTACGCACCGTTTTAGCAAAGGATGTCATCACCGAACCCCCTGGAACGCATCGATATTATCTTTGGTGCCAATAAAGCGTGCGTCACCTAGCACAATATTGGGTGTCGACCAGGAATCATCATCGGCAGCCTTGCCTGTCACAAGAATCTTAAGACGCAGAGCACCCTCGGTAGAAGCCTTGAGGTCAGCGCTTTTACCAAAAGAGGCCGATGTTGATGCGACCTGCTTATCGTCAGCATAAACAGTGACAGTAACGCTACCGCCTGTATCGCGCTCGTCATCGGCAATCCCAACGGTTGCACTGATACCAGAGACTTTCTTTTGCAGATCCCATTCAATGGTGTAGCCTTCTTCCGACGTGGAACAGTGAAGCGAATTGGGGAAGGGTTTTCCACCTAACCGCACCTCGCCGCTGCCACATGATCCAGAAACGGTACTTACTTCGGACATATATACCGATGCGCCACTAGCAGCTATTTTCAATGTGACTTCACCAGGCAATATTTCCCCGGCTTTGGGAAGAATCTCTAAAACAGTTCCCGTTTTTGCCTGAGAGTCAAAGACTTCTTCAATAATGGCTTCAGCACCGATTTCGCGCACCGCAGTAAGTGCATCAGTTTTTTTCTTGCCAATAACATCGGGAACTTTTGCTGGAACAGAAACACTCAATTTCATATCTGAAAGATCATCGGTTCCCGGAGCAGGTGATTGAGAGACAACAAGGCCACTTTCCCCAGCCCACTGTTTATCCTCGACTGTGATGTGCCTGGTGGCAAACCCCAGATCGTGTAATGCGGTCAACGCGTCATCTTTTGTCATACCACGCAGGTCAGGCATCTGCGTTCCCGATGCGACATCAGAGATAGGAACTTGAACAATTTTTGTGTCGGGTTGAGTGGATTGGGCATAAATATGCAGGGCATCGTTGATAAACCAGCCGCCAATAGTGCCCCCACCAAGTGCAACAACAAGCAGGAGAATATATCCAACAAGGCGAAAGCGCTTCCATTTTCTCATCTTTTCTGCGGCTTTTTCATCGTCACTCATTGCGGCGCGTTCTTCGGCTTTGTCCTTCTTCTTTTGTGCTCGTTTTTGTTTCTTGAGTTCTTTTTTAGTGAGCGGCTGCTGTTGTGAAGGGGGTGCAGCAAAAGAAGGATTACCTGGTTGCGGGCTGATTGGTGCGGGAATAAGACCCGGCTCGCCAGGAATGGCCCCCGGAACTGCTGCTTGAGGTGAGTCTACGGGGGCGGATGGCTCTACTGGATCAGTGGGTAATGTCGGTGCGGGTGGTTGTAGCGGCCCAGCAGGTGAAGTTAGCTGTGGTTGCTGAGGTGTACTTTCTGGCGTTGGTGGATAAGGAATATCAGCCGGGATACCTGGTTGCGGGATATGAGGTGGTATCTGCGGTGTACCCACTGGTGCAGGCGGCTGTGGTGGAATACCCGGTGCTGCCGGTTGATCTGGAATGCCCGGTGCCGGTGGCTGGGACACATTAGCTGGCCTCTCCGGTAACGGTGACTGTGGTATTTCCCCCGGAACACCCGCCATTGGTGGCTGTGCCGGTGGAACTGGGCCTTGGGCTGGCATTGAATGAAAATCAGGCTGAGGTGGGGGAGTAGTGTTTGCCATCGTCATCGTCCTCACAAGTGAAAGAAAATGAATAATGCGGGGGCACTCATTCACGACTTTAGTTTCATTATATAAACCATCATAATCAGCAACGTCGACAAAAAGAACCGATGAAAACAATGAAAAAAGAAAACCCTAGAAATAGGGGTGACTGGTTTGCACAGATGGAGTGGCGAGTGGCAGCAGTGCCTGTGGAAGCTCGCTGGGCAAAGCATCTGTAGCAAAACAATGCCCGGTCAAGGAGACGAAAGAAGTGGACACCAGCAAGCGTAGTGTCTTGAAAAGCAAGGTAAATACAACGCGATGATGAGATAGGAAAATCGGGATCAGAACGCTATGATAATGAAGGTTGTGCGCACCAAAAAGGGCGGGGAATAAGCTCGCACCACAACCTGTTGGAACAGGTAGTCACACATGATGTTAAGGGGATTGATATGCGAACGCTATTGAACATTATCTGGTTTATTTTTGCAGGATTCTGGCTATTTGTAAGCTATTTATTGGCTGGGGTTGTTGCATGCCTCCTTATCATTACTATTCCCGCAGGTGTTGCCAGTTTCCGTATTGCTGGATATGTTGCATTCCCCTTTGGGAGGCGCGTTGTTGAAAAGCCTGGTAGCGGGGTAGGTTCAGCGCTGATGAACGTTGTGTGGTTTATTGTTGCGGGCTTGTGGTTGGCAATCGGACATGTGATTACTGCTGCAGCCTTGGCTGTTACCATCATTGGGATACCGATGGCGTGGGCAAACATCAAGTTGATTCCCATCACGTGTTTTCCGTTTGGAAAAATGGTAATTCACGAGGGTGATTATGCGTTACACGTATAAGATTGCTTGTTCATCTTAGCGCAAAGTCCTAAACATTTGCTGACTAAATCGTTAAAATAAGGAGATAGTCGCTAAGGAGGAACCAACACATGGCTATTCATACCTGGACACTGTTTGATGGCAACAGTGAAGTCGTTATTTCCGCACGCGGTGGGGTGGTGCGCGATTGGGTTATTCACGATAAAGAGGGCGATATTCACGTTCTTGATGGCTATCGTAATGATAAGGAAAATGCGCAAGGCTCAGGTGCCTACAATGCTGTGCTTGCTCCGTGGTCAAATCGGATTAAAGACGCTCGCTATACATTTAATGGATGCGAATATGACTTAGGGGCGGCCTCCGACGGTTCACGTGAAGCCTTACATGGTTTGATTTGTGATGCAGACTTTATCAGCGTTTACAGATCGGATCGTAATATCAAAATTACAACGATTGTGCAGCCATGCCCCGGATATCCGTGGACGGTTGAAGTCGATATTATCTATCATTTGCGTCACCACACCCACAGTGAACTCTCTATGCACATCTCTGTTGCGAATGTTTGCGAGGATATTGCACCTGTCACATTGGGGTGGCATCCTTATATTCGCTATCAAGGTGGTACGGCTGAGCAAGCAACTCTACGTTTAGGTGCAAAAACTCGGATTCGTTCTGATAAAAAATTGATCCCACTTGATGGGCCCGAAGCATTTGAGCCAGCTAGTGACGTTCCGTCCTCAACACTCTTTGAAATAAAAGGCCCACGTAACCTTGACGACGCCTTTAGTGAGCTTGTCGATATGGGCGATGGTCGTGCGCAGGCTGAGTTGATCCATCCCAACGGTGATGTGACGACTCTGGAAATGCTTCTACCAGCTCATGGTGATCCGAAAGGTTGCGGGGTGTTCCATATATTTACGGGAGAACCCCTTGAAAAAAGGCCTTGCGAAGCCATCGCGATTGAGCCATGTCTGACTATGACAAATGCGTTTAACCGTGATGAGTGTGCAGAGTTTATTGCACTGGAACCCGGGAAGTCACAAGATCTTTTTGCAACAATCAGTCATAGGATTTCCACAACTTCCGAATAAAAAGTGTTGTTACTTTTTGTCTGTGCTTATCCTTTTCTCTTCATAGTTTTCCGTCATCCTTAAGGAATGGACTACAACAAAGCGCGAGACTTTGCACGTGATTGTTTTCAGGTAGCTGCTAAGCGCGCGCAAAAGAATAACTATGTTCACGGTGTTGACACCGATGAAAGGGTTGGACGATGGGTGCCGTCCCTGTGGGCTCTTATTGCCGTTATCTCTGTTGTGACAGTTGTAACGGTGCTGTCAGTATCGGCGAAGTATACTCAGTCCTACCCCGCTCACGGAACAAACAATAGCGCACGGGCTGTGTCAAAGTCACCTCGTTCATCGCCATCACAGACCAAAAAAACCGCTCAACAGCCTCGTGCGCAACTGGTAGTACATGTTGTGGGAGCTGTCAATAAACCAGGTCTTATCACGGTAGAAGAAGGCTCCAGAGTAAGTGATGTCATTGAAAAATGTGACGGCTTGCGTGACGATGCCAATGGTGAAGCCATCAATATGGCACGCAAAATTGTTGATGCCGAACAGATTTATATTCCCACCCAAGGAGAACAGGCAAGTGCCGGGACTGGTGGCGCCGCGGGAGGTGGTGTTGGAACAAACAGTGGGGTATATGGCGTGGAGGGCGCGCATGGGGGAACAGGTAGCGGTGGAGGGGGCTTAAGTTACGATGGTAGTGGGTATAACGGAAAAATCAATATCAATCATGCAGATGTTCTTACTTTTCAACAACTTGACGGTATTGGCCCAGCTTTGTCGCAGCGCATCGTTGAATATCGGCAAAGTCATGGACTCTTTTCCAGTGTTGACGAGCTAGATAATGTTCCCGGTATTGGCCCAGCGTTAATGCAACGTATTCAAGATAAAGTGACGTGTTGACATGGTTGCAGGAAAACATTTTGTTGATTACCGTTGGGCACCGTCACTTATAGTCTGCTGGATATGGTGTTGGATGGTGAACTATCTGCCATTGCATCTTTATATCGCAATATCAGCAGTTGTTGGGGTAGCGGGTGCCATGGGTGTTGTGTATTCCTTTTATTGTGGAGGGCGTCACCGCATGGTCAACGCGGGCTCATTTCGTTATGGGATGACTGTGGTGTGCATTGTTGTGTTAGCGGTAGGTATCTCGGCTAGTTTTCACTTCATAATAAAGAAAAGTGACCCGGTATATCGGTGGGCACGTTCTCAATCAAAGCTCACATCTATACAGATAGAAGTCATATCTTCACCACGATGCCTGGAACAGGAAGAAAAGAACGGAAGCGTCCAATGTGTGAAGTGGAAGCTGGAAGGGCAGATGCACACTTTCCGATGCGATAATGGAAAGATAATACCTTCACGTGCAATTATTGCTATTTTTGCACGCCAATGGCCTTTTTACCCTCAGGGAACACATGTGCGCTTTGAAGGAAAAATGTTTCCTGCAGATACCATCCACAGGTACAGTGCAGCGGTAAATGCCATAGGCCGACCTCAACAGATTACCCACCCGCAAGGGTGGAAAGCATACAAACAGCGTATTCATTCCTATGTGCTCCAGCAGGTTGCTCATCTTTCCACACCTGCTCGCGCACTGATTCCAGCGTTGACTGCTGGTCAACGTAACAGTATTCCTTTGTCACTTCAACGCGTTCTAGCGCAGGTGTCACTGTCACATATTACGGTGGTTTCAGGGTTTCATATCTCGCTTGTTGCAGCGGTAGTAATGGCGGCAAGCGGATGGTTAAGGCGAGGCACCCAACTGTGGGTGACATGTATGTGCCTTGGAACCTATATGGTGATTGTTGGACTAGGGGCCTCTGTTATCCGTGCAGGAATTATGGCAGCGATTATGTTGCTAGGCCGAAGTATTGGGCGACCTTCCCATAGCGTGACAGCACTATTGATAACTGGAATTATCATGTTGATATGGGATCCGTTCCTTAGTGTCGATTATGGTTTTGCGCTGTCAATTATTGCTACGGCATCAATCGTTATTCGAGTCCCCGTGTGGCAGGCGCGACTTAGCCGCTTCATGCCTAGATTTCTTGCGCAAATGATTGCTGTTCCACTGTGTGCACAACTATGGTGTGCGCCGGTGTTAGTGTTGCTTGGGTCAAAAATTTCTCTATACGCAATAGCTGCCAATGTGGCGGTTGCCGCAGCTATTGCTCCAGTGATAATTGCCTCCTTGTGTGCACTTATCTGTGCCGGGCTTCCTTTAGGGCATCTGGGGCGGTTTATTGTGGCATTCAGCGAAACAATTGCGCAGGCAGGATGCCAATGGATTGTGGGAGTGGCACAGTTTTTTCACGCTCTGCCAGATTTCTCATTCTATTGGCTCACTGGTCCATGGGGAGCTGTGACATTAGCGGTGATACTTGGATGTGCCGCAACAATTATTGAGGTTCATCAACCACATATCGGTGTGAAAAACACTATTCGGCGTGTGGTGAAATTGTATTGGATTGAAAGATCTCGCTACCGCAGAGCCCGAAAACATGGCACAGTTAAACTATGAGCTCACAATCGCATTCACAAAAAACGTGCACCTACACGTGGGACAATTGCGAACTGAAACCAATCGTCTTTATTCACGCCAAAGAAGAAGTCTTGGGCGTTAGGGCCATGAAACGTTTACGAGAAAGTGCTCGCGCTTACGACCCCACTACAGAACGTACAGTTGTAGACGCTTCCACCTATGAAACAGGAGAACTAGCCATATATGCCTCACCTAGCCTTTTTGGGGAGCGACGTTTTATCGAGATACCCCATCTTGAAAAAATGAATGATGCTCTTTTAAACGATCTGATGGGATACATTACTTCAGCTGAATCTTCCGCATGGCTAGTGATGCAGCATAACGGAGGACAAAGAGGACGAAAACTGCTGGATGCTATTCAACGTTTAGGTATATGTACAGTACAGTGTCCAGAAGTGAAAAGAGAACGCGACAAAATTAACCTCGTAAAAAACGATGTCAAGCGTGCCCAAAGGCGAATCAATAATGATGCCGCACAAGCCCTTGTTGATGCTTTAGGTAGTGATCTTAATGAACTTGTAGCTTCTGTGAATCAGCTGATCAACGATACTCAAGGTGTGATCACAAAAGAAGTAGTACGAACCTATCATGGTGGAAAAATTGAGGCCGCATACTATGAAGTTGCTGATGCAACGATCGCTGGTGATCAGGCTCGAGCCTTAACGCTGCTGCGTCATGCGTGCGAAACGGGTGGTAATCTTCCACTTATTTTGGCGGCACTTGCTACCCGTCTGCGCAATATCGCGAAATTTGCAGGCGCGCCCAGCAGAGGAGGTCCCAATGCGGTTGGCCTCAACAGTTTTCAGACGCGCCAAGCCCGTGATGCCCAACGTTACTGGTCTGAATCTGGCTTAGCCTATGCGATTACCGCTGTTGCCCATGCCGATGTGCAGGTTAAAGGGAAATCACGTGACCCTCAGGCGGCAGTTGAACAGGCTATTATTCGAGTATGCAGATGCCGAGGGCGATAACCTAGCAGGTAGTACGTCATGCCAGTCCTTTCCCTTAGTGATGCAAAAACACGTATGTGACATGCGGATACTTTGGTGGAATGCGATTATATCCGCTTGGTATGACACGAAAATTGATGTCGTGTTGTTTGCGGTAACGATAGCGGTAGAGGAGGCCATATGTGTAAGTATCCGACGGTTTTTTACAGTGTTGACAATGCTGCTTTGGATGATCGAGGCCGCGTGTGAATTAGCAAGACAGGGTTAACATCGTAGAGCGGAAAAAGAAAACGCCGCGCATATGCGCGGCGATTCCTCACTTTTTGTCCTTACAAAGAGTTTACTCGTTTCGCAAGTTTTGATTTACGCTGCTTTGCCTGGTTTTTATGAATAACACCTTTTGAAACAGCTTTGTCAAGTTTACGGCAAGTAACCCTCAACTCTTGTTCAGCGAGTTCTTTGTCGCCAGCCTCAATGGCTTCACGAGTACGGCGAACATAAGTTTTCAGCTCGGACTTCACAGCCTTATTGCGGATACGACGTTTCTCGTTGGTACGATTACGCTTGATTTGAGATTTGATATTAGCCAATGCGCTAACTCTTTCTATACGTTTTGGACATGGTCGGTGAGGGTTTGCTGTTATCGGGACTGGGATGTGGGGCATCCCGTGGTAGATAATCAGCCGTGACTCTGCCCGACCAGGCATTGCCACGTAGGTCAGTTTAACAGTTCACAGCGTATTAACGCCAAGCCCCACAGTGACTGTTCCCTCACATCGTAGGTTCATATGTACTGGAGACAGTGTGCACTTGATTGTCTTTCGGTAATTGTAAAGACATAAAACCTGGGTGAGTTGTCTTAACCGTGAAGCTCGATAATAGCATCACGGACTTTTACAAATGTCTCGCGGTTAATTGAAGCTCCTTCACGACGCACATCATCGGGACGCACTTGAAGTAGACGGTCGATACGAACTTCGCTTGCCCGCTTACGTTTATCCCATCCACCAGTGCCAACGTCGTACCAGTAGCGCCCAGAGGGGCCCTGATGGTGGTCATTAGTGTGATGATCCTTTGATGTCATTTGTGCAACAACAAGCCATTCACGTTGGCGAGCAAGAATCAGTACCGGGCGGTCTTTTCCAATAGTTGGATTATCTTCGTAAGGAATCCACGTCCAAACAACCTCGCCAGGGTCAGGTAAACCATCGGGGTGAGGTGTATATGAAAAGCTAGGAAGGCCATAAAGTCGAATACGGTAGGGAATGGTTTTGTTGCCTTTGGGACGCCGATCAACCTGGCCAGATGTGCTGTGAGAGGTTCTTGATTGTGAGTAGTGTCCACCATTTGACGGGGAGGAGGGGGGAATTGCTTTTTTATTCGGTGCCGTATTTTTGGATGCCTGTTGGCGGGGACGGTCTTTTCTTTTTTCTGCAGCAGCTTTTCTAGCTTTCACCACGGCCTGTGACGTTTTCTTAGCAGCAGTTGTTGTTGCCTTGAATGAGCCACGTACTAGCGATGCAACTGCACTTCCTAAGAAAGCCCCCGCTTTCTTCCCTCTATCACTCCACGTCGCCATGACTTTTTCACCTTAATAGCACAAAAGAGGTTCCCAGAAGGTGTATTGCAACATAGCACTACACCATTGTTTTTGTCATCTCTTTTAGATTACCACCATCGTCGCGTGAGCGAGGATCAACGTGAGGAATATTTTGTTCATTCGAAAAGCCTGCAGCACAAACTCCAAGATGTTTTCTTGGCAAGGTTGTCAAAGCTGCGTCTTGATTCATGTCGGAGTGAACAAAATAGCATACTGAGTACAGTTAAGGATAGAATGTATTCATTGAGTATCGTAGTCATCAGAAAGGTGTTGCGTGTCCACTTCTTTAGCGCACCATGCAGATTCTATTCAACCTGCACATACGTCCCAGGAACATCTGAGGAACTTCTGCATTATCGCACATATCGATCATGGTAAATCAACACTCGCCGACCGTATGCTTCAAGAAACTGGTATTGTTACTGACCGCCAGATGCGTGCCCAATATCTTGATCGAATGGACATTGAACGTGAACGCGGTATTACTATTAAGTCCCAAGCTGTTCGTATGCCGTGGAAATACAATGGTACTGACTATGCCCTCAATATGATCGATACACCGGGTCACGTTGACTTTTCGTATGAGGTATCGCGTTCGTTGGCTGCATGTGAAGGAGCAGTCCTACTGATTGACTCAACCCAGGGTATTGAAGCTCAAACCCTGGCGAACCTCTATATGGCAATGGAAAACGATCTGGTGATTATCCCTGTACTTAATAAGATAGATCTTCCAGCAGCTCAACCAGATAAATGTGCCGAAGAAGTAGCCGGCCTTTTAGGGGTTGATATGGAAGAATGTCTGATGGTTAGCGCTAAAACTGGACAGGGTGTAACAGAGCTATTAGATCGGATAGTTGATGAGGTCCCTGCGCCCTCCGGAAATCCTGAAGCCCCGTCGCGGGCCATGATCTTTGATTCGGTCTATGATTCCTATCGCGGTGTGGTGACGTATGTTCGTATGATTGACGGGGCGTTAACCGCGCGTGAAAAACTCGTCATGATGTCAACTAAAACCGTTCATGAGTGTCAAGAAATTGGTGTGATTTCACCAGAACCAATTTCTTCAGATGGTTTAGGTGCTGGTGAAGTAGGATACGTGATCACCGGTGTGAAAGATGTACGTCAGTCGCGTGTAGGTGATACAGTCACATCGACTAATCGACCAGCAGAAAAAGCATTGGAGGGCTATCACGATCCTAAACCTATGGTTTATTCAGGCTTGTATCCTATCGACGGTGACGATTTTCCAGAATTACGCGAAGCTCTGGATAAACTGCGTCTTAACGATGCGGCAATTTCCTATGAGCCAGAAACTTCGGTGGCTTTAGGGTTTGGTTTCCGATGTGGGTTTTTAGGGTTGCTGCATCTAGAGATTGTGAAAGAACGCCTGGATCGTGAGTTTAATCTTGACATTATTGCCACTGCACCATCCGTTGTCTACCACGTCACTATGGAAGACGGCACAAATGTTGAAGTGACAAATCCTTCGGAGTTTCCTGACGGAAAAGTTGCCGATATTACCGAACCAGTTGTGGATGCCACTGTGCTGACACCAGCTCAATTTGTTGGTCCTGTTATGGAACTATGTCAAAAACGCCGCGGTACCCAAACAGGTATGGATTATTTGTCAGCTGACCGTGTAGAAATGCATTATACCTTGCCATTGGCAGAGATTGTGTTTGATTTCTTTGACCAGTTGAAATCAAAAACACGAGGATATGCTTCGCTGGATTATCATGAAACTGGTGAACAATCAGCCGACCTTGTTAAAGTTGATGTGTTGCTAAATGGCGAGAAAGTTGATGCATTCTCGGCGATTGTACACAGGGATTCAGCATATTCCTATGGTGATAAAATGACGCGACGGCTGAAAGAATTGATACCACGCCAACAGTTTGAAATTCCCGTTCAAGCATCAGTAGGAAGCCGTATTATTGCGCGTCAAACCATTAAAGCCCTAAGAAAAGACATGTTGGCAAAGTGCTATGGTGGCGATATTTCACGCAAGCGCAAACTATTGGAGAAACAAAAAGAGGGTAAGAAACGGATGAAGGCTATCGGATCTGTCGATGTGCCTCAAAATGCATTTATTGCTGCACTGACCGGCGGCGATCAGGAAGGTAAAAAGAAATGAGCAGTGAAGAATTCCAGGACTTCGACGTTTTTGAAGAACACACCACCGATTGTGCCAATGTAAATACGGGTGGGGAAGCCGAAGGGGTATCCACTGGTGACTCTGGTGTGGCAAGTAGTGAAGCTGATAATCAGGAAAAAAATGAAGCCTTCGCGCAGGCTAATAATGACGCTGGCAACCAGCTGAACAATGCTGCCACTGATAAGGCTGTTCCAGCCGACTTACAGCTCGACCAGGAATCTGGAAGCGCCGCCTCGTCTTCACAAGCTCCACATCCGTATATGGCTCAAAACAAATCTTTTGCCCGTCGCACGCGCCATATGAATGAATCACTGGAACACACACTGGAAGAACATGGCAAACAGTATATGATTCCCGTGCAGCCTGGTATTGCCCCCACCGCTGTTGCCGAAGATTCCAAGCCGATTAGTTACCGAAAGATTTTTCAAAGGAAAGCACTGGTGAGGGTCGAGATTGGCTCGGGTGTGGGAACACAGATTGTTGCCGCTGCTCATTCGCATCCAGACCGTGATTATATTGCGTTTGAAGTCTATCGCCCGGGGCTAGCAAAGACGATACGAAAAGCCGAAGCATTGGGTGGACTGCCAAATCTGAAACTCATTGAAGCTGATGCTCAGCAGGCTTTGCGTCTGTTACTGCCTGAAGCAAGTGTGGATGAAGTGTGGACATTTTTTCCAGACCCATGGCGAAAAACCCGCCATCACAAACGTCGCCTCATTCAAGAAGACTTTGCCCGCGATGTGGCCTACGTACTGCGTCCAGGGGGACTGTGGCGTATCGCAACAGATTGGGATGATTACGCGTGGTCAATCCGTGATGTGATTGAGTCGTCTGCCTACTTTGAAAATCCCTATACGGGCGTTAATCCCGACCCTCGCGACCCAGAAGGTGACCGCGGTGGATTTGCTCCCCGCTGGGATAACCGTGTCATGACAAAGTTCGAGCATCGCGGTATCGAAGCTGGACGAACCATTCACGACATTGTTGGCCAACGACTCTAAGGCACAGTGAACCAGCAGGCCACAATGGGGCGATAAGAAACAATGGCTACTGATATTGACAATGTTTTGCTGTCACAGTGTGCGCATATCGATCTTACGCCCTTTTCGCTCTATGTTCATGTACCATTTTGCCAGGTCAGATGTGGGTATTGTGATTTTAATACCTATACAAAAGGTTTTGGTGTAGGAGCCGAGCCGTCATCTTACCATCTGTCGGTTATCCGAGAAATCGACCATGTTACTAGCCTGTTGAACCTCTATGGGCCAAAGGATTGGTTATCGCAGGGCATTCACACACTCTATTTTGGTGGCGGTACACCAACACTGCTGCCAACTGATGCTATGAGGAAGATTATTCGCCATGTCGATACATGTTTAGGTGTGGCTGCAGATGCTGAAATCTCGACCGAAGCAAACCCGGACACCCTCACGCCACAAAGCATTCAGGCACTTGCCGACATGGGATGTACGCGTGTGAGTGTGGGCATGCAATCAGCAGTTCCACACGTATTAGCAACCTTGGACCGTATACACGATCCCCTGAGCGTTCAACGAGTAGTTGAGTGGGTTCATGAAGCAGGTATGGATGTCAGCCTGGATATTATCTATGGAACACCGGGTGAATCAATGCAGGACTGGCAGACAACTGTTGACACAGCGATAGAGATGCAGCCAGACCATATCTCGGCATACTCACTGGTAATTGAGCAGGGGACAAAAATGGGGGCTCAGTTAAAGCGAGGAATAATAGCCGAGCCAGACAGTGACGATTTAGCCGATAAATATGCCTATGTGGATGCTGCATTAAGTAGGGCGGGCTATCGATGGTACGAGATAAGTAACTGGGCTCGCATATGCGATGATGAACACGAGACCGCTGAAGTTGATGCTACACAGTTGCGGCATGCCTGCCGTCACAACGTAGCCTATTGGCGTAATTGGAATTGGTGGGGATGTGGCCCAGGGGCCCATTCTCATATTGGGCAGATGCGAGCCTGGAATGTGAAACACCCCCATGCTTATGCTCAACGTCTCACTGGCCATTGTCAACCTGTCGTAGCAGGCCGTCCTGAAGCTGTGGGCACACAGTGTGATCGTATGGTTAAGGCAGAGGCCTACGGCAGACAAGATGCGCTATGCCACGTGCCCTTAGCGATTGACAACTATGAAATTGTTGATGAAAAGGCATCTATATTAGAAGAAGTGATGCTTAAGATACGAATGGCTGACGGTTTACAAATCGAACCAGGAAAAGCTGAAAGCATCATTAAGAGGTTGGTAAAAGAAGAAATGATAGATCCCTATGCCGTCAATAACAATAATATTCGTTTAACGCTCAGAGGGCGTTTGATGGCTGACTATGTGACATTACTTTTGGTGGAGGCATTAGCACTGCAGTAGAGGTCGAATTACAAGCTGAAGCCCAAGGGGAAAACGCTATGAACCATTATACTAAACCAACAATGGAAAGTGCCCCACGCGCCGTTGAACGAATCGACCACCGGAAGATTTCTTCCGAGGACATAGTGCGGATATAGGTACTTCCCGCTTTAACTGTGGGGTAATCATCGATGATAGATGAATCGATTCTGTCAAGTGGCTGATGATGAGAAAAAGGGTCCATACTGGTAATAGCAATAGCATGCTCGGTAAGAGTAGCAACAGCAATGGAGGCTTGAGCTAAAGGAAAATCATAGGTATGGGCAAAACTGGACTGTATGCGTTCCACCTGTTCTAAAATCTTCGGTTCTTCGGCTCCCAGATGCGATAGATAGTATGAAATACCAGGATTCTTTTCAACAAAATCACGTAGCTGAACACCTAATTCAACCAGGGCATCTTCAGGGGTATCTGCAGATGGTAGCTCAATATCGTTATTGGCAATAATACCAATCGCTACAATCTTTTTTAGATTATCAATACACTCAACATGTCGATATATCGATACTTCACTCACACCTAAACGGGCGGCAATACCACGAATCGTTAGAGCAGGAAGGGTGATTGCTTGACCAGCCTCTATAAGTCGTTCAATAGTAACCGTTCGAGGTCTGCCTAAACTTGCCATCACTACTCATTTCATCTACCGGGCGGAAGTTACTGTGCAAATACGATAGTAACATCCCTCATTATAAAACATCCATGAGAAGGTTATGTCCTGTCTGATGTCATCTGAGTTCTAATTTTGAGTTCTGTTATGTTAATGGAGTAGAGGATAGTTCAACGCTAGGAACGCGGAGTTTCAAATGCGACATCATAGAAACGAACCACAGAGTTTTTCGGTTCTTTTTGGTTGACCTTCTTTGTGTTATGCGAGGAGCTATAATGCTTCGAGTCGCGCCATGAATTATAGGCCTCACGGTCACGCCAATGGGTAACAACAAGCCAACGCGAGTCGTCGGGCTCGGTGGGGCGGCACAGTTCAAAACCAATAAAACCATCTTGACCTATAAGGCTCTTAGAGTTTTCTTCAAATTTTTTGGCCACTACATCGGCGCGCTCAGCAGGAATCGTTATTTCATTTGTCACAATAATACTCATGTAGGCAACACTACTGAGTGCCATTGATAAAACCAACCGATATATTTTGTGGCCTGCTTTTTATACACATAATCTGACGTGATGTGACAATACGTACAAAAGGCACAAGAGATATTCCTAGGCATGCTGCGTTGCTGTTGCAGCAGACAGAGCAGCTGCTATCCAGCATAACCCGGCAAAGACGGCACCTGGCCACCACCCAAAAGTACTATTTGTTGAGATAGCTTCATAAATAATTGGAGAAAAACCAACAACAACCAGACCTAATTGAGTACCTACCGAAACACCAGTGAAACGAACCTCGGGTGGAAAAAGCTCAGGATAAAATGATGCCTGCACAACATTTCCAGCCATCACAATCACATAAAACGAAGTAAGAGCAATTACTACAAGCCAGAAACTCTTAGAGTGTAATGACAGCATTACCAGAGGAAATGTTGCCGCTAAACCAAGACACGATGCAATAAAAACAGGCTTGCGTCCAATCTTATCTGACAAAGAAGCAAACAGGGGCTGTAAAAACGAGGTGCTTAGTCCGGCAATGGACAATGCGCCTAACATGGCAGCCTTGTCCATATTCTGATGATTGACGGCGTATCCAATAACAAATACGTTACATGTCACCCCGACAAGCATGTGAAGTGAACAAAAAAATACTCTGACAAGATTATGCATGTGATATTTGAGGATGCGCACAAGTGGTGAATATCGTGGTTGAGGCCTGGGATCTGGCGCTGGAGGTGCCTTTGAAAGAGAAGATTTCGCTGGGTCGTCCTCTGCAAATAATTCTTTGTCCCGAAGTGGGGGTAGTGTTGGTTTTTCGCCCTCACGGAACTCTTTTTGTTGCGCGCTAGGTTCGGTAACCTGAGAACGCACCCACAGGGCAAGCAAGACAATCGGTAAAGCTAACAGGAATGGGATACGCCAGCCATAATTCATCAGAAATAACTCGTCTTTGGCGATAAAGCTCATGACAGTGGGGCCAAGGAACCAACCGATAGACACACCAATCATCGTCCACGAAGTGTAGAAACCTCGTTTCTTTTTCGGGGCGTGTTCGGCCGAGAGCGTACCCGAGCCAGACTGTTCAACCCCAGCGGCAAGGCCCTGACATACGCGTAAAAGAACAAGTAAGACTGGTGCGATAAATCCTACTTGAGCGTATGTAGGAAGAAGCCCAATACAAAATGTTGCCACTCCCATAAGAGCCAATGTCATCATGAGGACTGGTTTGCGGCCCTTGTTATCGCCAAGAGTGCCAAAGATAAGCGCACCAATGGGTCGTACAAGATAGGCTACTCCAAATGATGCCAGTGATGCCATGAGAGCACCCGTACTGCCCAATGGCTCAAAAAAAAGGGGGCCAAAAAGCAGTGCTGCTGCCGGGCCATATAAAGCAAAATCGTAGTATTCAGCCAAAGCACCGAAAAAGCCTGAGGCTGCAGCCCATTTGGCTTGTTTTTGCTTATCTTGAAAGGACGTTTGGTTCTGAGTTACTTCTTGTGTGGGGGGTGAGTCCATATAAAGAACCTACCGAAAAATACGGGAGAGGTCTAGTGCGGTATCGTTTTTGCAATGAATAGGAAGGTAAATCAGCGGAAAAGATATTATCGAAGGCATGCACGAGACTTTAGCAAGTGGCGGTGTGGGTTAGTAACGCCCTTTGTTTGGGTCGCGCCCCATAAGGCGATCAAGCTCTCGGCGCTCTTTCTTTGTAGGGCGCCCAGTTCCGGGATTACGACGGCCCACAGGTGGGATATATAGTCGAGGGCGCTGCGGTGTAAGATCCTCAAAGTTTTGCGCAGCAAGCGCTGCACCTACGCGTTTTTTCAGTAGTCCACGAACTATAAGAATTCGATCAAAACCCTGGATACGTGCACGAACCTTATCGCCAACGTGTAGGCGCGTTGACGGCTTGGCTACCTCGTCATTGACGCGCACATGCCCACCTTTACACGCCGTTGTAGCTGCTGAGCGTGTTTTGTACACGCGTACAGACCAAAGCCACACGTCAGCGCGCACAGCATCGGGTTGAGCATTGGTTGCCATGGTGACAGTCTAACCGTTATCTGCAAGGGCAATCAATGAGCAGTGGTGAGTTTAGACAGGATGATTCTGTACAGGGTAAGGTGAAGAAGCCACTGGTGCGAGTAAGGCACGTTGATATAAGACAATTGACAAGCACGTGAACTTGTGAAGGCGCTGTTGCCCCAGCTGACCTGCAGAGGGTGAACGTGAAGATGTGATTATTCTTTAGGAGGCGTCTTCTTTTAACAGGAATTGCATGAGGTGATTACACTGCGTTAGTGTTTTCTGTGCCTGTTGATTGACTGGTACCAGTAGAGGTTTCTTCACGAGCTGTAACATGGTTGCCAGAGTGTTTTACAGAAGATTTTTCCTGCGATGATGGAGCAAAAAGTTCCTCCAACTCGCGCTTAACTTCGTCTTTTTGCAAGGCTACGCGAACCTGTTCCGCAGGATGAGTCTCGTGGCGATGGTCATGAGGATCGGTGATTGATTGAGTCTTAGTGATGTATGATTCTTTTGCATTACCTGCGGTGTTTGCTGTATCCGTGCTAGTGGTTTGAGAAGCTGGCGCAGCGTTGTCGATCGTATCGCGTAGCTTAGAGGACTTCATGAAAGAAGCAGCGATCACGGCTATCACACCAGTAACAGCCAAAGTGGCAAAGATAATACCAATTGAATCGCCATAAGCCTGCTGAATAATACTACGAGCTGGGGCTGGGAGTTGTTGGAAATTCATTGACCCATCGTGAGAGGCAGGCATACTGAGCTTCGCCCTCTGAAAGCCCTGGTTAATACGGCGTCCTACATCTAAACTAAAGGCCAGTCCTGCTACCTGCACGCCAATTGCTCCACCTAAAGAGCGGAAAAAAGTGATCGTTGCGGTAGAGGCACCGATGTCTCGTAGGCGAACGGTGTTTTGTACGGCAAGAACCAGGTTTTGCATTGATGCGCCCTGGCCTGCTCCCACGAAGAAAATTGCGATCCATATCCACCACAGTGGGGTAGAAGCCCCTGCGAAAGCAGTCATGATCAGACCAATAGTCATGGCCAACAAGCCCGCTACCACGAAGCGCTTCCAGCGGGCCAGTTTGGCAACAGCTTGACCAATAATGGTTGAAAAAATAAATGATCCAATCATTAATGGAGTCATGGCAAGACCAGCTGCCGCAGGATTCATCCCTCGACCTACCTGGAAATATTGCCCTAAGAAAACAGGTGGAGCATTCAAAGCAGTGCCAACAGCGATTGACGCGATAATTGCCAAAAGTGGGGTGCGCTGTGTGAAAAGCCATAGCGGAACAATCGGTTCGACAGCATGCTTTTCGATGAAAAAAAATGCAATGAGTGCGCTCACAGCAACAAGTGGCAAAATAATCCCAAGTGGCGATCCCCACGGAATCTGTTTGCCGCCAAGGGACAGCCATATCAGCAGCAGGCTTACACCGGAGGAAATTGCGATTGCACCTTTGTAATCCACAACAGGTTGGGACACAACTGAGCCTGGGACCTTCAGCCATTTGGCTAAAACCGCCATCGCAGCCAAGGAAAATGGAACTGATATCCATAGAGACCAGCGCCAACCTAGCCAAGGAGTTGCTACAATGAATCCCCCGATCAAAGGGCCTGACACAGTCGATACCGCCATCACGCCACCTAAATAACCGTTGTAGCGACCACGTTCACGCGGTGGGGTAATTGTTGCAATAACAGTTTGCGAAAGCGACATTTGCATGCCCATTCCAACACCTTGAAAAATACGTGTCAAAATCAGCATCATTGGCGTGGTGGAGGCACCAGCCAACAGCGACCCCAATGTGAATAAACCAATGCCGGTGAGCAGAAGTTTCTTTTTATCAAAGAGGTCGCCCAGACGCCCCGCAATAGGTGTAGTAACGGTTGATGACAGTAGCATTGAGGTAACAACCCAAGTGTAGTGCGTTTCGGTGCCGTGGAGGGCCGCCATCATGGTAGGAAGCGATGTACCTACGATTGTTACGGACATCATGGCAACGAATAGTGCAAGCATCAGGCCTGAAATAACATTGAAAATATCACGGCTACTATGTTCGTCATGAATAGGGGGAGAATCAGCCTGGTGCTGCACGTGAGTTGTGGCTGGGGAGTGAGCGTGGGCCTGTCTTGTGTTAGGGATCTGAGTGTGGGAGTGGTCAACGCTACTGGCCTTTGTGTGAGGCGTCCCCGTGGAACCGTTATACGGTATGGCAGCGCTGGTGTGTGATGTTGATGTGTTGTTCCTAGCGTCGAAATACTTTTTCACGTCAATTCCTCCAAAGGATCAATGATAGATCCGCTTGGCACTTTAGTGTGAGTCCTTATCGTGTACATTTGGACACACGTCCACAAATCGATAGATAGGGGTTGCACCTTCAGGGGATGGGGAGTGACTTGAGTATGGAAACGCGGTTACTTTTAGTGTCATTGCGTATGGGGGATCGGTGTTGTTACGAGGGCGAAGCTAGTGTTTACAAAGAGAGTGACTCGTGTTTCGCCCTGTGAAATAAAACCGAACACGCCCAACAGTATCGTTAGTCTTTTCCCGATTGCGTCTTAACCTGGTGCCTATGAGTGACCGCTATGGATATGACGTTTTGAAGATGAACCCGCACCATACTAAACGACGCACGTCAACCCCTATTCCAGCCGAACGTGGGCTGGTTGTTGAGGACGTTGAATCAGGTTTTGTGGGTGCAGTAGTACGTCTGGAAAAACGCGGCGGCATGCACGTTGTCGAACTTGAAGACCGCCGTGGGCGACGACGTGGATTCCCTTTAGGGGCTGGATTTTGGGTTGATGGTAACCCTGTGACATTAGTGTTGCCAAAAGCCTCGAAAAGCAGTATTTATGCTCCCGCACGCACGCGCGATACGGGTGGGCCGCCGTCAGTAACGGGGCGCCGCCTGACAAACTCGGGGTCGGTAGCCGTTGAACAACAACGCGCACGGTTGGCGCAAGCCTCGCGTATTTGGGTGGAAGGTCGCCACGATGCCGAGCTTGTAGAACATGTGTGGGGTGACGACTTGCGTGTGGAAGGTATTGTTGTTGAGCTTCTTGAGGGCGTGGACCATTTGCATGAGGTCTTGCGTGACTTTGCGCCAACGCCTACGCGCCGCGCTGGCATCCTGGTAGATCACATGATTGAAGGTTCCAAAGAGTCACGCATTGCAGCTCAGGTGTTGAGAGAGTTTTCTTGGGACGCAGTTCGCATTGAAGGTCACCCTTTTATTGATATTTGGCAAGCAGTCAAACCCGCACGTGTTGGAGTGAAGGACTGGCCTACAGTTGAACGCGGTAGGGATATTAAAGTGGGAACTTTGGCCGCACTGGGGTGGCCGCATAGTTCGCAAGCAGATATTGCAGCAGGTTGGAAGCGAATTTTACGTTCGGTGCGTGATTATCGCGACCTGCAACCAGAGCTTCTTGGGCGTGTAGAATCCCTTATTGATTTTGTGACAGCCCCTTCCATAACATCCTGAACAGAAGGTGAGATGAAGGAGATCCCTGGGGGTGCATGAGTGGGATCCCATGGGGGAAGGGCGAGAGATGATAGCGCCAAGACTGCATAAAAATGGAGCGTGGCCCGCGATGATATTGGTATTCATCACAGGCCACACCCCGCATGTCCACACGCTGTGAATGTGGAAAAGTCGCTTTGTTCGGTCGGCCCATTTCCGCCGCTTAAAAGCGATTATTCAGTTTTTAGCGGTCCGTTCCAGATTGTCTTCAAGAATTTACCTTGGGAACCCCAACGGCGTTACCTTCGAGACTTTCGGTTCAGACTGCACGCATGTCTGTCGTCTTGCCAGCTTTTTGTTTTTCGTGCTACTGCACCAATACACGAAAAACAGCCGGTAAGCCGTATCCAGACACCTGCTATGCGTTACGAACATCATCGTCGACCCAGTCGAAAGTCTTTGTAACGGCTTTCTTCCACAGACGGTAGGTTCGTTCGCGATCTTCTTCAGCCATCTGTGGTTGCCAGCGTTTGCCTTCACACCAGTTATCGATGACATCTTGTTCGCCATCCCAAAAACCGACAGCGATACCAGCAGCATAGGCTGCACCCAGTGCGGTTGTTTCAGCAACTTCAGGTGCTACCACATTGGTACCTAAAATATCAGCTTGGAACTGCATTAGCAGTTCATTAGCGATCATTCCGCCGTCAACACGCAGTTCGGTCAAATCAACACCAGAATCAGCATTCATGGCATCAAGTACTTCACGTGTTTGGAAAGCTGATGCTTCCAATGCTGCACGAGCCATGTGCCCAGCATTGTTATACCGCGTCATACCAACAATTGCGCCACGTGCATCATCTTTCCAGTATGGGGCAAACAAGCCCGAGAAAGCTGGAACAAAATACATGCCACCATTGTCGTCAACGGTTTTGGCTAGTTGTTCAACCTGAGGGGCTGAATCAATAATCTTCAGATTGTCGCGCAGCCACTGGATCAGTGACCCTGTGACAGCAATCGAGCCCTCCAGGGCATACTTCGTTGGCTGGTCGCCAATCTTATAGCATACGGTTGTCAGCAGCCCGTTGTCAGAGTGTACGGGTTCCTCTCCAGTATTCATCAGCATAAAGCAGCCAGTTCCGTACGTATTTTTTGCCATGCCCTTTTCAAAGCATGCCTGACCGAATGTTGCTGCCTGCTGGTCACCAAGGATGCCAGCGATCGGGGTGTCTATTAACAGACCATTTTTGCGCCCGTATCCATAGATTTCAGAGGATGAACAAATCTTTGGCAGCATCGACATGGCAATGCCCATATCTGCACAAATATCTTCACGCCACTCCAGTTTTTCAATATCCATGAGCATTGTGCGCGAAGCGTTCGTTACGTCGGTAACATGAACTCCGCCCTCAACGCCGCCAGTGAGGTTCCATACGGTCCATGTGTCGGTGTTTCCAAACAGTAGGTCACCGGCTTCAGCTTTTTCGCGTGCACCATCGACATTGTCAAGAATCCACTTGATCTTAGGCCCGGAAAAATAGGTTGCCAACGGTAGGCCAACGTCTTTCTTGTATTTTTCTGGCCCTTCATTACCAGCTAGTTCACGAACGATGGCATCGGTTCGGGTGTCTTGCCAAACGATTGCGTTGTAAACGGGTTCGCCCGTGTTCTTATCCCATACAACAGTGGTTTCACGCTGGTTAGTGATACCAACAGCCGCAATGGAGTGACGGTTTACCTCAGCCTTTTGCAAAGCATCGGCTACACAGGCGCGAATGTTATCCCAAATCTCGATTGGGTTGTGCTCAACCCAACCAGCTTTGGGGAAAATCTGTTCATGTTCTTTTTGTCCAACAGAAACAATCTGACCTGAATGGTTAAACAAAATCGCACGTGATGATGTGGTGCCTTGGTCAATTGCTAGGACGTATTTTTTCTCTGTCATTTATTTTCCTTCACAAGTTGATGCGTATTTTCTGGTAGGTGTAAGGGTGTCCCCATCAATTCCAATGACTATCCCATACCAACGCCAATAACTGTCACAACACCAAGGACGGCACCAATAAGTGGGCCAACAATAGGCACCCACGAATATGCCCAGTCAGAATCAACTTTGCCGCCTTTCATGGGCAACACTAAGTGGGCAACGCGCGGTCCAAAGTCACGAGCTGGGTTAATAGCGTATCCAGTGGGGCCGCCTAATGCCATACCGATAACCACAACACACAGTGCTACGGCTAGTGGGCCCACATCGGCGGGGCTTTTGCCAGAAGTCATGATAAAGATGATCAAAGCGGCTGTCCCAATGGCCTCAGTGACAAGGTTCCACCCATAGTTGCGAACCTCTGGTGCTGTGCAAAAGCAGTAGCGCTTCATCACGGGTTCATCCATTTCTTGATCAAACTGTAGTTTGTAAGCAAGCCATGCAATAACGGCACCAACAAAAGCGCCAAGGAACTGAGCCACAATATAAACGGTTATATTTGTAGCATTTACTGCGGCAGTTCCAGCGGCACTTGCACCAAGGGTGATGTCAGGATCAAACATATGCCATATAGCTTTAGCTACTGTTACGGCTGGGTTAATATGACCACCCGTTTTCCAGGCGGCAAAAACACCCATATATACGGCAAATCCCCACCCGAAGGTGATGAGTACCCAACCGGTTCCAGCACCTTTCGATTTTAAAAGATTGTTGGTGGCAACAGTGCCAACACCAAACATGATTAATACCAGTGTTCCAAAGAACTCAGAAAGAAACATCTCTGATAGGGGTAGTGGGGCAGGGTTGGCTTGCGCCAAGATAACTAGTGTGTTTAACACATTCACTCACTTTCTTGCACGTCTATGTGCATTCGATTTGATTGTGGAAGTACGGCGTGTGCGGTGTTGTGTACTGTGATGCTGTAGCGTGCATAGGGGAACTGAATTTTCCGGTGAAATATCATTCCTTGCTGCTATCAACACAGTGGGCACACCATGTCACAGGCTGCTGCATGATGTTAGCAGACAGCCACGTTAACTATGCAGGTTGTGCATGGGTGTAACGTCGCCGATTCTGCCACGTGCCTTCTGAGAACTTTTCTCGTTGGCGATGTTTGCTGCTTCGTCTTCGGCGTGACAGCGTTTCGTGTAGGCCTCGATTTCGGCTGTGCGGGTTGCGCTGTCCCAGCCAAGAAGTGATGCCATAATGTCAGCGCACTCTGGAGCCGCGTCCAATCCGTGGTTGCGGCGCTCATAGGTGAGCCTGGTGCGATGACACATTGTGTCCTCTAAATGAATCGCGCCCTCGTATTTCACGCCGAAAGCAATTTCGGCACGTAAATATTCGGGTGCTTCTTTTAGTTCTTTGCCCAGGTCAGGATCTTTTTTGATCATTCGTAGAATCTCGCGGATGTCACTGCCGTAACGATCCAAAAGGTCTTCGATATGTTCAAGGCTTAACCCTGATTCTTTGGCCATGCGTCGGCGAGCATTCCACAGCGCTTTATAGCCGCGTGCGCCACGCAGTGGTGAGGTTTTCGTGAGGGAGGGCAAGGTTTTTGCTCGCCGACCGATCGCAAAATCAACGGCATCTTCAGCCATCACTCGGTAAGTCGTGAGCTTACCGCCGGCGATAACAATTAGTCCGGGGGCGGCTTCGGTGACGGTGTGTTCACGCGAAACTTTCGTTGATTTAGCGGTTGTTCCCTTTGTGCCAGGCATGAGTAATGGCCGTAGTCCGGCGTAGGTTCCAATAATGTCGTTGTGGGTCAGATTCGTCTCCAGGACGCTATTGGCGTGGTCCAATATATAGTCAATATCGTCTTTATTGGCTACTGGATGGCGGAAATCCTCGGTGTATGTGGTGTCTGTTGTCCCAATAATCCAGTAGCGTTTCCAGGGAATAATAAAAAGGACAGATTTTTCGGTTCTAATGAACAGGCCTGTTGAGCCTTGAATCCGCTCTTTTGGAACCACAATGTGGATCCCTTTGGAGGCCAATACTTTTAGTCCAGAGTTTTCGCCACTCAGTGCCTGGGTTTCTTCCGTCCACACACCGGTTGCGTTAATAATGGTGCGGGTACGAATGTGGTGGCGTTTGCCTGTTTCAAGGTCTTCAATCTCGGCGCCAACAACACGTCCTGTGGCATCGGTTGCCATGCCAACCATTTGAACACGACTTGCAGCCATAGCCCCATATTCAACGGCTGAACGGATAAGCGTAAGCACAAGACGTGAATCATCAACGCGTGCATCGTAGTAGACCATTGCTCCGATAAGTGAATCTTTACGCAGGTCAGGAACCAGGTCAAGGGCACCTTTACGGGTATAGTGTTTTTGGATCGGAACTGAGCCACGATGTGCAATCTGAGCCATGGCATCGTAGAGTCCAACGCCAACAGTGGAATACGCGCGTTCAATCACATGTTGTTTAAATGGCCACAGCAATGGCATTTTTTTGACGAGGTGTGGTGCAATATAGTCAAGCAGCAGACCGCGTTCAGTCAGTGCTTCGTGGACAAGTGGAAAATCTAGTTGATAAAGATAGCGAAGACCACCGTGAACAAGTTTTGATGAACGTGATGACGTTCCTGCTGACCAGTCTTGGGCGTCAATAATGCCGACTCGCAGTCCGCGCAGAGCAGCATCGTAGGCAATACCTGCGCCAGTGACCCCACCACCAACAACAAGAATATCCAGTCCTTCATCTGATGCCATTTCTTCAAGCGTATCTTGACGCTTGTAAGGATCAATTGCTGGAATACTCAATGAAAACTCCCTTGTTTAGTGTTTGTGTGATTCCCTTTTTACTACCAACAGTGTGGATGCTGTGTGACGTTTCATTAAGGGGTTCAGCTATATTGTTATTGTGTCTTAATTTAATATCGACTGCAACAATGTTCACACCTTTTGCACATATGTGCGGTATAGTCGAAACGGCACGAACAATTGTGAACTAATCCATAAGTTGTGGTGTGTGGCAGGTTGATCGGTGATGATTAACGACACCGGATAAAACAAAAAAGGGGAGTTATGGCAAACCAGCGTGAAGAAAAAGCCAGACAAGCAGCAACGATGTATTATCTGGAAGATTTGACAATGGAAACGATAGCGCGCAAACTCTCCATGTCACGATCTTCTGTGTCGCGTCTGCTGGCATACGCCCGTCAGGCGGGTATCGTCACGATCTCTATTGCGGCTGCAGATGATAGCGTGAACATTCAGCGTGATGCTTTTTATCGACTCTGGTCTGTTCGTGCCCACATTATTCCTGTTCCGCGTCATACGCCTGCGCTTAAACGACTGCGCTATGTGTGTAAAGTGGCAGCTCAAGACCTTGCAGATATTATTCAGCCACATGATACTGTTGGCCTGGCCTGGGGGAATACAACAACTGAGCTGGTGGGTAATCTACCTCAACGAACAATTCCTCATGTCACGTTCGTCCAGCTGAACGGTGCGGCTTCAACAGAGGTGACTGCTGTTCCTCATGCTGAATACATTATTGGTGTTGCGGCGCAGTCCTTTAATGCTCACTCTATTCAGTTTCCAGCACCCGCCTTCTTTGATAACCCGGAAACAAAACAGGCAATGTGGAAAGAAAGCTCCATTCGCCGTGTACTAGAGATTCGCCAGCAATGTGATATTGCGGTTTTTGGTATTGGCTCATTAGAAGCAGAGGTGCCCTCGCGGGTGTATGCTGGCGGATATTTTACGCATCAAGAACTTTTGCGTATGGAGGCCCAAAATGTTGCAGGGGATGTGTGTACCCTTGTGGTACGTGAAGATGGTAGCTGGAGTGATATTGAGTTTAATCAGCGAACGACAGGGCCCACTCCCGAAGAACTATCGCAGATTCCGCGCCGAATGGCCGTGGTGGCCGACAGAAGTAAAAGCCGAGCAATTATTGGCGCGTTGAATGCCGGTGTGATAACGGATCTTTATATCGATGACATAAGTGCAGGGGCATTATTGAAACGAGTGGAAACAACGCACGCATTGCGTGATCATCATCGCTGAGGCTTTTGTGTATCCAAAAAGTTGACGATGCAGTGAATTCTGCAGTGCGTTGGTAAGTGGTACGCAAATACCCAGGCCACAGGTGACAGAGGGTGAAGGGCAGGTATCTTGAGTTCGTTTTGTTCAGAATGCAGAGAAAAATAATGGTGTGCATTTATCAAAAAATATGACATAATCAATATGTGCTCCGGGGTCGGTGAAAGTCCGAACCGGCGGTAAAAGTCCGCGAGCCATATGCTCCTATAGCATGTGGTTGAACTGGTGAAACTCCAGTACCGACGGTGAGAGTCCGGATGGGAGGAAGCACTGGGTACAAGATGCTCAACGGAAGATATGCGCTGGTTTTTGCGCGTAAGATACCTGTTGGGATACACAGATTTTGTACGGCACGCGGCACGGATGAACCGGCTTTGATGTTAGGGTAGCCGCGGCAGACGTCCTCTTTAATTTTATCCCCGTGATGCTGAGAGGATATGACGTGAGCGGGGAAAATCCTGATTATTCAGCCATTTTATCCACGGCTGTTACCTATGCGTCCAAGGCATGCGTTCACAACGGTAATCCACGGGTGGGCTGCGCCATTGTTGTGCCTGGCAGCTCATATATTTTTTATGGGCGTCACGAGGGCGAAGGGACGCCTCATGGTGAAGTTGCGGCACTTTGCGCCGCGCGCACTGCGATGGGAGAGGCCGAGTTTTCACGCAGAGCACATGTGGCCCAAGCGATTGTTACCCTGGAGCCATGTAGTCATTGGGGGAAAACTCCGCCGTGTACATCTGCACTGATACAGGCTGGAATAGGGAAAGTTATTTATGCGGTTGCAGACCCTCATCCAGTTGCGTGCGGCGGTGCTGAAATATTGCGTGAAGCTGGTGTTAATGTTGTCAATGCACAAGAAATCTGTGATGAACACAGTGTTCAGGCTGCCTATCACCTCACCTATGAGTGGCGAGTAGCAGTGACAAGAAAACGACCGTGGTGTATTGCCAAGATTGCGCAAACTCTTGACGGATATGTTGCTGCACAAGATGGTACAAGCCAGTGGATTACGGGAAAGGCGGCTCGCGATGAGGGGCATAGTGTTCGTGCTGACGTTGATGCAATTATTGTTGGGACAGGTACTGTTTTAGCGGATAATCCGCACTTGTCGGCACGTCCAAGCGGTATTGATAACCCACATCAGCCACTGAAAGTGATCGTTGGACACAGACCAATTCCCCGTGATTTTCACATCTTCGATACTTATGCCACCCGGGCATGTCATAAAAGAGATGATGGAGAATATCCCGATCAAGCATTATCGGATACGTTATCGACGGCAGATATGCCCGAACCTGCATTGCGATGCGAACGTGTGGGAAACGTATGTATCTATAACACGCATGATCTGCGTGCTGTGCTAGACGACCTGTGGAATAGGGGGATACGTACAGTGCTTATAGAAGGTGGCCCAACCCTGGTGTCTGCGGCTATGCGTGAAGGCTTGGTGGACAGGCTTGATGCCTATATCAGCCCGAAAGTTTTTGGCGGCGGTAAAAAATCTCTTTACAACATTGGTGTGCATACATTAAAAGATGCCCCCATGCCGCTGCGCGTACAGACGCAACAACTAGGTGAGGAAGATGCTTACGATGTTGTTATGCAGATGACATACACAAAGGACCCACACACTCCCACGTGCACGCAAGATATACACACTCGGACATGTTGTTCATCAAAAGAACAAAACACCTGGTATGGGTCAGGTGAAGAGAGCAAAAAAGGGGAATCCTTCGGTGCATCTGACTCTTTGCCACACGAAGTTGATGATACTCGTGTCTTCACTCAGCAAAAGAAAAAGGATAACTAAATGTTTACAGGCCTTATTGAAGAAATTGGAACAATCACTGAACTCACCCCTACCGGTGGTTCCATTAAAATGGCTGTTTCCTGTTGTTTTGCAGGGACATGTGTGATCGGTGAATCAATTGCGACAAACGGTGTATGCCTGTCAGTAACTGACTGTGATGACACACAGTTTTGGGTTGATATGATGCCTGAAACCTTAAAAATGAGCTCACTAGGAACAAAACAGCCTGGCGACCGCGTCAATCTGGAACGATCACTGAAACTAGGCGACCGACTAGGCGGTCACCTAGTGCAGGGACACGTCGATGCCACAGGAATAATCAGCCATGTGAAACAAGGTGAAACATGGACTGACGTCACAGTAGACATACCGCAATCCATCAGTGGATATATTGCTATGAAAGGCTCAGTGTGTATAGATGGTGTATCGCTGACAGTTACTGGTGTAGGAGATAACTGGTTTTCAGTAAGCCTTATACCAGAAACACTGCGCGCAACAACATTGGGGCAACTTCACCTCCATCAATGCGTCAACATTGAAACCGATATGCTAGCCCGCTACGTGCAACGATTAATACAGCAAGGAGTAACACAATGAACAGGCAAACAGCGACCTTTGAACAACTCTTACTGCAGGCATATGCAGATTTAGCGGCAGGTCGCCCCGTTCTTGTAGCCGATGATCATGATCGGGAAAACGAAGTTGATGCAATTGCTGCAGCGGCAACAATTACAGAAAAAACATCAGCATGGATGGTACGTCATACCTCGGGGTATATATGCGCTCCAATGACTGACCAGCGAGCCGAGGCACTAGAACTCCCACTGATGGTGCCAGAATCTGCTTCTGAAGATCCGAAACGCACTGCCTATACAATCACATGCGATGCTGCACAGGGGGTGACAACAGGAATATCGGCAGCAGATAGGATGCGAACCTTACATGTCCTTGCTGACCCTCACGCGACCCCATCAGATCTGTGCCGCCCAGGACATGTGGTGCCACTGCGAGCAAAAGCTGGAGGCGTTATTGAACGCGGTGGCCATACTGAAGGAACAGTAGATTTATGTCGCCTAGCTGGCCTTGAACCCGTGGGAGTATTAGCAGAGCTTGTCAATGATGACGGCACAATGATGCGCTATGACGAGGCCGCAACTTTAGCAAAAAAAAATAACCTAGTATTATTGACAATCGCTGACCTGGCAGCATGGCGCAGTAAACACGATTTGCCTACTGTTTCCTCCCAGTCACAAATGGAACAACCTGCGAACTTCGCCCTCTGGAAACAAAAGAAAGCTACGCCGCGCATCACACGTGTTGAAACTGCCATGATGCCAACTGAATTTGGGGACTTCCAGGTGCTGTGCTATCACGACGATAGTCAAGGAGTTGACCATATAGCTTTGGTTTCCAAAGGGAAAGAGCATATAGATAATGTTCCACTTGTGCGCATACATTCAGAATGTCTTACCGGGGAAGCATTTGGGTCGCTTCGCTGTGACTGTGGTCCGCAACTTCACGAAGCAATGCGCATGATCGCGCAAGAGGGCGGTGCAATTGTGTATTTGCGAGGACATGAAGGTCGCGGCATTGGACTTGCCGAAAAAATTAGGGCCTATCAGCTTCAAGACAAAGGCATGGATACCGCTCAAGCCAATGTGCACCTAGGATGGCCAATTGACCGACGAGAATACGGTGCCGCCAGCGAGATACTAGCCGACTTGGGGTTGACAAAGATACGGTTACTGACAAATAACCCGCAAAAAACACATCTTGATTCCTCTTTAGTAAGTGTTGTTGAACGCCTTGCGTTAGAAGTGGGAATCACCCCGCACAATATGAAATATTTACAAACAAAGCAGCAGTTGGGCCATACTTTTACCCAGCTTGATACCGCAATGAAAGGATAGAATGATGGCAGGAAGTGGGGCTCCCGAAATGGGGGTAAAAAAAGTGCGAGGTGCACGTATCGGTGTGGTGGCATCACGATGGCATGACACCGTGATGGATGGCCTGATTGATGGTGCATCACGTGCCATCAAAGCCGCAGGGGCCAAAGGATATTTATATCGGGTGCCAGGCTCATTTGAACTGCCGCTAGGGGCTGCGAAGGCGCTGGCACGCAAGGATATTGATGCCGTTGTTGCGCTTGGAGTTGTTATTCGCGGGGCAACACCACATTTTGACTATGTTTGTGATGCGGCAACTCAAGGGTTACTACGAGCCTCTTTGGATGCAAAAAAACCTGTTGGATTTGGTCTGCTTACATGCGATAATGAGCAGCAAGCGCTGGATCGGGCAGGCGTGGAAGACTCTTGCGAGGACAAGGGTTTTGAGGCGGCAGCAGCAGCTATAGAAATGATTGCCTTAGAAGGTAAGCGGCTGAAACTCAAACGCTAGCACGTGGATGCTGCTATAAGTTTCGCTGGAAGTGAGAGCATTATGTGCCTATCATAAAAAGCGACTAGAGTGAGCAGTCAAGAGGGTAGAGCGCTAACGACAGTGGTCGCATTGTTATCTATGATGCCGGCTACCGGCCTTGAGAGTGGAAATGCTTGTGGTTGGCACCTGCCAGGCCTGCGACTGGTAACAGCCATGTGTCGATGATGCTAGGGCGAGCTAACTTGTGAGGGAGAACCAGCCTGTCACCAGTGAGCCTATACCCGCACACAGGGCTGTAAGCCTATAACGTTGAGAAGGAGGGGACATGACCACAGACCGTCGCATCAATGTATTGCGCGCGGTAGTCTCTGACTTTGTGCGCGAAGGTGAACCTGTGGGATCGAAGGCGCTTGTTGAACGCCATGACCTGGGGGTTTCTCCTGCGACTATTCGCAACGATATGGCTGTGTTAGAAGAAGAAGGCTATCTGTATCAACCGCATACCTCGGCTGGGCGTGTGCCCACCCAAAAAGGGTACCGTGAATTTGTTGATCAGATAGCCACACTCAAACCGTTGTCGGTGCACGAACGTCGAGCCATTGAAACATTTTTAGAGGGAGCCTGCGACATTGACGACGTGGTAGAACGCACTGTTCGCCTGCTGTCGCAACTCACCCGCCAACTAGCCGTTGTGCAATATCCTGTAACGCGTAAAACCCGGCTGCGTCACGTTGAACTTATTCCAGTAGCAGACCATCAGCTTATGGTGATTGTTATTACTGACGCTGGCGATGTTATGCAGCATGTCATCGAATCAGAACAACCTCTTGACAACTTGGATGTTACGGGGCTACGCATTATTCTTAATGCCGATGCTGTTGGCCTTAAGCCCGAAGAGATTGACAGGCTGCTTCAACGACTTGGTCAACATATCACCCCTGAACAGCATCAGTTGGCAACAAAGATTATTCATGTCATCAACAGTTCACTAGAAAGTGAAACAGAGGAACGTCTTGTTGTGGCAGGAGCTGCTAACCTGGTGCGTTCACGTACAGATTTTCAAGGATCCGTGCTGCCGTTACTTGATGCACTGGAAGAACATATGACGCTTATTCGTCTTTTCAGCCAGCAAACACAGGATGAAACAGATGTAAGTGTCAGTATTGGCGCAGAAAATGAACACAACGCTTTTTCTGAAACAGCAGTGGTATCTGACACCTACCGTTCCCGTGAAGACACCCGCGCTCATCTGGGGATTGTTGGACCACTGAGAATGGATTATCCTGCAACAATGGCTGCAGTAAGGGCGGTTGCGAGCTATCTCTCAGGGTTTTTACGCCAATAAGTGAGCTCGCAGATGGAAGGCAAACTCGATTCATGACACAATACAGTGGCACGTTCGTGCGTTTAAGACTCAAGACTGTGAGGTACCTATGCCTTACAATTTTGTGACTTTGGCATGAAAAGCTGCTGCTGATAAAGCAGAAGCAACACTGGATAAGAGAGCCAGACGTAGGGGGTATCACCTACAAAAACGCTGATACAGGCGTGGTGGAGGTGTGACAGCTTGAACGTTTGATTCACTTTCTGGTACGAACAAACAATGAGGGGTAGTATTGGCTGATTACTATGACGTGTTAGGCGTTTCGCGTGACGCATCGCCCGACGAAATCAAGCGCGCATATCGTAAACTTGCTCGCAAGTTTCACCCAGATGTGGCAGGGCCTGGCAGTGAAGAAAAATTCAAAGAAGTAGCGCAAGCCTATGAAATTCTTTCTGATGCCGACAAGCGCCGCCGCTACGACATGGGTGGCGATCCCAGCTTTTCAGGTATGGGAGGCTTCGAAGCATTTTCCGATATTTTTGAAACTTTCTTCGGTGGGGCAGCAGGTGGCGGTGGTGCTGGCAGTCCAACGCCAAGAGGACGTCGTGGGCAAAACACTTTAACGGTGGTCAACGTCAGCCTGGCTGATGTGACATTTGGTGTCACAAAAACTGTATATGTGGATACGGCAGTGGTGTGCCCAACCTGTAACGGAGACTGCTGCAAACCAGGAACTACACCACGAACCTGTTCCGTATGTTCAGGGCGAGGCTCAGTACAGCGTATGTCCAGATCATTCCTGGGACAAGTGATGACCACAACACCGTGTACAGCATGTTCTGGACATGGAACAATTATCCCCGAGCCCTGCCCTGAATGTGCAGGGGAAGGGCGAGTTCGTACACGTGTTGAACAGGAAGTCACGATTCCAGTTGGTGTTGATGAAGGTACACGGATTCGCATGACAGGTAAAGGCGAGGCCGGGCCAGGTGGGGGGCCAGCAGGCGACCTCTATATTGAAGTCCATATTAAACCCCATGAAACCTTCCAACGTTCAGGTGCTGACCTTCATACAACAGTGAGTGTGCCAATGACAACGGCGGTATTGGGAACAGAGTTTAGTTTAGAAACATTGGATGGCCCTCAAACAATTACGCTTCCACCAGGTACTCAACCCGATGACACAGTGACACTGCGCGGATTGGGAACAGGTATTTTGCATCGTCAAAGCCGCGGTGATCTTCATGTGCATGTGACGGTGAAAATTCCAACGCGACTAAGCGATAAAGAGCGTGACCTTATGGAACAGTTAGCGAAAATACGTGGAGAAGAACGTGTTGAACCAGAGTTTAACTCTGATAACTCAGGAATGTTCTCGCGGTTGCGCGATAAGTTTAGTGGCCGCTAAAACACCACTTGAATGCGTCAATGCCTCCAACGTGCGCCACGATGGACGCAGCGGCCTCTTCAAAGAAAAAGGACAACCATGACCTTGCCAGTGTTTTTTGGTGAACACGCTAATAGCAACATTGCCACGTGCACGCCCGCCCTTAGTGAAGCCCGTACAGGTAACACTCTTACCTGGGAAGGGACAGAAGCTCGTCACTGCATACGGGTACGGCGCATGAAAACGGGTGAACAGCTTGAACTTATTGACGGTGAAGGCCTGAGAGTTCTGTCAACAATTCGTGACATACGCACCAGTGCGGTGACCTTAACAATTGACCACATTAGCAAGGAGCCCGCTTCGGATACACAGATTGTGCTTGTACAGGGACTGGCAAAAGGTGGACGCGATGAACAGGCTCTTGAGGCTGCTACCGAAATAGGGGTTGACCAGGTGATACCGTGGTCAGCAGTCAGGTGTGTATCGCAGTGGGTAGGAAAAAAGCGTGAGAAAGGTCAGCAAAAATGGACCAACATTGTCACGGCAGCAACAAAGCAAGCACGGCGAGCCTTCATACCACATGTAGACGAACTGGTTGACAGCCCTCAACTTGCTCAACGTATTGCAGCTGGTGTTCAACAAGGCGACGCAGTTTATGTGTTGTGGGAAGAATCAGATCAGCCTTTTGTTAATGAAATACGTACCATGCTTTGTCGAAACAAAGTATGGCAGCGCGTATGGCTGATCATAGGCCCAGAGGGCGGAATTACTGCCGAAGAAATCGACATGTTTGTTCATGCAGGTGCCAAACATATGAAACTTGGGAAAACGATTATGCGGGTGTCGTCTGCGGGGCCAGCTGCGATAGCCGCGCTAGCATGTGCCTGCGGACGGTGGGATAGCGACGCCACCTGTACCCAGAAGGTACAATAACCTCATAAAGACAACCATTGAATGCTTCGGCACCATTCATGACAGGAGACACTATGGCAGAGCCCGATATGGCTCACGAAGATAACGGGGATATTACCGCGCAAGCTGTACGAACAAGCACTGTGACAGTAACCATTCCTGATGAAATTGATCCAGTAGAAATTCTTGGCCCCAACGACCAGGTGCTTCGAGCTTTGGAACGTCGCTACAAAGACATTGATATGTTGGCCAGATCAAAGACACTTCGTTTAACGGGGCCAACGTCAAGCATTTCAAAGGTTGTAGACTTCTTCAATGAACTCATTACTTATGCCCAGTCAGGAAAACCCATCAGCCCTGATGCGGTTGAAGAAGCAATATCAATGATTGGGACAACAGGAATTCGCCAACCTGTCAGCGCGAATCGTTACACGCTTATGGCAGGCTCCCAGGTTAGTCCTGCAGGAGGAAGCGAAGAAATACTACAGCACCGAGGCGTTCACGTTTCCCCTAAAACAGCGGGTCAAAACCTTTATGTGGAAGCAATTGATGCCGCCACAATCGTTTTTGGTATTGGGCCAGCAGGCACAGGTAAAACCTATTTAGCGATGGCGAAAGCCGTACAAGCCCTTTATGCCGGTGATGTCAAACGCATTATTTTAACCAGACCTGCCGTAGAAGCAGGGGAGTCTTTAGGGTATCTTCCTGGAACACTTACTGAAAAAATAAACCCCTACCTGCGCCCTCTTTATGATGCTTTACACGAAATGGTGGGGACAAAAGACTTAGGGCCGCTGATGGAATCGGGAGCTATCGAAGTGGCGCCCTTGGCCTATATGCGTGGACGCACACTCAATGACGCATTTATTGTGCTGGACGAGGCGCAAAATACAACGCCACAACAGATGAAAATGTTTTTGACGCGACTAGGATTCCGCTCAAAAATGGTGGTCACTGGCGATATATCTCAAATTGACCTACCGGGAGGAACGCGCTCTGGTCTTAAAGTAATTCGCCGAATACTTCAAGATGTTAACGACATTACATTTTGCTACCTCACCAGTGATGACGTTGTGCGTCATGAACTTGTTGGGCGGATTATTGACGCCTACGATACCTGGGAAAATGCTCAGCCAAAGAAAGGTCGCCACTGATGAGCACCGAAGTATGCAATGAAACAGATGTTGATATAGATTGCAGCGAGTTTGTACGCCTTGCCAGTTTTGTCCTTCACCAAATGCATGTCAATCCGCAGGCTGAGCTAAATATCTTGTTTATCGACCCTAGCCCAATGGCCGATCTGCACGTCACATGGATGGATCTTCCAGGGCCAACAGATGTGATGAGCTTTCCCATGGATGAACTACGTCCAGGAACATTCGATAATCCAACAGAAGCGGGCATTTTAGGTGACATCGTGATATGTCCACAGGTAGCAGCCCAGCAAGCGGTGCAAGCAGGACATTCATCAGTTGAAGAAATGTTGCTGCTGTGCACACATGGGATCTTGCATCTTTTAGGATACGACCATGCGGAACCTGATGAAGAAAAAGAAATGTTTGCTTTGCAACGAAAACTACTGCTCACATTTTTGGCGACACCACATACACCACACCCCAGAATGGAGCATCAATAAATGCTTATTCAAACGGTATGGTTACTACTGGCAGGAAAAATCCCCGAAGTGGAGTCAACTTTGTTACTGCCAGTAACAACGCCGTGGCCTTGGCTGGTTGTTCTTGCCGTTGTGATGCTGGGTTTTGGTGCGGCCTGGGCAGCCGCTGAAGCAGCATTTACGCGCTTGACCTTGGCAACAGCCCACGACCTAGTAGAAGATGACCGCCATAATGCGCGTATCGTACGCTACCTGGTCAAGCAGCGTCATGAAGTGCTCTTGGCTGCTGCTGGTGGCAAAACGCTGGCCGTCACCCTTGAAGTTCTTGCCGTGGTTATGGCCCTATTGAATACGCACTGGCCATGGTGGGCAGTATTGGGACTAGCTTTTGTTATTTGTGTGGGTGCGAACGGTCTGATTGTTTCACTTGTTTCACCACATTTAGGCAGACGCCAACCAGCGAGCGTTGCTATCGCATTGGCACGAATGATTCTTTTAGGTACCAGAGTGCTGGTACTCTTTCGTCCTGTACAGTGGCTGTACCAGCGCATCATACCGCCATCTGGAATGACACACGCTGAAGCACGTCAAGAGATGGCCGAAGATCTGCGTGAACTTGTTGACCAAATGGGCCAAGACGAGAACCTGGACATCGAAGAAGACGATCGCGAAATGTTGCGATCAGTCTTTGAACTAGGAACCACAATTGTGCGTGAACTTATGGTGCCACGCACCGATATGATAGCTATTCACTGCGACAAAAACCTGGATAAAGCTGTGCGACTTTTTGTCCTTTCGGGGTACTCCAGAATTCCAGTTTATGGTGACGACACTGACGATATTTTAGGTATTATCTACCTAAAAGATGTGGTACGCGAACTCCATCACCATAAAAACCACCATACCCACAGCGTAAAAACCCTGATGCGCCCACCATATTTTGTGCCTGAAGTCATGTTGGCTGATGACTTGTTGCGTCTTATGCGTGAAGAAATGCCACATATGACGATGTGTGTAGACGAATGGGGTGGTATATCAGGCCTGGTAACAATTGAGGATTTAGTGGAAGAAGTGATTGGTGACGTAGTTGATGAACATGATCACGCTCAACCCGAACCCATTGATTTAGGGGAAGGATACTGGCAGATCCCAGCGAAGCTTCCCGTTGATGAACTAGGCGATCTGTTTGACCTAGAAATTGATGATGAAGATGTTGATACCGCGGGTGGTCTTTTAGCTAAAGCGCTTGGAAAAGTTCCATTGCCGGGACAAAAAGCACGAGTTCAAGGAGTTGAACTGAAAGCTGAATCGGTAGAAGGCCGTCGCCGCCAAATCGCAACTATTATTGCGCATCGAATAGCGAAGATAGATGATGAATACCTTGATATTGACTACAGCTAACCATGCAGACCTGTACAGTGAAAACAGCTCGAACCTTACCCCAACACACCATGAAACGAGGATAAAGTGAACGTATCCAACAGCCCGTATGACGCGTATGACCGCAGCACATTGGAAGACGCTATGGTTTCTTTTAAACAAGATGGCGGCTCCTATCGTGCAGGGTTTGCCTCGATAGTGGGCCGTCCCAATGTTGGCAAGTCAACACTGACAAATGCGCTGGTGGGCCGCAAAATTGCGATTACCTCGGATCGACCAGAAACAACACGCCATAACATTCGTGGCATTATGCAAGCTGACCAAGCCCAAGTAGTTCTTGTTGATACACCTGGCTATCATAAACCCCGTACAATATTGGGACAGCGTCTTAACGACCAGGTGCGTGAGGCCTTGAGTGACATTGACGTTGTGCTGTTTTGCCTTCCTGCCGACCAAAAAATTGGGCCCGGAGATAAATTTATTGCTTCGCACCTCAAAAATGTCAAAACTGCGATTATTGCTGTCCTCACCAAGATAGATAAGGTGGGGCGTGATAGCGTGCTGGAACGTCTCACAGCTATTCAGCAGCTAGACCAGCATCCCCACTACTGCAATTTTGAGCAGATCATTGCGGTATCTGCCCACGAAAATACCCATGTAGATACTTTGCGTTCACTGCTGTGTGATGCGATGCCTGCCTCACCGCCACTGTACCCATTAGACGCGGTTACCGATGAACCGGATACTGTGATGATAGAAGAAATTATTCGAGAATCAGCTCTATCAGCGCTACGCCAAGAACTTCCACATTCTGTAGCTGTGCAAGTGGACGAAATGATTGAACGACCAGATCTTATTGATGATACAGTGTCGCCCTCTGATAGTAATGACGCATGTGACAGCGACACAGCAAAGATGGACGAGCTTTGTATCGAACCAGTGAAATGTCCTGTTGATGTTCACGTCACAATATATGTGGAACGTGAAAGCCAAAAACGTATTGTTATTGGTAAAGGCGGTGCAGGTATTCGGCGCATACGGGTGAAATCTCAAGGACGTGTGCGCACTTTGTTGGGGCGAAAAGCCTATATAAAGCTACACGTGAGAGTGCTGAAAAACTGGCAGTCCAACCCAAAGCTGCTGAGCCGTTTAGGATTTTCTTAGAAGGATGAAAAGAGAAATCGCCAAAGGTGATATGAACTGCTTTAACTTGCATTTTTCATGTGTGCCATAGACAATCAAGACAGGGAAGCGTATCGAAGAATCGTATCCCGATAGCTCACATAGATACAATAAAAATTTGCTTGCACTATGCACGCAATTGGTATGGGAATCGAGTGTTTTATGAGTTTTGCTCAGCAAGCTACTAGTGGAACTTTTTATCTTATGACAAGGCGCATACGGTTCATACTTGTGCTTTTTGCAGTGTGCTCGCTGCTGGTATTATCGGGGTGTGCGTCGCATCAGTCCAATGAATCAGGGGCCATTACAACCAATGGTTCAGAACCTGAAAACCTATTGATTCCTGCAAACACTAACGAAGTGGGTGGAGGAAAGATTCTTGACCTTATCTTTTCAGGTCTTGTTGCTTACACTCCTGAAGGAAGAGTGGAAAACGAAGTTGCTGAATCCATTACCACTGATGATGAAAAAACATATACTATCACCTTAAAAAAAGGATGGACCTTTAGCGATGGCTCACCAGTAAAAGCACATAACTTTGCAAACGCCTGGAAACTTGGTGCCAAGGAAGCGATGATAGCGAGTTCAAACTATTCGCTGATCGAAGGAACTTCTGATGATGGTACAGGTCAGATGAGTGGTGTTAGTACTCCTGATGACCAAACTTTGGTAGTGAAGTTAAAACAGGCTGATGCAGAGTTTGTGTCGCGTTTGGGGCACCAGTCATTTTATCCGCTTCCCGATGCGGCATTTGGTACAGACGGGAAATTATTGGATGGCTTTGGGGAGCATCCCATCGGCAACGGCATGTATAAGTTCAAAGATGAAAACTCTTGGGTGCACAATCAAAAAGTTGAGTTGGTGAAAAACTCTACCTATGCGGGAACACGAAAACCCAAAAATGATGCCCTTACTATTAACTTTTATACACGTATTGAAGCAGCTTATGAAGATTTGCGAAGTGGGCGTTTGGACATTATCGATAAGATTCCCTACTCTAGTATTGCAAACTACGAGCAGGACTTAGATGGGCGCTCGGTATCGCAACCAACAGCATGGATACAACACATAGTTATTCCTGGTTCAGTGGAACATTTCGGATTTGATGAAGAAGGTTCTTTGCGTCGCGCCGCCATGTCGCGAGCTATTTCGCGTGAAGAGATAATCGATAAGATTTTCCATGGCACCATGACGCCAGCCACAGACTTTACCTCACCTGTATTACCTGGTTACACCAAGGATTTAGAGGGCGCAGAAGTACTGAAATACGATGCGAAAGAAGCGAAGAAACTGTGGGATGAAGCAGAAAAAATATCGCATTTTACCGGAAAGTTCACGATTGCCTATAACTCTGATGACAACCATCAGGCTTGGGTGGAAGCTGTTGCCCATCAACTAAAAAATACTTTAGGAATGGAAGTAAGTGCCCAGGCATACAGCGATTTTGGTACTCTGCGTAAAATGGTTAATGCTGGCGAAGTTCATGGTGCTTTGCGATTTGGCTACCAGGCTGGGCGTCCCACACAGGTTAATCTGCTCGAGAACCTCTTTATTGACGGCGCTACCGCTAATGATGCTGGATATCATGATCCCGAGTTTGATAGCTTATTGAAAGAAGCGATTAGCCGCAGAGATGAAGCTGAACGGTTCCAGGCCGTACGCGAAGCACAGAGCATCCTGTTGAAGGATCTGCCCGCGATACCCATGTGGAACCAAAATGTTGTGGGTGGATGGTCAGAGCGTGTGAAGAACGTGACCTTTGATTGGCACGGCGTTCCTGTGTATTGGCAAGTAGAAATAGGTTCATAACTTTGATGGAAGGCGTTCACTGAGTATGAGTGGAGCCCCAAAACAGAATTAATGCTGTTCGTCGCGTTTTTCTGCGTCGATCTCTAGTTCTTCTGCCACAATGGCACCGTGAACTTTACGGCGATGAGCCTTGCGCAGTGAACGTCGAATTACCGGGGCTGTTACCACCGCAATAATAGCCATCATCCATGCACATGCTGCTATAAGGAAGAACCCTGACCGAACTCCGTAGTGTTCAACCACGCGACCAGCGAAGTTAGCTCCTAAAGCAATGCCGGTATTGAGCCCCGTTGACATCCACGCCAATCCCTCAGTTAAACGGGTAGGGCGAACTACGGTTTGAACGATAGTGGTGACATTTGTCATTGTTGGTGCAATGAAAAATCCGGTACAGAACATGAGCAGCGTCAACATTGGCAAGTTGTGCGCAAAATACAGCAGTGAAGCACCTGCCCCCAGAATAAGAACACCGGCAACGAATCGTCGAAGAATTGAGAGCGACCACGTGTGAGCCCCATAGAGGAGTCCACCCAGTAGCGATCCAAAGGCAAGCGCTGCTAGCACCACACCCGCCGCGCTTTTTTGCCCAGTCTCTTCGCAAAAAGCAACTACGCTAATGTCAATTCCACCAAACATTGTTCCGGCACCGCAAAATACAAGTGCCAGCGAGATCATTGTGCCTGATTTCATGACGGAACCTTGAGAGGTTCCCGCAGCTTCGTCCTCTGCATTGACCTCGGGGTGGGGTTCGCTTGAACGTTGAGATAGAAACCAGGTGCCACCGGCAATAGTGATAATTGCAGAACACCAGATAGCAGCGGTGGCTTCCAATGATGTTGCCAGGTAGGTGGCAAGCAAGGGGCCTGTAACAAAGCAGAACTCGTCGATGGTGGCTTCAAGGGCAAAGGCGGTGTGAAGGTCAGCAGAGTTTGTGGCGATGGCAGCCCAGCGAGCACGTACAAGGGAACCGAAGTTACCTTCTGTGGCTCCAGACAGAAAAGCCGCAATAAAAAGTTGCCAGGCTGGTGCATGATTCGAGGCCAGCACTGCTAAGGCTAGTAGTGTCAGTACCGAGATGATAACCGATGGAATCATGATGCGAGCCTGGCCATGACGGTCAATAAGTCGCGATAAAAACGGCAGTACAAGAGCGTAACCCAAAATGTTGACCGCACTGACTTGTCCTGCTAGTTGGTAATTATCGTAAATGCCGGAAATCATGAGGACGATTGCAATGACGATCATAGCCATGGGGATACGCGAAACAAGCCCGGCAGCAGAGAAATTGAGTGCGCCAGGGTATGACAAAATTTTTCGATAAGCCCCAAACATAACTCCTATTGTGGGGGGCAAACATGCGAATAAGCAAACTTGGGAAGTGTGCTTTTACTGACATCTTTGTAGAGTGGTGAAGATGTAATTAGCAGGAAAAAGATGGGTGGTAAAAAGAAAGTATAGAGGGTGTAAAGAAAAGTCTGCAGTGGGGGTATCGTGGGAATGGCACCCAAGCAGTGATCCCATGACGAGCACTCGTACTACTCACAGAGGAAACGCAGTATGCTGTGTCCGTTATATGACAAAAAAATTTTACGAATTTCTATCCTATGCTATTGTGACAGCATGACACTATATGCCCTGCTGCTTTGCTGCCGCGGCGAGTCCTGAAGGCCGGAACTCTCGTCGCGGAGTTTATGCTATACGCCTTTAAGGTGTTATCCGGTCGATTCCCTGTGTGATCAACCCTTCGACTATCAGCAGAGTGTTGAAGAACAACGCGAGCTAGGTGTCGACATGGCGCATCGCGCTCCTGGGGTATCACAACCATAGAGGCTACAGGTCATGTAAACGAGATCGTGAGTAACAAGAACCTTGTGCACACCTCATTTCATGCCAAGCCAGTGCAGCAACTCTGTACAATGCAAATCCGCACGGAATGGATCATACATTACACGATGTGACAGTGTGACCATACACCGCAGGCGGGGCAGAACTAGTGACAACTTTTCAACTGAAAGGCAATAGCCATGAAAACAACAGGCAAGGCTCCAGTTCAGCAACCATCTGGAATGCCAATCTCAAAATATCGCTCATTTTCACAGGTAAACCCTTTATCTTTGCCAGATCGTACATGGCCTGACAAAGTCATCACCAAGGCTCCACGATGGCTTTCCACTGATTTGCGCGACGGAAACCAAGCATTAATTGAACCTATGGATCCCGCACGCAAACGTCGTATGTTTAATCTGCTGGTAGATATGGGATTCAAAGAAATAGAGGTAGGTTTTCCTTCTGCCTCGCAAACAGATTTCGATTTTGTGCGTTCTTTGATTGAAACTGATGGCGTACCAGATGACGTATGTGTCAGTGTACTTACCCAGGCCAGGGAAGACCTTATTGAGCGAACTATTGAATCGTTGAAAGGCTTCAAACGTGCCAACGTTCACATTTATAATGCAACGGCACCAGTTTTTCGTGAAGTTGTGTTTCGAAATAACTGGAAACAAACTGTTGAACTGGCTCAAGATGGAGTGCGCTCGGTAATGGCTTGGGCAGAAAAAATTCTGGAAGACAACACCATTTTTGGTCTTCAATATTCACCAGAAATCTTTATTGATACCGAGATTGATCGCTCCGTTGAAATCTGCGATGCCGTTATCGATATATGGCAACCCGACGATGAACGTGAAATCATTATTAACCTGCCAGCAACCATAGAACGTTCCACCCCCAATATTTATGCCGACCAGGTAGAATATATGTCACGCAATATTTCTCATCGTGAACATGTGTGCCTATCGTTGCATTGTCATAACGACCGTGGGTGCGCGGTTGCCGCCAGTGAATTAGGTATGCAGGCTGGTGCTGATCGTGTGGAAGGCTGCCTGTTTGGTCAAGGAGAACGCACAGGCAATGTTGACCTTGTGACCTTGGGGATGAACCTGTTTAGTCAAGGTATTGACCCAATGATCGATTTTTCTGACATTGATAAGGTACGTCAGGTGGCTGAATACTGTAATCAAATGCCTGTGCCACCTCGCCAGCCTTATTCGGGTGAGTTGGTGTACACCAGTTTTTCTGGATCGCATCAAGACGCCATCAAAAAAGGTTTTGCAAAGAGGGCGAAGGATGTGAAAGATGCTGGCGGCGACGAAAATGCGGTCGTATGGCAGCTGCCTTATCTACCAATCGATCCCCATGATGTTGGCCGTACCTACGAGGCTGTCGTTCGCGTTAATTCGCAATCAGGTAAGGGCGGTATTGCCTATTTAATGCTGCACGATCACAACTTGGATTTGCCACGTCGCCTACAAATCGAGTTTTCACGTATTGTTCAAAATTATACGGATTCATTTGGCGGCGAAGTTGACTCAAAAACATTGGGGAAAATCTTTACCGACGAATATTTGCCAACTCATGAACAAGATGGCATGGGTTTGACTCCGTGGGGGCGTTTTCGCCTGTTTAACTCGGGTGATCGCACTGAGGCTGCAACTGATACGGTTCATATGTGGGCCGATGTTGAAGATAAGGGTGAACCTCAACGTTGGGAGTCAACTGGTAATGGGCCCATCGACGCGTTTGTCCATGCTTTGAATGAACGTGATGTTGATGTACGCGTTCTTGACTATACAGAACACGCCATGAGTCAGGGCCGTGACGCTAAAGCTGCTGCCTATGTGGAAGCCGTTGTCAACGGCCAGGTTTTGTGGGGAGTAGGTATTGATCGTTCAATTACTCGCGCCACCTATAAGGCTGTTATTTCTGCTGTTAATCGTGCTTTGCGAGACGATCAGGCTTAAAAGAAATAGCTGAGTGTCTCAACGGTTTTAGGTGCCGCCTGTTACTTTCGCTTGGATCATAGGGACAACTGGTGGGCACTGGGGGTGACTGTGCATAGAGAAAGACTAGTTATATTCACAACCCACCAGCTGTCAGTGATTGCCTAGTACGTGAGTGTCTGTTCCCACTATCCAGCTATGCTTTTTAGAGTATGAAAGTCTGGTTTATGAGGTTCGCTTCCTGTAACGCCACCGATATGTGCCACAATAGAAAGCGTGCTGAAAACGTATCGTGATCAAGGGGTTGTCCTTCGCCATTACAAACTGGGTGAAGCCGACCGTATTATCGTGGTATTGACAAAGAATCACGGCCAGGTAAGAGCTGTCGCTAAAGGAGTTCGGCGAACGACCTCCAGATTAGGTGCACGAGTTGAACCTTTGAACGTGATAGATGCACAGTTTTACCGTGGACGTGGTGACCTTGATACATTGACTCAAGCAGAAATCATTGCGCCAGTGGCTCACCGATTGAGCAGCGATTACACCGCTTTTACTCACGCTCAAGTAATGGTTGATCTGGCGGAAAAACTTTCGGGTAGCGATATTGATTCGGCGCACCACTATGAGCTTCTTTATGGGGCCCTTGGTGCCTTAGGAAGACGCGAACATCGCGCAGAATATATTATGGTTGCATACGCTTTGCGATGCCTCAGTGTTGCAGGATGGCCTCCTCGGTTGGACATATGTGGTAAATGTCAGGCCCAACAGCCTTCACTGACGCCTTCGTCATCGGCTATCGCACCTGGTGGGGAAGGGAGTCAACAGCGTGTGCAAAAAATACTTGACTGGTTTTCTATTGCAGGTGGTGGAGCTTACTGTCAGTCGTGCCACCCTCTTGATGCCATAGCAATTGAGCCAGCTCAGCTTAACGCCCTGCACAATTTGCTTCATGCACGATGGCAGTGTGTTGTTCCTTTACAACAACACGTCATAGATACCGTTATTCACTATGCACAGTGGTATGTGGAGCATCGCCTGAAAAGTATCGATGTTTTAGCTCAAGGCGCGTAGAGGAGCCAATAATGACCACTTTTGTTCCCAAGGCTGCTGTCCCTCAACCACAGGGTAAAGGTATCATATCCTTTTCCCATACAAATGTTCCGCGTCATATAGCCATCATTATGGATGGTAATGGCCGGTGGGCAAATGCGCATGGTTTACCTCGTTCAGCTGGTCATCAGGCTGGTGAAACCGCGTTAATGGACACCATTGCTGGTGCTATCGAAGCTGGGGTGACGCACCTGAGCGTTTACGCTTTTTCTACCGAAAATTGGAAACGTTCCCCATCTGAGGTGCGGTTTTTGATGGGGTATTCGCGTGAGGTTTTGCGGCGACGACGCGATGAACTTAACAAGTGGGGTGTGCGTATTCGCTGGTCAGGGCGTACTCCTCGACTGTGGCGTTCAGTGATAAAAGAGCTTCAAGAGGCCGAAGCACTTACCCGGCACAATAGGGAATTTACGTTGGTGATGTGCGTGAATTATGGAGGACGCGCCGAGCTTGCTGATGCAATGGAACGCATTGGCGAAAGAATTGAAGCAGGCGAGTTGAAGGCGAAAGCAATTACTGAGCAAACAATTGCGCGCCACCTATACATTCCCGATCTTCCCGAAGTAGATTTACTTATTCGCACCTCTGGTGAACAGCGGATCTCTAACTTTTTATTGTGGCAGTGCGCCTATTCGGAACTCATGTATGTCCCAGAGCCGTGGCCAGAGTTTGATCGCCACACACTATGGCGCTGCATCGAAAATTACGGTGCACGTGATCGGCGTTTTGGTGGAGCCGTCGATACAGTAGCTACTGCGACAAGTGATACGTGATGTTCCTGTGCTTTGAGGGGGCTGCAATTGGCTCACTCTTGTTCCTTTGGTGTAGGTAGCTCAACAAGCGGACGCGGTTTTTCAAATCATTTGAATCAATAGGCACAGAGGCGACGGTGGCGTGCTTTTGTAATTTCCGTGGATCATCCTGACTCACTACTAATATCGCTATGGCATAAGCAGAAGAGACATGGGGGGTGAATACAAGAGGCTCGTTACTGGCCCGAGCACTCTTCGCACAGACCAAACAGGTCTGCCGAATGGGCTACATCAGTGAATTTGTATTTTTTGGCAACGCTTTCAACCCATTGTTCAACTTCTTGAGATTCCAGGTCTTCGGTACGCCCACATTCTCGGCAGACAAGGTGATGATGGTGAAGTTGTTCATCGCAGCGGCGATACAGAGCTTCGCCATCTTCTGATCGAATAACATCGATTTCGCCTTTGGTGCTGAGCAGTTCAAGGTTGCGATAGACAGTTGCCAGGCCAACAGAATAACCTGAGTCGCGCAGCAGTGTATGAAGTTCCTGCGCGGAATGGAACCCATCCACATTATTGAGAATTTCTAAGACGGCACTTCTTTGTTTTGTCCTTCTTTGCATTGGTGAGCCTCATTACTAATCGGTATGGTATTTATTATGACAGGTGTGCACTTATCTTTCTATCGTGCCAGTTTTTTCGTGGTGAATGCAACAGTAGAACGACTTTCATTAGCGTTTTTTCGCTAAATAGGAGAGGTTTTGCTTATACTTGGTAGGTTGTTGCATACAAGGACGCATCAGCCAGATGCGTTCACGTTCAAAGGAGTAACCTATCGTGGCTTTAACAGCTTCACAGCGTCTTGACGCCGTTATTAATCTTGCCAAACGCCGTGGTTTTGTCTTCCCTTGTGGAGATATTTACGGCGGTACACGCTCGGCCTGGGATTATGGCCCATTGGGAGTTGAGCTTAAGGAAAATATTAAACGTGAATGGTGGAACCGTATTGTTCGTTCACGTGATGACGTTGTTGGGCTTGATTCTTCCGTTATTTTACCGCGTCGTGTGTGGGAAGTGTCAGGTCATGTGAAAGCCTTTACTGACCCGCTCATTGAATGCCTGTCGTGTCATAAACGTTTACGTGAAGACGAAATTGTTGAGCATTACGCAGTAAAAAATGATATTGCAGAGGACGAAGTTCATGTAGCAGATATTCCATGTCCAAACTGTGGGAATCGTGGGGAATATACGGAACCTCGCGCTTTTTCTGGATTGTTAAAAACATATTTGGGTGCAGTTGATAATGAAGAAGGACTGCACTACATGCGCCCTGAAACAGCACAGGGTATTTTTATTAACTTCGCTAATGTGATGACTACCGCGCGGATGAAACCCCCCTTTGGTATTGGCCAAATCGGTAAATCATTCCGCAACGAGATCACGCCGGGCAACTTTATTTTCCGTACCCGCGAATTCGAACAGATGGAACTAGAATTCTTTGTTGAACCAGGAACCGATGAACAATGGCATCAATACTGGATTGATGAACGTGTTGATTGGTACACCGACCTTGGAATTGATCCGTCACATTTGCGTCAATACGAACATCCTCAAGAAAAACTATCGCACTATTCGAAGCGCACTGTTGATCTGGAATACACTTTTGGCTTCCAGGGATCGCAGTGGGGTGAACTTGAAGGCATTGCCAATCGTACAGATTATGACCTTGGGGTTCACATGGAAAACTCCGGTCAAAAACTTGACTATTACGACCAGCAAACAGGTGAGCGTTACGTACCTTATGTGATTGAGCCTTCTGCTGGTTTGACGCGATCTCTTATGGCATTCCTTGTTGAGGCCTATACTGAAGATGAAGCACCCAATACAAAAGGTGGCGTTGATAAACGCGTTGTGCTGGCACTTGACCCACGCTTGGCCCCTGTAAAGGCAGCCGTATTGCCACTATCGCGTAAACCTGAGCTCACCGAGCCGTCAAAGGCTCTGGCTGCGAAGCTGCGTCGTCTATGGAACGTAGATTATGACCAAGCTGGAGCCGTTGGCAGGCGTTACCGCCGCCAAGATGAAATTGGCACACCTTTCTGTATCACCTTTGATTTTGATTCAGTTGAGGATGGCTGCGTTACTATTCGGCATCGTGACACTATGGAACAAGAACGCATCGGTATTGATGATGTTGTTTCCTATTTGGCCGAACGTTTAGCCTAACAAGGGTATTTAATTGTCGGTCAGGTTCGGCACATTGCCTCCTATAATCGGGGGAGCATAAACAAACTCATGTCAGTGTTCCTGGCTGGTCTTTTGACAGCCAGGAACACCCGCAAGTACCGAAGTCTGGGTGACGTGAGCACTGGTTGTAGCCTTGCCGATGGGGAGGGAAATGTGTGTGCTGTTTCACCAGGTTACCCTGCGTTTGGTTGCCTGTTGCCGCTGTAAACACGCTTTGAGAATAGTTTTATTACCCATCATCCTAAGAAACTGGATTCAGTGTGTGAAAGGATAGGCATATGCACATGCACCATCACAGTGAAGAACTGAACCTTGACCCGCAGATTCGGCGGAAGGCTCGGATTGTCTTATCCGCAGTTATTGTTCCACTGCTTATTGCTACACTTATTGGCTTGCTGGTGTTATTTCCAGGAGGTCGTTCCAAAATTGGTGTTGTGCCTGCTGCAGCAAAAGGGGTAACCCAAGCTCGCGGCATCGTCATTGACAAACCAGCTTCCCAATGTTTACTAGCTGGCGGGCAAATCGACGGTGACCTTTTACAGTCTGCCGTGTGCGCCCAGATTACAAAAGGTGAGGGTTCAGGGCTTGTGGTCCCTGTTCATTTGCCACCGGAATATCAAGCAACTGTTGTCGCGGGAACAAAAGTAAAGCTCCTATATGACCCAAACGCGATTACTGCAGGAACACCCTACCTCTTTTGGGATATTGAACGAACACTGCCAATAGGTTTATTGGCGTTACTCTATTTTTTCTTGGTTGTTGGAGTTGCAGGTAAACGTGGTTTTGCGGCACTCGTTGGATTATTACTGTCATCGCTGGTCATCATTTTCTTTGTAGTACCCGCGCTGATGGCAGGGGAGTCTCCGATGCTGGTCACCCTGGTAGGTGCCTCGGCAATGATGTTTTTGTCAGTCTACATGGCCCACGGTGTCACTATACGCACAACAACAGCGCTTATTGGAACATTTTTAGGTTTGGCGCTTACTACTCTTTTGGCGATGTATGGTGTGCACGAGGCCGGACTTACCGGTGCATCATCCGAGGACGCGTTGAACTTGATGACATATTTCCCTAAAATCTCGTTGACAGCCATGTTGACCTGCGGGATTGTTATTGCAGGTTTGGGTGCGCTTAATGATGTTACCATCACGCAGGCTTCGGCAGTATGGGAACTTCACGAAGCAAATCCGCGTATGACCAAGTGGCATCTGTTTCAACGAGCTATGCGTATTGGGCGTGACCATATTGCCTCCACTGTGTACACACTGGCGTTTGCCTATGCGGGTACGGCGCTTCCAACACTAATTTTGGCGTTTATGATTGACCGGCCAGCATTGGATTTATTGATGTCAGCTGATATTTCAGAAGAAATCGTGCGCACATTAGTGGCCTCTATTGGCCTGGTATTGGCCATTCCCGCCACAACATTCGTTGGCGTTATGTTGGTGAAATGGATTCAAAAAGACGATGCTCCCAGCACTTCTTCAGCAGCCGCAAAGCCAGCTACAGCTAAAGCTGTGCAAGCTCGCGCCGCGATAAACGCTGGGTCTGCAACAGAGACTTTTATGACTAAACCACAAAGCCCCCTCACCAGACCGTCCGCTGGACACACACGCGCTAATACAAGCCAGTCAAGCGACCAGCAACCAGTCAATGAACAGCGTGCTAAGCGGCCAACACGTGCACAACGACGACATCACAAAACCCGCACCGATCACACAGAATAAGCCCCCGCAACAAAAGGAACAGACTCTATGGGCATATCGCCACACTTGCCAGCCAGTAACAATCAGCCATTAGATAGGGCTGCCAAGACTTTAGCCATCCCCACACTCACAGCAACCAGTACTTCGCCCTCTCAGATAAAAAATACTGTGGAGCCAGTGCGTATAGGACCTATGGATGTTACCTTACCTGTGGTATTGGCACCTATGGCAGGTGTAACAAATGCGCCGTTTCGTCGGATGTGTCGCGAAGCTGCCGCACGCGGATACACACTGGCAAATGTTACGTTACCCCAGTCAACCCCCGTACACGCACCCCTTGGGCTGTATGTGTGCGAAATGATCACCTCGCGAGCACTGGTGGAAGACACCACTCGCACCGTAGAACTTATCACCCCCGACAAAGACGAGTTTCCTAAATCGGTACAACTATACGGTGTTGTGCCCTCAGTCATGGAAAAAGCGGCCTATATTGCGACTTCGCGCGGCTATGCAGACCATATTGACCTTAACTTTGGCTGCCCTGTTCCCAAGGTGACACGGAAAGGTGGGGGAGCAGCACTACCATGGAAAACAAGCCTGCTGCGTGATATTGTTCGCGCGGTTATTCGCGGAGCCAATGCGGGGTTTGAGGTATGGCGAAACGACCATGACCACCCAGCCTCTACTGTTCCCGTGACCGTGAAAACACGTATCGGTATAGATAACGAGCATGTCACGTTCCTTGATGTTGGAAAAATCTCTGAGGACGAAGGGGTTGCCGCCCTCACCCTTCACGCGCGCACTTTACAACAACGCTACTCTGGGCGAGCCCACTGGGAGAAAATTGCGGAGCTTACCCAAGCATTGACTATTCCTGTACTGGGTAATGGTGACGTATTTGAAGGCAGTGATGCCATGGCGATGATCGAACAAACTGGTTGCAAAGGTGTTGTGATAGGGCGTGGATGCCAGGGAAGGCCATGGCTGTTTACCGATATTGTGGCACGAATGTTAGGGGCGGATATCCAGGTAGCACCAACTTTAGGGGAAGTATGTGACACAGTGCTACGTCACGCGCGACTGGCGATTGACCATGACGGTGACGAGTTCCATGCAATGCGTGATATGCGGAAACACATTGGCTGGTATATGCGGGGATTTCCTGTGGGAGGTCACATGAGAGCAGCTCTGGCTAAGGTAGGTAGCTACAACGAGTTGGCGCAACTGTTGGGGCAACTTGATTCATCGGTTGCCTATCCCGAGGCCGCCCACGGTGAGCGTGGACGCAAGGGAAGTGCTAGGGCACCAAAACTGCCTTACGGATGGTTGGATTCCCGTGAACTTGATGGGCCCGCACTGGAGATGCTTAAAGCCGCTGAACTGCCGTATTAGACGACGATGGTTGGTGGTTGACCGTGGTATGTGCATCTGTCAGAGCGTGGAGGCATCACGAAGGGGGGGGATTCGTTGCTGGGCAGATACTGATGTGGTTGATAGGTCAGGTGGCATAGATTGAAAGCGGCAGCATCAGACGTGGCAGGTGTAAGTGCAGATTTCACATAGTCCCAAGATATGCGCAATGGGTAAGACAAACTACCTTTCCCCTACGAGCATGCAAAAGCCATAGTCACAAAAGCCACGACGCTAAAGTGAGATGTGTGTCTAGTACAATGGCAGCGTGAATACTTCTCAACCCAGCGCAATCTATTCCGCACACGACAACGAGCGGTTCTTTAAAGAAAGCCGTAAATCTGCCTCGCGTACCCAGTTTGAACGTGACCGAGCCCGCGTTATGTATTCCTCGGCACTGCGACGACTAGGCGCAAAAACGCAGGTGCTGGGGCCGTCCTCTGATGATTTTATTCGCACACGCCTTACACATTCACTGGAAGTATCACAGGTAGGTCGCGTTTTAGCAAAATCTTTGGGCTGTGATCCTGATGTGGTGGACACAGCATGTTTAGCGCACGATTTAGGGCATCCACCTTTTGGACATAACGGCGAGCGCGCACTCAACGAACTTTGTGTAGATATTGGTGGATTTGAAGGCAATGCGCAAACAATGCGGATCCTGGTAAGGCTTGAACCGAAAGTCACAGGGCCAAACCGTCGCCCTCTGGGTGTGAACTTGACCCGCGCTAGTCTTGACGCTGTTGCAAAATATCCTTGGGCACGTGGGGAAGGCCCCGACCCTAAAAAATCAAGCCGAAAATATTCTGTCTACGCCGACGATATGGAAATCTTTGAATGGATGCGCCAGCGTGCGCCTCGCCACAAACGTTGTTTAGAGGCGCAACTTATGGATATTAGTGACGATATTGCCTACTCGGTACATGACGTGGAAGATGCCATCCAGCAACGCCTGGCAAACCCCGCGGTGCTGCTAAGCGCTGACGAGCGGCAAAAAATCTTTGAAGCCTCAGCGTCCTGGTATGGTGGCAACATCAGTGCCGATGAACTTGATGCCGCAGCCGACCGCCTTATAACAGACGGCATGTGGATGGATAATTACAGTGAATCCTATAGTGCATTTGCACAGCTTAAAGATGTGACCTCGCAGATTATCGGACGTTTTTGTACAGCGGTACATAATGCGACACGCGAAACCTACGGCAATCAGCCACTTCACCGATACGACTGCGACCTGGTGGTTCCGCGTGACACTCAGGCCGAGATTCAGCTATTGAAAGCCACCGCAGTGGCCTATGTAATGGCTCCGCGAGAGTTTGAGCCACTGTATTTGCAGCAGCGTACCATTTTGTATGACGTGGTCAGCGCTTTTGAAGAAACAGGTGAGCAACATTTAGAGGAACCATTTTTGACTGCCTATCGCCAAGCCAATAACGACGGTGAGCGCCTGCGGGCCATTATTGACCAGGTAGCCTCCATGACAGACCATTCCGCACAAATGAAACATGCGTCAATGGTGGGAATGGTATCGCGTTTCCCGTAAGCACTTTCCGTGGATGATATGAGTGTTGGCTGCTCTGCGCTAGTAGATGACAAACCAGGTGAATAACAGTGAAGGGTAACGCGTAGATGCGAAAGCCGTTAAAATAAGCACTATGGCTGGACTGATTAAACGCGAAGATATTGACGAGGTACGTCAACGTTCGCGTATTGACAACATTGTGCGTGAGCATGTTCAGCTGCAAAATGCGGGCTCCGGTTCTCTTAAGGGGCTTTGCCCGTTTCACGATGAGAGAACACCTAGTTTTCATGTCCGACCAGAGCTGGGCGTATGGCATTGTTTTGGATGTGGCGAGGGCGGCGACGTCATCAATTTTGTACAAAAAATCAACCACCTTGATTTTATTAACGCCGTAGAATACCTGGCAGAACGCCTGGGTTTTCAACTGCACTACGAAAAAGGATCTACACGCACACGTGACACCTCAGCTGGCTCACTTCGACGAAGAATCGCTCAAGCACATGAAGTCGCTGAAACTTTCTATCGTGAACAACTTGGTACACCACAGGCTCAACAGGCCAGAGAGTTTTTGAAAGCACGCGGTTTTGAACGCCAAGCAGTGGAACGCTTCGGTGTTGGTTATGCGCCTCAAGGCTGGGAAAATCTGTTACGGCATCTACGCAAAAATGGTTTTACTGAACCTGAGTTGGAGGCTTCAGGGTTGGCTTCGCGGGGCCAGCGCGGAATATATGATCGTTTTCGAGGGCGCCTTATGTGGCCAATACGTGATATCACAGGTACAACAGTTGGTTTTGGTGCCCGTAAACTATCGGATGATGACAATGGGCCAAAATATTTGAACACCCCCGAAACACCTCTTTATAAAAAATCACATGTACTGTACGGTCTTGACCTGGCAAAGAAAGATATTAGCAACCAACGTAAGGTCATTATTGTTGAAGGATACACCGATGTGATGGCCTGCCATATGGCGGGGCTGACAACTGCTGTTGCCACATGTGGAACAGCATTTGGAGCCGATCACGTAGCCATTATTAGAAGATTGTTGGGTGACCGTGATGACATGTCACAGCAGGTGATGTTGTCATCTGGGCGAACTAGTGGCGGGCAGGTTATTTTCACTTTTGATGGTGATGAGGCTGGCCGAAAAGCAGCTTTGCGTGCCTTTCAAGAAGACCAAAAGTTTGCTGCTCAAACCTATGTGGCTATTGAATCTTCTGGAAAAGACCCCTGCGAACTGTGGAATAGTGGTGGCGACAGCGCCCTGCGTCACCTGATTGATACAAAAGAGCCCCTGTTTGAGTTCGTGATTCACACCATTTTACGCTCAGTTGATTTATCTACCGCTGAAGGCCGTGTGGCTGGGGCCAGAGCGGTGGCCCCAGTGGTTGCCGGTATTAAAGACAATGCTTTACGTAACGAATATGTACGCCAGGTTGCAGGGTGGGTCAATATGCCTGAACGTGAGGTTGCCGGTATTATCCGCCAGCATGGTCGGGTACACCCTGCGCGGGCTAGTTTTGCGGCGCAGCACCAAGGCCGACAAGGGGGAAATGCGTCCCATGGGGGGCAGGCAGGGCACGTATATACACCAGGTTTAAGTAATGATCCTGTGGTGCGAACCGAAGAGCAAGCGCTTCAAGTTGTTTTACAGAGACCCTTCGACTTGATTGGAAGCAATTTTGACCAGTGTGTCGATAACGCATTTATTGTGCCAAAGCTTCGGGTGATCCACGAGGCTGTCCGTGCAACAGGTGGAATACATCGTTTCAAGGAACTATTGAAGCAGGCTAGAGCTTTTGTTCCAGAAGAGCAAAAGGCTGTAGATGCGGCAACAACGCGTTTTCACCAAGAAATTATTAACAATGCGCCACAAATGGTTCACCCGATTATTCGCGGACTGATGGTGGCCCCGCTACCTCAAGATGAAAATAAGCGTATTCGTGACTATTCGCAAGGGATTGTACATGCTGTGATGAAAATGGGGCTGAATCGTGTAATAGCTGATCGTCAGGCACAGTTGCGACGAACACATTCATCAAGTCAGCAGTATCGCGAGATTTTTGAGGATCTTTTACGTCTTGAACAGCAAAAACGAAATCTTGACTTACCGTAAAAGGAAGCGACAATAGCGGATTTTCGTTGTAGATACGCTGCTGTCATGAGACGAAAAGTGCCCCGACCGGGGCTTGAACCCGGGACCGACGAATTATGAGTTCGTTGCTCTAACCGACTGAGCTATCGGGGCACATATACTTTAGCGTGAAAGTGGGCGAAATTTCTACTTACGAGTACGCTTAAGGGTATGCAACAGAAACAGAAAACCATGCGGGCAGCAGTTGCCAGCTACTTTGAAGACCCGCTGAGGCGACTACAGGTGTTCGAGGCGAAAGATGATGTCGTAGTGGGCGTTTCGCCTGCAAGAATCGTTGTTGTAGAAGCCGGTAAAGCTGTGCTCAACGAGCCGTGGTCCCGCTGCAAAGCAGTGGTGTGGGACAGTGAAACTGACACTTTAGAGCTGTCGTATATTGAATATGGTAGACATGATTCTGTAATCAAATGCACAAATGCGCCTAGTGAGATTTTTCTTCATACAATGCGTGAAGCTCTGGAATCAACGCATGTGCTTCATGTTGAGCACCGTAGTGAATCTGGTGTGATGATTCGTATGGGGATTATTCGTCAAAGCGATTCCTCATTAAGGTATTGGGAGACGATTGCTGGTACGTTAACGAGGCAAGAGGCCGAAGAGGTAGAAAGGTTGCGCCAGCGTGTCAAAGATTCTGTGGGCCTTGATTATTGATGCATCTTGATAATAAATACGTGGACTATTGCTGGTAAGACATTAACAGTGCTTGGGATATACGGCGATAGTTCGCATTATGTTAATCGTGTGATGGTGGGTGTCAAGAAGATGCGTGGCAGTAAGAAAACAACGCCAGATGTTCCGTAGGAGCGAAAAAATATGTCCACTTCGTGACCTGCAAGGATAAAGAAGTTTCTGTGTGAATTAGGTGAATGTGGGTAAAGTCTGTTAAAGTATTTATCGCGCTGAAAAGCTCATCCCGCGTAGCTCAATGGCAGAGCATCCGACTGTTAATCGGACGGTTACTGGTTCGAGTCCAGTCGCGGGAGCTTTTTCTTTTATGGATGTAGGTCTTGTCTACTTCTGATGTTGTTTCTTATCTGTTTTACTATTGGCCGTATTTGCGTTCCCTATTCATCCGAGATGGCAACTGTTCCGCGATGCTTTGTTCTTTTGCAGAGGCACGCCGCAGCGTCTTACATGAGCTAGCTTCAGCAAGTGTCCGGTGTCTTGTTAGTGTCTTGAGCTGTGTTCCAAAGCGTGTGTTTGCAATACAGGAGGCCCCTGTATGCTGGCATATATGCTGTCCTTTGTTGTAGGAAGTGTGAACGTTGCATCATACCCAAGTATTGTGAGATAAGCCATAGTATTTTATTTTTTCCATTTAAAATTCTGCACTTTTATCTTTCTTGGCGACGTAGAAAGAGAAATGGTCATAAAAATAATATATTTATGAGCGGTGTCACAAACATGAAGTGGGATGAGGGGTTACTATTGGTGTAGATAAAAATGTCTCCCCGACATGTCACATATTTCCACCGGTATTTTTTCTTGTATAACCTGTTGCCGTTTAGCGGTGCTATGGTCTGATGGAGGATACGCCTCTTTAAGGGCTTGGGAAATACCGTGGACTAGAATATGTGCGTTTACATGAATGTATCGCATTGAACCTAGTGGCATGATGCAAAGAACAATTTTTATCGCAAGCTCTAGTGGATTGTGTGTGACAGGTTTGGCGGGTGAAGTATCACCCGCCAAACTTTAATTTCTTATACATTTACCCAGCAGCGACCTCTTAACGCCTTTGTTGGGGGCCAATAGTTTCTACCTGGGAAGCTCGCAGGCTTACCTGCATGAAGATGAGCCGTTCATTAATGACCGAAAGGACTTCACAGCCTAATCTTTTCTTTTGGTAGCCACAGAGGACAATACAACGCCTGGCAGCGCCCCCTGATCCTCTCCTGTAATGATCTTGTCATAGGCTATAACAGCCAAAGTTTCTTGTCGCAGGTCAATATGCCCAGAATCAATCGTGTGGCCCGCAAGCAGTATATAGGATCGAAGTACCTGGTCAAGACTTGATGCTATATCGGCCGTGATGCCCTGGTGATGCGGGTCTGATTCGACCATCTGATAGGTTATCTTCCGGGGATCTTCCTTCGTGGCATCAGCATAGGTTTCCGTCGTGCTCTCAATGCGGTTCAACAGGGTTTCGAGTTCGTGGCGTTCATCGCTTCCCACACCGTATCCAGCTTTGGTAGAGGCAACACCAAGAGACCAGCGTGCCTGGTCAAGAGAGACAACAATCTGTTCAAGTGTTGGTACATCTTGTGAAGAATGCTCTTGGGGTTGTGCCTCGTTAGGGTGGGGTTTACCCGTATGCGTGTTGCTGGAATGTGTGCTACTAGTTTTAGTATCGGAGGTTGGTGTTATACCAGGTTTCTTACCACTGGAATCTGTATTGCTGTTCGTTCCAGTATCCGACTTCGTGGTATCTTTTGTCTCCTGAGTGTTTGTCTGTTTGTGTGTTGACGGAGAGTGAGAGGGGGAAGTAGTGGGTCGATATGAATAGCTATCCTCGTCAAACACAAGCTCCTGAGCTTGAACAGGAGACGCGATACGTTCGGGATCGTTGTGTGATGAATCGGCTTGAGCCTTGTGAGAATCTGAATCAGTTGAGTCACTATCAACTGGAGTAGTATTGGCTGGGTCAGCAACCTTCTTTGCGATCTGAGCCTGATCGGGGTCAATAGTTTTTAACACTGCAGTATCCAGTTCGTAGCCAATTGAGGAACTAAATAGAAGGCTACGCAAAGTGGGATCGGTTGTGACCTTGTAATCTAGCTGTGGCTGTAGAGTACAAAAGCCAAAGACTGCTCCCACGCCAGAAATTCTAGGCATCGCAGGAAGCTGTGGAGCATCCTTATCGGCTGAACGGTCAGGCCATATCTCGCCAAAAGCCTTCATTCTTTCGTCAGCATGGTCTTTTAACCTCTCGAACGCCTCATGTGCCGCTTGTGAACTGGCCTCTTGGGCGCTTGAGTCAGAATCTGTAGCAGAGGAAGAAGTAGCGGGTGAATAATGTGTGAGTTCCTTCAGGGTCTGGTGAGCACACCATGCGGCATTATTGCGGGCGACTTCGTTGACAGAAATACGTTGTTGAGGCTGGTTAGTGTCAAGTCGAACGTGGCAGCCCGTAAGGGAAGCTGTCACAACTATGCAGCCAAAAAGTGCGCAAAGACGACGAAAACGGTCACTCACACCAGCAAGGCAACGCCCCGTAGAGGGCGAGCCATAAGCAGTAAAGCTATCGTCTAGGCCATCAGCGTCAAAGCCTTCTTTATCTAAAAGATGATCGGAAGGAATACCGCGACTATGGTGAGCCCCCAAGGTTAAAGAATGACAAGCGCTGTCAGCGAGCTTCATTTCATGCAGTGCGGGGCGTCCTCTAAAAAATGTCATTGTGTTACCTGTCCGATTCAATAACTTTACCTTAGCCACGGTATCATCAAGAGAGAGCTTTTCTACCTTAAAAGCATACAACCGCGCGACCTCTTAACAAACTGAAGGAGACAATATGGCAGGCGCTTCGTCCACTGCTCGCACAATCAAAGAAGCTGTGGAGCCTTTGGTTGCCCACCACAATCTTTTTCTTGAAGATGTTGTGATTGCAAAAGCGGGGAAGTATTCCAAAATACAAGTTGTCGTTGATAAGGAATCCGGCCCCGGAGGAGTTAATGTTGATGACCTGGCTCACGTAACACAGGATATTAGTCAATGGTGTGACCTAAATGACCCTCTTGGTTCAGCCTACAATCTGGAGGTCACCACACCAGGTATTGACCGAAAACTTACGCAGTGGCGGCATTTTTCCCGAGCTCAGGGCCGAAAAGTGCGCATAGAATTGCGTGACGACAATGACACAGTGCTTGAAGGTGTCATAGAAAATGTGGGCGATACGACCCTTGAGATAGACACTGGGACTTCACGCTTGACCATTGCTATAGATAAGATAAACTCAGGCAAAATGATCGTTGAACTATAGGTGAATACCACTGTGAGGCAGCTTTCACCGCTGTGGCAGACGCTGACGATGACGGAATTGAAGGAGAATACTCATGGATATTGATATGAACGCTTTGCGTATCGTGGAAAAAGAACGCGATATAAGCTTGTCTGCTCTGGTGACTGCCATAGAAGATGCCCTGCTAAAGGCATATTACAATACGCCGGGGGCGCTACCTCAGGCTCGTGTGGAAGTAGATCAACGCACAGGACATGTTAGTGTTATTGCTGATGAGCTGGATGAAGATGGAAACGTGATCGGTGAATTTGATGATACGCCCTCTGGGTTTGGACGTATCGCTACCACCACGGCACGTTCCATCATTGTTCAACGACTGCGCGAAGCTGAAGACGAACAGGTTCTTGGTACTTTCAAAGATCGTGCTGGAAGCGTGGTCTCTGGTGTGATTCAACAAAGCCGTGACCCAAAAGTTGTGATGGTTTCGCTAGGGGATTATGAGGGGTACCTTCCGGAATCAGAGCAGGTTCCGCGTGAACACTTCCGACATGGCGACTGGATTAGCGTGTATGTCGTGAAGGTCTCGCGCACAATGAAAGGCGCACGTATTGAACTGTCACGGCGCCACCCTGAACTGGTGAGGGCGCTCTTCACACGCGAGGTTCCTGAAATCGCAGAGGGTGCCGTAGTAATTGAATCTGTTGCACGTGAGGCAGGTTTTCGCACAAAAATAGCTGTGAGAGCCACTGAAGAAGGTGTGAATGCCAAAGGCGCTTGCATTGGTCCGATGGGTCAGCGCGTGCGTGCGGTGATGAACGAGCTTAATGGGGAAAAAATCGACATTGTTGACTACTCAGATGATATGGCGCGTTTCGTAGCTAACGCGTTAAGCCCCGCGCGTGTATCGTCAGTGAGAATTGAAGAGGACGAATTCGATGTTGCCCATGTGATTGTTCCAGATTTTCAGCTGTCGCTAGCTATCGGCAAAGAAGGTCAAAATGCTCGTTTAGCAGCCCGTTTGACTGGCTGTAAAATCGACATTGTCTCTGATACGCAAGCAACTGGACAGGCTCAGGTGTCGGGAATTGAGATGGTGGGCGAGGCTCCACAAGTACGGGTTGAGGCAGATGGCGTTGTCACGCGCGAAACTGGGGTAGATAGCAACGATGAATCTCGTATTGACACAGAAGATAGCGCCGATTTTAACGATGTTGATGCTGGCTCCAATGATGTCGTGGCAGACACGCACACAGAAGATGTCACTAGTGCAACTGAGGGTGAGGATGATACCTTTGACGGCTCAGATGGTGGCGAAAATAACATATATGCGAACAATAGTGAACTAGCTTCAACACTGAAGACCAATGACGACATTGCAGAAGATGATGACAATACCGAATCAGAAGAGTAGACGTTGAATCTGTTGTTTCCTTTAAAACAGGAAACAACAGATAAAGACATCACACAATAAGAACCTTCGAGTATCGAACACTGAAGCGTTCTTTTCATCTACGATTCAGATAATGAAGAAACAATAACGGCATATAGTGCCACAAATGTGAGGTAATAGCCGTACGGCACGTGATATTAGTCGTTTTTTACCGATAAATACCCAAAGAATTCGTCGCGGAGCTCCTTGGCGCGGTAAAGTACGTCATAGAAGCTGCTGAAAGTCTATGCTGGCATCGTAACGCTGAGACTATTGGCTATAGGCCACCAGTTCGATGCGTCACGCAACCGGCCAAGAAACAGTGAGCAAAACCAGGGGGAGACATCCCTTTCGGAATTGCTGACGCAATGACACTCAGCGTTATTCATGCCTGCGGGTAATGGTGGCGGTAGTGATATTGCTCAGCGGCACATAGTCAGATAATGCGACGTGGTTGTACCCACACCACGACGGATGAGAAAAAGAAAGCGGGTTGGAAGCTGATGGGCACCCGATGAGTACCCAGCGATGAGCTGCCAGCAGAAATGACCGTCCGCCCTGTCTGGGTGGACGCCAGACAGGAGTAAAGTGGCTAGATTACGTGTGCACGAGCTTGCAAAAGAGCTCGGAACCACATCGAAGGAATTGTTACAGATCCTTCGCGAAAAAGGCGAGTTTGTGAAGTCAGCTTCGTCAACGATTGAAGCTCCCGTACAACGGCGCATGCGCGAGCATTTTGCCGAACTAGAGGCATCTAAGCCCAAAGAGGAGGCAAAAGAACCAGCGAAGAAGACTGCAAAAAAAACGGCAGCATCGGGAGCGTCATCACAACCGGCTGCGAAGAAACCCGCTGTGAAAAAGACGACGGCTAAGCCCAAGGCGGCCGCAACAAAAGCAGCGGCAACTAAAGCCAAGCCAGCGCCCAAGGCGCCAGCGAAGGGTGCCAAGAAAACAGAGGCACCCGCCCCACAACAGGTGAGTTCGGCAAAAGATCGTCCCGCTGACGAAGATGTGCAAGCCTCGAAAACACCCCAAGCACCGGTTTCTCAACCAAGCCAAGAATACAAACCAGAGCCGAAGAAGACAGAAGCTAAACAGAAGGTAAAGGGCACTGCGCCTGTTGAGTCAAGTGTGAAGCCAGGGCCAAAGATTCCTAAACCCGGAAGCGTTGCGCCAGGGCCAAAACCCGGTCATCCACGCCCAGGTAACAATCCATTTGCCTCCTCCCAGGGAATGCCGCGTCCACAGGCGCCGCGACCTAGGCCAACGGCACCACGTCCGGGCAATAATCCATTTGCTGCGGCTCAAGGAATGCCGCGTCCCGGCGGTACCGATGGTGCACGGCCAGGTCCCGGTAAAGGTGGACGTAGACGTCCCGGCGGTGGCGGCCCAGGAGGTCCCGGCGGTAGGCGGGGCAGTCAACAGCGTCAAGGTGCACGCTCTTTTGAGGGTAGCGACCGCGACTCCAGGCAGCAACGCGGACAAGTTGATATTCCAGATATGGCACGCCCGGCAGGAACTCCCGGCGCTCCCTCAGGCCCCGGCGGGCCTGGTGCCCCTGGCGGTCCCGGTGGCAGGCGCGGCGGATTTGCCGGCCGTGGAGGCCGCGGTATAGGCCGTGGTGCAACCCAGGGTGCATTTGGTCGCGGTCAAGGCTCACGTTCAAAGAAACGCAAGTCAAAACGCGCTAAGAAGCAAGAGTTCGAGCAACAAACCGCGCCAACCATTGGCGGTGTCCAGGTTCCGCGCGGCGATGGTACAACAGAGATTCGCCTGCGCACCGGTGCGTCACTGTCAGACTTTGCCGATAAAATCAACTGTAATCCAGCAGGTTTAATTACCGTGCTAATGCAGTTGGGCGAGATGGCAACTGCCAACCAGTCCCTTGACGAGGACACATTGGCAACCGTTGGTGATGAACTTGGCTACGTTGTCAAGGTTGTGTCTCCAGAAGATGAAGACCGCGAACTACTGGAATCCTTCGATATTGATCTTGAAGCCGAAGAACTTGAAGACGAAGAAGCCATGGAACCACGCCCACCCGTTGTTACGGTAATGGGCCACGTTGACCACGGTAAAACGAAACTTCTTGATGCTATTCGCCACACAGACGTTGTTGCTGGCGAGCACGGCGGTATTACCCAGCATATTGGTGCCTACCAGGTAGGTGTTGATATGGAAGGTGAACGCCGCAAGATAACCTTTATTGATACCCCCGGTCACGAAGCATTTACGGCGATGCGTGCACGTGGTGCAGAAATTACCGATATTGCGATTTTGGTGGTTGCTGCTGATGACGGTGTCATGCCTCAGACAGTGGAAGCCATTAACCACGCACAAGCTGCAAACGTGCCCATTGTTGTGGCCGTTAACAAGGTAGATAAGCCAACGGCTGACCCTACAAAAGTACGCAGCCAGTTAACCGAATACGGTGTTGTTGCTGAAGAATACGGCGGCGACGTGATGTTCGTTGACGTGTCAGCCAAACAACGCAAAGGTATTACCGAAGTGCTTGAAGCAGTGCTGTTAACAGCGGATGCCGCATTGGAACTGCAGGCCAACCCTGATGCTCAAGCCCGAGGCACGGCCATTGAGGCGCGCCTTGATAAGGGCCGCGGTGCCGTTGTGACCACACTGGTTGAACGCGGTACGCTGCGTGTTGGCGATTCCATTGTGGTGGGTGCCGCTCATGGTCGTGTGCGTGCAATGTTTGACGAATACGGCGACCAGGTTGATCAGGCTGGACCGTCACGCCCGGTGCAGGTGCTGGGGTTGACTTCGGTACCGCGCGCAGGTGATTCATTTATTGTTGCACCTGATGACCGCACTGCTCGCCAGATTGCTGATAAGCGTGAAGCTGTTGAACGTCAGGCCGAGCTTGGTAAACGTCGTAAGCGCATTAGCCTTGAAGACTTTAATAAGGCTCTGGAAGAAGGCAAGGTTGAAACCCTTAACCTGATTATTAAGGGCGATGTTTCTGGTGCTGTTGAGGCCCTGGAAGATTCGCTGCTGAAGATCGATGTGGGTGATGAAGTTGAACTGCGTATTATTCACCGCGGTGTTGGTGCCATTACGCAAAACGACGTGAACCTTGCAACCGTTGATAACGCGATTATCATTGGCTTCAACGTACGCCCAGCCGAGCGCGTCACAGAATATGCTGACCGTGAGGGTGTCGATATGCACTTCTACTCGGTTATCTATCAGGCCATCGAAGAGGTCGAGAAGGCCATGAAAGGCATGCTCAAACCCATTTACGAGGAAGTCGAAATGGGGAAGGCAGAGATCTTGCAGGTCTTCCGTTCATCGAAGTTTGGCAACATTGCCGGCTGTGTTGTTCGCAACGGCACGATTAAACGCGGAACATCGGCGCGACTTGTTCGCGAAGGCGTTGTCTTGACCAATGAGCTTGAGATTACCTCGCTGCGTCGTGAAAAAGATGACGTCACCGAAGTTCGCGAAGGCTTCGAATGCGGTATCGGCCTTGGCTTCAAAGACATTGCCGTTGGCGATGTTATTGAGACATGGACAATGGAAGAAAAAGCCCGCGACTAGGCTTGCCGTAGCGGCCGGTGAGGCTGGCTGGTTAGTCTGGCCGTATTAGCTGTGTTGACTGGGACCGGTCCGCTGACTTGGCCTGGTTGAGTGGCTTCGAGACGGGCCTGGTCGCTTTGCTGGCGCCTTCAGCTGCTATGTTGGCCGGCTCGGTGACCGTGCAGTTGTTGTCCGGCGCCAACCGTGGAAGCAGCCACGGAAGCCTAGCGTGATATCTACGTGAAGACGCGCTCCTTTGATGGGGCGCGTCTTTTCATTTCAAGACGACGCCGCACTTCGCCCTCTGTGATGTGCTTTCCTCCGCGTGGTGCCTCACAGTGTTTGACATGCTGTTCGCCCCACGCGGCCCTTTACTATTCCTCACATCTGCTGTCTTTTCTTGATCGTCCTGTGTGATGCCCGCTTTGCCTTGTGCGCACTATGGCTTGTTTTAGTTCTGCATTTCGCGTGGCATATTGTGTGTGAGCCTGTGAAGGAAAGCCTCAGCTTCTACCCTAATTTTAGGGTGTGACCATGAACTGCTTGCTTTGATAGATTATCTATAGAAGATATGAGTGTCGCGACTAACGAGGTATCCCCACAGTGCTTGATCCACATTTGACTGCTTCTCAGCTACAGAAACTAGCTGTGGAACGCCCAGAGTTACATGAAGAAATTTTATCGCACCCACAGTGTTACCCGGACCTGGCTGTATGGATACGCAACTACAGTGCAACTGTCATGTCACAAAGTGCTGCGCCTCATACGTCATACAGTGCACAACCAAAGCCTGCTGAGCGAAAAGTAAAAAAGCAGAAAAAATCACGTGGAAACCGGATCGTGACAATTCTTGTTGCAGCCGTCGTCGTATTCGCATTGGTAGGAACCGCTTTATGGGGATGGGTTTTTTATATGAAGCATCAGGCGGCCTATGCCTACGGTGTGATGATAACGAATGAGCATAGTGTGCCTGATGGGGCGGCAGTGCTGGCATCGGCATCAAAGGGGGATACGGTATATTCTTTGGTGATCAAAACGACGAAGGACTCCGTTGAATCCTATGTGATGGAAACCAAGCATGGAAAAATAAAATCGGCGTTAAAAGCGAAACTTTCTACACCTTTGAAGGAAGTGATGACTGATCCCTCTCACACGCTTTGCAATGAAGTTGACGGTTTAACCTGCAAACCCTCCAAGCGAAAAAAAGCCAGTGAATCGAAGGAAGGTGAAGCGCCTGCAAAGGTAACCTTACAAGCCAATATGGAACTCACCTGGGACGATGAAGAAGAGCAATGGGTGGGGAAGAATGCCACGTATGATTCAAACCTTATTTTTGGTCACGTTGATGATTTTATTATTGGAACACAAACCTGTGGCCGATATGCCGGAAGAACCGATACCGCAGCTATCCCTACTGATTCGATTACCGCATACAGTATAGCCACGGGTAAACCGGTGTGGTCACAAGAACTTCAGGCCCCGGGATATGTTGCCATTAGTGACAATACGATCGTGGTTACCGATGCGGCTGCAGTGAGCGACACCCCAGATGTGCAGGTGACAGAAGATACCAACGATGAGGAGATTGCTGAACTGGCAACGTCACTTATTGACAATTCCCAGCATTCACATGTCTATGAGCTTGCTCCTGCGCAAAAGAATAAAGCAACTAGTATTGCGCCCAGTACAACGAAAGAACCTGCCGGCCCTCAGGTAGCTGTTGATGCTATTAAAGAGCTTGACTTTGCTAACTTATACCTGCCATATCCTGGACAAGAAAACGCTACGACGAGCGAAGAAACTAAAGGCTGCCCAGCCGAATACTGGAATGATGACAGATTTGCACCAAATAATGGGCTTTACTATGTGCACCGATTTCAGAAGATGCCAGCAGGACAAGGTGATCCGTGCTGGTTGGAACTCAGAAATGGTGAGTCTCTTGAAAGGAAGCGCTGGGGTGACACCAGGACCATTCAGATTGGCTGGGTGAGTAAAATTGATGCTCACTGGGGTGAAGAAGACGTGAAAGGCTTATCTGCAACCGGTGATGTGAATGACACCTGGGCAATCGGATATCAAGATATTAATCATGATGGTTTTCTGGATGCTGTCATTGGTGGTGGATTGGGTGAGGTTGGGGCAACATATGTTGCGATCTTGGATCCGGAGGATCCTGAACATCCCTTTATGAGTCTTCTGTGGGGAACCCAATTTGAGTCGATGGGTTTTACGGAAGAGGGCATCTTCGAAGCGGTGGCACTCCAAAAATGTGTGAGCGGTCGTATTGTGATAGAAGGTATGCCACCGAAGATAACGTCTTATGAAGCGGGAAAACCTGAAAATGAATACTGCATCGATCCGCAGTAAGGTTGATAAGAATCATCATGCATGTGGGCGTAGGGTGCGGCTCTACTTCGCAGTAACTTTCGCGGGGTCAACCCGGTAAGCAGGGGGAACACCCAGGATCCGTGCAGTTTGCAGCAGGTCATCATCCATGCGCTCAAGAAGGGTCTCCACAGAATCAAATGCCATCATGGGGCGAATGTGTCGCACAAAATCTAAGGCAACTTGTTCGCCATAAAGATTCAAATCGGCACGTCCTAACACATGAGCTTCGACTGTGACAGAAGTGTTGTTGAACTGGGGGTTGGTACCAACCGAGATTGCGGCAGGGAGTTTTTCCACCGAAGATGTACCCGGAACGGTACGAATAAGCCAGCCAGCATACACGCCGTCAGCAGGAACAACACCCAGGTCGCTTGCAGGGAGATTTGCGGTTGGAAAACCCAGGTCGCGACCTCTTTTATAACCGTGTTGAACTTCGCCACGAAGACGATAGGCGCGGCCAAGAATACGGCCAGCTCCAAGGACATCACCTTCGGACAGTAGCTGGCGCACACGCGTAGACGACCAGCGATGCCCGTCATCGTCGCACATGTCTGCAACTGATTCAACAGTGAAGTTATACTGGTTGCCAAGTTCACTAAGGGTTGTAAGATCACCGGAGTTATTCAAGCCAAAACGCACATCTTCGCCAACAATAATATGACGCGCGCCCAAGGCTTCAACGAAATATTGGCGTACAAAATCATCGGGAGTGAGCAGTGAGAGTTCACGATCGTAGGTGGCCAGCCACGTGGCATCTACCCCCATAGCTTCCAAAGTATTGAGACGGTCTTGAACAGGCATAATAAGGCGTACATCGGCCTCGGGACAATGGATCGTTGCGGGGTGTGGGTCAAAAGTGAGCACGGCTGAAGCTATCGAGCGTTCACGGGCGGCATCAATTACCTTATCGATAATGACTCGGTGGCCTTTGTGGACACCATCGAAAATACCGATTGTTGCGACGCAGGAAAAATCTGCGGGGATATCAGCGGGGCAGTTCCAGATATTCATTCTTCAATTTCATTGTGAGGTGAAGTCTTGGGGCAAGTGAGATGGGTTGGAGCTGTGATTACGTTGGCTGCGCACCTGCGCGAATTCTTGTTCTTCGGCAACGAAATCACGCTGAGTCTTCTTAGCTGCACGAACCATCAGTTCGGGGCGACCAGCAGGCGCGGCACCTAGCTGACCGCGGGTTTTATGGGCTGTAGTGTGAGGGCCATCGCCCTGTTCAGTGCTATGTCCAGAACTTTTACAGCGTCCGCCGCAGCCACATTGAGACATGGAGTAAACCTCTTTCTTCGTAATTTCTGTCTATATTTTAGCGCTTTTGGATATGGAATTCGACGTAGAATCCCTGCAAGTACTAGGTGTTAGTGAGGGAGTGAAGGTTAGCAATAGAAAACTTTTTGGAAGTGCTGGGGACTGTGAGCCTTCTGATGTCGTTTCTGGTGTGCGTGTTGGTGAAAAGGAACCCCTGGTTATCTCGTGGTGATGCGGGAGTCGGGCTGACGTTAACCGGTGCAGTCGGTAGGAGGGAGCGGTGTTGTCGATGGTGGCGTGTCTGTGTCGGGCGAAATCTCCTGTCCACATAGGGAACGGCGGAAACCGTGAATAAGGTGGTTTCAGGAAGTCAACAGGGGTACTCGTGTCAACGGGAAAGGTTCGTAACGGTACCGTTTCTTAATGGATACCAGCGGTGTTGGTCGTGGCTAACACCGCCAGTTGCTTAACTGATCCAACCGTATATTTGGGGTGGTAGTTATATCACAACGACGCGAGGGCGAAGCTCCGCCCCTTTTCGTTTGGCAACCGCGATGAACCTGCCCTTCGTATCCACTAAGCCAACTATTGATTCTTCACGGAGTGATTCATAGTGTTTCAAGGAGCAGTTAATGTCTTTATCAGAGGAAATGGGGGTTGCATTGTCAAGCGATACAGCGCGACCACAGGCAATATCTGCCACGGTATCGCTGCTTACCTGATAGAGAGACAACACTTGGCGCATGACCTGCGCTGAATCCAAAAGACACACGCCACTGGGGCTGGCGGCTTGGCGTGCAATATCGTCAAGTGTCACTGCATCTTCCACAGAAAACGTGTGTACACTATAGCGTCGCAACGCGGTAAGATGCGCGGCGTTGCCCAAATATTCGCCAAGGTCACGAGCTAATGCCCTGACATAGGTCCCCGACGAGCAACGCATGTCAATATCGACATCAACAACTGGTATATCGATAAGTGAAAGAGGAGTGTCAGTGGGTGAGATATCGTCTGTCTGCGGTTTTGAGGAAAGGGAAGGAAGCGGATTGGAATGGTTACTATCGGTAGCCGTGGCCTGCGAGGGCATCACAGTGCCTGCATCGCCTAACAGTGCAGGCATTACCTGGGTATCTTCTTCCGTTTCGTATTGGGTATAAAGAGCTGTCGGTTCGCTCATGCGTCGAAGGTTGCTGATGGTGACCTGGCGTGGCTCAAGTTGCACGTCGGCTCCGGCTCGAACCAGTTTATATGCACGCTGCCCAGCAATTTTCTTGGCCGACACGGCGGAGGGAACCTGATCGATGCGTCCGCGAAACTGCGCAAGAGTATCGTCAATACTGTGCGTATTGACCCGTGGGATTGTGTGGTCTTGTGGGGCGGTGGTGTTGTGCGGGGTGGGGGTGGTCGGTGAATTGGTTGTGCCGGTTTGCGGGATGGTGTTGGTGTGTGGCGTGGTGGCGTTGGCCGTCGTCATATCGGCCTGCGTGGTGGTGACCTGCCTGGTTGTATCGTTTTGTGGGGTGGTGCCATCTTGTGAGGTGTTGTTGGTCTGTGGGGCAGTATTGTTCTTCTTGTCGTTGCCACCGATCTGTGCGCCGACAATGCGCACCGCGGAAGACTCTTTGTCGTCACTGACTGTGGCAACCCCAAAACGAACGGTTGCACAATATGATTTATCGGCACCTACCAGGTAGGTCAGCAAGCGCGTTGCCTTGCCAACACCAATCAGCAGCAAGCCTGTGGCCATGGGATCCAAGGTTCCTGCGTGACCGACTTTTTTGATGCCACACGCCCGGCGAACTCTTGAAACAACCTGCTGGCTGGTCAGTCCCCGAGGCTTATCAATCAGCAAAAAACCGGATGGATCGTTGCCGGCGCCCCCGGGGCATAGAACCTTCCCGCGGGGCATATCAATGTTGGCCCCCGGTGGAAAATAGTTCGGCTGGAAGAGCATCTTCAGCGCGACCTGGGCACCGGAGCCGTCTGGTTCGTCTGGTTCGCCTGGTCTGACCAATCTGCCCGCTCTACTCATCCCGCCAGATCCGCCCGCTCCACCTGGCCCACACGATGCAGCCGCATCAGTCATCCTGTTCTTCTTCACCAAGCTCGCTGCCTTCACCCTCTTGCCTGTATGGGTCGGCCTCGCCAGCATATTTTGCCTGAGCGGCCTGCTGGGCAATCTCTTTATCGCGCTCCAACGCGCGGGCCAAAGCATCGTCGAACTCCGCTGCGGATTCTTGCAATGTGTCGTGTTCAAAAACGAGTTCGGGTGTCAAACGGATCCCCAGAGCCTTTCCGACTTCTGAGCGCAAAATCCCTTTCGCGGAGCGCAGCGCCTGAGCGGTGAGCTTGCGCTGTTTCTCGTCACCTAAAACCGTGTAGTACACCGTGGCATTTTGCAGGTCACCGGTGACTCGGCAATCAGTAATGGTGATAAAACCCAGTCGCGGATCCTTGATGCGGCGTTCCAGAGTTCGCGCGACGGTGGTTTGAATACGGTCAGCAACTTTGCGCTGCCGGGTTGAATCAGCCATTATTCTACTCTTTCTTTGTTGTCGTATTATTCCCATCTTAGCGAAGGCGAAGAGTCACTTGAAACATTCGCAGGTGAACGGTGATTTCAAAGGATGAAGCATGCCACCTATTGACGGCGGGTATCTGCGATGGGAAAGGAGTGGTTACGTGGATATAAGGCTGAGGGGTGTGTGGAAGGCTTTGATGGGGGCGAGTGCAGTTGCGTGGCATTGGGGTTTTGCGCGGCATTGGTGTATCGCAATGCATATAATGCAGAACATGTAACGCGTAACTGTCTCACTATCCAAAGTGATTTGTCCCAAAAAGTGTATAAGGGCCTATGCTAGTGGCATGAGTTCACAATCACAGAAGCTAAATCTTGCTATTATTCCTGGTGATGGGATTGGTGAAGAAATCGTTGAACAGGGCGTTCGCGTTCTTGACCATGTTCTTGGCCACGCGTTATCGGGCGCGGTCACAACCGATAAAACCTATTTCAATTTGGGCGCAAAACGCTACCACGAAACAGGTGACGTGCTGCCCGATGATGAGTTTGAGCAACTGAAAACCTTTGATGCCATCCTTTTAGGTGCAGTAGGTGACCCCTCTGTTGAATCAGGTATCTTGGAACGCGGGATCTTGCTGAAACTGCGCTTTGGCTTTGACCACTATGTGAACTTGCGACCCTCAAAATATTATCCAGGTGTGAAAAGCCCACTGAAAAACCCTGATGGTATTGATTTCGTGGTGGTTCGTGAAGGCACTGAAGGGCTGTATTGCGGCAATGGCGGATCGTTTCGCTACGGCACCCCCCACGAGATCGCCAACGAAGTGTCGATTAACACTGCATTTGGTATTGAGCGCGTCATGCGCTTTGCCTTCCAGCAGGCCATGAAGCGCCGCAAAAAACTGACACTAGTTCATAAACACAATGTGCTGGTTCATGCCGGGCACCTGTATCGGCGCACAATGGAGCGGCTCAACCGTGAAGAATTCCCAGAGGTCACCTGCGACTATGCACATGTAGATGCGGCAACTATTTATCTGGTTCAAGATCCTCAACGCTATGATGTGATTGTTACAGATAACCTTTTCGGCGACATTTTGACGGATGAAGCTGGCGCTGTCACTGGTGGAATCGGACTGTCGGCCTCTGGAAATATTAATCCAGAAGGCGCCTTCCCGTCGATTTTCGAACCAGTACATGGTTCGGCTCCCGATATTGCAGGCAAAGGGATTGCGGACCCAACGGCCACGATCCTCTCGGTTGCGATGATGCTGGAGCATCTGGAACTGCCGGATGCGGCCCAGGCCATTTACGACGCGGTTGAACGCGACATGGCTGCCCGCGCCAAGGACCCGGGGCTTGCGAAACGCTCGACTGAACAGATTGGACAGGCCATTTGCGACCTGATTGCCTAGGGAAATCTAGGATGGTTGGTCACCTCTGCTACAGGTCTGCCACACATACGTCCTCTAATTGCCTCCCAGTTAGGCAGCCCAGGCACCGTTGCGGACAAGCGCTTGTTGTTGGCTAGGGTTTGTGTGCCCCGTTGGCGTGATGAGGGAGGCTAGTGTGCGCACGCGGAGGTAGTCGGTAAGTCTGCACTGCGGGCCCCTTTGCGCCCGCCTATTGGTGTGGATTGCTGAATGAAACAGGGGACAACTACTTGCGTTGCGGGGCTAGAATAAAAGAAGAAGTATTGAACAAAGGAATCGTCATGACAACATTGAAGGACACACAGCTTTCCGCATTAGAACAGGCCGCCTTGGCTGCGCTACCAGCCGCTGATGAACTTGCTGGACGATTCCCCGTCGTAGGCAACATACCTTTGGCAGATGAAGCACATTACGCGCAGGTCATGGAATCGTTGCGCTTTGGCACCTTCTTTGGTGACCACATGGCACGCGCCGTGTGGAAAGAGGGCGAAGGGTGGGACAACTACGAGCTAACCGGTTATGCACCACTATCAATGGATCCGTCAAGCGCTGTATTTCATTATGGTCAGGCCGTATTTGAGGGATTGAAAGCCTATCGTCATGCCGATGGGTCGGTGTGGACATTCCGCCCGCAGTTTAATGCGGCACGTTTTAATGCCTCCGCGCGACGTATGGCTATGCCTGAGCTGCCTGTCGAAGATTTTATCGGCTCGATTGTTGATATGGTTCGTGCTGATAAGCGGTGGGTTCCAAGCGGTGAAGGCACATCGCTTTATATTCGCCCCTTTGCAATAGCTACCGAGCGATCGCTTGGCGCACACCCCGCACACGAGATTACCTACATGTGTATTGGTTCGCCCTCTGGTCCGTATTTTACGAACGGCTTTGCCCCAGTAAGTATTTGGGTGACGCGTGACTATCACCGTGCGGGACCTGGCGGCACAGGTGAGGCGAAGTGTTCGGGCAACTACGCGGCCAGCTATATGCCACAAAAACTTGCAGCTGAGCGCGGCCACGAACAGGTGTTTTATGTGGACGTGTCAGGCACCTATATTGAAGAACTTGGCGCGATGAATGCGATGGCGGTCATGAAAGACGGCACTATTCGAACACCGCGTTTAACAGGTTCGATTTTAGAGGGCGGCACGCGTGGGGCAATCATCCAGTTGATGCGGTCTTTGGGACGCAATGTGGTAGAAGAAGACATTGCGCTAGATGAGCTTATTGATGGTGTGCAAAGTGGCGATGTCACCGAGATTTTTGGTTGCGGAACCGCCGCCGTGGTCACGCCAATTGGTCGCCTTGAGGGAGAAGGCTTTGATGTGAGTGTGCCATCTGGGCCAGTTGCAAAAGAGATTTTTGACCGATTGACTGCTATTCAGTATGGACACGCTGAAGATAAGTTTGGATGGATGTATAAGCTCAGTGATTAGTAAGAGTGCCGAGTAGTGCGTGTGCGTCCTTTGCGGGCCGACTGCCGGCTAAAGGATACAAGCAGCGCAAGTATTTCAATCGTGATTAGTCATAGCCACGGATATCAGCTCATCTTCCTGGTTGTCTTCCTGGTTGAGCCGTAGACTACTCCTAGAGAGTTGTCTACGTGGCCAAAAACAAAGTTGGTCAGTCTCCCTGTCAGCGCCGCGGGCCGAACACTGCGGTTCCGACCCGCACAATGGTTGAACCTTCGGCAATCGCAATCTCCATATCGCCGGTCATGCCCATAGAAAGCTCAACAGCTTCCGATAACCCTTTTTCTCCTGAGGAGATACAGCGATCGCGCAGTGCGCGTACTTTCGAAAATGAGCGGTGAACAGCGGTCTCATTATCGGTGTGTGCGCCGATGGTCATAAATCCGCGCAGGCGTAGATTGGGTAAAGCGGCCACATGACATGCCAGGTCGTAGGCTTCAGCAGGGGAGCATCCGAACTTCGTTTGTTCTCCCGAAGAATTCACTTGAATAAAAACATCGCAGATGCCGTCTGGGCGCAGTACGTCGTCGGAGCGCACGCGCTGATTGAGTCGGTCGGCAAAGCGCGAACTGTCAACAGTTTCAATCACATGGCACGAGCGCAGCGTCTGATTAATCTTGTTGGTTTGAACATGGCCAATCATGTGCATGCGTGTGGAAGGAACCTCCGACAAAACAGGCTCAGCTGCGGCAACGCCCTCTTGAACCTTGTTGTGGCCCAACAGGATGGGGTGGCCCAAGTTGGCGAGCGCCTTCGCGGCTTCGACGCATGTGTCGAGTGTTTGTGTTTTGACGGCAAGCTCAAGTGCGATTTCGGTGGGGGTACGGCCGGCTTGCGTGGCGGCGGCGTGGATGCGTTCGTAGACTTTTTCGATATTCGCGCGGATGTCGGCGGCGGTGATGGGTGCGTGTGAATCGGACATAAAACCAATGCTACCAGCGTGTGTGTGCGGGGTTAAATCCTTTGGTAAACAAGACGGTGCAGCTCCAGTGATCGGGGTAGGGTGCTCGATAGGGCGTGCATACGTAGTGTAAATCTTTGTGCAGCTCTAGTGATCGGGGTAGTGTGGGCTGGATTGAAGAGGGCGAAGCGGTGGGCTGGGCGGGTTGTGGGTAGGTCAGGTAGTGGGCAGATTGAACGGCTTGGCATGCTGTCGACTTGTGGTGGGGTGAAGTGCGGTCGGTCTGCGGCGGCTAGGCGTGAGTTTG
>JAUNVQ010000001.1:185288-189069 GCA_030540715.1 Actinomycetaceae bacterium | reverse complement strand
TCATTTTCCGGGTCGGCAAAAGCTGTTGCTTCATCCAGCAAAACTATCGGAGCATCTTTTAAAAGTGCTCTGGCCAGCGCAATTCGCTGCTGTTCCCCACCCGATAAATATGTTCCTTGCGAGCCAATAACTGTATCAAGTCCCTGTGGCAATGCCTGAATAATGTCTGTGCTTTGCGATTGCTCAATTGCTTGGTCGATGCGTTCTTGGGTGACATTGTCTGCGCCAAAAGTTATATTGTCATACAGGCTTGCCGACATCAGTGACGTATTTTGAAAGACAAAAGAAATCAGGTCCATTCGCTGCTTTTTGGGAATGTCTTTCACATTAACCCCACCGATGGTGATTGCCCCAGAATCAACATCCCAAAATCGCGCTGCGAGCCTGGCCAGGGTTGTTTTCCCACTTCCTGATGGCCCAACAAGTGCAATACATTCGCCGGGTTGAACATTGAAAGAGATATTATCGATAACTGGTTGGGTTGCTTTATCGTAAGCAAAGCTAACCGAATCAAAGGTGATATCGTAGCTGTCAATCTGTGCAGGCAGTGTGCTTTCTTTTAGCGGTGTCACATCAAAGAGTTCTTCGAAGCGGTCAAGTGCCAGTGCCGTCCTCATTTGGTTTTGGTTAAGAAATGCAACTTTCATCATTGACATCGAAAAGAACGGTGCAATTAAAAGATAGAAAACAAAGTCTGCAATAACCACATGCATCGGCTCCCCACTGGCAATCAGCCACATCGAGACGGGCACAAGGAAAAATGCGGTGGTTTCCATCATTGTGATGTAAAAGCAGTACGAGGTTGACCAGGATAACGTGTAGCTAATGACGTTGTCGCGATAATCGATAATGCTTTGATAGAACTTTTGAAAAGTCTTCACACTTTGGCCAAATGTTTTCACAACGGGAATGGCACGAACATATTCAACGGCTCCTGTGCTCATTTCTTGCAGCGAGTCGAAATAGCGTTTTTGCAGTGCATGTCCCTGATTTTGCAGACTTGCCATAATAATGAACCCAATAACGATGGGGATAAGTGTTGCCAAAGCTAGTCGCCAATCAACAAAGAACATCACAATCAGTAGCGCTATGGGGCTGACGAATGCTGCCGAGAGGTCTGGCAGGTTATGGGCTAAAAATCCGTGAGTAATTTCGGCTGCTTCTTTTGTGGTTTTGCGGATTTTTCCGCTGGAATGTTTTGAAAAGAACCCCAGCGGCATTGTGTAGATACGTTGCATCGCGATCTTTTGAAAGGCTGTTTCAACTCGAAAAGCCGCCAGATGGGACATCATCAATGCAAGGAAATACAGAATTACCCCCGCACATGCATAAGCAAATGCCATCCATGCATAGTAGCTCACCGATGCCCAATCAACAGTCTTATCTGATGCAAGGGCAAGTTTCACAACGCGGTTAATGTAAATGAATGGCACTATTCCAACTGCTGCCGAACATGCCGAGGCGACAAGCGCCAGTGGAAAGAGTATTTTCTTTTTTCCCATATAGGGAATGAGGCGTTTGAGTAACGATCTCTTTTTCTGCGTTTCTTTTATTTCAGAGGACGAGGGATCCAATTCGTTGTGATTGTTTTCGATGTTGTCGTTCACGTGCAAGACATCCAATCGTCATACCTGTTCAGAATAGTTGTAGCTTAACATAAGCTCTATGATAGTTACCATACATATTGATGATGTTTATTCAGAATTATTTTCTCACATACGGGCCATCCCTTGCGCCCGCCTTCCTTCACTTTTACGGATGACCTGGAATGTGGTGTTTGTCATGCGCTCAACTGAGTATCATTCCTCATGCCAAGTATCATTTGCGCCCAACCATGCCCAAGGATTTTGCACATTATGTGCGACACCACCTCCATAACGAATCCCAAGCATAACAACCTCATCAACCAACGAGAAACATTCACAATGGGGTCATTGGTAGTACATATGAACAATGGTAGTAACACCGCAAATCCGCAACGAAACAACTGCAAATCAGCAACGAGAATAACATTTACCTACGTCACAGGTAATTTAGAGTTAGTTAAATACTCAATCCTTACGTTTTGGTCCAGGCGTGTGGGCTTTCCCTTGAAACCCTGTGGAATAATCCGCATATTACGCGATAGACCTCATACAGTATCCATCCTTAAAACGTCACCAAGCACCCGCATTTCTTTGCTCGCCCGCGCCTGAAAATCCTCCCAATTCCCGCTGGCAACAAAACGTTCGGACACCGCCAATAACCGGGGAAACGCCATTGCCAGCAAATCGGCCTCATCTATAATAAACTCGGACCACAATTGCGCCTGAATACCCACACAACGCGGCCCCTGCTCTAAGGGCATTTCATAGACATCACGTAAAGACACCGCTGGTAAAAGGCCCTTTTGGCCTGACGCATCAGGATCAACGTAATTGAGATACAAATAGCGATAATCCGCACAGACATACCTTTGGGCTGCCGCAGCGCGCTGAGCCCCGGCGCTACCCTGCCAAGAAAACGCCAATGCGTCCCTCACAAAAGACGGCGAGATCCCTGGTAAGGCGATTGCTTCATCCCATACCGCTGGTTTTCTTTTATATTTTTGGAGGACGCCGCCCGCGTAATTCATAAAGTAGGCTTGTAAATGTGCACCAGATTCGACACCCTGTTCATTCATCCACAGCCGTACATCAGGATCTGATTCCCAATAGGTATGGGCACATTCATCGCCACCAATATGAATGTATTCAGAGGGAAATAATGTGCACAGATGCGTCAGTACCGCATCAATAAAATCGAAACTCGATTCTTTTGGCCACAGCAAATCCGGTACCGGATGGGGAGCTTCCTCACGGGAAGCATCAGGCAGTTCAACGCCCTCTGGTGCCCCTAGCATTGGGTAGGCCATGATTGCCGCGGCCATGTGTCCAGGTAAATCGATCTCTGGCACCACAACGATGCCACGTGTTTTCGCAAAAGAAACAATGTCGGCGACTTCATCATCGCGATACCAGCCGTTTTGCCAACGCTGTAAGGCTTGTTGACGTGCACGCTCAACACTGCCAGGTGCCGCGTCTTTATAGTGGACATAGCTGGGCCTGGAAATAGTGGCACCGATTTCGGTGAGTTGAGGGTAGCCTGGAATGTTGATACGCCAGCCCTGGTCGTCGCTCAGATGCCAATGAATCCGATTGAAACCATAGCGCGCGGCCAGGCATATCATTAGCTTTATTGTTGCGGGCGGAAAATAGGTACGTGCACTATCAATCATCAAGCCGCGCCACGCCATAGAGCTTTCATAGTCGTGATAGGCAGTGCCAACAAGTGGATACGGAAGGCGATCAACGGCCTGTGATATTTGTACACTCATACCCAATAGTATAGGTACGTTCTGAACCAAAAGTTCGCATACTTCTCCCCCAACAAAATCTGACAAGGAAAAACAGTTAGCGACACTGTTTCCATTAGGCTAGTTTTGGGCCCGAAGAGCCTAGCCTCTCACACTCATGTTGTCACCACCAAAATAGACCATACGGCACCGTTTCACAGACGGTGTAGCCTATATGCTGCTTGGTTTACCCACAGTTGCAGCGGCAGATAAGCCACAGGACGTTGGTAATGAAACCACAGCCTGAAAGGCGCTCAACCTTTTAAAACCATTGAGGATGATAAGAGTTTCGTTGGCCCGCAGTTGAATGTCAGCGATGAGTACCAAATGGTTAAACCGGACGAGGCAAATCTCGACAAGGCCTTCAAAAGGCTCAATGCGTAGCGTGCCTTTGCCAACGCGGATCCG
>JAUNVQ010000001.1:34491-185188 GCA_030540715.1 Actinomycetaceae bacterium | reverse complement strand
GCTGTCACAGGTTCGTCGACTGCTATAACATGGGCCTCTTTGATGACGCTCATCGCGGGAGTGGCGCTACTTTACTCGCGTCGCAGCCGTCGTGCTGTAAGAAACATATAGTAACTTCTTGACCTTCTTATGAAGTCATTTTTGGGGTGGCCCGCAATGCTGTTCCACCCCAAAATTTCGACAAACCCGCATTTTAGCAAGGGTTTCTGTGATAGTCTGTGGCTATTCTCCCCCCCCTTAAGGAACCATATGGCACCAACTGATACCCAACAACACTTAAAAGAGCTCCATTCTTTTGGCCCTCAACAAGGTAAACGGCAACACATTAAGCTGGCCGTTATCAGTGCCGTGCTTATCATCATCTTGTTGATAGTGCTTTATGCCTTCGTGTCTCAGCTTCTATTCGTCACTAGCAGGCCAGCACACACACTCACCGGTCTTTGGACGTGTTCTTTCCAAGCCGATGAATCACAACGAATCAAAGATAAAACGCTGTTATCACGCGGGCTCGTGCTTGACGTGGCAATGAAAGATGATTCGTCTGGTCAGGCAACACTTCGCCACAAAGATGATGTCCTTGCACGCTTCCATGTGCACTACAAATGGAACCACATCACTTTCACCAATGCTGGCAAAGGCACACCTTTCAGTATTGATGCAGATGTTTCCTCGAACCGTTCAGCACTCATCCTGGAAGGGCATTTTGCTTCCACATCGCAAAGCCATGGAGATTTCACAGGTAATTTTTCAGCCAGAATGGGTGGAACTCCCTAGCGACACGATCCCTTAGGAAAGAAAGATTCAGACTATGGCCTTACTGATTGTTTTAGCTGTTCTTGCAGCATTGATTATTGCTGTCTTGGCCTGGCTCATTATCACCTACAACCACTTGGTGAAATTGCGCAATAACGTTGAGGAAGGCTTTGCAACGATGGAAGTCTACCTCAAGCTGCGCTTTGACCTTATCCCCAACCTTGTAGAGGTTGTCAAGCATTATACGCAATACGAACGCACTACCCTTGAGGCTATCGTTCAAGGACGAGCTCAGGCACATTATGCCATCGGCATGGATGAACGAATCCAAGGTGAAGCTCAAGTAACCCGAGCCCTTGGCAGGCTTTTTGCTGTTGCAGAAAACTATCCCGAGTTACGTGCCAGCGAGCAATATCTGCAACTACAAAAAGAGCTTTCCTCTATAGAAGACGATATTGCTAGCGCGCGCCGCTACTATAACGGTGTCGTTAGACAATCGAATACGGCCGTCCAAATGTTTCCCACAAATATTATTGCATCAATGTTCTCGTTTGCTCACTACCCATTTTTCGAGGTCGAAGATTATGAACGACACAACCCAGGCATTCAACTCTAAACTTCCAATCAACCGCTCTACACAGCGAAAATACTACATGCGTGCGATCAGTGTATTCATGCTCGCAGCGCTTTTTATCTTCTGCTTTCCACCAGCGTCTTCCCATGCAGCTGACGCCTTCACAATCGAACGCTATCACATTGACATCAAGGTCAGAAACGATAACTCCTACCAGATAACCGAACATATTACTGCGGATTTTTCTGAACAACGGCACGGAATCGTACGAATAATTCCAGACAGAACCAATCAAGCCTATACCGTGGATATACGTAATATAAAAGCAAATACAACGTTGAGCGCCGAGAAAACGACAGAGGGCCTAGAAATCCGGCTTGGTGACGAGGATACGCTTGTTGAAGGAACCGTTTCATACAAGCTTTCCTACATATACGATATTGGTGAAGATAACCTTCCCGATATGGACGAGTTCTACTTCAATCTCATCGGAACCGAATGGGACACAACCATCAACAATGTGTCTTTTGATATAACGATGCCCTCCCCTTTTTCTGCAGAGAAATTGAACTTCACTTATGGCAAAGAACACTCAAAAAAGCAACCACCCCTTGAGCTTTCACTCACGGATACTCGTATCTCCGGCACTTTAACAACACAATTGCATGCCTATGAGGGGTTAACTATCGCACTTCCCCTGCCTCAGGGATATTTTGACGGCGAACTACGTTCTGGCTATCACCGATGGCTTATTATTGAACCAATCGTCTATTTTGTCTTTGCTCTTATTGTTTTGGTGGTATGGCTTATTGTCAAGTTGTTGAATAGGCACCCATCAACTGTTGAGTTTTCTGCACCAGAAGATATCAATCCTGCTGATATGGCCTATATCTATACAGGTGAGGTGAGCGACCGCGCTGTTTCGGCGCTGTTCCTTCATTGGATAAGCCTTGGATATTTTCGGCTTGATGAAGTCCCCGCATCACAAACAACAGACGGCAAGAACTCAACATGGGTTTTCACCCTCCTTCCCAAGCAGCAGCGCTTCTCGAAATCATACGAGCGTAGTCTTATCGATTCCGTTATTCGAAAAAGGAATAAAAACGAACAGATTCCTCTTGAAAAGCTGGGACTCGTCGTAAGCTCTATCAAGAAAAGTGTCGCAGAGCATTGGGATAGCAAGTTAAGAGATGTCACAACACAGACAGGTCAACGGCTTGCTACGTTTTTGTCGATTCTTGAAATAGGGGTCTGTATATGGGCTTCGTGGTGGACGACCTACCATATCTTTGAGTTGTGGACTGCGGTGATTGTTGGAGTCATCTTCGGGTTTGTTTTATGGGGATTTGTGGTCCTAGGGCTCAGTCATTCTCTTGTCACTCATTTATCGAAGGCACGACAAAAAGAAAATGATTTATTAATAATGCTTGGTTTATCTGCTCTGATATTAGCCATACTCTTCTATTCGGTTTGGAATTATTCACCTCCACAACGTATCTGGTATATCATTTTTGCCGTCATTGCAGCCATGCTCAGTTCAAGTTTTTCACAAAATATACGTGTGTATTCTGACTACGGTAAAAAACGTCTTACTCAGTTAGACGGATTCGTCAACTTCATGAAAACAACCCAACGTGACACTATACAAGGCTTCAACCCCAACACCTTTACTGAAAATATGCCTTTTGCCTATGCACTTAACCTGCAAAAACAGTGGATAAAAACTTTTTCGGCACTGATAGATAAACACCTGGATCCAATCATGGCGCAACAGTGGAAAGATTACGCTATCTACTACGACAACCTTCACGAGGATCGTTTCAGGTATCTTGAAAAAGAAGTCTACGATAGCTACCGATATGCTGGTAGCTCACGTTCAAGTAGTGGCAGCAGCTATTCCTCTTCATCGTCTTCGTCATCAGGTGGCTATTCTGGCGGTGGCTCCGGTGGTGGGGGTGGCCGAAGCTGGTAGTCTTGAGCGTTTGTCCCGGTGCGAACCTCACGTCAGCGACGTCTACAGGTTTTCGTTGAAGAGGTCGCAGTGACAACTCTTCCACCAGCTCAGGGTAAAAGATGTCTATCTGCCAACCTTCTTCATTAAAAATATAGATTCCTTTTACCTCCAGAAAGTCATATTATTATGTTTTAGCTGGTAGCGATTGGTTTTTCTTAACATTTTATTTCTTAAAAATGTTACATATTATCTTCATCAATGATAACCTAGTAACGATCGATCAACGCAGATCGATTCGTATTAAAACGAGGAGAATCTAATTATGCGACGTTTTATGACAGCGTGTGGCGCAGCGGCACTCGCACTAGCTCTGACAGCCTGCGGTGGCGGTGCCGACAGTAGCGGCGGTGCTGATAAGGCCGATAGTAAAGGCGGTTCAGCTGATGCTTCACAGGTAGATGTTGTTACTTGGTGGTCAGCAGGTTCTGAAAAAGAGGGCCTGGCGGCTTTAGAAAAAGTCTTTACTGAGCAAAATCCTGACACCAAATTCAACAACTTGGCTATCAGTGGCGGTTCAGGCGATCAGGCAAAGCAGAAACTCCAGACTGACCTTGCCGCAAAGAATCCACCAGATACATATCAGGCACATGCTGGTGCAGAACTGAGCTCAGATATTGCTGCTGGCTATCTTGAGGATGTGTCCCCACTGTATGATGAGTTCAAGTTGAAGGATGCATTCCCTGATACTTTGATTGATCGTCTTACTGTCGATGGCAAGATTTATTCCGTTCCTTCAAATATTCACCGCGCTAATGTTGTGTGGGCCAATGTGAAGGTTTTGAAAGAAGCCGGGCTTGACCCTGAAAAACCAGCAGATTCTGTTGAAGCCTGGATCGCTGATATGGAAAAGGTGAAGGCCGCAGGTAAGACACCGATCTCCGTTGGTGCTACATGGACTCAGCTTCAGCTTTTGGAAACTATCCTTATTGCCGACCTCGGAGCTGAAGATTACACCAAACTTGTTGAAGGTGACCTTGGATGGGATGATGCCAAGGTAACAACCGCTTTTGAGCACTTTGACAAAATCATGAACATGACGGACAAGGGTCTGTGGAGCGAAGACTGGGAGCCAGCAATGGCTGGTGTTGTTAAGGATGACAGCGTTGCCTACAATGTCATGGGTGACTGGGCACTGGCAGCATTTAACGGTTCCGATAAGAAGGCTGGTGAAGACTATGTATACTTCCCAGTTCCAGGTAGCCAAGGTGTCTTCGACTTCCTGGCTGACTCCTTCACCATGCCTGTTGGTGCAAAGCATGCTGGTGGCACAAAGAACTGGTTGAATACAATTTCTTCAAAGGAAGGCCAGATTGCTTTCAACACAATCAAAGGCTCGATCCCAGCTCGTTCTGATCTCAGCGATGAAGAAAAAGCACAATTCCCTGAGTATCAGCAATCAGCTATGGCCGATTTCGCTAAGGACACCATTGTTTCTTCTATTGCTCACGGTGCAGCATTACCATTGCCTGCTACTGAAGCAATGAAGTCCGCTCTTGGTGAATACGATTCGGGCTCACTTGATATTGCCGGTCTACAAACAAAGTTTGCTGACGCTGCAAAGAAGTAGAGTATCGTCACCATTCATAAGTTATTGTGGGGAGCCGCTTTGGCAGCGCTCCCCACAATAGTGGTGTAAGTAGTGCCATACACTGATTTTTCTTGGCGATGTGGGTGTTACTTATTTTTCGGACTGACCGTGTCTATCACCACAACAACTATGCACATCGCTTTTGACGAATACGATGTTTAAGGTAAGGACAACGCATGGCGCAACAAAAACTACGACGTAAAAGAGCCGGGGGAATTAAACACTGGGGCCCAGGCTTACTTCTTATATCTCCCTCAATTATTTTGGTCGGCATTTTTGTCTACGGGCTGATTTTTGCTAACTTTTGGACATCTATGCAAGACACCCACACTGCAGCACAGGTATCTGGGGTTGAGCCTTCGAACTTTGTCGGCTTAGAAAACTTTATTACCCTTTTAACAAAGCCGGAGTTCCAGACGTCTCTTTGGCACCTGTTACTTTTCACCGTGACATTTTTGGCAGGAACACTACTCCTTGGGTTTTTATGGGCATGGCTCTTAGAAAAACCCATTAAAGGTGAAGGCATTTTCCGTGCAACGTTTCTTTTCCCCATGTCGGTGTCATTTATTGCCTCTGGTGTTGTGTGGCGCTGGCTACTTTCCTCCGATGTTGATGACAAGGCAACGGGTCTGAACAGATTTTTTCAAATGATTGGCCTTGATTTTCTTCAAAACTCGTGGACACAGTCATTACAGTGGGGTATTTTGGCAATTACTGTTCCAGCAATCTGGCAGTTAGCAGGCTATGTGATGGCATTGTTCCTTGCAGGTTTCCGCGGTATCCCAGCTGAGCTTCGCGAAGCAGCTCGAATTGACGGAGCTAATGAGTGGCAACTTTATAAGAACATTATTTTCCCGCAACTTACCCCCATTGCGCTAAGCGCAGTAATTATCATCGGTCATATGTCACTGAAGTCCTTCGACCTCATTATCTCGATCACTTCGAAAGACTGGTTCCAAACCCGCGTTCCAGCTGTTGATATGTATGCCTACTTGAATGTTCAAGACTATTCAAACTCTGCCGCTGTTGGCGCAATCCTGCTGCTTCTTGTGGCGGTTTTAGTTATCCCCTACCTGATCCACGACAGTAAGGAGTCCCGGCGATGAGCACTGCTGCAGTTTCTCAACGAAAAACAAAAGACCCTACTGTTGCGGTAAGTGAACGCTCCACTGCAGTGGGCAAGGCAATACGCTATCTCATTCTTATTGTGTCGTTAGCAATTATTTTGATGCCCGTCTATGTGCTGTTTGTGACTTCTTTTAAAGATGCGTCTCAAGTCTCACCGGCACGCACATGGTATCTTCCCACTTCTTTTGATCTTACGAATTGGCGTAATGCGTTCGATGACTTGTATCCCGCAATTCTGCGCTCGCTCAGTATGGTTATTCCTTCATCAATCATTTCTGCAATGTTGGGTTCAGCTAATGGTTTTGTGCTGTCACGCTGGCGTTTCCCCGGTGCCAATGTGGTCTTCACATTCTTACTGTTTGGTATGTTTATCCCCTACCAAGCTGTGATGATTCCAATGACTAAGGTCATGGTCGCATCTGGTGTTGAAAAAGGCATCCCACTACTTATTTTCCTTCATGTAGTCTATGGCATTCCTATTACAACACTCATTTTCCGCAACTATTACGAGTCAGTTCCAAAAGACCTTATTGAAGCAGCCAGGGTCGATGGCGCAGGCATGTTACGAACATATTTCTCTGTTGTACTGCCAATATCTATTCCCTCCTTCGTTGTGGTGTTGATTTGGCAGTTCACTGCAGCATGGAATGACTTTCTTTTTGCCTTATTCTTTGGTGGCTCCTCGCAGCAAGGCCCCGTAACCTTGGCATTGAACGAGCTTGCCCATGGATCGATTTTGCAAGACTACGGTGCATCAATGGCAGGTGCTCTGATCGCTTCAGTACCCACACTCATTGTCTATATCGCATTGGGTAAATACTTCGTCAGTGGTCTTATGTCTGGCTCGGTGAAGGGATAGTTACCTTTTCATATATACCGTAAAGCTCATAGTTGAATCCCCCCCCTTTGAAACGTGCAGTGATGTCTTTATCGATGATTTCGACTCACTGCACGTTCCTTTTTGCAATGACACGCTCCAGTATGTAATTGGAATTGTAAAAAGCTATCTTTTTGCCCTTCCTGTCACCGCCACATTCTTCTCAGCATTTGGCAACAGTGCCTTTTCAACGCCATCAAGTACACATTGAACAACAAGGCGGTAATACTTTTTACTTACTTCCTCAGCATGTTGTTGATCAGATAGTGGCTCAAACAGATGATCAATCAAGACCTTTAGACCTGGTGAATTGACCGCCATTGGTCGCAGTCGCATCAGCATCGCGTCCAGATCGTGACGATCACCTACTTGTTGAGCACAGCGCATTTGTCGCGCGGCTACTGTTGACACAACTGCATTAAAAATAATCGAGTAAGCAATGGGTACCATTGGTCCAAACCCGGCCTGAGCTAGTTTTAGCAGGGCCGTATCAACAACGGGAACGATTCCTGGCGTCATTTTTCCCAGCATCATACGGTGGGCTGCCCCGTGATAGCGTAGTAGAACTGGCTCCATTTCTATCAGTAGTTCCTGCAACCATTCTTTCCACTCCAGCTCAATACAAGGCAGGGGAACCTGTGCAACAATGCGGTCAACAACCTCGTCAACGATGTTTTCCTTTGATGAATAGTAGTGATAAATCACCGACGGTACAACATCAAGACCAACAGCCAAATCGCGGATCGACCAACTTTCTAAACCCTTATCAGACGAGATAGATAATGCCTGCTCAACAATCTTTTCACGGGTAATTCCAACCCTGCGTGCAGTGGGGTTATTTCTGGATGTCATGTTGTTATTCTAACCTAGATTGACACGTCTAGAACGGCGTTCTAGAATCTTTTATACGCCTGTCTTTCTCACAAGGAGTCCACAATGCCCATTTCTTCGTCTGATTCGGCTGGCACACATGAGCCACCCTCCATTTCAGACAACGTCACTTCACCCTCTGAAGAAGAAAAAAATCCTTCCCTTCACGCACAAACCGGCCTTGTCTTGATGACCGTTTTTCTTGTGTACATGGGGCAAATGCTGCTCACCCCCATTATTGCTCCGCTGTCACGTTCAATGGGAATGAAGGAATGGCATATCGGGGCGACAATTTCACTGGCCGCCATTACTTTGGCTTTAATGAGTCAGTTTTGGGGACGACGCTCACAACAAATTGGTGCTAAGAAAGTTTTGGGAATCTCCATGACTTTGGCCGTCATCTCCCTCGGTGCATTCGGGGCCATCGCCTACCTGGGAACCACAGGAGTGTGGGTGGGAAGCGGCATGATAATTGGCGTATTTATAACCCGAGGCCTAGCCTACGGTGCCAGTATCTCTGCCGTTACACCGGCTGTGCAAACTTATCTTGTCACCCATACTACGACTGAAGAACAGCGAGTAAAAGCCTTGGGAGGTGTCGGTGCAGCCCAGGGGGTATCATCTATTGCCGGCGCCATTGTAGGTGGCGTATTAGCGTGGCTTGGCGGACTCATGCTTCCCATAGCGCTGATGCCATGTTTTATGATTGGCGGCATTATCACACTTCTCATTTTCTTCCGTGCCGATGAGCCGATAGAACTGATAGAGAAACCAACGAAAACCTCATATTTCGATCCGCGTCTTTTACCATTTCTTATCGCGGGGCTCATGATGTTCATTTGTTTCTCATCATTACAAAGCGTGATCGGTTTTGCCATCCAAGATCGTTTCCACGCCAGCGATACCCTCACTGCGGCCATTACAGCACTATTGCTGACCATTATGTCTGTGGTAATGGTTATTACCCAAGGCGGTATTGCACCTGCATTGGGGTGGACTTCGCGCCAACTATTGCGACGCGCAATGGCGCTCATCACTGTCGGGTTTGCGTTTTTTCTGCCATCACAATCATACGTATTACTTGCTATTGGCTCTGTTGCTCTTGGTGTGGGCTTTGGCATGGCAATGCCGGGCTATACAGCCGGGCCCACACTAGAGATGTCACGCGAGGAACAGGGCTCACTGGCCGGACTTATCAACGCCAATAACGGTATGGCCTACGCAGTTGCACCTGTATTATCAACTAGTCTATACGGATGGAATAGCACAATCCCGTTCTATGGAGCGCTTGGCATCATGGCTCTTGTGGCAGTTTTTTGTTACACACACCCACGGCTTAGAAAAGGATAACCTGCGACATTTCCTCACCCTCCTGCAGAAAAGAACAGTGCGTCAGATAACGTTAGATATCTCACAACCGCATAATATAACGGCGATAACAAAAATGGACCAAGGTCATATGAAAATGATATAATAAACCGTACGATTAATTATCGTCGATGGTGTTGTGCATGAGGCTCAATATCACTGGTGGAGTTTTCGCTCGAATTCTTCACCTCAACCCCATGGAGAGCAAAGGTTCGGTGAGATAGGTGACCCGAAAACACGCGGTTGTCGCTGCTATTGTTGCCGTAATCCTTTGCGTTGGTGGCGCCCTTGTGGTCTTTGGAAATTCGCTTTTCTCCCCTTCTGAAAAACCTGCACAATCCGCACAAACTTCACCCACTCACGCTCCCACAGCCAGCGTTACTGCCCCATCACCCAAAAAAACACCGTCGTCCTCCGAGACCTCTCACTCACCACAGCAAACGCGTTCCACCGAAGAAATTAAAGAAGCAACAACAACACTGAGCAAAGTTGCTGACAATCCCGAAGAAGTCGTTGCACAATCATCTTTAGAACTCTACGGTGTCGATCTTCAACAGGTATTCCCCAAAGGAACAGTCATCGATGTTGATGAAAAGAGCTGGACAGACATCGACGAAACCACCGCAATGGTTGCCACAACTATTACGCGCCCGGGTAAAAAATCCGAACAATACTCGGCCCTTTTAGGTAAATCACCACAGGGATGGAAACTTTTAGGAACCTTGCCATTATCGGAAGAACAATCGGAGGTAAACCGCTAATGAAAAAACTATTTACACCACTTCTGGCTGCAGGTGCAGTAGGAATGCTCATCATGAGCGTCCTTATCCCCGGTGCCACAAATTTTGCTGCGGCAACGCCAGATGCTAATGCTTGTTCGCAGTTTGTTCAAAAGGCACCTATCTTGGATGATGAAACTACGGATGCAGGCGCACCAATTGTGGCAGTGGATCGCCCAGATGGACAGGTGACACCTATTGTGCTTGTCCACGGTTGGACTGGCTATGGCGACCACAACAAAGATCGTAAATCACAGTTTTCACTCAAAATTGACCGCGAAGCAAACGGCCATGGTGGCATGCTCCTTGATAGACGTGAGGTGCATGCATCTTTGACTGGAAAGCTACAACAGATCCCTGGTGCCGCAGTCTATACATTCGACTATCACCCCGTTTCAACCCACTGGGTGACCAACCCCAAGATTAGCCCGAAACTTGCCAAAGGCATTGAATGCCTTACCAACCAGTTTGGAAACAAGGCCGTTGTTATTGGCCATTCCATGGGTGGTTTGGCTTTGCGCGGAGCCTTAGGATTAAACGACTCACAGGGTGCCCCCATTAGTGAGCGCGTCAGCAAGGCTATGACTTTTGGCACCCCCAATGAAGGCACCGAAATTCTAGGTTTTGCTATGAAAGCCATTGATGCCACACAAAAGATCCCTGGCATCAACATTCCAGTAGGAATCATGAAGCTCGTTATGCGTGAATGCTCCAAGAAGGCCGATGCCACAGGCGAATACTGCTTCGGTGCTGGCGGACCGGTTGACGCATTGTATTCAGAAGGCGCATTAGCCATGATTCCTGGCTCGCAGGAACTAGCTCAACTGCCTCCGTGGCCAGATAACGTCAACTACACGGCATTTGCTGGAGATATCCAACTAGGTGGCTTCACCCTGTTTGGTTTCAGCTCCAAACGCGCCATCGACCTGGGAGACACTGCCGTTGATCACGCTTCAGCAATTTCGCAAGCAAAGGATTCAAAGACTATCAACTGTGAATATGGCATTGTCTCTCGGGCAAGTGCTAAAGAGGTAGGACTTCGTATAGCCAGTATCTTCAAGGGGCGCGATGCTGCACGCCCAACCGGTCTTTTAACCCCGGCAAGAAAAGGCTACAACATGGCATCACCTTGTTTCCATAACAATCTGATGGCTGAAACAAACCTTTCAACTGCAGCGTTGAACATTGTTGAAACCTATGTGGATACTCCAACACCGATAGAGAGCAAGAGTGTTACTGAAGTTGAAGCCACACCAAAAGTGACCGAAGCCAACGTGGTTCCCGCAACGGTAGAAGATAGTGCTCCACATGTTTCCGATACCGTGTCGGAATCAACTTCTGCTACGAAGAACGATGTCACATCCCACAAGGAACCTACAGCAGTGCCGAACCAGACAGCTACATTAGTTGCCACCCCTTAATGGGGTCCTTCCTTAAGTAAACGAACCGTCCGTGCTATTCCATTGGATGGCACGGGCGATTTTTCATAGTTACTCCTGTATCACGTATTTTTGCGACATACAGCAGTGCCCCCAAAAGACATCCTCTTGTTTCTTCTCTCCTCGCTCTGCACTCTTTGACTACACACTGTTCCCTTGTTGAAGAAACTCACACCGCACGAAAATAGCTTCAGTTGCATTAGTTAGCATTGCTAACTACTATTGGTGGAGTGCACGAACAATCGCTCGCTCTTTCACTCACCATTACTGCAAGCCGCTTCTCACGTGGCGCAGTTCTTGCTGCCCATAACGACGTCTCCTCTGTCACGTGGCGCGTTGCTTCTATGTTGGATTCTTTAGGACCAATGAGGCCTTCGCAGATTGCTTACCGGGAACACACATCGCGTGCAACAACAACAAAACTCTTACGTCGTTTAGAATCTGAGGGACTTATCCAACGCGTGAACGACCCATCCGATGCTCGCGCCTACAAAGTTGAGCTCACTAAAGATGGACATCGACATCTCACTCAATGGCGACAGCGCCTGGCGCACACCCTTGAACCACTTGTCGATTCACTGCCCGATAAAGCCAAGCACACATTGAAGGAAGCTGAAACTATTATGCACACACTCATTCAACACATGGAAGGAGATCATATACACCCATGACCAAACCGATGTCTACTATTCCCCCACAAATGCATACACTCACCTCACACACTCCATCTACACAGAACGATATTCCTACAGATTTGTCACACAACTCCAAACCTGTACATCACACATATCCCCCGATTCACAAAGCCTTTGTCCAGCCCCGCTCGGTCTGGGCTATCGCTTTTGCAACCATGGTGTCGTTTATGGGAATCGGTTTAGTAGACCCCATCTTGCCCGCTATATCGCACGATTTGAATGCTACACACACTCAAGCGATGCTCCTTTTCACGTCCTACTTGGTTATCACAGCCATCGCAATGTTTTTCACCTCGTGGGTATCAACTCGAATCGGAGTACGCACAACACTCCTTATCGGGTTATCTCTTGTAGTGGCCTTTGCTCTGGCGTGTTCTGCATCCAATAGTGTCAATCACATCATCGGCTGGCGGGCCGGATGGGGACTTGGCAACGCACTGTTTATCTCTACCGCACTATCGGCAATCGTTTCAGCAGCATCAGGTGGTTCTGCCGGTGCCATCATATTATATGAGGCCGCAATTGGTATTGGCATGGCCTTTGGGCCTTTGGCTGGCGGACTACTTGGTCACATCTCGTGGCGAGGCCCCTTTATGGGGACGGCCATACTTATGGCAATTGGTTTTATCGGCATTGCCGTCCTCTACAAGAATAAGTCAGGGGGCGCAGCACCCACTGGTCGCAATGGGCGAGCCAACCGCGTGTCCGCCTTTGCCGCAATGAAGGCACTATCTCACCCAGCTTTACGGGTACTTTCGCTTACCGCTCTGTTTTATAACATGACCTTTTTCATCCTTCTGGCATATTCTCCTTTTCCCATTGAAAGCGCAGCCAAAAATGCCGGCATTTCTTTTGGGGAACACGAATTAGGCTTAGTTTTCTTTGCCTGGGGAATCTGCCTAGCGCTCACCTCCGTAGGCCTGGCCCCTATCATGACACGCCGATTCGGTGTAGTTCGCACCGTCTTAACTACTTTGCCGATAATCGCAATCCTTATGCTTATTTTGGCTTTGGGAACTCATCACCTGTGGGTACTTGTTGCCACTGTGGCAGCATCCGGGCTTGTATGCGGGATCATGAATACGGCTTTAACCGAAGCCGTCATGGACGCGACTACCCTTGAACGTCATATCGCTTCTTCTGCATATTCTGGGGTGCGTTTTATTGGTGGCGCAATATCGTCTGCCTGTGCGGGACCATTGGCAGCTTTCACCATTGCATCAATGCCCTACTATATGGGCATTGTATGTAGCGGCATTGCCTTTATCATTGTGATACTGGGGCGCAAGCACCTGTCAATGCTCAAGAAACAACTGCATTTGAGCGCAGAGTCTGAAGCAACAGCTATAGCAGCTGGCTCACGCTAATTACGCGGAAGAAAAGTTTCGATACTATTTGTTTCAGGCCAGGTCTTTTTGCTTTATCTGGGAAAATGAACTGACTTTTCACCACTACTCATATACAGGGCTAGTACTGCGCACGCTCATTTTTACATGATTCGACAAATTGTCCCGCCCTTACACCCTGGCGGGACAATGTCTTTCATCGCTTGGGTACTACAGCGTGGTTCTTTGCGCCTTGCCACCAATGTTATTGACCATCACTCCGGCGATGAGACCACTTGCGCCCCCCTGGTGAACGGATTATTCCCTAGGTCTATTCCCAGCTCTACACGATAATTGTTCATTAGCTAAACGGTGTTATCTTCCGGGGCTACCGCCGTATGCTTCTTAGCGTCCGAAAGGCCAACAACGAAGGTAGCGTGAGTGTAAACATAAACTAATTCCAGACGAGACATAGTTTTAGCTGTCGATGAAATTGTTGCCACACAGTTCACCATACCATCCACATACTTGTAATGGTCGCCCTCAGTAATAGTGTCTAAACTCGTCAAGTATTGATAGCGTCATGATGTTGCGTGTAGAAGAATATGTTGTTCATTTGATGTTTTTTCTGGAAACAATGGTGTCGTTACAACTGGAATCAACGGCAATGTTCATTCTTCGGCCTTGCCTCAATGGTCGCCTTATTGACCACTGTATGATATTGCAAAGCATTTCTATCATTTCATAAATAATTCACACAAGCTCTCTTGATAGCTACTATGAACGCACCTCATAGCTCAGTATCGATAAGAGCACGAATAAAAACATCAATTAGCCCGTTGTTGTCTACCTTACCTTGATAAGGTAGATACTGAACCACACACAGGGATTTTTCCCCCGACAACACCGAGGTGTTATGTTTAGTTTCAAAGCCCATGAGGCTGTTCATAGTCGTTCACATCACTTACGCTTCCACTCCCCCAGCTCAATACTGGTAGGGAGTTTTTTCTTATTACCGTTATTGGCTGGCTGCACATCAGACGCACCGTCGTCAGAAGCCCATGTGGGGGGCGGTGAAGCAAATCTTGAGCTTCCCACAATGCTGCACAGTGTTATTATCAATGGCATTTCTGGCTACACGCTCCTTATCGCTAGCATGGTAATCTGTCTTCTTGGCCTTATCTTCGGTTCGGTGACCTTTCTTCAGTTACGAGCATTACCTGTCCATCTATCAATGCGCGAAGTTGCCGACCTTATCTATGAAACCTGTAAAGCCTACCTGCTTCGCCAGGGCCGTTTTCTGATGCTGCTGTGGATTTTCATTACCGCCGTCATCTTGGTCTATTACAAAGTATTAGTTGGATTTGGGTGGGACAAAGTTGCCATCATTGTTGCCTTTAGCCTGCTTGGGATGGGTGGCTCCTATGCGGTTGCCTGGTTCGGCATTCGAGTGAACACCTTTGCTAATGCTCGTGCCGCTTTTGCTTCCTTGCGTGGCAAACCCTACCCTGTTCACCGAATACCTTTGCGTGCGGGCATGTCTATTGGCATGGTGCTGATCTCGCTGGAACTATTGATGATGTTGCTCATTCTTACATTCCTTCCTGCCGATATTGCCGGTCAGTGCTTTATTGGCTTTGCTATCGGGGAATCCCTGGGAGCCTCTGCACTGCGCATCGCTGGCGGTATCTTTACCAAGATTGCCGATATCGGCGCTGACCTCATGAAGATTGTTTTCAAAATTGAAGAGGACGATCCGCGCAACCCCGGTGTGATTGCCGACTGCACCGGCGATAACGCCGGTGATTCAGTTGGCCCTTCTGCCGATGGCTTTGAAACCTATGGTGTTACCGGTGTTGCACTGGTCACTTTCATCCTGTTGGCTGTTCCCTCTGATAATCCAACCCTCCAGTCGGTGTTACTATTGTGGATCTTTACGGTTCGCGCAGCAATGATCCTAGCTGCAGTTGCCGCCTACGGTATCAATAGCGCCTGGGTTAAAGCCAAGTGGGGCGATGCAAAGAAGATGAACTTTGAAACTCCCCTTTCCACACTTGTATGGCTGACCTCCATCGTTTGCATTATGGCGGTCTTTGGTGTGACCTGGTTTATTCTGGGCAGTGTCGATGGCGGAATCATTCACACATCGCACCTATGGTTGAAACTGGCAGGTATTGTCACCTGTGGCACACTAGCGGGTGCACTTATCCCAGAACTTGTGAAAGTCTTTACCTCCACCAATGCTCGCCACGTACGTGAAACGGTAAAATCGTCACGCCAGGGCGGTGCCTCTCTCAATATTTTATCGGGGCTGGTTGCCGGCAATTTCTCTGCCTACTGGTTAGGTATTACCATCGTTGGTCTCATGGGTGGCTCCTACCTTCTGTCCCTAGGCATTAATACCGCGGACATGCACGCTCCTGAAGTCTTTGCTTTTGGTCTTGTTGCTTTTGGTTTCCTAGGAATGGGCCCTGTCACCATCGCTGTTGATTCCTACGGCCCGGTCACCGATAACGCTCAGTCCGTCTACGAGCTATCGCGAATTGAGTCATTGCCAGGAATACAGGACGAAGTAAAAGATGTTCTTGGCACAACCCCGCAGTGGGATCAGGCAAAGTTTATGCTCGAAGATAATGACGGCGCCGGAAATACCTTCAAAGCCACTGCTAAACCCGTCCTGATAGGAACCGCAGTAGTGGGTGCCACTACCATGATTTTCTCGATCATTATTGCGCTCACACAGGGCCTGACATCCGGCCTCGAAAATCTGTCCCTTCTGCATGCTCCCTTCCTGCTTGGTCTTGTCAGTGGTGGAGCGGTAATTTACTGGTTCTCTGGGGCATCGATCCAGGCTGTAACCACCGGTGCGAACCGTGCGGTTGCCTATATTAAAGATACAATTCATCTGGATGAATCAGCCGAGCGCGCCTCAGTAGAAGACTCCAGAAAAATTGTTGATATTTGCACGCAGTACGCTCAGCAGGGAATGCTCTATATTTTCCTTTCGGTATTCTTTGGCACACTGGCCTTTGCCTTTGTTGAGCCCTACTTCTTCATCGGATACCTGATTTCTATTGCAATCTTTGGGCTTTATCAGGCAATATTTATGGCCAATGCGGGCGGTGCCTGGGACAATGCAAAGAAAGTGGTGGAAGTTGATCTGCACATGAAAGGTACTGCACTTCACGATGCAACAATTGTTGGTGACACAGTAGGCGATCCTTTTAAAGATACCTCATCGGTGGCGCTCAACCCGATTATCAAATTCACAACACTATTTGGCCTGTTGGCAGTGGAACTGGCGGTAAGCCTGAGCCATCAGGGTATGGCAACACTTGTTCACATCTTGGCTGCGGTATTCTTCATTGTCTCGGCCGTCTTTGTGTATCAATCATTTTATGCAATGCGAATTCGCACCGAATCCGCAGATCCTGACCTTGATGCTGAACCCGATCATAAAATGCATACGTCACACTCTGTTCACGATCAAGCATTTGAAGGTACGATGAATATGTCCATCTCTGACACCAAGGAGGTTAGTCATGAGAATTGCCGTTAAATGGGATGAAGCCATTGTCGACTCCGACGGCCATGTTGCTGGCCATGAAGCCGGGGATACCCTTGTACGAAGAATTTTAAGGATTTTTCCGAACTCAATTCTGGTTGGTGCGGGGCTTCGCCGCTGCGAAGGTTTCGACGTTGTACCTCTTGAGTTTTTGGATCCCGCCGACACGGTGGTTATCAATATGGATGTGATTGATTCACCGCGTGTGTGGGTCAAGATGTATGAAGAGGGCGGGCCTGAACCCAAAATCATGAATTTTTTGTGGTGGCCTACCCAGCGCATCACCAGTGAAGTTGGTATCTCGCTGATGGCGCTGTCGTGCGCTGTATTTCCTACATTTGCCAACTCGGAAAGAACCGCGACCGAGGTTCGTGAACTGGTAGAAAAGTGGACGGTCCAACATCTTTCTCAGCGCTCAAAACTTGGGTGGGTTAACCTGGGTTTCCGCCTGGCGCATGTTAAAGAGCGTGTGGAAACGGAACTACCAATTGTTTTGTATCCCGCTATTTATTTGTCGTCACGCAAACGTCCGGAACTCTTTGCCGAAGTCATCGAATGGGTGCATAAACAAACACCGATTAAGGTCGAGATGCGCCTTCACGAATCACATTTGGTATCAGAAAAGGCGATGCGTTTTTCACGCAAGGACTGGATCTGGGTGGGGCCGCTCACCGCAACACGCACAGACTACTGGGCAGCCTTAGCGCGAACCACGGTATTCTTAGCCACTGCCGATGAAGAATCCTACGGTATTGCCTATGTTGAGGCCCTTGGTGCCGGAGTGATCGGTATTTTCCCAGATATGGAATGGGCCAGGGCACTGGTCCCACCAAACTACCCCTATTTTTACCGTAGTCCAGCCGAAGCCGAACATATGCTGTTGCGTGCCGTAAAAGAACCAGATAGATGCCGTGCTGAAATGGACGCCTGTGCTGATGGCTCACTATCAAAATGGATTGAACAGCACCACTCTGATGATGTATTTGATTCTTCGCTGCGCAGTCATGTAGCCAAGTGGTTTGGCACGATTAGTAGTTCTTGACCTTGCTTTTTTGAAAGAATTTTTCCTTGCCAAAGGGCGTTCGTTCAGCTATTAACAAAGGCCGTTCAATAGGGACAAACACGCTGCTAACAAAAGGTCGCAAGAACACTTCAAAGGCGGTAGAGCCCCGCTGAGGCTCTTCCGCCTTTATATAACATTGTTACATGATTGTCATCCCATAAGACAACCAAGGCGATGTTATGTTCCCTGTACTAGATCACAGCCGTTACATGTGCATCCTTTTCGGTCAAAGCTAAACGAACCTTTGTTTCAATCAGTTTGCCAACTTCTTTGTCGATATTTTTCAAGTGGGCAAAGCTGTTGGAAAGAATAGGTTTTTCTACCCCGTTCAAGAGCATCGACAAGACTTCTTCAACAAACGCATCGCGTTCTTCTTGATAAAAGCCTTCACGCATCAATTCCGCTTACACCAGGGCTTTTATGACATAGTGTCTACTTTGCTGTCATCTGTTTTGTTAATGTATTTCAGTAGTTCAAACAGTACACTCACCTACTGTTAAGCATATGACTGACGGTGAACAGATGAAGCATCAATAAACACGAAGGAAGAAGAAATAACACATCTTGACCAGCACATTATCGCCACAAAGGACTGCAATATAACCTGCTACCATCGCAAAGGACACGGAACACACTGGGTGATCTTTTACCACGGAGCCTGTGGCTTTTCGGGCATGTGGGAAAACCAATATGACGCATTTCCTGGATATGATTTGGTTTTTGTCAACGTGCGCGGCCAAGGCGAGTCTCCCATGAAAGCGGGACTTCCAGACTTTGAGGGTGCTGTAGCCGATCTCCCCCTCATCATGGATCATTTCCATCTTGATAAAGCTATGCTTGTTGGACATTCATGGGGTGGGAATCCCATGCAGGAGTTTACGTGGCGCCACCCAGAACGCATTGAGGGTCTTGTCCTGTCAGGCTCGTGGGGCCAGCACCGCGTGATGCCTTTGACGGAACGCATTTCACTGAAATTTACACCGATTCTTTACAGAATTATCCCGTGGAAACAAATGGCACAAATGGCAGCAAAAGCGTGCACTCATGAAAAAGATACTCAGGCAATGGTTGAAAACATGATCTTTACGACCGGGCGTGCCGTCTTTGTCAATCTTGGTCTTTCGGCATTTCGAGAAGTCCACCCCATTGACAACTACCCAAACAATCCCCCTATGCTATTTATTCGCGGCGATAGGGATTTTCCAAAAAGTCTGCAGCCAATTTATCGCTATTTATGCCAGAAAAACCCCAATGCTCGCGAAGCCGTTATCCCCAACACCGTTCACCAACCCATGAATGACACTCCACAGGAGTTTAATAAAATTCTTGGCACCTTCCTGCTTGATGTTTATCCATTGACCCGTCAATAACAGCGCATCACCCCATTCCAGGTTTTATCTTCGCCACTTGACATTACCCCCCCCCAAAAAAACTATATCGCCCGCAGGCAGCACCACAGTAACGCGCACCATCACAAACACTCCCACTTCCGTCCTTAGTGCCGGGCACTGTACAGAGAGATGACCCAATCCTTGCCACATACCCCCCGGGGTTTCCCCACGAGCTGAATTACACACATCCTCGCAGCTCAACGGCGAGTACTGCTACACCACTTCGCCCTCTTCAATGAAAACATCCCTCACCAGCTTGCTTTTTACGCACAACCCGATACCATGCCATATATACCCCTGGGGGTATTATCCGGGGTGAGAGACTAACACGATCAACAAAAGAGGTGTACCAATGATTCGTCACATGCAAGAGAGGTATTCTCCGCTTTATTTTCTTGCGTCACTGGGTTTTGGAGGGATGTCGGTACTGTTCTTTATGAACCTTATGCATCTGACGCCCCACCCCAATACCCCGATGCCCACTTTTGAATCCATTGCCGCAACATGGGATAGTGCCGGCATTGGCATGAGTTCACTGATTATCATCGCCTACACGGGATTTTTCCTGTTTTTCGGTATTCATCTGTATCTTCTTGCCTGGAATATCCGCGAGTTTCGCGAATGGAAAAGCACAGATTCCTATCGTAATACCACAACAACAAATGCTGAAGTCACCCTTTTAGCGGTACCGCTGACTGTGGGGATGACCGTCAATGGTTTCTTTGTCATGGGCATGATTTCGATACCGGGACTGTGGGATGTTATTGAATACCTGATGCCTGTTGCAATTATTCTCTACAGTTCTGTGGGAGTACTTGCCCTGGTGTATCTTGGCCGCTACCTTAACCGCGTTATGCACGAAGGCTTCAATTTTAAGGCCAACGGAGGGCTGAACCAGCTTCTGTCGTCTTTCGCCTTTGCAATGGTTGCGGTGGGCCTTGCCGCACCTGCCGCAATGAGCAGTGTGAGCACAACCGTTGTCATTGCTTTTGGTTTATCAATGTTCTTTACGGTGATTTCGCTCCTTCTGTTCCTGGTATTTTTACCGATGGGCTTTATGTCGATGCTTCGCTACGGCCTTTCTTTAGCTAACTCGGCAACACTGTGGCTCTCAGTCCCCATCATCACACTGTGGTCAATAACCGCCTTGCGCCTACGTCACGGGATCTCGACACTGGCAGCACTTCAACCCGATGCAGCCACTATCCCGGGCACATCTATTGGAGTTTTTGTCTTCCTTTCAACGATGGTTTTGGCACAGCTTGTATTCCTTGCTCTCGGCCACATCGCAATGCGTTCTAACGGGTATTACAAACGCTTTGTCTTTAGCAAGCAAGAGCTCTCTCCTGCCGCTTTTACCCTGGTATGTCCCGGTGTGGTACTGGGCGTACTCTCGTTCTTTACACTCAATATTGGGCTGGCAAAAAATGCGATCTTCCCTGCAGGTTCCCTCGGCTTTACCGTTATCCTTATCGGTGCCTACATCGTACAAATCGCAACACTTGTCCTCATGGCTGCTTTGGTGCGCAACCAACTTTTGCGTTCCATTGAACCCACAAATACATCGGCTGAACCTTCTGCAACGCCTGAAATGGCAGGTTTAAGCCGCGTGCAATAGTCACGTAAACGAAACAGAAGCACCCAATCCATAGGTTGAACGGGCACCTTTGGGAGGTTCGCTCCCAGGAGTGCCCGTTTCGCTCTCTTGCCTACTGGGCGATGCCGTTTGAACTGGCAGGAATCTCAACAGTTGCAGTGTCTGTTTCCGATACGCTCAGCGCTATTGCCATGGCAAATATCGCGAAAAAATATGGATGCCACTTTGCTCTTTCCACAGGAATGTTAGCTGGTTGTCTTGGCACATTTTTCATGCTGATAACACCGATGATGGGATTATCTGGTTTGCTTGCTAGTTCATTTTTCCTTGGGTCAGCCAGGCAACAAATATCCAGGCACGTTTTGCGGCAACCGAATTACCTCAACCCAAGCGCCAGGTACGTGACCTGGTAACTGTTGGCGCGAGCTGGCCCTTATCTTATTGCTCTGGGAACAAAAATAGATACGGCGCCGGGATTGCCTACCCTGTCAGGCCTCTTCCTTCTGCCACTATTGAGGATGATAATGGCACTGGTTGCACTTCAAAATGGTTTGCGACCAGTGCCTCTTTTTGTGGCACAGGGAAATATAGAAAATACTCAAAAGACCTTCGTTACAACAAAGATGCCTACCTTTGAGCCACAAGGCAATAAGGGCGAAAACTCCTTGGAATCAAACACTCTCACAGACTCGCCACACGCTACAGCTGTGAGCCAGCAAACCAGTTGACCGGCTAGCACAAAGCCCAGTCTTATCCGACAGTGGCGAATTATGCGTTCCTATCCGCAGGCACTTACGGGCCTGTAGGTGCTGTGGATAGCTCAAGTTATGATAGTTCCCATTATGGCGATGACTCCCGTTCATATGACCGGTCTTGGCAGTATGCATCATGGCGTTGATTCCATATGATTTATTGGATGAACCTTTTCGCTCCGCATTGCGAGATTGTATGCTCTTAGTCCCGTTTTTGGGTGGATGTCCGACCGCCTTGGAAAGAAGGCTACGGTCATTGTTGGATACATCATATTGACTACCAGTGCGACGACGGCGATGATTGCCCCAGAACATCATGGTGATGCTTGTGACCCTTATCCTGCTTGGCCTGGGATGGTCAGCCTCTTTAGTGGCGGGTTCGGCACTCATAACGGCTTCACTGTCCAACGAACATCGTGTGCTTGCACAGGGATTTTCCGATTCGGGAATATCTGTCAAGAGTGCTATCGGCGCTGGCCTATCGGGCCCCGTCCTTGCATGGCTAGGATTTCGGGGACGAAGCAGTACGCATGGAAAGATTTTGTCACAAGAATTATCGCGACAGATTTACAAGATGTAAAGGCTGTGACATCTTTAGACACCGCGGCTTCTACTGAGCTTGCCGAAATTCAAGAGACTCTTCCTTCCCATATAGCGTCATTACATAGTGCGGTCATTGCTTGCCACTACTACTTATTCTTAAAATGTGCCTGGATCCCAGCAATTGATATTACCTCAATGGGATGTCTTTTCTTCGCCATATCTGTTGCGCTTAGCTATTCGTCACTTCCGTGGTGGGCAGCACTATTTACTCCCTTTATGGCAGCTTTTCCCATTCACTTCTTGCGAAAACTTCCCCAACTTGGCAAACCTGCCCTAGAAGGCGCCCTTTTCAATCTTGCTAACCTGGTGTGGGCCACAGCTTTTCTTGTGCTGTCATTTATCTATCCGCTGGCGCCCTAGCCACTTCTGCGTCATTTTTGTCGGAGTTCAGACAGTGCTCTATGGGAATCAGCGAGACTAGCCTCCATGCAGCATTGATGTGGCGATGTGGCACAACAGCGTTATCGCCCCCTCATACCGCGGGTCGCTGCCCGCTGAACCTTTCATGAAACACACCACCCGATTGTAGCAGGCCAACACGCTCCACCCCTGACATATCCCTCTTTGGAACCATGCCCTGCACGCCGTATTGATGCACCGAAAAGACTTAGAGTCTTTTCAAAGCGATCCGCATCCACACAAACCCCGTCATTTCGGCGGCCACAAATGCCAGCCACACGCCAGTGATCCCCCATAGGTGCTGGAAAATAAGCAAATAGATCACCAATAAACCCATGCCGCGCGACAGCGCAAAGACGAAGGAGTGCGTTGCTTGGGCAGCGGCTTGAAGAGCAATCGTTCCTATCAGATTAAAGCCAAGGAACAAAAACCCCACACAGTAGATGCGAAGTCCCACCACCGTTATTGCAACGACCTGGGGATCATCAGAAATGAAGATTGCTGCCAAAAGTGTGGGGGTAGCTAAACACACGGCAACAACACCGATGGAAATGATGAAGGATACACGCTGCGCATATCGCGTGATCATCCAGAACTCATCTTTGTGTCCGCCACCGTGAGCCTGGGCCAACAGGGGTTGCGCTCCTTGGGCAAGCCCCAGGAATATCGAAGTAAACATGAGCGATAGATTCGCGATAATCGCATAGGCCGATACCGCCATCTCGCCGCTAAGCCACAGCAAAACAGCGTTGAAGGCAAAAATGACAACACCCTGGCTTAGTTCCATCACAAAACTTGCCATCCCCTTGCCCATCAGTCGAAAGGGCGGCAGGAAACGGAAGGACAAATCGGACAGGATATGAGCCTTCTTGAAATGAGTGGTAGCAACACCAAGCCCGATGACCTGCGCTATTCCGGTGGCAAGGCCCGCACCGAACATGCCCATAGAGAATCCAAAAAGAAACAGTGCATCCAGCACAACATTTAATCCGCTACATACAAGCAGCGCAGTCATTGCTCTTTTTGCCGCACTGTCGTTTCGCAAAAGAACGACGAGACTTTGAAACATGACATAAAACGGACTGAACCACAAAAGGATTCCCAGGTATTCTTCAGCACCTTGGCGTGCAGGCCCCCCGCCGGTAAGAAAATCAACGATCGGCGCGAAGAACAGTTGCATAGTGACAAGCAGGGCAAGCCCCGCGATGATTGACCATGTAATTGTTTTTTCAGCCCACTGTTTTGCACGCACTCGATTACCACTTCCCAAGGCTCGGCTCATTGCGGTAGCACCACCGAACCCAAAAAGCAGTCCCAATCCTTGCATAAGGTTGATGGTTGGAATCGATAGATTCAAGCTAGCAAGTCCATCGCGTCCCAGTGCCTGACCGACAATAAGAGTGTCGCCCAGTACGTAAAAACTGGTTCCTAAAAGACCAAAAATACCGGGAAGAAATGCTTGATGTAATAAGGTTTCTTTTGTAATTATTTCTTTTTGCTGTGTAGTAACTTCTCTGCCCTCCATTTATTAGTCTAGGTCAGAAGTAGAAAAGTGTCCAAAATATTCTTTGGTATGACTGCAGCTACAACCGTGATTGCGTAGAATTATTTTGTTTAAAGAGGGCGCCGCACCGAGGGTAGGTGGTGGCGATTCTGGGTGCGGCCTATCCAAGGAGCCATTGCCAGTTGCCAACCCGACGTGAGCGTTTGCCGGCATCAACAATAAGCCCGTGAAACTCGGCAAGTTCATGGGCGTTCATCTGTGCTCTTTCCACATGCACGCCAAGTTCTTGCCGTGCTGCCTCGTAGTGTGACGGAACCCGATAACCGGCGGCTGTCAATAGTCGACGCGTATATGCATCCCAAATAAATACGGGCCGGCAATACACATAAAGCATAATGTCATCAGCAGTTTCTGGGCCAATACCACGAACTTTTAGTAAGCTGTGACGAAGGTCGTCATCCTCCAGTGATGCTGCATCGTCATGAGAAGAAAGAAACCACGTGGCCGCATTGATAAGGTAGCGCGACTTCGCCCTCTGAAAACCTGATGGACGAATCAGGGCCTCAATGTCGGCTGGGTCGTGGCAGGACAGTGTGGAAGCATCCAGTAATCCGGCCTTTCTTAACTGTTCAATTGAGCGCTCAACGTTTGTCCATGCCGTATTTTGGGTAAGAATCGCACCAACAACTATTTCAAAGTCGGACTGGGCTGGCCACCAGTTTCCCGCGGGCAAAGCTTTTCGTAACATATCATAGAGCTCACGAAACGTGGGTCGCGATGCGGGTACTGACGCACTTGAGAACACCTCAACTGGCATATCCACCGGCACTCTCGGTACCGGTGGGCCATACGAGGTTGCGCCGAATAAATCGGTGATCATCGCAAATCCCCTAGTTGCGCATCCCGTGAACTGGTGCGGGAAGTCGCCCGCCGCGTGCAATAAGTGCCGCACACGATGCTTCGTTGACAGGCATAACTGGGGCGCGGCCCAGCAGTCCACCAAAATCAACGATGCTGCCAACTCCGGCACCTGGAACCGGGATGACACGCACCGCTGTTGTTTTATGATTCATCACACCTATTGCCGCTTCATCAGCGATCATGCCAGCGATTGTGCTTGGTGGTGTATCCCCGGGAATCGCCACCATATCCAACCCTACCGAACAGATTGCGGTCATTGCTTCCAATTTGTCAATCGTGATGGCCCCTACAGAGGCTGCCCCTATCATGCCGATATCTTCCGAGACTGGGATGAATGCCCCTGAAAGGCCACCAACATGCCCACACGCCATCATGCCACCCTTTTTCACGGCATCGTTAAGCAGTGCCAATGCGGCAGTTGTTCCGTGTGTGCCCACACAGTCCAGACCCATTTCTTCTAAAATTCGCGCAACGGAATCCCCTATTTCTGCTGTTGGGGCCAATGACAGATCCACGATGCCAAACTCTACACCTAATCTGTTGGCAGCACTGCGCCCCACTAATTGCCCTACGCGGGTAATCTTGAAGGCCGCACGCTTGACGGCCGTGGCAACTTCGTCAACGGGCAGACCCGCAACTTTTTCGACGGCACGTTTAATCACACCTGGGCCAGAAACCCCAACGGAAACAACGGTATCGGCCTCTTCAATTCCGTGGAAGGCTCCAGCCATAAAAGGATTATCGCCTACAGCGTTTGCAAAAACTACGAGTTTGGCTGGACCAATCGCGCCGCGCTCGGCTGTCAGATGCGCGGCGTCACTGACCACTTGGCCCATATGAGCTACCGCCGACATATTGATGCCTGCGCGACTGGAACCCACATTGACCGATGCGCACACAACATCGGTGTTGGCTAAGGCTTCGGGAATAGAGTTAATGAGGGCGCTATCTGCTGTGGTCACACCCTTTTCTACCAGTGCAGAATACCCGCCAATAAAATCAACGCCTACTTCTTTTGCCGCTGCATCAAGGGTGTGGGCAAAACTGAGCATCTGTTCTGCGTCGTGGATGGCAGAGGCTCCAGCTACCAGGGCGATTGGGGTGACGGCGATACGTTTATTAACGATTGGCACCCCCAGTTCAACTTCAATACCTTTGGCAACTTCCACCAGGTGTTCGGCGCGCCGAAGGATACGCTCACGAATACGTTGCTGAGCTTTTGTGGTGTCGGAATCTGCACAATCTAACAGGTTGATTCCCATGGTGACGGTACGTATATCCAGCCGTTCTTCTTCAATCATGCGGATGGTTTCTAAAATATTTCGTGAGGTGTCCATTGATACTCCCGACGCTTGGGGGGCCGTTTTGTGTTTGTTTTATTGGGGCGTAACTCTTGTGTGGTGAGGTAGGTGACGTATTGCCACGGGTATTCTTTCTAAGGACGCCGTTGCGTTCCTCTGTTTTCGCCAGGCGCTATAGCGTGTGCATCTCTTCAAAAAGCGTCTCGGATTGGACACGGATACGAAGGGACTGTTGGAGTTCAACATCGTGCATCCGCTCTTGAATGGAAGCAATAGGCTGCTTGGTTTCATCGAATTCGATGTGCATAATCATTGTGAAATAGTTATCCATCAATGTTTGTGAGACATTGATGATGTTGATGTCCAGTTCAGCCAGCGCTGTTGAAACTGCGGCGATAATACCTGTGTGGTCAAGTCCTGTCACTGTCATGATAGCTCTCATAAGAAAGGAGTCTATCACTGTCGAAGGTCTGCCCAGAACCTCTTGCAACACTCATGAAGTCATCATGTGCTCGTTCAACTATCTGGAAAGTGGGCATGGATGCCCTCTGATTCCAGCCACTAGTGTGAGTTGCAATATCGGTGCCGATATGACAACAACACATCTGGCCGAAAAACTCAACGATTGGATAAAACCCCACGGTCAAGCATCTCGTTCAAAATAGTCAGAATTGGGAGCCACATAGGTTTCTGCTTCACCTAACGGAAGCAAACCGCTTGGCTCCATCTGATGTGCGGCGACCATCTTCCAGCGCCCTATATTGTTACGTTTGAACACAAACTGATGCTTTGCCGTGTAGGCAGTTTTTGTACCACCGACTTTGGGAACAAGATGCGTTGTTTCTTCCACGTTAATTGCTGCTTCGTCCTCTGAAATGGATGTTATCTGCAGGATTTTCACACTGGTTATTGCCCCCCAAGAAGACTTCTCCCTGCTGCGCCAGCTGTTCACGGTGGCGCACAATCGCACGTTCAAACCTATCCTTTGGTTCACTTTGGGCTTCTGGTCCATCGCTAACAATCATATGTGCGCGCCTTGTCAATATACTCGTCTTATCGGCACGGATGTCTGGCAAGTCAGTGTTGGAAATTATTTCGCGCGGTGTCATCACAACCATCTGCCAACACCAATAAGTGGTAGACTAACTACCACCAAAACAACGATAAAGCGCCGCACGTTTATTCCCATTTACCTCCTCCTTTCTTGCCCAACACTGCACTGAAATCTACTTTGCCTTCCAACAGTATCAATGGCATCGTCTAGTATCTGAGCTTCCGCATGACAAATATGCGTCACTGATTTTATACTTGCTTCCAAGCATTAACTGGAACTGCTACACGTCAACATATTGTGGCAATGGGTGCGTCCTGTCGATACGTTGTGTATCCTTTTGCCGCTATAGAGCGCGTGTGCAAGCTGTGGAACCACCGCTGCTATGCGCACAATCCCACCGGTGCGTCGCATAGTGATGTTCGTACACGATGCGTCAGTCAATGCCATGAACCAACATTGTTTTACGAGCGAAAAATAAGGACCACTATGATCATTACCGCTATCTTGTCATTACTTGCTGGTATCCTCACTGTCTTTGCGCCGTGTGTTTTACCATTCCTTCCAGTCATCATTGGTGGAAGTCTTCGCGATAATGACGATCGCCGCCGTCCCTTCCTTATTGCGGGCGCACTGGTTGTTTCGATTTTGCTTTTCACTATTTTGTTAAAAGCAACAACTTTAGTTATCAACATTAACCCGCGTGTGTGGGAAATTTTTTCAGGTGTGCTGGTCATCATCTTGGGTATCTTCATTTTATTTCCCGACCTGTGGGCAAAGCTCACTACAAAGTCAGGTTTTGATGCCGCATCGCACACCATGCTAGATAAGGCGCAAAAGCAACGACATTCCACCGTGGCTGCTCTTTTGACAGGTGCGGCACTGGGGCCAGTGTTTAATAGCTGCAGCCCAACATATGCCTGGGTGATTGCCACGATTCTTCCCTTTAGCCCGTTAGAGGCAATGGTTTACCTTGGATTTTACACTGTCGGTCTTGCTGGAACTCTGCTGATATTTTCTTTGGCTGGACGAAAACTGATTGCCAAGTTTGAGTGGGCCACAAATCCAAAAGGATTGTTCCAACGCTGCGTGGCAGTACTCTTTATTATTGTTGGTGTTTTGGTAGCTACTGGTGTGGATCGAACATTTCAGGCGTGGGCTGCGCAAGCTATTCCAGGGTTAACACAAGTTGAAGAAAAACTCATTCCCAACAGCAAAAATACTCAAGACAGCAAAGAGAAGACAAAAGATGCTCAAGATTCCACGTCTCAAAGCAAGGTGTTTAATGCGCACTATGCAGCTCCTGAACTTGAGGGTATTGAGCATTGGCTTAACTCGAAGCCACTGAAACTTAAGGATTTGCGCGGGAAAGTGGTGCTTATCGACTTTTGGACCTATTCGTGTATTAACTGTATCCGCACTCAGCCATACCTTAACTCTTGGTACGAGAAGTATCATGATAAAGGCTTTGAAATTATAGGAGTTCATGCTCCAGAGTTTGCGTTTGAAAAGATACCCGATAATGTTGAACGTGCCTTGAAAGAAGAATCCATTAAATATCCCGTTGCTATGGACAACAATTATGCAACGTGGCGAGCCTTCGATAATCACTATTGGCCAGCTAAATATCTTATTGACAAAGAAGGAACGATTCGTTTTACTCATTTCGGAGAGGGCGAATATGACACAACTGAAAAAGCCATCCAGAATTTACTCAATGTTTCTCAAACCATCAGCACTCCATCAGCACCCCCAACACCGCATCAAGGTCAATCTCCTGAAACCTATTTAGGTGCTCAACGTGTCAGCCAGTTTGTGGGTGAACCATTCTACGATATTGGCACACACACATATACACCAGAAAAGAAGATCCCAACTCACGGATGGACTCTGGGTGGACAATGGAAAGCAGATGAAGAAAAAATTACCGCTCAATCCAGTGGGGCAACACTCAGTTATCGCTTCAGCGGTAAAGAAATGTTTTTAGTGATTGGTGGGCCCAGCGGATCGAAAGTAAAGGTAAACATTGAAGGCCACGATAATGCCTTCGGAAAAGACGTTGTTGATAAAACAATCACGATTGACAGTGACCGGCTCTACCATATTGCATCACTTCCAGAGTTTAAGGAAGGCACACTTGTCACGCTTACCTTCGATAAATCCGTGAGTGCTCACGCATTTACTTTTGGATAAACACTGCACCCATAACGCTATTTCGCGTACCTTTGAATCCCTATTGGTGTGAACCAAAAAGGATGTGAAGGTACGCGGATGCGTTCTTAGGCACAAAAATCTTTCGATACTCCCCTGAATTCTTGTGGACTGCACTGCATTATGGTAAAGCGGACACACGTTAACCTGCATATCTCTCAAGCCAGTCAAGAAAACTGTGAAATAAATATCGCTCATGTACCATTCAGGTTTTTATCAGTGTTTCCTTGAGTTACCTGTTATATTGGAAAACAGTCATAAGGTAGATACATATGTTAGAAAAGACGACGCGGCTGGGTTCAAGACATACTACCAGCCGTGCATGTGAAGGAGACACAACGTGGCGACCTGGTTACACCGGCTCAATCCTTTTGGGCTTCTTCGCCATCGCCTTCTCGTGAAATACCCCATTGATTATCGTATATTTAAAAGAGTATGCCGTGTTCAACGCCTTGGCGAGCTACAGTCACCGCATGTCTTTCGGGCCTATTTTTTAGAGCGTTCCCAAGCTACGTCCCTTAACGAACTCATCACTGATCCACAGTCGTCAACGTTTCTTACCGAACTTTCTCACGCGCTTAACACAGATTGCCGCGTATGGATTTTTCATACCGATGACGAAGGCTACCAGCGCTTGCAGTCCATTTTTGGAGACCACATTATCCGCCATATAGAGCGTTTTGGAGGACGGCTTTCCACCCTTTCTACCACACCCTATGCCCTTCGCCCTCTTGATATTGCCCAAAGTCTCTTCGCCCAATGGGATAAACTGTCACATCACACACAAAAACTTGTTCGCCATGCCCTTGAAGGCGTAGACACAAAATATATTGGTAACAGGCTTACTCACATCCTTGAAGACCACCAGATTAGCTACACTCACCGCTCATGGCTGGCACGCCTGCTACGAAACCCTCGGTTCATCGCCTACGTCATCGTATTCTTGTATTCAACTTTGCGTGTACTACCCGTTGCCCTTATCGAAGAATTTAAAGGTGACCTTGGGCTCTTATGGACAATCGACGTGGTAACTGCGCTTCCCTATACATGGGGAGTATTAGCTATGGTTACTGCACGCACGCGTTTTCGACGTTTCTTAGGAATGATAGTGACCGTAATTACTTTTATTGCGCCCTACATTTATTTTTGGCTTACAGGTGACAACTACCCGCCGTGGGTGATTGCTGTTGTCGGGGCCCTCATCGCCTCGGGAATCTTACTGGAAGCCTTCAAATATATACACGAAAAAACTCTGGTTTCACAACTGCAAAAAGCAAAGTGGAATCTTCGGGTGTAGTACTTTCACACACGTACCTGAACTGCAGCCAGCATTCACGATACAGCATTTTCTTTCACAAAAATGACAGCATTGACACTGCGCGCCATTACTTTCGCAGTATCGTCGTCCACACTCTAGTCATCCACTGCGCAAAGTCCCCACGCTCACGTTCACCGCAACCACGCCTATAAAAGTTCTTCCCTCTGTTATGTCTAGTGATGCGTGGTTTTTTGACGAAAAGTCCGCCAAATTCCCACACCAATAAACCATATACCAGAAGCCCACCACGCGATCTCGACAATCATTGGTGCTGAAGGATAAAAATAGGTCAAATAAGCTACACATAACAGCCACACTACAGTGGCAAGGATATTGGGTATCTGCAGATGAGCCACCCTAAATGGATGAACAAAGGTAATCGGCAAGACGGTAAGGACAGTCATCACAAGAATTGTGGTAATCGATCCCCATGCAGGAAACTGCAATAGGTAAAGATACAGAATAACAATATTCCATGCCGCTGGGAAGCCCACAAAATAGTTGTCGTGCGACTTCATCGCTTTATTGCAGTAACAAAACATTGATGACGAACATACAATAATCATCATTATCATAGCAACGGGTTTTGGCCCTAAGTCGATAACACGATACATAAAGATAGCTGGAATAAATGTCCACGTTAAATAATCAACGATAAGGTCAAGTGCTACTCCGTCAAACCATGGCACAACCTGCGATACTTTATATCGGCGTGCAAGGGTTCCATCAAGCGCATCAACAATCAAGGACAGTGCCAACCAGCCCCACATTTCGATATAGCGACCATAAGCCATTGACAGCATTGCTAAACAGGCCCATACAACTCCACTGATGGTGAAAGCGTGAACAGACCAGGCAGCAATCTTTTGCTGAAGTGTATACGATGAGACAGACGTTTTTTCAGGCATTAATGTAGTTCTTTCAACGAGGGTGAGGACGCATCCGCAGTGAGGGCGTCATGTTGGTTATTCTTCAGGTAGCAGTATCCATGCCGCAATGTAGATGAGTACTTGAGGGCCAGGTAAGAAGATACTGATAAAAAATATCAGTCGCATCAAACCGGGTTCAACACCGAATTTCTGGGCCAATCCCCCAGCGACACCGCCCAGGATACGATTGTTTCGTGAACGGTAAATTCCCTTGCTATTGCTCACGGTTTTTCCCTCTTTTTACTTCCTCATCAGTTGAATATCAATACTTCATTATGACATGAAAAAAGAAAAATCCCCGTGCCTTAAGACACGGGGCTACAAAACGGGGTGTTAGCCTTGGAACTCATTCCTTGGTTCAAACAGACCCATTTCAACGGCTTTTTTCAAACGACGTGGTACAACAACGTCTTTGCCATCGCTTTTCACCGTGACAAGCTGCGGCCACGTGGCCTTCCAGGCTGCACGACGGGTGCGAGTAGCCGGGCGTGCCATTTTCTTCTTTGGAACTGCCATGAGCTCGCTCCTCTTTCTTTTTACAGGGCTTGCGCTATTTTATTGCGCTCAATAACGTCAATAGCTTATCACTGCCGGGCTGATGCAGCGAAAATAATTCCTAGATAGACCCAAATTGCGCTCAATACCACACGCCAAGGCATCCCAGATAAGTGCTACTCACCTGTTTTCACTACTGCGCTACAATAGTGCCATGGTCACCCACCCCAATCCATTCACCCAGTTTGCCCTCCGAACTTTCGTAAGCGATCTGGGGGCTACCTCGGCCACTACTCCAATGCTAACGCTTCCTCTGGGTGAGATAACGACGGTGACAACAACGGTGGAACGTTCGCGATTTATTACGTCCTTGTGTCGAAGCGACAATGAGGGCGAAGCGCGCAATTTTATCGACCTGATACGCCATGACTATGCTGATGCTACGCACAATTGCTCAGCATTCCTTATTGCACAAAATGAATCCTCGCCTTTAGAAAGATCCAGTGATGACGGTGAACCTGCCGGCACTGCAGGCGCTCCCATGCTTCACGCATTACGATATTCGGGACTCATGAATGTCACTGTTGTTGTTACCCGTTATTTTGGTGGCATTAAACTTGGTAAAGGCGGTTTAGTTGAGGCGTATTCAACCGCTGTTGACCAGGCCTGCCAGGCGGCACCGAAGATTCAACGTATCACATTTGTTGCACTTCACATTACAACAACACCACAAGACGTGGGCAAACTTGAGGGCTATCTGCGCAATCATGGTGTAGATGTTCATGGAATTACATGGGGAAGTACCCCCGTGATTGAGGCTCGTATTACACCTAATAAACTTCAATGGCTTCACAATCTTGTCGCTGAAGTCTCGCGAGGGGGTGCAACTGTCAAACGTGGGGACACAGTGTTAGTTGATTCACCTATCAATTGACAACTTTACATCTTCGCGTAAAACTATTAACAGGTTTTTGTTATCACGAAACAAGAACGAACAACTACTTTTTATCGCTTATGTATAGCATAAAGCGAAAGATGTTTATGGGAGCGTTGCTATGAGTATTGCCGTCACAGCACTAGGCATGGCATATGCACGCGCATTTTCATTGAGGTTTTCCCCCGTGGAGTCGGCCTTCACTTTCACGTCAGCTCAGTGTTGTCAGTGTATTGTGGGATGAGTGTGCCGTTAGTGTCACACACTGCTCATCCCATTCTTGAACCACAGCGGTGTATCTGTGGCAGTGACACGAAAAGTCAACCATAATCAAAGCATGGCTTCATGCTGATAGTAATTAAAGGACACACACTCATGACCATTTATTCTTCTGTTACTCATCTTGTTGGAAATACTCCTCTGGTACGCATTAACTCGCTTTCTCGGAACGCTCATGCGCATGTCATAGCAAAGGCAGAATTCTTTAATCCTGCCTCCAGTGTCAAAGATCGCATTGCCGTGGCTATTGTTGATGCCGCTGAACAAAGTGGCCAACTCAAACCTGGTGGAACAATCGTAGAAGCGACAAGTGGCAATACTGGTGTTGGTTTGGCGATGGTTGGTGCGGCACGTGGCTATCGTGTTGTTATCACTATGCCTGAATCAATGTCGCAGGAACGCCGTATGCTTATGCGTGCCTTTGGCGCTGAACTTGTTCTTACTCCAGCCTCCCAAGGAATGAAAGGTACTGTTGAAGCCGCACGCTCTCTTGTTGAAAACGATCCTAATGCTGTGTGGGCTCGACAATTTGAGAATACAGCAAACCCTGCGATACATCGTCTAAGCACTGCCCAAGAAATATGGGATGACACCAACGGTGCCATCGATGTGTTCATTGCCGGGATTGGCACAGGAGGAACAATCTCTGGAGTGGGAGCATTTTTGAAAGAAAAGAATCCCGATATTCGTGTTATCGGAATCGAGCCTGAAGAGTCACCCCTTATGACACAGGGAAAAGCAGGCCCTCACGCCATTCAGGGTATCGGCGCCAATTTTGTTCCCTCAAACTATGATCCCACCGTAGTTGACGAAGTTATCACCATCAAGGGAAGTGACGCTTTAGAGTATGCTCGCCGGGCGGCCCGCGAAGAAGGACTTTTTGTTGGTATCTCTTCTGGCGCGAATCTTGCTGGCGCACTGAGTATTGCTCGACGTCAAGAAATGGAAGATAAAACGATTGTGACAGTACTTCCTGATACTGGTGAACGCTATCTGTCAACGCCTCTTTATAGCACACAGGATTAAGTTAGCAACGTGTTGTTGCGAAACAAATATTGGAAACGAAAATGAATACTCGCCACACCGCCCCCTCCACTGATTCACAGCGTTGTCGTTCCACTCACCGTGACGGCACACTGACATTAAAGGAACTAATTATTGAAGATCTTCAAACAGCTCGTAAACGCGATCCCGCCGCCCGCTCTTTGCTTGAAGTTGCTTTGAGCTACCCTGGAGTCCATGCCCTGTGGGGATACCGGCTTGCGCGTTCATGCTGGCTAAGTGGCTGGAAAACTACGGCTCGTGTGCTATCTTCTGCCGTACGAATGGTTACGGGTGTTGATATTCACCCCGGGGCACGTATCGGACGTAGACTCTTCATTGACCACGCCAATGGCGTGGTCATTGGAGAGACCACTGAAATTGGTGCAGACTGCGTTATTTTTCACCAAGTAACCTTGGGGGGCGTGTCAATGAATAAAGGTAAACGCCATCCCACTATTGAAAATCATGTGATGATTGGTGCTGGAGCCAAGGTTTTGGGCCCTATCACCGTACATACAGGGGCAAAGATCGGCGCAAATGCAGTTGTTGTTAAAGATGTACCAAGTCAAGATGTTGCCATTGGTATTCCTGCGAAGAACCGCTCCAATGTGTTACCCCCAGCCCCTGATTCGGACCTAATTATTGACCCAACACTCTATATCTAAAAGGCTTGCTGAGCAACACCCTAGAAATAGGGTTTATGTGAATATAGTTTTCCTTTTGCTTGGGGTATATCATAAAAAGTGTACCCGATAACAAGCAATGGTGATGACATGTCGCAAAAGGTTAATGTTGTTTTCATTGAAGACCATCCGTTGATGCGCCTGGGGATACAGCAGGCACTCAGCAACGACGCAAGAATCAATTATGTTGGTGGCTTTGCTTCATTGGCTGAACTCCCCGATGATACCCGTATTGATATTGTGTTGCTAGATTTACGTCTTGAGGATGATTCCCAGCCCGCAAACAATGTTGAGACATGCCTTAACAATGGGGCAAAAGTTTTGCTATATACCTCAGCAGAGGACCCATATTCGGTACGCACGGCCTGCCAAGCAGGAGCTGTTGGCGTCGTCAGAAAATCTGATCCTACCTCTGTACTTATTCAGGCAATCTATGATATTGCCGATGGAAAAGAGGTAGCAGGGATGGATTGGGCAAATGCCCTGGACACCGATGAATTTTTTGTGAATGAAGTACTCACTGACAGTGAACGAAAAGTCCTTACTGAATATGCCAGCGGTTTAAGTTCATATCAGGTAGCTCGACGGATCGGTATTTCTCAGCACACCGTCAATTCCTATGTTCGAGATATACGTCTAAAATACGAGGCGTCTGGACGACGCGCAAAAAGTAGGGTTGATTTATACATGTGCGCTGTAAGGGACAGCCTTGTTCCAGGCCCCAACTACAAGTAAGTACTGTCTATCATGCAATCACAACATGACGGCCACACCGGTATTGAGTATCATGATATTCCTGCACTGGAGTTCCGCCGCCATATTGATTTAGGCTACTACTACTGTTTTTTGTTTCCCTTGGTGCGCTCTATTTTTTCTGTGTGAATTATCCCCTTATTGAACAACAGACCTGTGACAGCCACATTGGTTGGTCCATTATTTTGACTGTCATTCTGTTTTTTCCTCCCGTAGCTGTAGCACCGTGCGCGTTGTTTTTGATATATCAACAGAAAAAGGTTCTCTCGAACTTAGTCACATCAATCATCAATGGGATCTATCTTTGTCTATCATGGCTATCTATTGTAAGCGTATGCGTGACCATGGCGCTCTCCCTGCTGCTTAATCGTTACTACGGTATCGTCCTCTTTGTTAATCCCTTAGAATCAACCCAGATCGAAGCTCCGTTTATTACTGGCATTTTCGCTGTTCCAATACTTTTTGCACTGTATCATTCACCGCGTGTTATCCCAGCACTCATAGTGATTCAAGCCTGTCTAAACTGGGCTGTTTTACTTAATTTTGTCTCAAACGACCTTGCCGCCCTAGCTAATACTGTCTACGGAGTGTTCTTTGCTGGTATCTATCTTGGTATTGCTTTGTCGTTATTCAAAGGTGCGGCAGGTTTGCGTTCAGCATTGGAAGATACCCAACGACAACGAAAAAAAGCTCTTGAAACACAGTCTATCCTTGCCGCAGAAAACCAGATTGACAGTTTAGTTCACGACTACATTGTTGCTGTTGCTGTTACCGTTGGTAAGGGAGCTCATGTAGCCCATGAGCAGATAAAAGATTCTGCTAGACGTGCCCTTGATGTTTTACACGAGCTGCATTACCGCGAGCGAGACTTTGTTACAACGGAACTTTCATCGCTGGAGTTTGCAACGAACTACGACTTTAATACAGAAACAACCATGTACAGCCTGTATACAAGTGAATCGGGAAAAAGCCTACGCCTGTCTGATTTCATCCGGATCACGCGCAGTATAGCCGATGCACAAAACTGTGAATTCTCTGTACGGGGTCTTATCGCTACAGCCTTAACATATTCGCCTCTGAGTTTCATTCGGGTTATCCTGCGTTTAGACTCCATGATGATCCCCAATGTCATCGCAAACGAACTATTGCTTGCTGTTCTTGAATCACTGCGCAATATTGAACTTCATGCCAATGCCCTCCACAAGCGCGTAAAACTAGAAATTGCTTTACGCAATTCACCCTGCATTATTGTAACCGTCAATGACAATGGGAAAGGATTCGATCCTCAAAAGATAAAGGACGGGATGGGTATTCAACATTCCATCATTCAACGGCTTGAAATTCTTGGAGGTACAACCCATATTACAACGCAGCCAGGACAGGGAACCACTATTCGCATGTGCGTTCCCACGCCTTTGTCTTTTGGAACGGGATCCACTACACACCGAAAAACACTGACTCCCAATCTGTTAGCTGTAGAGCCACCAACCGTTTCGGCTGCTGCGCGTAAAGCAACGCAACAGGCGTTCGGCTGGCTACTGCAAACACAATTCGGACGCACCTTCGTGTTTTCAATTATTCCGCTCGTTATGCTCTTTTGGGCCTCATCTCTTCACAGAAACACACACTGGTATTTTCCATCTCTTACCACGGCCCTCATCCTGTGTCCCCTCACGATGATCGCTTTGCGTCCTCTTGATGAACCATCTTTTTTTCTTCGCGTTACCATCCTTATCATCAGTATTGCGACACCGATCATTAACTGTTTTGGTTTTCCTATTGACATCCATCCCTCACTGGCCCTCTTTTCGATTCCCTTCATCACGATGATCGATATTTGGCTTATCTCACGAGGGCGTGCTGGTCTTGCCTGGATTAGTTTTACTCTGTCCTCACTGTGTTTTAGCTTCACTATCCTTGCACTGGGCTTTCATGCGCCGCTTCCCTGGGACGTTGTGTTTCGCAACCTAGGTACGCTTATTTTCTTCTATCTGCCCTCTCTGTTTATCGAGCTCCTTTACCGTCGCCTTCACCAACAAGCCGATACTCAAACACTGTTGCGTGCCAGTGCAACGATGGCCCAAAAAATTACAGCGCTGAAACGTTTTCGTGTTGAACAGATCTACCATGACACCCATTCCTTCCTCACAAAACTTTCTGATGGCACAGATCCCCGTGAGCTGCGCGAAGAAGCCCGTCTTCTTGAAGCTCAGCTTCGTGATTCTATTGCAGCAAGCCGACTACTTGTTCCACCGCTTAGTGAAAGTGTGCGCAAAGCACGGACACGTGGAATAAATGTTCGTCTTATTGATAACTCTCGGGGGCAATCCTCGTTATCAACACTTATCACGCAGGCAGCAAAAAGCGTTGCACGTTCGCAGCCAGGCGATGAAATCATTATTCGTGCCGTACCACCTGGACGTTCATTTATTGGAACAATTGTGTGTATTCGCGGGAATAAGCAAGACGTTCAACGCATCTACAATGACACACCCCCCCCCGTTAACTTTTTGACATTGTATCCGGACACACTTCGTTAGCGGGCACACCATATTCCTGTGAGCTTTCACCCCTCTTGTAGGACGAATGTTCTACAAACGAGGATTTTACGCCTTGACACACGGTGAATTGAACCTTTCATGGTTGAGGCAAAGACATTTCCAGTTGTTTTTCATCGCTATCACGGTAAATTAGAAGTACGCTACGTCTCACACTGAGGAGGTCCCCGTGACACTTCGCTTCCCATCCCTCATTGAAGGTATCGTTGATGGCGATGCAGATGCCTGGAACAGAGCAAGCGAACTGCTGCATCACTATTTCGTTACAGACACCAATCTTTCGCATACTTTTTTCACAATGTATGGTACCGATCATGAAAGCGATCCCCATCGTATTCACGCTGTGGATATTGTGGCACTTCTGGCATTAGATATTGGAGGCCTCAAAGGGAAACGTCAAGAGATAATGGAGGATAAAAACGGTGACCTCTGTCAACTATTTCGTCAGATTCCAGTGGATATGGACCTTGTTGATGCCAGCGATGATTTCTTAGCTGATGACGGCGCACCAGCACAACTATGGAATCTTTTATGTGCTGAAGACGGTTTTGCCTTGAAACCAAAAGTTGCCACCACTTTGCTGGCACGCAAACGTCCTCGTCTGTTTCCACTTATTCTTCCTGTGCATCAAAAGATCTTGAAAGCTCCTGACAACCTGATTGCCACAATGCGAGACCTTGCCTCAGCGTTGCGAAAAGATGATGGACGCCTGGCCTACCAGCTTTATTATTTGAATTCTGCAGCTCAGATAAGTGACAATCTTTCCCAGATTGAACTGCTGTGCGCCCTCATTTATACGGATGAAAAACAACGTCGAGCTGAAGAAAAAGCCTATAAAAAGATGCTTGCCAAACGTCAAGCTGAGCAGGCTAAGATACGTAAGAAACAGAAGAAACAGCAAAAGAAACTGAAAAAACTTCAAAAAAAATCCCAGGCTGCTCAAGCGCACAAAAAGGAATACCAGAAACGCCAACAGTTGCAAGCGTCACTTGACCACACTAGCCCAATTTCAACTTCAGCATTTAAATTGCGGCCAACCCATGTCGATGATGACCAGTTTGCTTATCCGCTTAAAGATTAGTCCCCTCTTGTGTGTGTATCTTCCGAGGGATAACAGACCGGTGTGTGCGGCGTTCGCCCTCTAATGTGCTTGACACCCTGGACACCAAAAAAGTTTGCGCCCAGCCATTGACGCAAGTCGGATACGTGCGCCACATCGCAGACAGTCTTTTCCATCACGTTGATAGATATAATGACGGTAAAGCGCCTGGTCATCTTCGGGAACTGGGTGAGGAATATCGATGTCATCAATCGTTACAATGCGCCCCAGTTCAAGGCCACGTTCCATTTGCGCACACAGGTCATCCCACAGCAAGCCAAGCCGCTGACGCGACACATTCTTTCCTTTTCGGTACGGCGATATCTTCGTACGAAATAAACATTCAGCACGATATATGTTTCCTGGCCCCGCAACAATACTTTGGTCCATTATTAGTTGCGCAATAGGGCGAGCCGAAGAACGCACCCCGTCAATAAATCGCTTTTTCGCATGTGCAGGGTTATCTATGTGACAACGCAGTGGATCGGGACCTAGACGACGAACAATTGCATGAAGCTCCTGAGCTGTAATGATTTCACAGTTATTAGGGCCAGCAACATCGGCTACACCGTGTGCAAACTGAAGGCGTAAACGTACCTGTCCGATCGGTTCAGGGGCTTCCCACGTGTCATCGTCACCGCCAATGGTCACGCGTGCAGGAACATGAGCCGAACCAGGCGAGCCCCAAAAATCAAGGACCCGAAAACTCTGTGAACCCGAAAAACGCCAGTAGCCATACAGGCCCAAATGAATATGAAGCCAGAGCATATCGTTGGCAGTGGGGACAATAGTTGCAGGTTCGGTACCGTTAGAGACCACGGCAGGGTCACCCGTAAAGATATCAATATTATTGATTTCAGCGCTCTTGCCGTGGCTGGAAGCAAAATATGCGCAAACATCCGTACTGGGATCATCTGCGGGCGCATTATTAGTGGCGCGTGTAAGCGTGTTGTTTGTCTTGTTTGCTTTTGTTATATCCTGCTGCGAAGCAAGTGGCGGATTGGGGTGGAATCCCATAAAAAGATGTTTTCCTACGGCCTGACTACAGTGAAGATAGGTAGAATCGAGCAGTGCAGCTCCTTCACGAAAACGCCCCTGAGGGCTTGTAGCACCAATGCGGTCGCACGAGTTGATACCTTGAAAAACACGGGCAATACGGTGAATCGAATCTCCTTCAGGCATATCCCCATTGTGCCACTTTTTCTTCTGGTATGCCCACTACCACGAAGCCGCACCAAAGTACCAACCGCTACAGCGTGAAGTACGCATTCAGTCTTTGATGCCTGTATCCATGCTGTTTATGCTGCTCGCTAAGAACACAGCAAAGTCCAAAGTTTCGTGCCATAGTAGTAATCATGACTGATATTCCTGTATTGCTTCCAACGCATTTTGATACCGATTCGATGAATTCCTCTATTCGCCCTCAAGATGACTTGTATCGATTTATCAATGGCCACTGGCTTGATACCTATAAGATTCCAGATGATAAGGCAATGGACGGTATTTTTCATCGTTTACGTGATGAATCCGAGCAGCATCGAAAAGAAATTATTGACGCCTGTGTTGCTGGACATATAACTGAGGGTAAAGCGCTTGAAATCGCTCAGCTATTTCAAGCATATATGGACACCGACACTATCGAAGCCTATGGTCTGAATCCTTTACGCCCTGTTCTTGAACGTATTGACCAGGTTGGCACTAAGAAGGAGCTTACCGAAGTCGTTGCCCAGTTGGGAAAAACTGGGGATGCACCGGCTCCAGCATGCGGTATCAGTGTTGACCCTAATGACCCACGTCGCTACGTTTTTATCCTGTCTCAAGGTGGCCTAGGGCTGCCCGACGAGTCCTACTATCGTGACGAAGCCTACGCAGATGTACGCGAAGCGTATGTGTCCTATATTGCTGCGCTCCTTAAACTAGCTCAGGATGAATCTGCTAGTGAGCATGCCAAAGTAATCATGGATTTTGAAACTCAGCTTGCGGCAACGCATTGGGATTCGGTGACAATGCGTGACACCGATAAAACGAATAACCCAATGAGTTGGGCTGATATGAAGGCTCTTGGCCCAGCGTTTGACTGGGATAGGTGGGCCGAACACAGTGGCATTGCTACAAAAGATCTGGATACTATTTTGGTAACTGTTCCTCCTCATGTGGAAGGTTTTTCAACTCTGTGGGAAAACACCGATATTAACACTGTGAAACAGTGGATACGTTTTCACTATATTGATGGTTACGCTTCACTGCTCGGCGATCGTTTTGTGCAAACACGATTCGATTTTTACGGAACTGTATTAACTGGAGCCCAACAAATTCGTCCACGCTGGAAGCGCGGTGTAGGGTGTGTTGAGTCCTCCCTTGGTGAACCATTGGGTGAGCTTTATGTAGCACAACATTTTCCACCTAGCCATAAACAGGCTATGGAAGAACTTGTAGAAAACCTGTTAGAAGCCTATCGTGATTCCATCACGAACTTAGAGTGGATGAGCAGCGACACGAAGAAACGTGCTCAAGAAAAACTCTCACAGTTTGTTACCAAAATTGGTTACCCGGATACCTGGCGTGACTATTCTCAACTGCATTTTGATAAAGACAGCACCATTATCGATATGGTACGCCGCGTTGCAGAGTTTGAATACGATTATGAACTTGCAAAACTTGGAAAACCAGTGGATCGCAGTGAATGGCATATGACTCCTCAAACAGTCAACGCATATTATAATCCCACCCAAAACGAGATTGTGTTTCCCGCAGCGATTTTACAGCATCCGTTCTTTGATGCCGACGCGTTGTTAGCCCAAAACTACGGTGCGATCGGCGCTGTTATCGGACACGAGATCGGTCATGGTTTTGATGACCAAGGCGCGAAGTTCGATGGTGAAGGACGCATCAATAACTGGTGGACTCCATCCGACGAGGAAGAGTTTCGCTCGCGAACACAAGCATTGATTGACTATTACGCAGATTTTAGCCCCGCACAGCTCAGTGATGACTATAAAGTCAACGGTGCCCTCACGATCGGTGAAAACATTGGCGACCTTGGTGGCTTAACTATCGCTTACAAGGCGTGGCTTTCGGCAAAGCTCAAGGAGGGCGAAGAACCTACTGCCGATGAAAAGAGACTCTTTTTCTATTCGTGGGCATTTGTATGGCGAACAAAAGTACGTGACGAACTGGCAATACAGTTACTGACGATTGACCCGCATTCGCCCTCTGAATTTCGATGCAATGGCGTAGTGGCTCATAGTGACGCATTCGCTGAAGCCTTTAACCTTAATGCCGGTGACAGGCTGTGGATAGACCCCGACCAGCGTGTTCGCATCTGGTAGCGTTACTGCGCTACCCCATCTTGAAGCCAAAGACTACCCCCCACTATCATGGGGTGGGTAATTCATCAGTTTTACACACAAGGAAGAAGGAATACTGTGCCCGGATTAAACCTGACCCGTGATGAAGCAATGGAACGTTCGTCGTTTATCAGCAATGTCACCTACGACGTTACCCTGGATTTAACCAAAGGTGACAAAACATTTTCCTCGATTACTCGTATGACATTTGATGCAGAGGCGGGAAAGAAAACTTTTATTGATCTTGTTGCTGATTCTTTTGATTCCATCATATTAAATGGCACCAGACTTGATGAAGAAATTTATCGGAACTACCGGCTTGAGCTTCCTGAATTGAAGGCACACAATACTTTGGAAGTTTCTGCCCAGTGCCATTATATGCACACTGGTGAAGGTATGCACCGGTTTGTTGATCCTGAAGACAACGAAGCATATGTTTACACACAATTTGAAGTTCCTGATGCCCGGCGCGTTTTCGCTTGCTTTGAACAGCCTGACCTAAAAGCAACCTTTACCTTTCACGTGACCGTACCCGACCACTGGACGGTTCTGTCGAATTCTGCGACACCAACACCACATGAAAATGATGGTAAACGCGTGTTTGATTTTGAGCCAACCGACAAGATTTCAACCTATATTACCGCGATCGTTGCTGGCCCCTATGTCGGTAAAACTGGCGAACTCACCAGCAGTGATGGTCGCACAATTCCCTTGGGGGTATATTGTCGTGCAAGTTTAGAAAAATATCTAGATGCCGAGGTCATTATGGATATTACTCGTCAAGGCTTTACTTTCTTTGAAGACATGTATGGCCGCGCCTATCCGTTTAGTAAATATGACCAGATTTTTGTTCCTGAATACAATGCGGGAGCCATGGAAAATGCTGGCTGTATTACATTCCGTGACGAATATTTATTCCGTTCCAAACCTACTGAAGCGATGAAAGAGGCCCGAGCAAACACTATTTTGCATGAGCTTGCACATATGTGGTTTGGCGATCTTGTGACAATGAAATGGTGGAACGATCTGTGGCTTAACGAGTCATTCGCCGAGTTTATGTCCTATCAATGTCTGGCCTATGGAACCCAGTGGAAAGATGCCTGGACATCCTTTATCGCACGTGAAGCCTGGGGGCTTCGCTGCGACCAACTGCCAACAACACATCCCATTGTGGCCGAGATCCGCGACCTTGCTGATGTTGAGGTGAACTTTGACGGTATTACCTATTCGAAAGGTGCGGCCGTATTACGCCAGCTTGTAGCCTATGTTGGTCTTGACCATTTCACCGAGGGTATCCGTCGCTATATTGAAAAACATGCATGGAAAAACACAACCCTTCCAGATTTATTAACTGAACTTGAAGCCGCGTCAGGGCGTGATCTTTCATCCTGGACAAAAGTGTGGCTTGAAGAAGCTGGAATTACCTTACTGCGTCCTGATATTGAGGTAGATGATGAAGGTGTGATAACACGCTGCGATATTGTACAAGAGCTTCCAATGGAAGGAACCTCTTATCGTCCACACCGTCTTATTGTGAGCGGCTATTCACTGGTAGATAATGAATTCAAAAAAGTTTTTTGCGTTGAGCAAGATGTCGAAGGGGAACGCACAGTTGTTGAAGGAGCCAAGGGGCAAAATCGTCCTGACGTGCTGATTGTTAATGACGAAAATCTTGCCTACGCCAAAGTTCGACTTGATGAAGACTCTTTCGAATGTGCTAAAAATAATTTCGCGGCCTTTACTTCGCCTATGCCACGTGCCATCCTCATGGCCAATGCGTGGGATGCGACCCGCGACGGTGATATTGCGGCCACAGATTACATTGAACTTGCACTTGCCAATGTCGCAGTGGAAACCTCGTCTGCAATTGTGCGCCAAAGCCTGGCAAATATTGTCACCGCCTTTAAGCTTTATCTTGCCCCAGAGCATGCACATGAGGTCCGTCAACGCACCTGTGACCGCTTGGTGGAACTACTGGAAGCGGCCGAACCGGGTTCGGATACTCAGCTTCAATTGGCTCACACTGTTATTACCTGTGCCCATGAAAATGGCCTTGATATAGCTGAAGGCTTACTTAGTGGTACGCGCACATATGATGGCCTTGATGTTGATACGGATCTTCGCTGGCATATCGTAGAAACACTAGTGGCTGCTGGGCGTGGCAACGAAGAAATCATTGACAATGAGCTACGCCGTGACCATTCCATGGCTGGTAAAGAATATGCTGCCTCCTGTCGGGCGGCACTACCCACGGGCAAGAACCGCCGCAATACTTTTGATGCCATAGTCCAGGACCAGTCACTACCCAATGGTACCCTGGAAGCAATGTGTGGTGGCTACAGCGCACACCTGTGGCGCAATACTGATGGGGCCATAGATAATGTCAACACATATTTTAACTGTATTGAAGATGTGTGGAATGACCGTACCTTGCATATTGGTGAGCTTATTGTCGAGGGAATGTTCCCCATTGAGCTGCAAGGCTATGTAACAGATATTGCTGCAAAAGCTGATGCCTGGCTCGATTCCCACCCTGATGCTCCGCGTGCACTGCGCCGCATCGTCTTGGAATTGTGGGATGGGGCTCGTAGAGCATCTATCTGCCAGCAAGCTGACCGTTGAACGGCTCCGCTGCGTCGTAGGGCATCGACACCACAGTTGACGTACTTCTATGACGTGCTGGTAGATTGTGTGGACTTCTATCAATAAATAGGTGCCCCTGCTTTCACAAGAGCAGGGGCACCTATTATTAAGCGAATATGACTGCCGTTGATAAAACTGTACGGCAGTTAGTGCTCCAGTGGCTTGGTCGCATGTGAAAAGGAAACGGTATTTGTATTAGCTTTCTTCAGCAACATCATGGTCAAGATATTTTCCTTTCGTTTCGGGAAGTGTCAAGACCGTAGCAGCAGAGATACATAGCAACACTATGGAATAGAGCGCAAAGTGTGTGTTGTTATTCATCCACGCCATAATATATCCAGCAGTACCGCCAAAACACGCAATAGCAATAGCGTAGGGAATACCAAAGCCAGAGGCACGCTGGTCGGTGGTAAACATCTCGGCGTAGGTTGCAGGTGCGTGCCCCAGGAAGGCTGCTAACAGCACCAACTGAATAGATACTGCGATAATCAACACCATAATCGACTTACTTTGTTCCATCCACCAAAACAGTGGCAGATACATCACAGCATTACCGATTAAAGAAATAAGCATTGTAGGTTTGCGTCCAATATAGTCAGAAGCCCATCCCCACAGTGGTAGTGCAATAATGAAAACAAGGTTGGCAATAATGGTGGCAACAAACGATTCATTAGCGCTATAGCCAAAAGAATTTTGGGCAGCAGAGGGCATTACCACAGCCCACACATAGTAGGCTACAGTTAATCCGGATGTCATACCAATAACCTGCAATGCGGTGCGCCAATTACGTGCAACCGAGATCACGACATTTTCTTTGATAGCCACAATCTGGTCGTGTTCTTCTTCAAAGATTTCTGATTCATCCATACGTGAGCGCATCCACAGGGCAAAGAGGCCAAAAATACCGCCCAATAAAAAGGGGATACGCCATCCCCATGTCTCCATTTGTTCGACGTTGAGAGCTTGATTAAGTGCCAATCCTAAAGAAATACCAGCAACGATACCGATGGTGCCCGTAATGTAAATCGTTGAGGCCCATAGTCCTCGTTTTTTACGTGGTGCCTGTTCAGCTAAATATGTTTGAGCTGAAGGAAGTTCACCCCCGTGGGCTAGCCCCTGGATAAGGCGCGCAAGCAACAAAAATGCAGAGGCAAGCACCCCGAAGGAGGCATAGGGTGGACACACGGCAATCATCAACGAACCTGCTGACGCAAACATTACTGCAGTAGTGAGCGACTGTTTGCGTCCGATGCGATCAGCTAACCACCCAAAAAGGAATCCTCCAAAAGGTCGGGCAATAAAACCAACGGCAAAAACGGCCATGGTAAGTAAAAATGCTGATGCTGGGTGGCTATCATCAAAAAGCTGTTGAGAAATATAGACGGCAAAGGTGGCATAGATCGTCCAGTCAAACCATTCTAAAGCATTGCCAACGCCAGTCCCCAATAATGTGGTGGAAGTTTTTTGTTGATGTGTGACATCAGTTTTCGTCGCACTCATATAACGCCTTACCTTTCATGTCATCGCGTACGGGTGGAAAAGTTGACGTTTTCTATCTTCAACTTTGCGTTAAAACTTTACCAGGATGGCTTTCGTTTAGTGAGGGCGAGGTCAAACGTTGATACGCAGCGGCAGCTAAGACCGTTGAACAATCGGCAATAACACTATCGGAAAAATGTGCCCGAGAAGAATGGTTAAATGATAGATGACGATGATCCTCGCCTTGTTCAACGGCAGAAATTCCGACAAAACACCCCGGTATATGTTCAAGAATCTTAGCAAAATCTTCTGCTGCTGCCATTGGAGTTTCCTGTTCTGCCCAGCGCCCCGGCAAAGTAGCCTCAACGATTTCTTGAACGAAATCGACTTCCGCACCATCATTAACAGTGACAGGGTAAAGAGGGATGAATTCGATACGTGCTTCCATACCTCGTGAACGTGCCAAGCCTTCAGCTAGCTCACTTATACGTGAGTGCAGTGTTGTTCGTGCCTGTGGGCTAAATGCACGCAAAGTATATTCTGCATGAGCTTCATCAGGAATCACATTACCCACTTTACCCGCATGAATATGGCCACATGTTGCAACAACAGGGTCAAAAATATCGAATTCACGCGTAATCATCACCTGAATAGCTAGAATCAGTTCAGCCAATACCGGTACAGGATCTGCAACTTCGTGGGGAGCTGACCCGTGGCCCCCACGCCCAACTATCGTTATCTTGAGTGTGTCAGAAGACGCCATCATTGCACCCTTTCGCGTGCCAATAAAACCTGCGGGATAGCGTGCGGACCACACGTGAACACCGTAAGCATGGTCCGGCATACGGCCTGCCACTTTCAACATGCCTTCATCGATCATATATTGCGCGCCGTTCCAGCCTTCTTCGCCAGACTGAAAAAAGAAGACAACATCCCCTTTAAGCTCTTCGCGGTGGGCATAAAGCACGCGCATGGCTCCAACCAAACCAGCCATATGGACATCATGGCCACACCCGTGCATATTTCCATTCGTCGAAGCCCATTCTAGGCCAGTTTCTTCAACCACTGGCAAGGCATCCATGTCTGCACGCAATAGGACTATGGGACGGTGGTGAATATCTGGGTGGGCGGCTTTGCCGCGCAGCACCGCACACATACCAGTAACTGTTTGACAGCGCGTAAGTTCTAGCCCTAGGGCATTGATTTCTTTTTCGATACGTTTAGCGGTAAGTGGAAGATAAAGCTGAGGTTCGGGAATCTGGTGAAGTTCGTGACGTAAAGCGATAAGTTCATCGCTGATGTTATGACACTGTCTACGGATATCCTCAAGTGTGGCGATCCCCATGACCATTCCTTTCATCATGTCAGGCACTCGCTGCACGGCAAAAGCTTCCTTTGGCGGCTTTTGCATGCACTAGGTTGCTTTACCGATATGTGGTATCGGTTTCTATTTTGTCTCTGATTTTACAACACTTTATTGCACTACTATGCGTACCAACTTGGATGACAAAAGGTAACTATCTTTGCGGAGCAAAGGTATTGAGAATGTCTACGACGAGGCTACTGAACCTATGTGACACATCGTGCCAATAGATGCAGGCTCACCCCTGTTAGTGCTGAAAGATTGAGTCAAGCAGTATTTCACATATTTTTGGGATAGCGCTGGCATCTACTACATGGTAACGCCTTTTACGACATCTGATTCCGGGACGTCACAACCTATTCCATTTATCCCACAAGACATCTATACTACAAGGGGGTAGAGGTGTTCGCGCGGGCGCCAATTATCCCTTTCAATGCCAGTGTGTAAGGAGCTTTTGATGAGTCAGGCAGAACAGCTCATCGCCGGTTTAGGCGGAGCAAACAACATCTCTGAACTTGAATCGTGCATTACCCGTTTACGCGTTGAGGTTGTTGATGAAGCTTTAGTTGATGATGAGCAGTTAAAATCGGCGGGAGCCTTTGATGTCATCAAGACCAGCCGGATTATTCAAGTTGTTATTGGCCCCACAGCCGATACCGTGAGCGACGATCTTAGAGCGCTTTTGTGAGTATCGCTGTTACCTCACCAATTAACGGATTAATAGCGGATCTTTCTACTGTTTCCGATCCTGTTTTTGCACAGGGCATGATGGGGCCTGGAATCGCTATTGTTCCCAATATGTCAGACTGCGCATCAACGTTTCAAGATGTGTATTCCCCCGTGGCTGGTACCGTGATGAAGGTATTGCCACACGCTTTTATTGTTCAAGCTCAAACAGGGATTTTAATTCTAGTCCATTTAGGGATCGACACTTTTCGTCAATCAGTACAAGCTTTTACGAATTCTTTAACACAGGGCGATAAGATTTCCTCCGATAAACCCGTGTTGCAGTGGGCACCACAAAAACTACTTGATGTAGGGATGGATGCCACAGTCATTGTTGCTGCTTTAGAATGTCCGCCTCAAAAGATTAGCTATCGGCTTTTTCCCGGCGATCAGACTCACCAAGGTGATGAGCTTTTTCATGTATGTATCAGCTAGACACTCACCTACGCACACACGATAACCTGGGACGTAAACCTACGGAACCCGATAATAGCCCCGATAAGGCACACATACGGTAGCGAAACTATGTGTCAGCTTTTACATATGTCTTCACATGTAAAATAGTCGATGAACCCTTGTTATCTGGGGTGGACAATACGTTCCATGAGTTCACATAGCTCTAAAAATCCTTGATGCCCCACCAGTTCTTCCACCAAAACATTATGGCCTTGTGCATTACCCAAGGGCACACACCAGTTAGGGTATTCACGGTCAGTTCCAGGCTGATTTTGTGCGCGATTTTCCATCACCGCATCCGTTAAAGACATTGCTACGAGCGTTGCTGGTGTGCTTGCAACATACTGGTGAAGTGCACGGATAACCTGCCATATCAGTTTTTGCATTTCAGGTGGTGTTTGGGTAAACATTGCCAGCTGTGATGCGTCAATACGGTTAGTGCCACGCGCAGATGAACATGCCTGCAAAGATTTTTTCGCCACCATGACCTCAGCTGTACAAGGCGTCGGCGTTGGACTAGCATGGGGGCTCGTGGAAATCGTTGTCTTGTTCATATCGTAGAGTTTGTTGGCAACGTCCTCGCCTATCAGGCCACGTTGGCAAAGAGTAGTCAGCATTTTAATGCGCTCGGCTCGTGACTGTTCCCGCGCTTGGTCGTAGGTAGTTTCAAGAAGCCCCAGAGCTTGACGTACGCTCACATGCACATCTTGAAGGTAACCCGCCGTAGGTGGAAGATCGTGAGTTGTAACTGTTGCCAACTGGGTTTGCCGATAGTTTTCAGGAGCAATGAAGTGATTATTATGTTGTTCAAACCAAAATACGCCAGTACCAAAAATACCGCGTTGTTGAAGGTATTCGCGAACCCCTGGTTCAACTGTGCCAAGGTCTTCACCAATAACCATTACCCCTGCACGCCATGCCTCCAACAAAAGTATCCCAACCATTGCCTCATAGTTGTAACGCACATAGGTACCTTCAGCTGGTAGTACGCCCTGAGGAATCCACCACAGACGAAACAGCCCCATAATATGATCGATACGTAGCGCCCCACCCATGCGTGCCAGTCGCTGAACGATAGCACGAAGCGGAGCGTACGCACTTTCTTCCAATGCATCGGGACGCCACGGTGGTTGCGACCAGTTTTGCCCCAACTGGTTGTACATATCTGCGGGAGCTCCTACCGTCATGTCTTCAGCATAAAGCTCGGGATACATCCACGGATCGGCTCCGTAAGGATCAACTCCTACGGCTAAATCGTGCATCACACCGATACGCATACCCGCTTTGATGCACATATCTTGCGCCTCAGAAAGCTGTTCAGATGCCACCCATTGAAGCCAGGTAAAAAAGCCAATTCTCTCTTTGAGTGTTTCAGCTTCACCAGCTACCCCCTCCGAGGCAAATGTAGTAAGATGCTTCGGAAGCGGTGCCCCATATTTTTCCACCAGTGCTGACCATAACGCAAAACGTTGCACTTGTTGTGCTGACGCATACTTTTCATAGGTCTTTTGCCGTGCGTAGCTTCTGGGCAAAGCATAAATGAGCTCCAGTGCTGCCTTTTTCTTTGTCCATGACCTATCACGATCAATAAGCTCATGGGTGTCCGGCTGTGATTCTTCTGAGAGCTTTTCGATTGTTTTACGTTGGCGTTGCGACAGTAAAAACGATTCAGGGATCCGTTCTGGGCGAATATACAGTGGGTTCACCAGTGTCCGTGATGTCGGCAAATAGGGTGAGGGATTGAGTGGGGCGCTTGAATAATCTGCGTGAACTGGGTTAATCAACAAGAAATCTGCCCCATTATCGGCGCACAGTACCCCCAAATCGGCTAAATCAGCAGCATCCCCATTTCCCCATGAACCAATAGAGCGCACAGAATACAGCTGTGCCATCACACCCCAGGCACGATCATTACGAAGTGGGGGAACCTCAAGTTTTTCTGGGCTCACAGCTACAGGCACTGAGTGAGTACCACACTGATCACCAGATGCATGTAGCTGATGCCAGCCTATGGGAAGGTGATCTGGGATACGAAATGTAGCCTGCCCAAGAAGGACACCGTCAACATAGCGTGGATCAGTAAAATCTTCTACCTGGGTGCAGGGGTGGCAGCTTCCATCCTCACACTCAATATGAAGCTCAACCGATGACCCGTGGGGAATATGGACATGAACATAGTAGTCACTGCTGTTTCGCATCACAATACATGGCGGTAAAACACGGCGCCACTTACGCAAGTGTACTTCTTGGATAGCGTGGCGAATATCGTCATCACATGTTACATGTGACCCTAAAGATTGCAAAATACGTAAAAGCGTCACGGTGGGTGTGGTTGTTTTGATGCCAGTATAACTCCAAAATGATGTGGCGACTCCGCATACTTCAGCAAGTTGTTCCAATAGGTCACGGTTAAGATGTGCGGCTATCGTCTCAAGCTCCCCAGTATCCACGTATATCCCTTTCAAGGTGTCTTGCAATCTATCTTCTTTTAGCTTAATACCATTCCAAGCCTATCGCGCCTGTTTCTTTTTCTTCATCAGTGCGCTCAGTTCATCGGCTAAAATATCGGCTTCTGGACCTACCACAATTTGAACAATATTTGCATGAACTACAACGCCCAATGCGCCAAGTTCTTTTAGCAGCCCGCGATCCGCCAAAGAGGCATCACCCAGGACAATACGTACTCGTGATATACAGGGAGTGATCTCAACAATATTATTCACCCCGCCAACCGCGACCTCTACGGCACCAGCCTCAATTTTGTTCACAGTGGCTCCTTTCATGACGGGGATACAAAACTCATAGTGTGCAACCTGACACAACTTTAGCAATCTATGACTTCAATCACAAGTAGAGGTATAACGATATTCTTCTTTCTGGAAAGTCTCGCTCAAGCTATGTATAAGTATGTTTGAATAGAGGGTATGACTGCAGCTATTTCAGTACCTCAAATCCATGAAGAACCCACCGCTTCAGTGATGAGGATCCTACAGTTACGCTCACGCGGCCACAATATTTTTGAAGCTGATTCGCTTCCCCAGTTTCGAGAAACAGTCTATGGTGGGCAAGTTCTTGGGCAATCTCTGATGGCTGCCTACGCAACAATAGATTCACAGCGGCTTGTCCATTCACTTCACGCCTATTTTATTCGGGCTGGTAATGCCGGGAAACCTCTAGAATTCGAGGTTGAGCGTGTTCGTGATGGTCGCTCATTTTCTACGCGGCGAGTTCAAGCTATCCAAAATGATCGGCCTATTTTTCAGATGATGCTTTCTTTCCAGGAAGCCCAGAAAGGTCTTGAACATATGGACACACCTCCTGAGGTTCCCCCTCCCGAGGATGTTCCAGATGCTTTAGAGATTTTCCGCCATCTGGATAATCCCGTTGCAAAATTTCTTGGAAAAACGGTAGCTTTTCGGGCACGTCACATTAACGGAAATCTCTATTTAGGCGATCCGGAGGTTGCAGACAATACGCAGCTGCTATGGCTGCAGTCACGTCACCAACTACCGAAGGGAACTCCACAGCAGGTCCATCAAGCATTTTTAGCCTATGTGAGCGACCAGTTTATGCTGGAACCAGTTCTTCGAGCCCACAAGATTTCATGGCGTAACGCCCAGCTTGCTATAGCCACGCTTGACCATGCGATGTGGTTTCACAGGCCTGTCGATGTCAATGATTGGATGCTTTTTGTACAGCGTTCCCCCTCAGCCTGCGGCGGGCGTGGGATGGCTCACACATCAATCTATTCACGTGAGGGCCAGCTCATCGCAACTGTCGCTCAAGAAGGTATGGTACGTTTACGTATTCCTGATGGGACAAAATCATGGTCCTTTTATTCTGAAGAACAGGTAAACAAAGCTCACGTTTCCCACGCCAAGGATTAAGGTCCATACGTAGTATCCTTGTTGTCTCCCCTGCTTGGTGTAAAGAAAGACGAGCACCGCTGACAAGTATCTCTATCAACTATGCTCGTCTTTCACACGCGTAGTACTCCCCCACTAAAGAGAAAAAGGAGGGCAGGCCCCAAAATATTAGTTCTCCACAGTCTTCGTCTCTTGTGAAGGTCACACCCCTGCTGTCGGTGAACCTACGCGTTTAGTCACGTGTAAGTTTACGATGCACAACCCGGTGTGGTCGCGCCGCATCTGGACCAAGTCGCTCGATTTTATTCTTTTCGTATGATTCAAAGTTTCCTTCAAACCAGAACCATTGAGCAGGGTTTTCTTCGGTGCCTTCCCAGGCCAAAATATGGGTGGCTACACGGTCAAGGAACCAGCGATCGTGAGTAATGACAACGGCACATCCAGGGAATTGTAAGAGAGCGTTTTCCAACGATGACAATGTTTCCACATCTAGGTCGTTTGTAGGCTCATCCAGTAGCAACACGTTGCCTCCCTGCTTCAAGGTAAGAGCCAGATTCAAGCGATTTCGCTCCCCACCAGAAAGAACTCCTGCTGGTTTTTGCTGGTCAGGCCCCTTAAAACCAAAGGATGACACATATGCGCGCGAAGGAATTTCAACTTTTCCAACGGTCAAGAAGTCAAGCCCATCCGAGACGACTTCCCACACAGACTTTTTAGCATCAATACCTGCACGCGTTTGATCCACGTAGGATAGCAGCACGGTTTCACCAATTTTAAGTGAACCTTCGTCAAGTTCTTCTAGCCCCACAATTGTTTTAAACAGTGTTGTTTTTCCTACACCGTTGGGGCCTACAATACCGACAATACCGTTTGGAGGCAGAGAGAAGTTGAGGTCGTTAATCAACACACGATCGCCGAAGCCCTTTTTCAGGTCCTTTGCTTCAAGAACAACGCTCCCCAAACGAGGACCGGGCGGAATCTGTATTTCTTCAAAATCAAGTTTGCGTGTACGCTCGGCCTCTGCTGCCATTTCTTCATAACGCGCCAAACGTGCTTTCGATTTTGCTTGACGGCCTTTAGCATTTGTCCGCACCCATTCAAGTTCTTCTTTCAAGCGCTTAGCCAGTTTTGCATCTTTTTTGCCTTGAACTTTCAGGCGGTCACGTTTCTTTTCCAAATAAGTTGAATAGTTACCTTCATAGGGATACAAGCGTCCACGATCCACTTCAGCTATCCACTGTGCAACATGGTCAAGGAAGTAACGGTCGTGTGTAATAGCGATAACGGCTCCGGGATAGTCTTTCAAGTGGTTTTCCAGCCATTGAATAGATTCCGCATCCAAATGGTTAGTTGGCTCGTCCAGCAGTAAGAGGTCTGGCTGCTGTAACAGCAACTTGCACAGGGCAACACGGCGACGTTCGCCACCTGAAAGCACGGATACATCGGCATCACCTGGCGGGCAGCGCAGAGCATCCATTGCCTGTTCAAGCTGGGAATCTATTTCCCAACCATTAGCTGCATCAATATCTGTTTGCAGCTGGCCCATTTCTTCTAGCAACGTATCATAGTCCGCATCTGGGTCTGCCATTTGCTCACTAATTTCATTAAAGCGCTGCAGTTTAGCAATCATGGGCCCTACGCCCTCTTCAACGTTTTGTTTCACCGTTTTCGTGTCGTCAAGGGGTGGTTCCTGCATAAGGATACCAACGCTAAACCCTGGGCTTAGTCGAGCTTCACCATTGGAGGGTTCATCTAAACCAGCCATTATCTTCAAAATAGAGGATTTGCCAGCACCGTTGGGGCCAACCATACCAATCTTTGCGCCGGGTAGAAAAGCCATTGTTACGTCGTCAAGAATCAGTTTGTCACCAATTTTCTTACGAGCGCGAATCATCTGATAAATATATTCAGCCACGATACTCCTGTTGTTTTACTTACGTGTAGTCATCGTCTCTAGCTTATCCTGTCCAGCCTCAATGATCGAAAATATTAGGCTGTCAAAGCCGTAGCACCATCTGTGTAACTGTGTTCACTTACCATAACATTGTCAATATCTTCTTCAGTCGTGTTGTCACTATGGGCTACCAGCGTGGATGCTGATGGCGTTGCTAAGACTGTTGGTTGTGATTGTTCTTGACGGACGAATGTGACTGGTGGGCCCCCCGTTGGCCGATGAAGATGAGAGCTTTGAGCGGACTCATCACGTGTGTTACGAGGTTTATTCAAAAGGTTTTCTGCTGCTTTTTGTGCCTGTTCAACATAGTGTTGAATACTTACTCTGCTAGGTTTCACGCTTGATGGCACTGGTTTATTATTTCCATTTTTATCACCATAAGCCACTATAGGGTTGTCAACACTTCCCCAGGCCTCCAATGTGAGACGGTTATTGAAAATATCTTCCCCCTTTGTTTCACGCCAGCATGTTGAACGACATGTTGCCAAGTCAAACCCCACACTGGAGGCAACTATCTGCACTTCTTTTTGGGTGATGTTTTTCTCGGGGTGCTTCCATACCGGCACTTCCAATCGGCCCGTCACAATCACGGGATTTCCAACGCGAACGCACGCCTGAACATTTTCTGCCAGTTTCCCCCATGCTTTCACGGTAAAAGCTGATGAGCGCCCATCACTCCATTGTCCATCACTGCCTCTCATTCGCGGGGTATGCATCATTCGAAAAATGGTAACAGGTGCCCGATCTTTTCCCCCACGTATCTCGGGATTGGCTGCAACCCATCCCGAAACTGTCACTTCTATTGAACGTAATGACATGACCGTTTCCTTTCTATGTATCCTCAACGGTAGTGCCCATTGTTCACTACGAATCTGCGCATATCTATGGCCTCATGACAAATTGTGGAAACTCAAATTTATTCGGCAATTGTAGAAACGACCTGCGTCTTTCCTTTCTTCCGCCGTAGTGTTTTCTCGCAGTCGCAGCAACCGGTGCCTCCACTATGGCCACGTACACCTTTCATACGTCAGTGCTAAAGCGTTCAGCTCCTTGAAAAGGGCTCGATACGTGGCGCACATCGCAAAGATTTTCTTTCACGTATTCTGCTTAAAAGTGTGCCTTATACTGCTCTCATCACTCTTTGTTAGGAAAGTATCTGTTTTGTTAATTGAGCGATATTTCGGGCAGTATCGGCATCTACACAGGTAGGAAGATTGATTGCCCTGTCAATAAGGCTCTTCGTAGAAGGAAGATCCATCATCTTAGGGTCAAAGTTGTAGGCATTATCATCTTTCACTCCTGGAAACAGGGCGGGGCGATACCATCGGCCAGGATAGTGCCCGGCGGCTTTCAACCGTTCAAAAACAGTTTCAGGGTCGCGCTGTGTTTCCATATGATGCTCCGTCACATAGAGTGGAAATCGAGTAAGTGGTGACAAGTCGGTAATGCACAGGGGAATATCAGCACTCCCCTCCAACACTTCGCTGTAGATTTTTACTGCTTCACGACGCTGAGCCTCATTATAATCCAGCTCCATCAATGCTTCTAATACGCGCGAACTTGCCCATGGAAAAATTGCGTATGGTTGATGGGGCTGGCGGCCATAAAGCTCTTTATCAGCAATAACAGGTAAGAAAAGACGCATCTTTGTTAAGAGATTACGGAAGGGGGTAGCCATAAAAGCTGGCAGACGTGTCAAGATTCGCAGTTCAGTTAAGTATGCTCTAGCTGACAAGCGGAAGATGCAAGGTGGCTGCTCAAGGCTCTCAAGTTCATGAATAATACTGCGACGCAACCGCGTGTTTTTCATTGCGGGATTCACCCATACAGCGCCACCAAAACGGGTTGGTAATATTTTTTCTACCCCAAAGGAATGAATGGACACATCGGCAATCGGGGGGTTGACTGTTAAGGAATCTGTGTTGGAATCTTGGCTGCAGGCCATTCGTGTAACACAGTGAGCAGAATCTTCAACAACGACAGCTCCCTTGCGGTGCGCTCTATGGGCCACTCGTGTAGCATAGTCATGGTCGATAATACCAAATGTATGTTGAATAACGACGGCTTTTGTGCGTTTGTCAAGGCGCAGTTTATCTGGGTCAAGAGATAGCGACCGGGGGTGAATATCGGCATAACAGGGTGTTAAACCTGCGGCAATAATCGGATTGACAGCACTTACACATGTATAAGCCTGTGTGATAACGGTACCGTTCCCACAGCAGGAGGCAATCTGGGTGAAAACACTTTCCATACCTGTTCTTGCTCGAACAACCAGAAACCAATCCTCAGGTCGCGTATGACTGCGTTGAGCTAATATCTGCTTGATACGTCTATCATCGTTGGAATGTGCCATAGCCTCTGCCTCATGTTGATTGATTTAATTGCATTTTAACAAACCACTTCCCCAAAGCCCCGGCTTACCTTGCCTGTGTATTTCTTCTCGTCTTGGTGAACATAATGTCAGCACACCCTTACATATTCCTTCATCGATCCCATGGAAAGAAGAATACAACACTTTTCCCTCGACTCTAACAACCCGCGTTTCATTTCTACAACGGTAGTTCTTTTGAACCTCAATTCTACAGAACGCAACTATACAGAGTGAAAAGCTCAACTTGTGATTACATAAAAAGAGAAGCGCCATTTCAATCAAAAGGCAACGATCCGCTGCAGCAAAAACTCACAATCGGCGTGCACACTATGTTCTACTATCCTTACACGTACTGTCTTCGTGCCCTACACCACGACAACAGAAGGAATCAAGCGTCCTGCGCTTTAGTCACGAAGAGAATTAGACTGCGACACAGTGTGTGGCATAGACCTGTAGTAACTGGAAGCCTATTGCAGGTCCACTTCTGACCCCATTGTTGGCCGAAATCACACCCTGTATTAGATCTTCTGTTTATCCACAGAAACACACTACCGATGACTGTACGAGGGTTGCACACACAACGGGGTATAGCGTCGCACCCTTGTTGCAGCGCTCAGCGGGGAGCCACCTGGTTGTCATTTTCTTGTTCCAAGTCTGTTCCACGAAATGGATAAAACAAAACCCCCTGCCCTTTTTTACAAGGTCAAGGGGTTGTGTAGTGGGGTGGCCAACGGGGGTTGAACCCGCGACCTCCTGGACCACAACCAGGCGCTCTGCCAACTGAGCTATGGCCACCACATGTTACACCATATATCATGTGCAACAAGATTTAACTATAGCCAAAAAACACGAAAATCGGAAACCAATACAACGTGATTCATCGCACGGAATCCTGTTTTTACCAGAAAACTCTCGCTGCAATGGCATCGGTGAACGCTTGAACACCCCCCTCAATAGAGGACAAATACAGCGAGGCATCCACTAGCGAGACTTCCATCAAATGAAAAGAGCCTTTCCCATCTTTAATCACATCAAAACGTGTAAACAGGAACGACAAATCATGCCCCATACGTTCTTTCACATAATCATGAAGATGTACGCGTAGTTTTTCGCCCCACTCCCATTCTTGAGCATTGGGCTGAAAGCCTTCAATAATGGTTTCTTTTTGAAGCTCTCCTGAAGTTTCCTCAAAAGGATCCAGCATCGCTTTCTTTTCAACAGCATGCGAAATCAAGCCATTAAAGTAAATAAGAGAAAGCTCGCCATGAACGTCAACATCTTCCAAATAGCGTTGCACCATTACCGAACGTCCAGACTGTAACAACTCCATCGAATGAAGAATCGCAGCCATGCGTGAACGGGTATCATTGGCTGTATAACGCCCAATATCGCGCGCACCCGATGATACGGCAGGCTTGACAACAAAGTCACCGTGTGCAGGGAAACGTGAATGCACGCGTTGTTTATCCAGGTGAGCACCAGGTTCCAGCCATGTTGTTGGAACAATAGGTACTCCGCGTTTTTCAAGCTCGATCATGTAATGCTTATCCGAGTTCCAAGTTAAAACATCGGGGTGGTTTAACAAGCGTGGAACGGAATGCGCCCAGTTTAAAAATTCTTCTCGTCGCGCGGCATAGTTGCGAACAGACCTTACAACACATACACCCGAATTGTCCCAGTTAACACTGGGATCATCCCACTGAGCTATCACCGGTTCCATACCGGCATCTGACAGGGCATCTGGCAGTGCTTCTTCATCCTTTTCCAGGTTCGGATAAAGGTCAGAAGTAACAAGCGTAACACGAGGTTTGGCCATCATAAGTAACGTCTTCCTGATCGAGGGTTGGTTGCCTGATGAACAATCGGGCAATCACTTATCTACTCTACAACAGCATCGACCTCTTCACCCTGTCCACCTGGTAATTCACGACTGAAATCACGTGCGGAAATGGTCACATTGACACAGCAGAGCCAGTGTCATAAATCTGCGCCAATACAGATTGTATGCAAGGGAGGTTTGCCAGGAGTCTTGCATAGTGTGAATACGCGCAAAAAGTTTTCTTTAAGGCGATTATCGTTCAGTTTTCCTTTTTCACAGGACGCACTACGGGGTTTCGCAGCTCCTATGTTAGCGCAAGCCCTTTGGACGCTGAAGTGCCAACTCAATAAGTTCGCCGACAAGACTAGGATAATCCACCCCATCATGCGCCCATAGCGCGGGATACATGGAATACGGTGTAAACCCGGGCATTGTATTAATCTCGTTTATGACAACGCTATCGGTTTGTTCATCGACGAAGAAGTCGATACGAGCCAAGCCCTCAGCTTCGACAACTTCAAAAGCACGCAGCGCAAGATCTTGTACCCTTTGCGATAGTTCATCCGAGATTGGTGCGGGAATCTGTAAATCAATACGTTCGGTCTTGACATATTTGGTGTCATAGTCGTAGAAATCGACACTGTCATCAATTGCTATTCGCCCTGGTGTACTTGCACGCGGAACCGTTGTACCAGGGCTGTCTAACACTGCGCACTCAATTTCCATCCCTTGAAGCATTGCCTCAACAATGACACGAGGATCGTATTGCTGTGCATATACAATGGCAGTCTCAAGTTCACTGGCAGTATCAACTTTTGAAATACCTAACGAAGAACCTGCACGGCAGGGCTTAACGAATACAGGGAATCCCAGTTCATTAATTTCTTCAAGAAGCGCCTGACGATCATGGTGCCACCGACGCATTGTTACCAATCGCCACCGCCCCGCTGGTAGGCCAGCATAGTCTAGCAAAACTTTCGTGACATGCTTGTCCATACAAGCTGCTGAAGCCAACACGCCACAACCAACATAGGCGGTATCTGTCATCTCTAAAAGCCCCTGAACAGTACCGTCTTCACCGTAGGCACCGTGAAGCACAGGAAAAACAACATCAATGGTACCCACGTCACTCACCGATTGGATAGTGGTGGTTTCCTTATCGGCCTGACATAGTTCAACTTCTAAAGCATGTCCCAAGCCTGCCGGCATCACCATATGAGAGTTCCCCGCGCTGACCGTATATGTTGTTCCATCATCTTTGAGTTCGTAGAGCGCGGGGTTGTCTTCCATGCGTATCCACTTGCCATCGGGTGTGATACCGACGGGAATCACGTCATAGCGGTTGCGATCTATGGCTCGTAAAATACCTGCTGCCGTTGCACACGAGATACCGTGTTCCCCTGAACGACCACCAAATAAAACCATGACCGTGGGCCGCGACTGTGTCGAACTATCCATCCGTGATACTCCTGTTAGCGTTTTCGTCCAGTCTACAACTGGTAGAAAAAAATTATCTATTTCTATGATATGTACATGTCTTTAGTGTCTTTGGCTAAGCATGACCAGTGAAAAACCTTCATCGTATTGTCTTCTTATACCTGACCTAGCGGCCAGCGTTAACCTTTCTACCGTGTTACACGGCAACAGCTTTCCCCTCTGACTTCGCTGCTTTATACCAGTTTCGTTGGAATCCCATCCATAGACCGTGGTCGTGACAATAACTCTGTAATAACATCATCAACAGGAACTCCCTCATCAATCACATCCACACATGCACGAGTAATAGGCATGTCAACTTTGTATTTTTCGGCAAGTTCCCAAATAGCTTTCACTGAACGCGCACCTTCGACCACACCCGCCGATGCCTCATAGGCTTGCGCAACACTCATTCCTTGACCAATACGGTAGCCAAAAGAGTAGTTGCGTGACAGCGGTGATGAACAGGTAGCTACCAGGTCTCCCAAACCAGCAAGGCCTAAAAATGAATCAACACGTGCACCCAAGGCGATACCAAAACGGGCCATCTCGGCCAGGCCTCGTGTAATAATGGAAGCTCTAGCGTTGACCCCCATTTGCTTTCCCTCAGCGGCTCCCACCGCCATTGCGACAATGTTTTTCACAACACCTCCTACCTCGGCTCCCATCACATCCCCAGAAACATAGGGACGAAAATAGGGGGCATGACAGTAGGAGGCAACAAGCCCAGCACGTTCCATATCGCTTCCTGCGGCAACCGTTGCCGTAAACTTTTTTTGAGCAATTTCTGCCGAAAGATTTGGCCCCGAAAGTGCAACGATTCGTCCAGGTGATACACCTGCAGCTTCATTAATAACTTCCGTCATAAACCGCAAAGTCCCTGCTTCCATACCCTTCGCAAGCGATAAAACGGTAGCATCTGGACGAATAGCATGCCGAAGACCTGTCAACGTATCACGGACAGAAAAAGAAGGAATCGCCACCGCAACCAATGTTGCACCGTGCAATGCCTGTTCAGGGTCCGTTGTTGCAGAAATAGCAGGATGAAGCTGTAAATCAAGAGCATAACGTGGATTTCGCCCAGCGTTAATTCCTTCAGCTACTTCGGGGTCACGCGCCCACATTACAACAGTATTTCCCGCATCGGCAAGAATCTGCGAAAAAACGGTTCCCCATGCACCTGCACCTAAAACAGCAACCGATACTGACACAGTTTCCTCCTCAGTTGAACTATCATCGCTTCACTGCCCCTTAAGGGGGTGTTTCGAGCGCCGAAGTGACGGTAAACCTGGCTCGTCAAGCGCCCACTGTTTCTCCATCTGTGCTAATCCCTTTTTCCCAAGGTCCCCATCAACTTTTCTATCCCACATTCGTTCACGAGCAGTCTCACCACGAATATCTTCAAGCCTGGCTATAATGGGGGCCATCATCCGTCGCGAAGCTTCTTCCCACGCCCAGTGTTTATCGGCATGTTCATAAAGATCCGCTAAATCCACTGGTGGCAAAGCATGAACCTGTACCTTTTTAGGAGGCCACACACGAGGTCGGCGACTATAACGATCCAAAATATCTTGCGCCCCCCACTGGGCAACTGGAATAACTGGTACACGGGTACGAAGTGCCAAGCGCGCTACACCATTTTTTGGTTTCATTGGCCAATAATCTGGGTCTCGAGTCAATGTTCCTTCAGGAAACATAGCTACACATTCACCATAGGCTAAGGCACGTGCAGCAACATCAAGCACCCCCCCAGCTTCCTTTGTGTCACGCTTGACCGGAATTTGCCCACATTTGCGCAGTATCCATCCAAGAACAGGCACTCGAAATAGTTCTTCTTTACACAATACACGTGGCGGTACACCGCCCTCTAACATATAGTGCATGAAAGTCAGCGAATCAGCTTCCGTAACGTGATTTGAGATAGTAATAAAACCGCCAGTTTTGGGCAGGTATTCCTGACCAGACCACTCAGGTCGCGTCACCAGTGCAACAGGGATTCGAGCCACATGGTACGAAAACCTGTATACCCAGGAAAAATACCGTGGAGGACGTCTTTTCTTTTCACTAAGGAAACGTTCGGTGTTGGTTTCTTTAGTCATTGGTACATCTCCCCTTGTCCTCAACAGTACTCTTGTATGTACTGTCCTATTATGCCACGCTTGACGGCAGCTAGCCCCGCATCACCTGTAAAGTGTTGGCGCACGCTCAAACAGTACTAGCAGCCTATTATTTTCTCAACAAAGAGAACGCGAAAGTACACTTTTAACTATCAACTATTCGATATGAGCATGCAAGGCACGCAACTTTGATAAAAAGTGTTCGTAACCACGTGAAATCATATTAATACCGTGAACTGTCGATTCTCCTTCAGCCGCAAGAGCGGCAATAAGGTGCGAGAACCCGCCACGAAGGTCGGGAATAATGACCTCGGCACCATGCAAAGGAGTTGGCCCTGAAACTACTGCTGAATGGTGGAAGTTACGTCGTCCAAACCGGCAATCCAACCCACCCAAGCATTCACGATAAACCTGAATATGGGCACCCATATCACGAAGAGCCTTCGTAAAGCCAAAACGGTTTTCATACACTGTTTCATGAACGATAGAAATACCGTCTGCCTGGGTCAATGCAACAACAAGAGGTTGCTGCCAGTCAGTCATGAATCCAGGATGCACATTTGTTTCAAGAACAATCGGTTGAAGCGCATGTCCAGGATGATAAAAACGAATCCCTTGGTTTGTCACATCAAATGCGCCACCCACTTTACGAAACACATTCAAATACGTGGTCATATCGGGTTGGTGCGCTCCCTTAATGAAAATGTCACCCCCCGTAGCAAGAGCAGCTGAAGCCCAACTTGCCGCTTCAATACGATCAGGCAGAGCATGGTGAACAAACCCAGACATTTTGTCAACACCTTCAATGCGAATGGTGCGGTCGGTATCCACCGAAATTATGGCCCCCATTTTTTGTAAAACGTGAATCAAATCCATAATTTCAGGTTCAATAGCTGCACCACGCAAAACAGTAATGCCCTGTGCTTTTACACTGGTCAACAATGTTTGTTCTGTAGCTCCTACCGAAGGATATGGCAGGTCAATAACGGCGCCTGTTAACGGCCCATCCCTGTGGATGCGGATACCACCAGGCTTTTTTTCAATTTTTGCGCCAAATGTCCGCAAAATATCAAGGTGGAAATCAATAGGGCGACCACCAATATTGCAGCCACCCAAATCGGGAATAAATGCTTCTTTTAGCCGATGCAGAAGCGGCCCACAAAAAAGAATGGGAATGCGTGAGGAACCAGCGTGAGCATCAATATCAACAATGTGTGCTGTATGAAGGTCCTGTGGATCAAGGTGCAAAACACCTGATTCCTGATCAAAATCAACCCGAGCACCGTGCAGGCCTACCAGTCCCGACACTATATCGACATCAGAAATAAGTGGAACATTATGAAGCTCGGATTCACCATCACCTAGCAGAGCGGCTACCATCGCTTTAGGGACAAAATTCTTTGCACCGCGAACCGTGATTGTCCCATGCAGTGGTCGACCACCGCAGACCTTCAATACCGAAGCCATAACTCTCCTTCACACCTTATACATTTAAGGACACTATGTGGCGTTGTAGTCGTTATTTCTGTTGCCAGCGACCGCGACAACACGGGAGTCTTTTGGGGCAGACCAGGTCTGTCAAGTACGCCCAGCCCGTGTCGCTCACACAGTGTTATGTCGTTTTCCCTCAGTTTCTACAATACCGTCATTTGGTATTAAAGAAGAGTACTCACAACACATCTTCAAAGATAGTACACCATCTGTCACAAAAAGAATTGAGGTGCTCGCAACATCCTCTTCACTTCTATGCTCGTTGCATACCACAAGGCTACTTCTTGCGTGTGCATTCACCTGCCGTCATAGGCATTGCTTCAAAATAACCACATGGTAATTAGCTACCAAAACCGGTTACACCGGTGTGATAGTCAGAGGAATTCGTGCGGAAATCACAGTGCGTTTCGGCAAGTGTTTGGCTGGCAGCGTCTTTGGCTTGAACGTGGGACGCCGCGCCTCAAAATCTTTAATCATTTCTTCATCACGTAATGTCAGGTCAATGTCGTCAAGACCTTCCATTAAACGCCATCGCGTATAATCATCGATATCAAATGCGCAGGTAAAAGCCCCACACATAACGCGTCTGTTGTCTAAATCAACGGTGATTTCAACACCTGGTTCTGCTTCCATCATCTTCCATAGTGTCTGGCAATCGTCCTGGGAAATAATACCTGTGACCAGGCCTTGTTTACCGGCATTCCCACGGAAGATATCAGCGAATTTGGGGCTTAATACCGCCCGAAAACCATAGTCATGTAATGCCCATACGGCGTGTTCACGCGAAGAGCCCGTACCAAAATCTGGGCCTGCCACCAAAATGGAGGCACTTTTGTAGGCATCTTGATTCAAGACGAAATTGGGATCCTTGCGCCAGGCGGCAAAAAGACCGTCATCAAACCCCGTGCGCGCAACGCGTTTAAGGAATGATGCGGGAATGATCTGGTCGGTATCAACATTTGAACGGCGCAATGGCGCTGCGATACCCGTATAAACAGTAAATTTTTCCATGATGACCTTCTATTTCGCTATCTGAATCTCACGTGGGTTATCAACAAGGTCAGAGGGCGTTGATAGGGTTCCTCGAACAGCCGTTGCAGCTGCTACTGCTGGCGATACAAGGTGTGTTCGGGCTTTTCGACCCTGGCGTCCCTCAAAGTTACGGTTGGAGGTTGAAGCCGAGCGCTGGTAGGGATTCATTTTATCGGCGTTCATCCCCAAACACATGGAGCATCCTGCGTTTCGCCACTCGGCGCCAAAGTGAAGGAAAATCTTGTCCAAACCTTCATCTTCTGCCTGTAAACGCACTCTGGCCGAACCGGGTACAACAAGAACGCGCAGGCCGTCGGCCTTTTTACGTCCCTTCATAATACTGGCAACAGTTCGTAAATCTTCAATACGGCCGTTGGTGCAGGAACCAATAAAGACGGTGTCTACTTCAATGTCTTTCAGTTTTGTACCTGGTGTCAGACCCATGTATTCCAAGGCACGTTCGGCCGCAACACGTGAAGTGTCGTCGTGGAAGTCTTCAGGGTCGGGAACGGTTGATGACAACGGCGCCCCTTGCCCGGGATTTGTTCCCCAGGTCACGTAAGGCTCAATTTCAGAGGCCGGGATGATGACTTCATTATCAAACACGGCATCATCGTCACTGCGCAGTGTTTTCCAGTAGGCTACTGCATCGTCCCAGTCTTTGCCTGTAGGCGCGTGGGGGCGCCCTTTCAAATAGTCGAAGGTTGTTTGGTCGGGGGCAATCATTCCTGCACGGGCACCGGCTTCAATGGACATATTACAAATGGTCATCCGACCTTCCATTGACAGATTCTCAATGGCTTTTCCGCGATATTCCAATACATACCCCTGACCGCCGCCAGTACCAATCTTTGAAATAACAGCCAAAATAATATCTTTGGCGCCAGCTCCTTCAGGTAAATCTCCATCTATGGTGATAGCCATTGTTTTGAACGGCTGTAAAGGAAGTGTTTGAGTGGCTAAGACGTGTTCAACTTCAGAGGTACCTATACCAAAAGCTAATGCCCCAAAAGCACCGTGCGTCGAGGTGTGAGAATCACCACAGACGATTGTCATTCCAGGTTGAGTTAAGCCCAGCTGCGGGCCCACAACGTGAACGATCCCCTGATCGGCATCACCTAAGGAATGCAGGCGAATGCCAAACTCCTCGGCATTTGCACGTAGCGTATTAATCTGGGTGCGTGAAATCTCATCGTCAATCGGTTGATCAATGTCCGAGGTAGGAGTGTTGTGATCTTCAGTTGCAATGGTCAAATCGGGTCTACGAACCTTCCGATTAGCCAATCTGAGTCCCTCAAAAGCCTGCGGGCTGGTAACCTCGTGACATAGGTGAAGATCGATAAAAAGAAGGTCCGGGGCATGATTATGTCCCTGTTTGACGACGTGATCAGCCCACACTTTTTCGGCTAACGTTGTACCCATTGCGCTTCCTTCCTTTTGCTCGAATACTTCATCATGCAGATAATGGATAGTGCCTGCTGGTGACAGCGTAACTTGCAATCTCACTGTCTGGGATGGGAGTATCAGACTATGGACAATACAGCCGCTTCCAGTGGAGTTGGCGTTCTAGATAAAGCTGCGCTTGTTTTAGCCGCTTTAGAGTCGGGGCCATCTACACTGGCACAACTGGTGCAAGCAACAGGTCTTGCGCGCCCGACAACCCACCGCCTAGCGGTAGCATTAGAATTCCACCGCTTCGTAGCCCGCGATATGCAAGGACGCTTCATCCTTGGCCCCCGCCTTTCTGAGCTTGCCAATGCCGCTGGCGAAGACCGCTTACTGGCATCCGCAATGCCAGTTCTTGTTGCTTTGCGCGACCACACAGGTGAATCATCACAGCTCTATCGCCGTCAAGGAGATCAGCGTGTGTGCGTGGCTGCAGCTGAACGCAGCGTTGGTTTACGCGATAGTGTGCCAACGGGTGCTGTACTGTCTATGAAGGCTGGTTCTGCGGCCCAGGTTCTATTGGCCTGGGAAGAACCCGACAGGCTGCATCGTGGCCTACAAGGCGCCCTCTTTAATGCCACGCAGTTATCTGCGGTTCGTCGGCGTGGTTGGGCTCAATCCATTGCTGAACGTGAACCTGGTGTAGCATCGGTATCGGCCCCCGTACGCGGAACGTCAGGCAAAGTACTTGCTGCCGTCTCTATATCGGGACCGGTTGACCGTATGGGCCGCCAACCTGGACGGATGCACGGCCCCGCAGTTGTAGCAGCAGCCAATCGCCTCACAGAATTTATGCGTCGAGCCGAAGAGCTTTCCAAGAACCATCAAAAGGGCTAAGTAATTGGCCTGATGTTTGTTCACGCTACTCTTGCCATATCAGCATATGCTGTATCAACATAAAAAAATCCTCTGAACACATATTTGCATCCAGAGGATATCTGTACCCCCAACGGGATTTGAACCCGTGTTACCGCCGTGAGAGGGCGACGTCCTAGGCCACTAGACGATGGGGGCCTTTTCAGAAGACAACCGATGTGTTGACATCGATAAGCTACTGGCTGGGGTACCAGGACTCGAACCTAGAATGGATGAACCAGAATCACCAGTGTTGCCAATTACACCATACCCCAAGGGTTGTCGGGAAAGCTACCGTAACAAAGCTGATACGCACAGCTTTCACTGACCTGTATTACTTTAGCGCACACCGTGAATGACTGCAAAATTGCCACGTGTAATCCGTCTCACGAATACGGTATTTCACCACAACAATACCCTCTTAACAGCATATATATTGCTGCTCCATAGCATTGCCGTGCTTGTCGGCTTCAACACTGTTAGCAGCGAACACTGTTCGCCTATGAGCTTGACCACGCCAGCCTCCAGTCTCCTGCCTTATCGGCGAATGCTTACGCAAAGAGCCAGCCGCTAACACCCTTCAGTACAGTGCTAGTTGCCCGTATTTTCTTCTAAATAGCGCTCAAGGCGTTCAAGACGAACAACCACTTCTTCTTTGCCAAGAATCGCCATAGAATCAAATACGGGGATCGATACATTTGTGCCTGTGATTGCAATAAAAAGTGGCCCAAAAGCAAAGCGGGGCTTTATCTTCATCTGTTCAACAACGCGCTGCGACAGCACTTCGCGAATAGAATCGGCATTCACTTCGCCCTCCGCAATTCCCGAAATGGCCTCACGTGAGACCCGCAGCACTTCGCGCGCATTGTCTTTCAATTTACGTAAGGGTTTTTCGGCGTAGGTGATGTCCTTTGCGTCAACAAACAGGAATCGCAACAGCTCTTCGGCTTCGCCAAGAAGCTGCATACGCGTTTGCGCTAAAGGCGCGGCTACACGAAGAATGCGCTGTTCATTGCCATTGAGATCATCAAAATCCGATGCCGACAGGTACCCTCCGCGTGCCATATAGGACACGATTCGACGCATATAGTCGTCCGTATCAAGAGCACGAATATGGTCAGCATTAATCGCCTCGCACTTTTTGGCATCAAAACGTGCTGGATTGGGATTAACGTCGGTTATCTCGAAGGCATCAATCAGTTCTTGAGACGAAAATACGTCACGATCTGGACCGATTGCCCACCCCAGCAAGGCCAGATAGTTAAGCAAACCTTCGGGGATCATGCCACGTTCACGATGCAGCAGCAGGTTTGATTCAGGGTCACGTTTGGACAGTTTCTTGTTGCCCTCCCCCATCACATAGGGAAGATGACCGAATTCGGGAATACGATCGGCAACACCGATTTTCATCAGTGCCCGATACAGCACGATTTGGCGTGGCGTTGACGACAGCAGATCCTCTCCGCGTAACACGTGGGTGATCTTCATCAACGCATCATCAACAGGGTTGACCAGTGTGTACAGAGGGTCGCCATTAGCGCGTACTATCACAAAATCAGGAATGGAACCGGCTTTGAATGTAATTTCGCCGCGCACCAGATCGGTAAAGGTGATGTCATCATCTGGCATGCGGATACGCAATGACGGCTTGCGACCCTGGTCACGAAATGCCTGCTTTTGTTCTTCACTCAGGTCACGGTCATACCCGTCATATCCAAGGGCGGGATTTTCACCGCGTTCTTTGCGTCGCTGCTGGATTTCTTCATTTGTCGAAAATGATTCATAAGCATAGCCCCCCTCAACCAATTTTTCAATAACCTCGCGGTAAATGTTCATGCGCTCTGATTGACGGTAAGGGCCGTAGGGGCCGGGTTTACCAACGCCTTCGTCCCAATCAAGGCCCAACCAGCGCAGTGAATCAAGAATCTGGTCAAAGGATTCTTCACTGTCGCGCGCGGCATCGGTGTCCTCAATACGAAACACGAATGTTCCCCCAGTGTGGCGGGCGTATGCCCAGTTAAAGAGGCACGTGCGCACCATTCCTACATGCGGAGTTCCGGTGGGACTTGGGCAAAAGCGCACCCGAATATCGCTGGGATTCATTATTTTCTTTTCAGAGGACGAAGCCTCATTTTTGCTGGTCAGTTCCATTAGTTTAGCCATATCCTTTTGTTGCAATCGTCTGTTTTATCATACCTGATGCTGTGTGTGGCGATCCAAAAACTCGTATACCTCACTTGTATCAACCCCTGGGAAGGCTCCAGGCGGCATGGCTGCTAGTAGATGGGAATGTGCTTTCACTTCAGGAAATGCTTGACCATCCCATGTTTGTGCTAGTTCTGATGCTGGCAGTCTACAGCAGATAGGATCGGGGCATGAGGATGTTTTGCGGTGACGTGTGGCGCGCCCTTTGAACCACCGTGAAGCTTCAAAGGGTACTCCTAATCCGATGGAATAATTACCTCCCGAAGTGCCAACCACCTGTGCCGTGCAAAAATATGTTCCTACGGGAGTGTCGGTGTATTGATAGTAGATTCTTGAAGGATCGGATTGCAAAAATGCTTGGCGCGATGCATAGTTGCGACATAGCAGCTGCCCTTCAACTGCACCTGTCACATCGGTAGGAAAACAGATTCCGTCATTGGCATAGGCTTTATAAATAATACCTTCATTCGAGATACGGCCAAAGTGTAGGCGTATATCGAAATGCTGGGTGGCTAGATTAGTGAATCGGTGAGCCGCTGTTTCATAGCGCACACGAAAGGCATCGCTGAGCGCATGAACGGATAGTTCACGTTTCTTTTTTGCTTCTTCAAGTAGTTCAACCGCTGCTTTTTCAGGCATCAGAAGAGCTGCCGCTAAGTAGTTAGAATAAACTCGTTGATGTAAGAATTCGCCAAAACTTTGAGGAACTGCGTGGTTAAGGGCTACCCCTGCAAGTGAGCGCAGTACCGTCATGCGCATATCAGATTGTTTTTTTGATTTTTGGGGAATATAGAGGCGCTGGTGGCGTACATCACGAACAGCTCGTGCCGCTGGGGGCAAATCGGTAACAGGATGAAGCTGAAAACCAAGATAGGCGGCAATACGATGCACTCCTTTTTCGTCAAGAGGGCCACCGCTATGCCCAACACCTGAACAGATCTGCGCTGCTAGCTCTTCGATTTCTTCAACATAATTGTTACGGGCAAGCATCTGTTGGCGAAGTTGTTTATTTTCCATACGGGCTTTTTCAGGAGTCGCCGCCCGGATTGCTTCATGGGATCGCAACTGGCGGTGAAGGCCTACCAGTGCCTTCAATGTATCGGTGGGAAGACGTGATGTTACGTGAACATGCGGCAAGCGCATCGAATCGTATGCGGAGGTATTTTGGTAAAACTGCAGTTCCATAGCCAATGCTGTTCGTTCATTGGGTGCTTCTTGTTTAAGCAAATAAGAGACGTCCACATCAAGCGCTTCAGCAATCCTGCGCAGCAGTGGCAAACGTGGTTCGCGTCTGCCGTTTTCTATTTGCGAGATAAGAGATGAACCGCGCTCCACGGCTGCACCGAGTTCTTTGAGCGTCATTTTTCGTTTTTGACGTGCATGGCGGATACGTGATCCAAGAATTTCCGCATAGGAGGGCGTTGCGGGGGGTGCCTGGTCAACCATTTATCATGAACTCCTGTCAATGATTTGCAACAATTATTAGTTTCTGTAAACTTTCTTCAAAGTTTACACTATTTTGCTTGACGTCAAGAGGTTTTCATCTGGAATACTCAACAATGAAAGCAACAGGTACATCTCGAATCTACTGTTACCTTTGCGATCATCGTCGGATAGCAAACCAACGAAGTGAATAAACGAAGGAGTTTATTATGTCAACCAAAGATCAGATTCAACAGCGAGCTGCAGCAATCCAGAAGGATTGGGACGAAAACGAACGCTGGAAAGGCGTCAAACGCCCCTACGGTGCCGAACGTGTTGCTGAACTTCAGGGTTCAGTCATTGAAGAAAGCACCCTAGCTCGTCGCGGTGCTGAACGCCTGTGGAAGCTGCTGCACGAACAAGACTATGTAAACGCTCTTGGCGCTATCACAGGCAACCAGGCCGTACAAATGGTGCGAGCCGGCCTCAAAGCCATTTATCTGTCAGGTTGGCAGGTAGCAGCTGATGGTAATACAGCAGATATGACCTACCCAGACCAGTCACTCTACCCCTATGACTCTGTGCCAAAGATGGTACGTCGTATTAATAATGCATTTAAGCGTGCCGATGAGATTACTTGGTCAGAGGGCCAAGATCAAGACTTTGATTGGTTTGCACCCATAGTTGCCGACGCTGAAGCAGGCTTTGGAGGCCCACTCAATGCCTTCGAACTGATGAAAAATATGATTCGTGCAGGTGCTTCTGGTGTTCACTATGAAGATCAGCTTGCTGCTGAAAAGAAGTGCGGTCACCTTGGAGGTAAGGTTCTTATCCCAACCCAGCAGCACGTTCGTAACTTAACTTCTGCTCGCCTTGCAGCTGACGTGATGGGTGTCCCAACTGTTCTTGTTGCACGTACCGACTCACTTGGTGCCAACCTGATTACTTCAGATGTTGATGACACAGACAAACCATTTTTGACTGGTGAACGCTCCTCCGAAGGCTTCTTCTACACCGAGCCAGGTGCAGACGTTGTTATTGCGCGTCTGTTGAAGTTTGCCCCTGTAGCTGACCTTCTGTGGGTCGAGACCGCTACGCCTGATCCCGATCTGGCACGTAAAGTTGCCGAAGCAGTTAAGGCTGAATACCCAGACAAGATGCTTGCCTACAACTGCTCACCATCATTTAACTGGAAAGCCAACCTGGATGATGACCAGATAGCCTCCTTCCAGCGTGAGCTTGGCGCAATGGGTTATGCCTTCCAGTTCATTACACTGGCAGGCTTCCACCAGCTCAACTACGGCATGTTTGATCTTGCTCAAGGATATGCAAAGAACGACATGACTGCCTTTGTTGAACTGCAAGAAAAAGAGTTCGCTGCAGCTGAACGTGGCTATACCGCTCACAAGCACCAGCGCGAAGTTGGAGCAGGCTACTTCGATATGGTTGCAACAGCTGTTAACCCAGAGGCTTCTACACTGGCCATTAAAGGCTCAACTGAAGAAGCTCAGTTCTAATACTGACACGTTTACACTTTACGTTTACACAACCCGGCACCCGTGAGGGTGCCATTAGGAGACATCATGTTTGAAACCAACGCCCGCATTAGTGACACTATCGAGGTGGTCTATCCCAAAGATGAAGATCCCGGAACCAATATCACCGAACGATTTGGCGAGATCCTCACCGATGAAGCACTGGAATTCCTGCGTCAGCTTCATCTACGTTTTTACACGCGACGTGCCGACTTACTTCGTGACCGTCATGACCGTCGCCAGCGCTTAGCTGGTGGCTTCATGCCTCACTTTCTTACCAGTACCGCTGACATCCGTGAAGATGACTCATGGAAAGTCGCCCCTATAGCGCCTGGTCTTGAGGATCGTCGCGTGGAAATCACGGGACCAACGGAGCGCAAAATGACGATCAATGCGCTTAACTCTGGCGCAAAAGTATGGTTGGCCGACTTCGAAGATGCCAACACTCCCCACTTCTCTAACGTAGTGGGCGGCCAAATCAACCTTTATGATGCGATTCGTGAAACCATCTCCTATGACGCTCCCGACACTGGAAAGCATTATGAACTTACCGACGGTGAGCGTCCAACCATTGTTGTGCGACCACGTGGTTGGCATCTAACAGAAAAACATATCCGCGTTGGTGGTAGCCCAACGATTGGTGCACTCACCGATTTTGGTTTGTATTTCTTCCATAACGCAAAAGAACTTATTGAGCGTGGAACAGGCCCCTACTTCTATATTCCGAAGCTAGAAAATCATCGTGAAGCACGTTTGTGGCACGATGTCTTTGAGTTTGCTGAAGAATACGTTGGTATTAAGCACGGCACGATTCGCGCCACCTGCTTGATTGAAACAATTATGGCCGTATTCGAAATGGAAGAAATTCTATACGAACTTCGTGAATACTCTGCAGGTTTGAATGCGGGACGCTGGGACTATATTTTCAGTATCATCAAAAAGTTCCGCGATTCAGGCAAGAACTATATTTTGCCTGACCGAGCCGATATTACCATGACAGTTCCCTGTATGCGTGCCTATACCGAGCTGCTGGTTCACACCTGCCACAAGCGCGGAGCACATGCAATGGGCGGTATGAGTGCTTTTATTCCTGCAAAAGATCCAGAAGTTAATGCGGCCTCTGAAAAGAAAGTCCGTGACGATAAAACTCGTGAAGCTACCGACGGCTTCGATGGCTCATGGGTTGCTCACCCGGGAATGGTTGGCTATGTTCGTGAAGTATTTGATGAAATTATGGGCGATCAACCCAACCAAATCGAAAGTAAGGTTCGCAACGACGTGTCGGTAACTGCCGAAGAGTTGCTTGACTTCAAGGCTACTCCAGGATCAATTACCGAGCAGGGTGTTCGTACAAATGTTTCCGTTGGCCTGCGCTATCTTGAAGCCTGGCTGGGTGGAAATGGTGCCGTAGCTATCTTTGGTTTGATGGAAGATGCCGCAACAGCCGAAATCTCGCGTTCACAAATCTGGCAATGGGTTCGCAATAAAGTCACACTTGACGACGGACGTAGTGTTGATGCCGAACTTGTTGACAGGATCTTTACTGAAGAAAAAGCAAAACTTCTTGATGAGGCTGGCAACGATCAAGCCCGCAAGGAGCGCATCGAAGAAGCAACGAAGCTGTTTGAAGAAGTGTGCCTGTCAGAGGTATTCCCAACCTTCTTAACTATCCCGGCCTACGCAAACAACATCGCATAATTGCATATACTCTTTTGCATATAATCTGGCTCTGCAGTCATAATAAGCCGTTCCTTTTTGTTGGTTCAAGGATTCGGTTTTTGGCTGCAGAGCCAAACTCATGCCTCCTACCTCTACCATTACAACGGTGATGGTGTTGCAAAAAAAGACCACATAGTCTCATTAACCCAAAGCACAGCTGTTAGAATGTTGCCATGAAACGAATGCCTCCCGCAAAAGCCAAATACTCCAAAAACTCTGACTCTATAGTAGAACGCGCACAAAAGCTGTTGATGAAAGCCCTCCTTGCTCATCCTGGAATAGCTTTACTTCCAGCGAAGGCTTCGTGGGAACTCATCAATAAGCATCCCATTTTACGTAAGAAGGCATATGCAACTACAGCAGCGGTATCTATTGCAGGGATGGCATGTTATCTTGTTGGCGACATGATTTTCTTGACGGGTAGTGATGATGAAAAGCATCCTATTCTTGAGCATCCTCAGGTTCCCAAGCATATCTTTTATCTCATGGTTTCACGCGAAGCTCTTAAAACTGGCGGTTTTATGGGGGCTGCTGGCGCTCCCCTGCTTTTTGCTTTTGTTCCTCACTATTCGCTTGCCTTTGAACCTGCAGGTAAAAAATTTACAACGATACTTTCTGGAGTTCTTGCCACCAATATAGCCTTATCCCCTATTATTCATCTGGGCTTTACCCAATTTGCTTTGCCACTGGTCGAAGCTAACCAACTTTTGCAGCTAGGTGCTAGCCACGAAGACGTCGACGATCTTGTTGCCACATCACAAAAACGTCGAAAACTTGTTCAATATCTTTATATGCTTTATGCAATCTTACTGGCAATTGCATCAGTTATGACCATTGTTGCAGGACTAAAAGGGAAGTCTCATTATCCGCGAAAATGGCTCCCCATTGTTGCGAACCCGATTCTTCCCACAATGGCTCTAGGTTCTTTTGTCAACGCCAAGTTTTTACCCAAGAAGATTCGCCGTAAAGTCCAGGGTTGTGGATTGTCAGGTGGCTCGATTATTGGCATGGCTCTTTCAGGCTTGACTCTTTACTTCGGCAAAAAGAAGTAGCAGCCCCACTGTAAAAAGCGTTTACCACCCATCTTCGTGAATGGAAAAGACGCGTGCATGAGTATCTCTGTTGAAAGGCTCAACAGAACCCCAAAATATCTGGTAGCCCCCGGCCCCGCAGCTCTGCCAATAATCGGTAGTCCTATATTAGTAGGTTTTCTATGGGGGACGATATGCAAGCTGTTTTCCCTTTGACGGACCCCGCGGCCAGACCAGCGTGCCAGTACTTTTGCAGCCCAAGGAAGATGATGATGAGTAGAGTCACGCCCAGGAGCGCTCCCATCATGACGGCACCTTTATCGGGGGAAAAATAGACCATCATCGAGTAGAGGCCCAGTGTCACCGGCTGTAGTTCTTCGCTGGAAAGCATCATGAGCGGCAATAAATAGTTGTTCCAGGTGGCTATGAAAATGAAAAGAAAAATCGTGACCATTGCAGGTGCCAAAAGACGCAAAACCATTGTAAAGAAGATGCGCACCTCAGAGGCTCCGCCAATGCGCGCTGCCTCAATGAGTTCGGTGGCAACCGATGGATGTGAATAGACGTGTCCCAAAAAATACACCGAATGGCGATACGCATGATGGGATGATAATTGCCCACACCGTGTTATCTAATCCAATGCTTTGGAACAGCACATACATTGCTATGGTGAGCAGCGCGATAGGCATTAGAAGTTCCAACATTATGACAGCAAGTGCTGCTTTTCGTCCAGGAAAATTGAATTTGGCAATAGTATAGCCGGCCATCACAGTTAGCAGCGTACCGGCTGCTGCAGCGGTTCCCGAATACAAGACGGAGTTGGCAACCCAACGCCAATGGTAGCCGTGGCTCCACGCCATCAGTGAGGCGTAGTTTTTGCCGATGGAGTTATTGGCAAACAACAGTGAGTTGCTGGTGATAAGGCCCGCATTGTTTTTCGTCGATGAGACAACGAGCCAATCAATTGGGAAAAGAAAATAGAATAGCGCAACGAGCAAAACGATGATCGTGATGATACGCGCTTTTCGTGAAGGCGCTATTGAGCGTGGAGGCATTCCTTCAACTGATAGCATAAGTTTTTGTTCATACATGGTAGGCCTCCTACTTTTGCAGTTTATTTTGGACGAGGGCGTAAATGATTGCAACTCCTCCGGCAATCAGTGCCATCACGATTGATATTGCAGAGGCAGGACCATCGCCGGCTGGTGTCAGGGCCCCCATCATCGTGTTGTAAGCCATCATCATAGGTGCATAGTCTTTCCCCATCCACAGCTTTTGTGACGCCATAATTGTTGGTTCGTTAAAAGCTGCACGGTTCCAATAATTGACAGCAGGACGGCCAACAGCGCTGCAGAAGACACCATCGGAATTTTTAATGCTCGTGGTGATCTGCCATCCCAAAGCACCATCAAGACGTGCTGCCTCGTAAAGATCGTGTGAAAATGCTTGAAGCACTGCAAGGAAAATAAGCATGTTGTAGCCAGTGAATGTCCATGTTGTCATATTCGCCATGGACAGCAGAACAATATTTTTTGAGCCAAATCAAAGTTTTCGATACCCACCGCTTACAGAATCGCAATGATAGCGATAAGTCTTTGTTATACAGGTACGCCCATACCATTGCAGCGATCATGCCTAGAATAGCATAGGGAATGAAGTTCCCCAGACGGAAAAATCCAACATGAGGCACCAGGTAGGAATCTAAAATAAGGGCAAGTGCCAAGGCAAAAAGAATCATAAATGGGATCTGAAATAAGCTGAATAACACACAACATTAATGTCCAGAGGATCGCTGCCTATTTGATGTCATGCGTGGTAACATCAGATAGAAACATGTTGTAGTGTCTGGGTGTTCCAACACAAAGTCTTGATCTCCGCGTGCAGGAAAATATGTTGAATAGATTTTGGTTACCAGGTGATGCACGGCTTCGGGAAGCCAGGTTCCATCTGAGTTGCGAACGGCATCTGTGCCTAATCGTTGAATAATTGAGTGAAGTTCATCGTCAAGGCCCTGCTCAATAGGTAAGGTGACTCTACCCGATTCGCATGTGGCGGTCATGATGGACACATCCTTTACATAAGTACCGTTTTCTATTAGTGATACTTATTATTGTCAGTGGTAGTGAAGGTCCGCTATCACATGTGGACATGTTGAGTGAGACACGATCGCACCCCCTGCTATTTAGTGCCCTGACGAACTTTTTTGACAATCATGATAAAAAAAGCCAGCACTCCTGAGCTAGGGCAGGCTTCGTCACCTTTTTACTGCTTATTTAAGGACTCCTTAGCTACGAAGGCTCTTCAGATAGCAATAATACCCCGCCCTCAGATCTAACGTATTTTCCTCTGTTTTACAGCGGTTCACAAATGAGTTTGTTCACAAGGTCGCGATGCGCCTGAGGCCACGCTGCAAGAATTGACCCTGGACTGCATATATCCATAGGTGTACCGTCAAGTCGCGTCACTTTCACACCGCATTCTTCACATATCAGCACTGCGGCAGCAATATCCCAAGGCGATACCATCAGGTGCACAAAGGCTCCGGCACGCCCGGCTGCAACCTCAACGCATTCTAAGGCAGCAGCACCGTAGCGACGGTGTCCACGTGAATCTCGAATAACATCAACAAGTCGTGAAAGAGCCACAATTTCTTTCAAGTCAGTAATAATAACGGATTCAGTGTAACTCAGCAGGGGTTCCACTTTTGGCAATGCCTTACCGTTACACCACGCGCCTTCACCTTTAATCGCTGTATAGTATTTACCTGCTGTTACATCAGCTACGATACCTACGACAGGGATCCCATCTTCACAAAGAGCTAAAGATACCGCATAGTCGCGGTGGGTTGCCACATAGTTCATTGTGCCGTCTATAGGGTCAAGCACCCACACTCTACCTTGAAAGGATTGGGTGCTGTGTTTTTCTTCCCCATGAAGTGGATAGCCAGTTGCTTCGTAGAGTACATGAGCAAGAAGTTCTTCAATACTCTTATCAATTTGGGTCACCACATCGTTTCGTGAACTTTTTGTTTCGATATGCAGTTTTTCTTGCGGATGCAACGCCATATCGGCAGCTTCAGTCACGGCACGTAAACCTATATCTAGAAGATGTTTCAGTTCAGAGTCTGGCATTTAGATCCCTCCAGTTTTTGATCCTGTTCTTTAAGATAACCTATTCCACAAAGAATCTTTTATTGAGTTGTATCACTGATTGCGCCAACTTTTCGTCAATAAAATCAAATATTTGCACACCGTAACTGTCTTGACTGCTGTTAGACAGTTGTACATTGAGTCTACCTGTAAAGGGATTGAGCTCTGCGGCATAGGCATCGGGGTAACCTAGTTCGCCATTGGTGGCGCTTATATGGTTAAGAGCAAGGATATTTTCTTCATGAGTGGCTGTCACCATATGTTCAATGGCCTCTTTTTTCTTTTGGAGGGCGGGGCCATCCCACTCATCTTGTAGAAGGATCGTTTCGTTGCCATGCCAGTATGCAGCCCATCGCTGATTGTTAACCACTGTGGCTCCATATTCATGTGGGGCACATTCGAGTGCGATGATGCGCCCTCTGACCTTGTGAAGCATAGGCCACCTCACTCTTGCCTTTTCTTCTGCCCCAAATATGTACATATTGTTGGTGTACCGGGCGATATTTTCGTGAAGAGCTTGAGTGTATTCGGGAAAGTCATCCTTGTTTTCATTGGCATTTTGTATGCGCGCCATAATGAATTCACTGGGATTTTGTTCCAAGAATGTCATAAGCGTTGAGAAAATATCGTGTACGGATATGTCGGAGATCCATTCTCGATGTGCAGCTACCATATTTTTGGTTAGACGAAGATCAAAGAATCGAGTTCCACATTGCAGCTGATCCCACAAACTGAGGTGTTGTGTACGGTAGTAGCGTTGCGGGCATGTATGCGTCATTGTGTCGTGGGTACCTGGTATGGCAAGACGTGTGATGGGATGATAATCGTCAAGGCTGCGCATCCAGTGTGCGGTATTTGTCATGAAAATTTCCCTTCAATAGATGTTGTCATTATCTGGTGCTAAGCAAATAAGCATGGTCGCTGAGGCCCCTAGTGCCACCATGTTGACGGCACTAGATTTCCATGCTGGGGTATCTATGTAGCTGACACGTCAACGCTAGCTGACTGGGACGGTGTCAGTTGATGCACCGCCCAGCCACACATGTATCAGCTATACTGATTGAGCTTTTGTTTTTGGATGCATCCGCACCAGGGCGTGCGACATGATGGCAGCCACTAGCGCCAATACGGCAAGTCCAAAGAATGCAATGCCCAGTGTTGTGGTAGAAGTTAGCACTTCTGTAATCACATTTTCGTTGGCATCGGTAATAGACGGTGAAATAAGTCCACCCAATACAACAGGTGCCAATAGTGCTGGAATATAGCCTACGGTAATAGCAAAGGACATTGCAGATGACGAATGTTTCTTTGGTACTCCAAACTCGCCTATAGGTGCATAGTAAACACCACGAATCATAAATGTCAGCGCAGAGGCGATCAGCATCAAAACAACAAGAGTCCAAAACACACCATCAGAAATGATGTTATCAGGCACCTGATCTGCTGGATATTGAGTAATAGTTGGCTGGTTCAACATAAACATGACTCCAATAATGAACAACACAGCTGCCAGCATTACTTCAAGCAGTCGCATAAAGTGCGCAGTTGATGTGAATACCTTTTCAACCAGTATCGATGATACTAATGGAAGCATACGTAAACCAATAACAACGGTTGCAAACGTTGCGGCAGCTACTGCACCGGCACCATATCCGGCTTGAAGATAGCGGGCAAAGTATGTTCCGGCGGCAACAAATGTGCCGTAGATACAAAAGACGTTAATACCAGCTATCCACACAACAGGGATTTTGGCAACGTGCCCAACTCCGCGGATGGCTTCCATTGTGGAAGAAGTCTGAGTTTCGTCGTCATCGCCAACACGCTGATCTTTTGGAACTGCGAAGAACACAAAGAATCCCGCAACTATGACAATAACGGAACTGGTCATCATGATTGTTTTGGGTGTAGCCCCCATCGTTAGCATCATTGTCCACAACAGCGACACAAGAAACGCTAACAGGCCTCGACCAAATTCGAAGAACCCAAAAGCTGTTCCTTGATGGTCTTCAGTTGTTGAGATGCGGACAGCTTTAAAGTTAGCGGGTTTAAATAGCACCTCGGACAATAGCAACATCAAAAAGAAACACACCAGTAGTGTTCCTAAGCTCAAATGTGGCGAGGACACTGTAATGAACAGTGAAATTGCCCCCACCCCCATCGTTGTAAGGAACATGATTGTGCGGATACTAAAGCGGTCACCAATCCACCCTAAGGCAACGGTGCCAAGCAAAATCACTAGGCCCTGCATTGAATACAGTGTTCCAGCCTGCGCATCGGTAACACCCATTGCAGCTGGAAAATCTTTTGGAATGGTATTTCGGATATCCCAAAAGGCGTAAATCAATTGGGCGTTCACGGTAATAAGGACAAGCTGAATAAACGTTACAGGGGAAAAGCCTACACGTTCTAGAATATTGCGCATAGCAGCTCCTTCGCTGGAAAGTAAGAATCAAGGTGTTACGGCCAATACGTCGACAAAGGCCCGTCACGGCTTCATCGTGACAAGCACTACAGTGAAAAGCAAGACCTCCACACCTTTTACTCAAACGTTTACATAGTCTCTACCTGCACATATAAGCAATATTGACATAAGTTACCTATGTTAGGGACTCTTTAAGTCAATAGCTTACATGCAGGTGAAAGCACATACAATAAAAGCTGATTCAATTTTTTGAATAGAGTCAATTTTTACACACATTTAGTAGGTAAATTTACCGTTTGCCCACAAGAAACTATCATGTACTGCCATTTCACTGCTGTACCATTTGCCCTACACGCAACATATCTACGTAATTGTTAGACCTTGCGTACAGGTGAATTAAGATAAGTTGCCAATCCGGTAGATGAACGAATCACGAGTTTGGTGGGAACTCGAACGTGGCGACCCGTATTGCTGACACTTACCCCACGACCAGAACCAGAACTACCAGCCCCCTTAGTTGTAACGCGCCCTGGATTGCTCCCCCTTTCAATCTTTTCGATAACGAAGTCTAACGCTAAACGGGCAACAGCTGGAACGTCTCGGTCTATAGAAGTGAGGTGAAAGGCTGTTGAACTAGCCAGTTCAGAGTTATCAAAACCAACAAGCGACATCTGATGTGGAATCGTAATACCAGCTCGCAACAAACCTACTGCAACTCCTTGAGCGCACTGGTCGTTATAACAGACAATCGCGGTTGCCCGCCCCAATCCAGCTCCCAGAACAACACTGGAGCCAGAGTCTTTCCACGTATCGGCCACTAGTTGATTCAATGCCTGATAACCAGCATCTATATTGTCACCAGCCGGTATCACTTGCACCGCAATATCACGCTGCTGTGCAGCGGTGAGCAAAGCATCACGTCGAAACGACGATGATATTCCTTTTGGCCCATTAAAATAGATGATCCTACGATGGCCCAGAGTATGCAAATGCTGGGCCAGTTCACGCATTCCTACTGTATTATCACTAGTTACCACACTACAACGCGATGTAGGTGCCACTTGGCCTATCACCACAGTGGGCAACAGATCGTCACGTATTTCATCATGAAAATAGCGCGGATTAATAACGATGGTATGCTCAACGCGAAACTCTTTTAACGCGGTCATCGCTGCTGTATAGTCACCATAATGTGAAACATTTTCCGTGATAACTCGGTATCCCTTACTTGCTGCTAAGTCGATAATCTGTTGACTGTAGGCACTATGTAACTCCTGGTCAAAGCATCCTGCCACACCAATTACTTTAGGATTATTTGTTCGTAACATTACGCCTAGCAGATCCACTTTATATCCCATATCCGAGGCTTTATCCTGTATCTTTTTTCGCACAGCTGGCGTTATTCGCCGATCGTCGCGTAAGGCCAGGGACACAGTACTAATTGATGTTCCCGTCGCTTGAGCAATATCGCGTAATGTGGGACGTCTCATGATGGAGGCCTTTCACTATCCGTTCCTTACGATAGCAATATTTTCACCGTTGTAAAGGAGACTCAGGATCACTATGCCACGGTCTTTCCTATTTGGTGTGTCACAATAGTGCTATGGAAATAGCGTCGCTTCTGACTATGAGCTCTACTGCTGGCCTTAACGCCTACATCCCAGTACTTGTTTTAGGGTTACTTGCCCGCTACACCTCGTGGGTGGAGCTTGCCCAGAGTTTTACCTGGCTGCAGCACCCATTTTTTCTTTTGACGATAACCATTCTTTTGGTGATAGAACTCACCGTTGATAAGTTCCCCCTTACAGATCACATCAACGATGTGATACAAACACTGATTCGCCCTCTTTCCGGTGGTATTGTTGGCGGCTCTGTAGCCTCAACAACCCTGTCTGCATCACCCTCAGCCGGCAAGACGGTAACAGCACATGGGTCAGCTGAGGTTATTTTTGCCATTATTGTTGGTGTGATTGTTGCTTTTGTTGTTCATTCACTTAAAGCCACCTCCCGCCCTGGTATTAATGTAACTACTGCTGGGATGGGGGCTCCGGTGGTATCAACAATAGGTGATGTAAGCAGTGCGGGCCTTAGCCTTCTGGGTATCTTTTTCCCCATATGTGCGCTGATTGTACTGTGTGTAGTGGCAGCCGTCTTAGTGTATGCGTTTTTCGCTTTTTGGCATTTGCGTCACGCAAAATATCGCCGCGATATTTTTTATGACGTATAAGCCTCTACAATGGAGGTATGAGACTTACACGAAGCAGCGTTGCCGCCATTATTGACCACACTTTATTAAAACCTGAAGCAACCCGCGCTGATATCGATATTTTGATACAAGAGGCCGAAACGCTGGGCTGTGGCGCAGTGTGTCTGTCACCTTCGCTGCTTCCTTTGTCGCGTTTAACTTCGTGTCGCATTGCGTGCGTATGCGGTTTTCCATCGGGTGCTTCACTTCCTGACGTAAAAATTATGGAGGGCGTTCACGCTGTTTCTCGTGGCGCACAAGAGATTGATGTGGTGATTAATCTAGCTAACGTTATGGAACATAACTATGCTGGTGTTGACGCTGAGCTTCAGGCACTTCGAAGAGCTCTTCCTTATCCAACAGTGTTAAAAGTTATTATCGAGTCGGCACTGCTCAGTGATGATCAAATTGTTTCTGTATGCCAAGCGGCAATGGCTGCTGAGTGTGATTTTGTGAAAACATCAACGGGTTTCCATCCTGCTGGTGGGGCAAGTGTTCACGCTGTAGAGCTGATGGCTCATACTGTTGATGGAAGGCTTGGAGTGAAGGCCTCGGGCGGAATCCGTGACGGTGCCACTGCTAAAGCAATGATAGCTGCGGGGGCAACACGACTTGGACTTTCATCATCTGCAACTGTTTTGGAGGACTTTGATGACTAAAACACAAAAGACTTTACGCTGGGAAAGCCTCTACGAAGCCGCCCGTGTTGCGGCTGGGCGTGCCTACGCTCCCTATTCGGGGTTTTATGTTGGGTGCGCATCACTGACGGAAGATAACCGGGTTGTCACCGGTTCAAATGTTGAAAATGCCAGCTACGGACTGACTTTGTGCGCGGAGTGTTCCATGATAAGTGCGCTTATTGCATCGGGAGGTGGAACGCTATCGAAAGTTTGTTGCCTTGATACCCACGGAAATATTGTGCCGCCGTGCGGAAGGTGCCGCCAACTAATTGCCGAACACGGCAATAGCGATACACTCATTGCCATGCCCCACAAGGCACGAACACTTCGTGAACTACTGCCGGGCCATTTCGAAATCTCGCATTTTTCACCTCAACGAGCCAGCAGCAAACGAAAGACAAGCATTCAACAACTCTAAGTGCGTGTCTTTGTACGCCACGGGAAGACACATGGGAAAAGAGGATGACATTGGCTTTAACAGCAATTGATATTATCCGTCGCAAACGGGATGGAGGCACCTTAAACGATACGGAGATTTCGTGGATTATCAGCGCCTATATCAAAGGCCAGGTTGCTGATGAGCAAATGTCGGCCCTACTCATGGCTATCTTTTTTACTGGAATGAATGACAGTGAAGTCCACGCATGGACGAGCGCTATGGTGGCCTCCGGTAAGACGATGAACCTTGGCAAGGTATCGCGTCCCACCGTTGACAAACATTCAACTGGAGGCGTTGGCGACAAGATTTCACTGCCACTTGCACCCCTCGTGGCAAGTTTTGGGGCCGCTGTTCCCCAATTATCGGGACGCGGGCTTGGACATACAGGTGGCACACTGGACAAGCTAGAGTCGATTCCCGGGTGGAATTGTCACCTTGACTCCAAGCAGATGGGCGAGCTTTTGCACGATCCTGGCTGCTACATAGCTGCACCAAGCACTGATGTAGCTCCCGCAGATAAAAAACTCTATGCACTGCGCGATATTACCTGCACAGTTGATTCGATTCCCCTGATAGCTTCGTCAATCATGTCAAAAAAGATTGCTGAAGGAACCGATGCACTGGTTTTAGATGTCAAATGTGGAAGCGGTGCATTTATGACCAAGCGTGAAGATGCAACATCCCTGGCACGCACCATGGTTCAGTTGGGAAACGATGCCGGCCTGAAAGTTTCGGCGCTCATTACCGATATGTCGTCTCCTTTGGGCAACGCCGTAGGCAATGCGGTGGAGGTCGGTGAATCTATCGAAGTTCTTCAGGGCGCAGGCCCCGACGATGTTGTAGAACTTACCTGTGCTCTTGCCGCAGAAATGCTGAGCTTAGCCGGTATTGACATTGATGATCCCGGAAAGAATTTGCGAAATGGAAAAGCCTACGATACCTGGGTAAAGATGGTTCAAGCTCAAGGAGGTAACCCCTTTGCCCCCTTGCCGCATGCCAGGCACTCCGATACGATGTATGCGAATTCACACGGTACGGTCAGCCAGGTTGATGCTTTGAGGGTTGGTTTAGCGGCGTGGCGTTTGGGTGCTGGGCGCACTCGTAAAGAAGATAGCGTTGATCCCTGTGCAGGCGTTATTGTCCACGCTCGCCCCGGCGATAATGTCACAAAGGGACAGCCACTTTTTACACTTTTGAGCAGCAGCGAGTCAGGGTTTGACGCCGCCCGCTACGAACTGGCAAATAGCTGGCAAATCGCCAAGGAGTCACCGAATACTCCCCTACCTCACACAAAGACAGACGCTTCGCCATCCTATTCTTTACCACTTATTATTGACCGCGTAACATCCTAGATTATTTTTTTGGAGGCACACACTATGACGACACCTCATATCAGTGCATCACCCGGTGATTTTGCACCCGCTGTGTTATTTCCCGGTGATCCGCGTCGTGCACGCAAAATCGCTCAACAGCTGATGCCCGATGCCCGTTTGATCAGCGATGTACGTTCAATGGAGGCCTATACTGGCACCTACCGGGGTATCCCGCTATCAGTGATGGGTTCGGGGATGGGCATGCCCTCTGCAACAATCTATGCCACCGAACTCTTTGAGGTCTTTGACGTTCAACGCATTATCCGTGTGGGAACGTGCGGCGGTATTCATCCTGATGTTAACATCGGTGATACCGTCATTGCCATGGGGGCTCACACAACATCTGCCATGAACTCTCAGCGTATTCCCCACGTTCACTTTAGTGCAGTTGCTTCATGGCAGCTTCTTCATGCTGCCGCACATGCCGCGTCAAACAGAGCCGACAACACTACAGTCCATATAGGAACGGTGCTTTCAGAAGATCACTTTTATTTCAAGCCCGAAGGACTCCTTGAACGCTTACAAAACTATGGCACCTTGGCCGTCGAAATGGAGGCCGCAGCTCTTTACGGCGTTGCGGCTGAATATCAGCGTGATGCGCTTGCGGTACTCACCGTATCTGACACGGTACTTCAAGACGGCCCCAATATGACACCCGAACAGCGTGAATCTCGTTTTCAAGATGCCCTTCGGCTTGCTTTAACAGCGGCATTGCATAATAGTGACCTACCGGAAGCAGAACTGCCATGAATAACGTCCTCTTTCATCAAGCCCTTGAATGGGCGCAACACGATCCCGATCCAAAAGACCAAAAGGAACTTCTTGCCCTTATCGATCGAGCACGCCAAGGCTCCGCAACGGCGTTAGAGGATCTAACCCAATGCATGAAACCTGGTCTTACCTTTGGTACCGCTGGACTGCGGGCCACCATGCAACCGGGACCTTATGGAATGAATACAGCCGTTGTTATACGTGCTACATGGGCGCTATCGCGTGTACTAGCACGCGGAGTAGAGCACGGTGATTGGGCTCCAAACAATGTCGATAATCTGCCCGGTTCGACTATTGATAGCAATACATCACCCCGGCATAACCAAGCATCCTATCGCGTAATTATTGCCTATGATGCACGTCATCGCTCCCGCGACTTTGCTCACACAGCAGCCGGGGTAATTACTGCATCTGGGGGAACTGCCCTGCTATTTGATAAGCCCTGCCCTACTCCCGTGGCGGCTTTTGCCCTGCGACACATGAAGGCTGATGCGGCTATCGTGATAACAGCGTCGCACAACCCTGCCAATGACAATGGGTATAAGGTTTATTTTGGTTCCTGGTGCCGAGGTGGTAGTGGTCGCCAGATTATTCCGCCCTGGGATAGCATTATTCATCAACAGATGGAAAATGCTGGTCACGCAGACCGTATTGCGGTGGCCCCATCTGGTTGGCACTGTATTGATGATTCCGTTGTAGCTTCTTATCAACAGCGCATCGTTGATGTTCTTTCCACCCCCAGCCTGTCATACGCAGACATAGCAACGGCCTTAGAAAATCTCCATAAAGATGCGTCCACTAGGGACGCTGCCACTTTCCCCCAGTCGTTGACACACACAACCCATTGCGTAGCAGCACCGTGTGAAGGCACGCGGGCTAAGCTTCGTATTGTTTATACACCCCTTCATGGAGTGGGGGCAGATACCGCGTTAGAAGTGCTTGATAGATGCGGTTTTCATGATATTCATTGCGTTGATTCCCAACGTGAACCTGACCCGGATTTTCCAACTGTCAACTTCCCAAATCCTGAAGAACAAGGTGCCCTTGACCTTGCTTTTAATCTGGCAGATAGGGTAAATGCAGATATCGTGATCGCCAATGATCCCGACGCTGATCGCTGCTGTGTAGGGGCCAGAGGGCATGGGGGCGTGATGCGTCAGCTTTCAGGTGACCAATGCGGTGCCATTCTTGGTTTCTATGCGATTACTCGCTGGCTGTGTTCTTCTCGACAACGGATGACACCACATCACCTAGGTAACGCTTCTCAAGAAGATAATCCCACTGTTGTCAGATCGTTTGTTTCGTCCTCTTTTATTGACGAGATAGCTCGACGCAGCGGACTTCGCAGCGCTGTTACACTGACGGGATTTAAGTGGATTTCGCGTGTTACGGCAATGATTTATGGCTATGAGGAAGCACTTGGATACTGCTGTGACCCGTATGCAGTGGCCGATAAAGATGGTATGAGTGCTGCGGCAATGATTGCCGATGTTGCGTGCCTACTAAAGGGTGAAGGAAAAACGCTGTGGGATCTTCTTGACGAGTTAGCTATCCACTGTGGTGTCTATGAGTCCCAACCGTTGACCCTGCGTTTTTCACAGACAAGTCACATTGACGCACTGATGGCAAAGCTGCGCGATGCCAATGGGATCAGCTATCTAGGCGATCATGCAATTACCCATCGTATCGACTATCGTGATGGATATGGCGACTTTCCCCCAAGTAATGCCATCGAAATGCATACGTCGGTTGGCGACCGTATCATTATTCGCCCTTCCGGAACGGAACCGAAGCTCAAATGCTACCTGCATACAGTTCGCCATGTCGATACCACTCCTGTTACCTGCCTACGCCAGGAAGCCATAGCACACCTGACAAGGCTGGCCAATACACTGGAAGACTCATTGGAATCAATACTGGCTTCGTTGTAGTCCTCCATTTATAGTGCCTTTTATTGTGACAAAGCATTCAGGGCATGTTTTTCCTTTTGATATCACCCCTTAAAAAGCTGCTTCGTCAACAGTCAGTCAAGAATAAAGTGTGCCGGGATAGCCCTCTCATGACCATCCCGGCACACCCGCCGTTTCATTTTCTTCCGAAGAGATCAACTACCCGCTTTTATTCATATTTTTCTTCCTTTGTTGCGGGTAGTTTTTCAATGCCGATACCAGTCAAGCCCCACAGCAAAGCAAAACCGATGGCAATCCAGTTTGATACCGCCCAGGGCAGATACTCAATTGTTGCCACACCAAGTGTGCCTGCCATATAGGCTCCGGCTGCAGTCCACGGCAAAATCGGTTCAATAACCGTCACGGAATCTTCAATGGTTCGCGACAGGTTCTTTGGATGCAGACCACGCCTGATATATGCTTCGCGTAGCATCTCGCCGGGAATGAGCAGTGAAACCTGACCGTTAGAGGTAATACCGATTGTCGACACCCCGGTAATGATTGTGGCTACAATAAGGCCAAATGTTGATTTTACAATGCGCAGCAAGTGCTCAATCAAAATATTGAGTGATGGTGTCACCGAGATAACACCGGCAAAAGTGATGGCACAAAAACAAATCAGCAGTGTGCCCATCATCGAGTTCATTCCACCGCGATCCAGCAGCTTTGTCACATCTTCAATAATGTTTTCGTGATCAAATGCCGAAGATGTCACCATCTCTGTATTAAACCCATTGACGGCTGCATTAACGGTATCGATGAACGCAATTTTTTGCAGTGCAATGGCATTAAATGCGGCAACAAAACCAGACAGCAACATCACAGGGATAGTCGGTAGCTTCATCATTGAGCCACCCAGCACAATAATCACTGGAAGAAGCAGCATTACCACATACCATCCATGCAATTGGAAAGCAGTATCAAGGGTGGTAAGAATATCGGTGACACGTTGGGGAACTTCGCCCTCTTGTTTGATAGTGAAACCATAGATGAGATACACCGTTGCCGATACTAAGAAAGCCGGGAGCGTTGTCCACAAAAGGTGACGGATATGTACAAAGAGGTTCACGCCAACTGCCAATGAGGCAATATTGGTAGTATCGGACAGTGGCGAGAGTTTGTCGCCGAAATAGGCTCCTGCAACAACGGCTCCGGCAACCACCGCAGGATTGGCTCCCATTCCAAGGGCAACCCCCATAAAGGCAACGCCAATAGTGCCTGCTGATCCCCATGATGTTCCTGTACATAGCGACACGATTGCAGTAACCACCAGGGCGATTACTGCCAGGAAGCGCGGGTCGATCAGCAGCAGACCATAATAAATGAGCATCGGGATTGTTCCGCCTGCCATCCAGGTACCGATGAGTAACCCCACGGTGATAAGAATAAGAATCGCAGGCATTGTTTTTGCAATTTTAGCGGCCACGGAGTCAATAATGTCTTGCCAGGAATATCCCAGGTAGATGGCAACGAAACCAGCGATGACTGCGGCTAATATCAGCAGCGGCTCTACCGGAAGGCCCCAAACAATATAGCCGCCACCCAAGAAGAACACCAGTGAAATAACGGGGAGCAGAGCCAGGAAGAGACTGGGTTCACGTTTTTCTTTGCTCTTGTTTTCTTCTTGTGCCGCTTCTTCGTCGGCATAGAATTGCTGTGCGGGCGTGAGTTTTTCTTGAAACTCCACATCTTCATTAGTTGACATTATCCTTGTTCCCTTTCAGTGTTTCATTTTCTTTGTAATATGAGACAAGACGCTGTAGTCCTTCTGTAAGCATCTTGTGAGGTACGGCAACATTGAGCCGGAAAAATCTCTCGTATCCCGCACCAAAGTCCTCTCCCAGACTCAATGCGACCTGTGTCTTAGCAACCATTGCTTCAAGGTCACTTTGGCTCATGTACGGCGTTTCAATCCACAAAAGGTATGTCCCTTCGGGCCGATAGACTTTCCAGTTGTGGCAGTGTGTTTGCAGTTCATGACATGCCTGATCGATGCGTTCATCAATCTGGCAAAGCAGCGCATCAACCCATTCATCAGAATCATTCCACGCCGCAATCGCTGTTGGTATGGCAAAATAGTGCGGATTGTGTAAACCGGCACGACGTTTGGCACTGACAATAGTCTTGCCAAGTTCTTTGTTTCCACAGCATATTGCGGCAACTTCAAGCCCTGCCGTATTAAACGTCTTCCCCGGCGAGACACATACAATCAGATGGCCTTTTTCATAAAGATCTTTTCCGAGGACGGGAAGTGGAATATAGGGATGAGCTGCGTGAGTACGCACAAAATCTGCATGAACATCATCACTAATAACTGTTACTTTGTAACGTCTGGCAAGGTCAAGAATGGCTATTGATTCTTCTTTCGTCCACACTCTACCTGTTGGATTATGCGGCGAACACCATAAAAACAGGTCAGCATGAACAAATTCTTTTTCGAGCGCGGAAAAGTCAATAGTGTAACCCTGCTCATCTTGCAGTAGGTCAACCTCTGTGATCGCACAGCCTGCACGTTCAATGACTTCCATAATGGGGCTATATCGTGGCGCCATGGTAACGACCTTGCACTGTGGCGCAATAAAGTTGACATAGCAGGCAATAAACTCAATCACTCTGGGAAAGAAGATAATATCTTGGCTTTCAACCGACCAGCCGTGTCGGCGTTCAAGCCAGCCTGAACAGGCAGCGGAAAAATCATCAAAAACTTCGGTGTATCCGTAAATACCGTGTTCGGCAGCTTTTTTCATTGCCTGCCGTATTGCGGGTGAGGTCATATATTCCATATCCGCTACCGACAAAGAAACGGCTTGATCACCAAGTGGTGCCGCTAAAAGATCCCATTTTGCTGACCACGTATTCCGCCGTGGTGTTATTGTGTCAAAGTCAAAGTATTTGTCAAGCATGCCTACTACTCCTCATTTTTCACATATGGGCCGATGAGTTACTGGCCTTAACATATCGAGCCTTTCGCCATGTACTGTAAGCCGATTCATCATCAAATATGTGGCCTTGTGTGTGACATTTCGCTGATATGAGTGTTGTCGTCTTCGACAAAATGAGCGTTGCTCCTTTGCGAAAAACCTTTTGTTTAGTTCCTAAACTATTAGGAAACGATTATTCGGTCAAGAGTTTCACCAAGACTTGTTACAGGATTTTTATCGTCGGTCACGATCACCTAGCAGCCACTAGGACAAAAGTCGCACTACCTGACATTACTGCAATAAATACACAAATCTGGCCGTACGCCACTGCTGACAACATTGACGTACGGCCGGAGGAGTAAGTGGTAAAAATCAACGATCACTTTTTACAACAAGACGTTCAAGCACAGCCACACACGCTGCAACCACCGCACCTAAAACAACAGCCTGTCGAGTATGCGCCATAACCACTCCCCGATCGCACCGCTTTTCAGCGCGCCGGAAAATAAGATGTTCCACAGTGGCACCAACTGCCGCAATACCTGCCACCCCGGCAGCCACATAACCAGTATGAGTCACACAGACACGTGGAATACGAAATGGGCCAATAACAATAGGGGCACTTACACGCGATGGTGTCGTGGCAGCTATAGCATCAGCTTGAGCCTCAAGCTCATCAATACCGAATGGATCATCGTGTCGAACTGGACACAAAGGAAACAACTTCCCGTGATTTTTCAGGTCAGCCACACGGGGCACTACACGCTGCTCCTTATGGAACATCCATGCCATTTGCGAGGCAAGAATGCCGGTTTTTGCCACAAAACGCGCAACTGGGCAGCGAAGATAATCTGGTAGCGAATAAAAAAGCGTTGTTGTTGCGCCAAAAAAGCCTGCTGTCCATACGATGGGAAAATCGATCATAGTCTCATGAACATCATGAGCCCCAGGAACTGGGCATTGGGGGTCATTATCTGTCATTATCATTCCTTTCTTGATTATCTTCTTTCAGTCTACGCGCAAAACATCGGCTTCGCTGTTAAGTTGCCGACAGCTCAACAGGAAATGTCAACTAGCATTCCCTTCCATAAAACCCCCCTCCCACCCCCGTTTTTGAATGAGTTATTTATAATATACAGCACACGCTTGACATGGCGCAATGAAAGTTTTATCATTTAACTAGCGGGATGCAAAAAGATTGTGTGAGTATCCATTCATTATTTTGGTTCTTGCCTCTACTACTCACGTCACGCGGGTCTGACTAACAGCAGGAGCTAAAAAGTCAGGCACCCCCATGAACCACCCATACCGATTCGATTCTCTTTCACTTAATGATTAGACTAATCATTATGTCTGATATTGTTCCTTTTTATCACAATCGCATTGAATACGGAGCAGATTACAACCCGGAACAGTGGTCACCTCATACCCAGCGCAAAGACATTGAACTCATGGCTCAAGCTGGTGTAAGTCTTGTTTCTCTTGGCATTTTTTCCTGGGATCGCCTAGAACCGAAACCAGACCACTACAGTTTTAAAGAACTCATCGAGACTATGGATATACTCCACGAACATTCAATTCGTGTTGATTTGGCGACGGCTACAGCATCACCTCCCGCATGGATGGCAACCCTGTTCCCCGATACCCTGCCAGTTGATAAACATGGACAACAGATGTCATTTGGTTCCAGGCAACAATATTCACCATCTTCACAAACCTTCCGTAAGCGCACCGCCCAACTGGTAACTCACCTGGCTAGAGCCGTTAAAGACCACCCTGCACTTTGTTTATGGCATGTCAGTAACGAATATGGATGCCACGTATGGGAATCATTTGATGAAGAATCAATTGCCGCTTTCCAGGCCTGGCTTCGCTCACGCTATACAACCATTGACAATCTCAATAATGCGTGGACAACCGATTTTTGGTCGCAGCGCTACAATGATTTTTCCCAGATTACAGCTCCCGCTCACCAACCCACTTTTGTCAACCCCGCACAGCTTATGGACTGGCGGCGTTTTTGTTCCGACGCGCTTCTCGAATGTTATCTTCACGAGAAACGCATCTTGCGCACGCACACTCCTACTGTTCCTGTGACAACAAATTTTATGGAACTTTTCCCCTGGATTAACTACTGGTCATGGGCCCCACACCTTGATGTTCTTTCTGAAGATTCCTACCCTGACCCTGCTGATGCTCATTCTGGCATGCGAGCTGCATTATCGGCGGACCTACAGCGAAGCCTTGCTGGAAAGAAGCCTTGGCTGCTTATGGAACAGGTTACAAAAGCCGTTCAATGGCGCACCTACAACTCCCCTAAACGCCCTGGACAATTTGCGTTGTGGTCACTGTCAAGAGTTGCCCGTGGCGCACGTGGAATCCTCCAGTTCCAATGGCGTCAATCACAAGGCGGCGCTGAAACCTTCCATTCAGGGATGGTTCCACACGACATGTCAGCGTCATCATGGAAAGATTCCTGCGAACTTGGCCGCACCTTACAAAACTTGAGCTCTCTTGCCCATCCACAACTTCGCCCATCCCCCATTGCTATCATTCTTGACTGGGATAACATATGGGCAGCTGAAGCACTTATTGGACCTAGTCAATGGGATCATAGTCAAGCAGTGAAACGCTGGTACAAAACATTTTTTGAAGCCGGTTATGGTGTTGATTTCGTTCGCAGCAGCGATAACCTCGACACCTACCGAGTCGTTATTGCACCTCAACTAGCGCTGCTTGATAGCCAGTGTTGTGAACGCCTTGAACAGGCGGCCCGTAGGGGTGCTGAAGTAATTGTGAGCGCACCAGCAGGAATTGCCAACCGCAATTGCCAGGCTTATCTGGATGGCTATACAGGACCTTTGAAAGATGCCTTAGGAGTACGAGTTGTTGAACATTGGGCTGCCACACCACATCTTGATGAACCATGGCTGGGAGATGAAACAACGCACCCACTGGTGGATCGGATCTCCTCAGCTGTGGCTACACCCTCCTTTCACGAAAAAACGGAGCTTGTCACCGACTCCAACTCTCCATTGGCGCGCGCCGCACGCCAGGCCTTGCAATGTGAGCAGCTTCCCGCTTTACAGGGAAACCATTGGGCCGAAGTTGTCAGCATTGACGCAGATGATGTTCATATATTAGCCGTATTTGCCGCCACGGGACCAACAACCGATATAGCTGGCTCTCCTGCGCTGACTCGACGCCGCATTCGCAAGGGCGCACTATGGTACTGTGCTACCGATCCTCAGCCTGTTTTGCGAGCCATTATCGCCAAATTAGCCTGCACCTATGCGGGGTGTTACACCGCTTCAGCTCATCTGCCACGTGGCGTTGAGCTGATAGAACGAGACGATGCCCGTTTCTATCTGAATCACAGTGATAGCGCTCAAGAAATCTTGGGTGTAGTGGGCCACGATCTTATTTCATCAACACAATGTAGCGGTCACCTGGTAATTCCACCACGTTCTAGCGCTGTGATTATACCTGGTAATTCGCAATAACAAGATGGGTGCTTTGCGCTTTAAAACGATTGCGAATATTGACGGCATATGATTTGTCATATTCGTCAATCACATAGTCTGCATAGAGTTCACTCATAAAATTCGTTTTTCCCATGACCATCAGCGCCTTACATGGCAAGGAACGAAAGGCCCGAGCAAGCCTTTGGTGCTCATCAGCAGAAAAACCGTTGCGAGCCTGCTTATTGCCGTAATCAGAAAAAGGTGAATCATATGGGGGATCCAAAAACATAAAGTCATTGGGGCCCGCCTGTCGAAAAACCTGTTGATAGTCACCGGAAAAAATACTGGCACGTTGAAGCAGCTGCGAATGCGCCTGGCTGACAATCGCAGTATTAAAATGCTTGTACCGCCCGTAAGGCACATTGTAATGACCAGCTTTGTTATAGCGAATCATCCCTGAATATGCTGTTTTATTGATGAAATAATACAGCGTTGCATTACTGAAAGGTGATGGCTGGCAACCGTTAAATTGTAATCGCAGCCGGTAGTACAAATCTTCATTATCATCATGTATCCGTCGATGTGGATCTGCCTTTTTCCTCCGCATATACTCGTCATAATTACGCTGGTAGATAGCACCAAGTTCATCAAGTTCACGTCGAAGCCGTGGAAAATCACCGGCAACTGAGCGATAAAACTCCATTAACGGTTCATTCAGGTCATTGATAAGAGCATCGTGAGGTTCCAGATGAAAATAAAGCGCCCCACCACCAAAAAATGGTTCAATATAGCGTTCATAGTTATTGGGAATATAGCGTGTTATTCGCGGTATTTCACGTGTTTTTCCGCCCCGGTACTTCAGCATTGGTTTCATTGCTTAGCAACTGCTTTCCATCGGATTGTTTACCTGTTTTAACGTCAGAAGCCTGCATATCTACAGTGCCATCCCTATCACCGTGGCCTCCACTACCAACACTGTGTGCTGCATCACGAACGCAATCAGCAGATAGATATTCAGCAACTACTTCGTCATGCTCAAGAGGATTACCATCTTCATCTGTATGAGGCATCGGATTTCCGTGCTCATCTAGATAACGGTTAATCTCGTAATCAAATCCAACGGGGTTACCTTCTTCGTCAGTGCGCTGATACCACTGGGTAAGTTCAGGCGCGGTGGAATCAAAATCAGCACCCACACCTTCGCCCTGTGGGGTAGGAACAACCACTATCTTAAAATCATCTCCATATTGCGCAAGGCCACCACGCACTGCTTTGGCAAGGGCCTTTCGGGCAAACTGGTTGCGAATGGTGTAGGGATCGCGCGATAAATCCCTCCACAGGGCCACCAGCATAAATGCCACAATAATAGCAAAAGGAACAGCGGTGACAATAATAAGATTCTGAAGACCTTTCAACGCATGGTTACCGCCTGCCAACAGCCCAACAATAGCGATACCCGCCAAACATAGCCCCCAAAAAGCCACAACAAGTCTGTTAGGTGTGGGTTTTCCCTGCTGAGATAGACTTCCCATTACTACGGAAGCAGAGTCAGCTGATGTCACAAAGAAAATACCTAAACATATCATGGCAACGGTCGATGTCACAGCAGTAGCAGGCAACTCGTTAAGAACATTAAACAGCACGTACTCGGCATCAGCCCCAGTGAACACATCAATATCTTTTGTCAGATACAGATCCATTGCGGTTCCACCATAAATAATGAAAGACAGCATGCACACCGTCGTGGGAATAAATAGTACAACAAAAATGAATTGTCGGATTGTCCGCCCTCGTGAAATTCTAGCAATAAACATGCCCACAAACGGTGACCATGACACCCACCAAGCCCAGTAAAACACCGTCCAGCCAGCAACAAATTCGCCGGTATCAGGCCCCCACGCAGGTGAGCGTGACAACAAGTTGGGCATCTGATACAGATAGTTCATCGCCGAAGTGGGAATAAGATCAAGAAGAAAAATTGTGGGGCCCGCAAAGAAGATAAAAATAGCAAGAGCTATAGCCATCACCATATTGATATTGGACAGATATTTGATACCTCGTGATACCCCAGAAACAGCTGATGCAATAAATGCTGCCGTCAAAACACAGATAATAATAATTAACACCGAGTTACCTAGTCTGCCAAAACCGCCAACAATTTCGATGCCATGAACAATTTGAACAGCGCCGATACCTAAAGAAGCCGCCGTACCAAATACTGTGGTGGCAATAGCCAGCATATCGATAATGCGGCCCGGCCCACCCTCTGCCATTTTATGTCCAAGAAGCGGAATAAATATACGTGACATAAGTGGTGCACGTCCACGCCGATAGGCTCCATAGGCTACGGACACACCGACAAGTGCGTATATCGCCCAGGCATTGAGACCCCAGTGGAGCAGAGTTTGAGCCATCGCAGCATTAAGCGCACCATAGGTTCCCGGCTCAACCTGGCTACCCGGCGGCGGATTCAAAAAATAGGTCATTGGCTCATAGGCTCCAAAAAACAGCAAGCCAATCCCCATCCCAGCAGCAAACATCATAGCTACCCATGAACCAAATGAGTATTCTGGTTCTTCGTCATCACGGCCCAATGGAATATTTCCATAACGCGAAACAGCAATCCACAGCATCGCTAATAAAACAACGGCGGCAAGAACACTAAAAAACCAGCCAAGATTTGTAATCACCCAGGCAAGAAGTGCATCAGCTGTTGATGTCAGACTTTGGGTTGAAATAATCCCCCAAGCTATAAAGGCCACAATTAGTGAACCAGTCACTACTAGGCCCACCACGTCAAGCCGATAGGTAACCTTTTGTTCCTCAATACCGATACCAGGAACAAGACCGGGGTGAATACCATGAGGATAATTGGTTTCAAAAGATTGAAATGCTTGCGGAACAGGCAGATGATCGACTGTCCCCTTCACCGCTCTACGATAGCGTTCAAAACGATGCTTCTTCACAGCATCAACTCGGTGGGGAGACGTAGCTAAGGTGGATACAGCGTTGGTAGAGGGTGGTTTTGTGGTGGATTTTTGAACAGCTGTAGCCTGTGTGGCGCTGCATAAGTTCTCGCCCTTACTATCGGAAGACGTTGCGTTAGTGTTTATTGTATGTGTGGTTGGAGTGTCGGGGGAACATGTGTTTTCTATGTTTTTCTTTTGTATCATCGCTTCTTACCCAAAGTCTGTTTCTACATTTTCTTGCACGACAAAACACTGGTTGATACCAGCATGACAAGGTCATTTCGGCATTGTTACCTTTCATGTCCACATGAGTTTTTCCAAGGGCCGCGAAAATCAGTGGCACAGCCCGCATGTGAAACCACTCATCATTTTACTAAATTTTGACATAATATTGAAACGCGCGTGAATTTTTTACCCGCTTCCTATAGGTAAGTTATGAATTTTCCCTTGGTTTCTTGTCGAAAGAGACAACGAATTTTTGGTCAAGAGCCAGCGGCCACAAAAAGTAAGCCACACATACAGAAACAGCACTTATACATGCAAGAACACCGGCAGATGGAATGAGCCAATAGGCTCCCAGCCACCCTGCTAACGGATAGGAAAGAAGCCAGCAAGCATGTTGAAGTGAAAACTGTGCAGCAAATACCGATGACAAGTCACAGGTGTCCACATATCGGCGGATACGTCGCCCTACAGGGGTTTCAACACATGACCATGCACCGCCAATAACAACCCATTGCACCATCGTTATTATGATAGCAACGCCCCTAGGGGCAAGGCTCAACACTGGAACAATTGCAATTGCGGTACCAACCAGGGCAAGACCACCACCTAGCATCACTGTTCGCTCACTGACTCTTTTCAAAAGTGATGGAAGAAGCAGCGCCGATGCCATAGATCCTGCCCCGTTCATCCCTAAAACAATTGCAACAACATATTCAGGCATATGCCACAGTAATTGTACAATTACCACAGTTTGCACAATCACAAAGGCACCCACTGAGGCCACCGCCATATTTAACGCAACAATGGGGCGCAGATGTGGAGTGCGAAAGACCAGCAGAATTCCGCGCGCAATACGTTGGAAAAAGTCAGGTGACTGGTCACTGCGCTGTGGTGTGGACGCTGCATAGCCACAGGAAAGTACAAGGAGCGCTGAAGATGCAAAGCCAAAGGCTGTTCCAAAAAATAGTGTTGATGATGGAAGAGCGAGCAGCAGCACACTGGCAAGTACTGGTGAAACAACTGCCTCCAGATCGTATGCCAAACGTGAAAGCGATAATGCCATCGTATAATCATCTTCATCAGGCAAAACTTCAGGAATAAGCGACTGGAAAGTTGGCGTAAATGTGGCCGACGCTGCCTGTAAAACAAAGATCAACAGATATATCTGCCATATGTCAGTAACAAACGGTAAAAATGCAGCAACCATCATTCGCACAAGGTCTGAGCTCACCAAAACGAATTTTCGTGGAAGATATGTCACTACTGCATTCGCTATGGGGCCAAGAAAAACATAGGCCACCATCTTAATGGCCAAAGCTGTACCTAATACACGCCCCGCATGTTCTTCAGCAATAGTATATGCCAACAGACCCAAAGCGAGCGTTGCTAACCCTGTTCCCAGTAATGCAACAATTTGGGCTAGATATAAACGGCGATATGAACGATTCTTCAAGACGTGGAACATGCCATCGATCCTCCCACATCACCCACAGATATGTACAGAAAAATATGTACTATCACCTGTCGGCGCAAAATTTAGGAAGCATCAGTAGAAACAACCTTGCCTTAGAGCTCTCGGGTCTATGCTCGGTCATGTATGCACATGCGGTTGGTGAAATACTACACAATTATTAGCTGGAGCTCCACTTCATCACGGAACGTTAAGTGGCGCAGTTCTACACCAGCACTCCATTGCGGACACGCAGCTGCATGTCGGCAAAAATAGTGGCTTCCTTTTCGTCATGGGTAACCATCACCGCTGTTGTTCTCGTTTTTTTCAACACCTCTCGAAGATCAACAGCAAGCTGTTCCCGTAAATCACTATCCAGTGCACTTAAAGGTTCATCAAGTAGCAGCACATGAGGTGCTGGGGCAAGGGCTCGTGCCAAAGCTACACGTTGAGCCTGACCACCAGAAAGCGTGGCAATAGATCGGTTTTCGTAGCCAGCCAGATCAACAAGGTCTAGCATGTGGGCAACTCGCTGAGCTCGCTGTGCCTTCGGCATTTTCCCGACAAGCCCGTAGGCCACATTGCCACCCACATTACGATGAGCAAACAACTGCCCATCTTGAAACATCACACCAAAACCACGCTGATAAACTGGCATATTGGTCACATCCTTGTCATTCCAATACACTCGTCCTGTTTGTAAAGGTTCAAGCCCGACGATTCCGCGAAGAAGCGTTGATTTACCCGAACCTGACGCGCCCAAAAGCGCAAGAATATGGCCCTCAGGGACATGCATGGACACGTGGTTGATAATTGTTTTTGTGCCGTAGGCGATACTGGCATCTTCAACAACCAACCCACTGTGGCCGCTACGGGCGACGTCCTCCAAAATTTGCGTTCCTGTCATTTCAGACTTTTCAGGTGGAGCGCTGCATACATCTTGTGCGTTATCACCCCTAGTTTTTTCGCCGCTGCAACCTTCCGGTGTTTTTGCGTTATCTATGCTGTACTCACCCATGAAACACACCTTCTTTCTGTGAACCATTCAGCCTTTCCAGGCCGATCATCATAAGAGCTGTTGCTACGCACAACACGAGTGAACCCGACATCGCCAAGCCCTGCTCTACCGCAGTGGGGCGCGAAATCAGTTGATAAATTACAACGGGAAGTGTTGGTGTGGATGGCCGGGCTAAAAATGAGGTTGCCCCGAACTCCCCCATCGAGATCGCCACAGCAAAACCAAAGGCTACCAATCCACTTCGCATCATCACTGGGCCCTCCACCGTAGCTAAGACGCGCGCTGGGTTGGCTCCAAGAGTTGCCGCAACCTCACGTTGGCGTGGATCAATCGCACGGAGAACAGGCAAAATAATGCGAACCACCAGTGGGATGGCTACCACAGCTTGGGCGCAAGGTATCAATAATGCGCAAGATGAAAGGTCTAACGGTGGCTGACTAAGAGTCACCAGAAAACCGAAACCCACTGTTACTGCCGATACCCCCAGAGGCAACATAAAAGCGGCATCAAGAAAACTCAAGCCGATGCGGGCGCTGCGTCTACGTGGCCGACGCGACACCATAAGTGCCACGCATAAACCAACAGTGGCAGCAATAAGACCTGATAGCAACGCTGTTTTCATGGAAATCCACAGGGACTCCACTACCGAAACCTGCAATGTTGGCGATACATCAGCCGAAAAAAGGTCAATATAGTTTGCTATAGTCCACTGCCCTTTTCGTTGCAAAGAACGCACCACAACGGCGGCCATAGGAATAACAACCAGACATGTCATCGATGCGATAAGAACAAAAGCAGCCGGAATATCGCGAATCGTAAAGCGTCGAGCAGGGTGGTGAGTGGTCATCTTCAACGTGGACTGAACACGTTTACGCGCCCGGTCAGCCATCAAAAGTGCAGAGACTACAACGACAAGTTGAACAATAGACAGTACCGATGCCACGTTCAGGTTGCCGTAGTGAGATGTTTCCATATAGATTTCGGTTTCCAATGTGGCAGTACCAATACGACCTAACACTAAAACAATGGAATAGGCAGTTGAACAGTATAAGAAAACAACAGAGGCCGCCGAGGCAATAGCTGGCCCCAAGGATGGCAATGTTACCGTGGCAAATACTCTCGGCGGAGAGGCCCCCAATGTTGCCGCGGCCTGTTCCATACGAGGGTCAAGTTGCGCCCACACACTTCCCACAGAGCGAATCACCAGTGACATATTGAAAAAAATCATGGCAGCAACAATGCCAGTCATTGAGCCCTCTAACCCCAGAAAACCAAGGGGGCCATCCTGTGAGAGCAAGGCCCGAAAACCTACCGATACGGCAACTGTTGGCAACACAAAAGGGATCGCAACCACTGCGCGAGCGAACGTTCGCCCAGGAAAGACCGTACGGTAGAGCACGTAGGCACCGGGAATCCCAAAGATGACAGACCCAATGGTGCCACATGCAGCCATCCACAGGGTTTGCCAGATAACCGACCATGTTCGTTTTGCGGTCATCACTTCACCAAATGTTGTCAGGTCAAGGCTTCCGTTATCAATGAATCCCATTGAGATGAGAGTGGCAGTGGGCCATGCGAAAAAGAGTGCCAAAAAGACAAGCGGAACCCCTGCACCAAAGAAGATACCTAAAAAGATAAATACTGCTTCACGTGAACCAAATACGAGAAGTTTTTTCGATGCAGGGGCTGCTTGTACTGTCATAACAATGTTTTCTTATCGTGGTGCGCCAGTTATCATCTGTTCAGTTGAAGGTGCACATTGTTGCATCATAGTGCAGGCATTATTTCGCAACAAGCTCCGTCCATTCCTTCACCCATTTCTCCTGGTTTTCTACCACATCAGAACCCTTCAAAATACTGGCTTCCTTACTTTGTGGTGCCAACTGGTAAGCTTTGGGGAGTTCAACGCTGGAATCAACAGGATACATATACATGTTGTCGGGGATTTGTGACTGAACACTTTGACTAAGAAGCCATTCAATCACTTTTTGTGCATTCTTTGGATTCTTCGCATTGGTAAGAACTCCCGCATATTCAACATTTTGATAGCAGGTATCTGGTAACGCCTTTGTAGTTGTTTTGGTGACGGCTTCATCTACTGTGTAGGCAGGGGAGCCTTCATACGACAACACAATGGGGTATTTACCATCATTGCCCCCCTGAGTGAAGTCTTCTTGATAGGCCTCAGTCCAGCCTGGCACTATACGGACATCATTTGCCTTGAGTTTCTTCCAATAGTCTTGCCAGCCATCGGCACCATAGCGAGCAACTGTTGCCGCAAAGAAACCAAACCCAGTAACGTCGGAAGCATTGATAGTAACAAACAGTCCCTTGTATTCAGGTTTTGTCAGATCGTCAAGAGTTTTTGGTTCTGCCAGCCCTTTTTTCTGAAAATACTCGGTATCAATATTGACACAAATATCACCGCGATCGATGGGCACAGCATTGGGCTCATCAGGATGAGCTGATGTTTTGGCGCCCTCTGGAAGCGAAATATCAAGAGGAGCCAAAAGCCCTTCCTTGGCAACAGCACCCATGTCGTTAGTCGCTAATCCATAAACGGCATCGCCAATAGGGTTGTCTTTGCGAAGTTTCAGCTTGTTAACAAGTTCGGCTCCAGAGTCAGACTGAACAAGATGAAGCTTCAAGCCACTTTCTTTTTCAAATGCGGCAATAGATTCTTTCGGCAAGTTGAAGTTGTTGTGGGTCACCAGTGTCACTTCTTTAGATTCTGCGCCTGATTGAGCTTGGCCTCCCGAATCACTGCAGGCCGCCAGGCCAAGCGTTCCTAATGCTGCCACGGACAATGCGGCAACAGCGCGCCTGATGCGTTGTCCAGATGTATGGCGAGCACACTGAACATCATGTGTATGCTCAGACGCTGCCCCAGAATGGTGAACTGGTGATATCACACGGAATATCATAGAAATCCTCCTACTTGTGTGAGCGGAGGGGTGAGCGTGGCAGTGTGCCACTTCAGAGAGTATGACTTCCTGCGCTGGCATTATCCAGATCAGGTTCGAGGGTCTGCGGACTTCCGCACTCTCAGCGCCCCAGTGGCGCTCCCCTGTCGTGCATTGATAGTATACCCCGTTTTACCGATATGTCTCATTTCGGTGGTGAACACAGAAGTCCATTAAGAAAACCAATAGTGCTCATCCCCATATCATGGAAGTTAAGCACATTGTCCAAAGAAGATGAACCAACATACTGGAAGGTCAGTCCATAACAGATACTCAATACTCATCTAGTCCCTGACCTTGTATCGTCAAAAGTATTTTGCATCCACGACACTAAAAGGGGCTGTTCGGATTTTGGCGAGGTGTTGTGGTTTTTAAACGTGGTGAAGATGATTCATGCTTAATGTGTGAAAAGAAAAGCTGATTCCATCTTCACCACTACTGAACCTACCGCGACTGTGTCTAAGCTGGTTAGCCTGAAGGGCATTCGGGTGCTTACCTACCGGCGTTATAGGACTGGGTAGGAATTCGTGATTAAACAGATGCTTGACTGTGTGTAGTGTCTTGAGTGTGGCAATGTAGCGCAGGTTAAAGACCGCCCTGGATGACGCTATGTTGACTTACCAATTATGGGCGAACGATAAACCTGGTATGGCGTAAACACCGCTGGTGTTGCTCTAATAGTGCTTGGTCTCAGGGCTTCTGGACAAGCCAGGAGCGTAGGATTGCTACACCACGGTGCAAACTCACTACTAGGACAGCGAAATGAGAAACCCAGCAAATAGATACAGGAGGTACATCCAGTGAAATCACTGGTGAAGTTGACTATACTTGGCTCACAGTCAACGACAAGGTAACCATCGACGCTAAAGCGCTTTTAGCAGCTAAAAGCAGCCGCAATGCTTGAAGAAGTCATCACTACCTGTCTCAACCGTGCTGTGCCCCAAGAGATTCGGCAGTTAGGCCGGAGCCTCAAAGGCTGGAAATCCCAAATCCTGGCCTAGCACCAAGCCCGACTATCGAACTCAATTACCGAAACGATGAGCAACCTCATCAAACGTATCGGCTACGGCTTCACCAACTTCCACAACTACCGTATCCGAGCGCTTCTCTACGCAGGCACACCAAATTGGCACCTACTCAACAACATCTTCCCCTAGCAACCCCGCCAAGATCCGAACATCCAGATATCAACATAAAAGCTGGCGATGACAAAGTCATCGCCAGCTTATTTTCGTAGCGGGGGCCAGATTTGAACTGACGACCTCCGGGTTATGAGCCCGGCGAGCTACCGAACTGCTCCACCCCGCGTCGGCATTATCAACTTTAGGAGAATAACTGTCAATCTTCAAATTACGCGGCGGTAAGATATATCACGCACTCACACTATTACCTTCCTGATGTTAAAAAAATAACCATCACGATGCACTGATAAGGCAGCAGAAGGCACTAAGAATAACAAGACACACTACCGTCTTACATCTTGATTGACTTAAGGGTAGAAATTGAGGCAATAGACGAAATTCGAATGAGCCTTGAGCTCTACCACGTCGTTATCAACAGGTCTGCTCAAGGCTCACCACTCGTGAAAGAATGCAGGTATCTGCACTCAGGTTCTTACGCTTTGCGATTGAAGAATGGAAGGCGAGATTTTTACACCAGGCCAGCCATACCAAGCGTAACAGGCACGTGCTGCCTTGCCACACAGGTGGCAAGTGTGAAACTACTGTTTCTTTTCTTGAGCCTTTAAAGCGCGCTCAAGCGCGGAGTCAAGTGCCTTCTGAGCTTTTCCGTAGCCCTCCCAATCACCTTCACGCATTGCTTTATCGGCATCTTCCATTGCTTTCTTCGCATCACTGAGGGCTGAACCTAGTTGCATACCATCCCCAGCTGAAGGTGTTTGTGTTTCCTTTTGTTCATCTGGTGCCTGCGGTTTGTCTGGCGCCTCCGGCTCTTTACCTTCATCTTCACCGCCAGCAGGCGCAGATGAACGTCCCTTCGCTTTTTCTTTCGTGTCTGCTGTAGTTGCCTCCGCGTCACCATGGAACACCTGATCAAGTGCTTCTTCTAGTGTAGGGGCAAAGCCAACATCGTCACCAAAGGCAACCAGCACAGAACGCAATTGCGGATAGGACGTTGTACCAGTAGATTGAATATATACGGGCTGTACATATAGCAGACCACCACCAACTGGAAGCGTCAACAGGTTACCACGTAACACGGAAGATCCCTGCTGATCCTGCAAGTTCAATTCTCGGTTAACTTGCCTATTTGAGTTAAAGTTGTTCTGTACCTGACCTGGGCCGGGCACCGTGGTTGATGAAGGCAAAGCAATCACTCGGATCTTTCCGTAGCCATCACGAACCTTTCCTTTCTCATTTCCTGTTTCAGAATCAACAGCCATAAATCCTGCCATAGCAGCACGCTTTGCATCACCACCAGGGATAAATACTGATGTTAAAGAAAATTCTGCCGAGTCTTGTGATGGCATCTTCATGGTCAGATAGTAGGGTGGCTGAAGTTTCGCACCTTCACCTGCCTGTCCTTTCGCTGCTGGATCTTCGGAAAGCTTCCACTGATCGCCACCAGTGTAGAACTGACGGGCTTCTGTAACGTGATAATTTGTTAACAGTTCACGTTGAACCTTGAACAGATCTTCTGGATAGCGAAGATGCGCCATCAAATCTCCGGAGATTTCTTCTAAAGGCTGTACTTGGTCAGGGTAGATTGCCATCCACGTTTTTAACACGGGATCTTCTTTATCCCACTGATACAGTTTTACTGAACCGTCATAAGCATCAACAATAGCTTTCACCGAGTTACGCATATAATTCACGGTGCGCTGCGGTAAGAACTGTTCTGATTGGGGCGTTCTAGAATCAGCGGTAACCTGTGAGATGTCTTGATGCTGCGCATAGGGGAAGTTAGCTGATGTTGTATAGGCATCAACAACCCACACCAGGCGCTTCGGTGTTTTGGGGTCACCATCCATATCAACAACAGCTGGATATGTACGGTTATCAAGTGTCAAATAGGGTGCTACCTTGGATACACGTAGCTGTGGGTCTCGGTCAAAAAGAATCTGAGATTCAGAGTTAAGCTGCGACGAGAACAGCACATCTGGTGACTGGAATCGAATTGCGAATAATAGTTTATTCCACAGGTTGCCAACAGATGGTCCGCCGTTACCGGTAAACGTGTTATTGACCTGTCCGTTATCGGCTTCATCATCTGGGTAGTCAAGTTCTTGATGGTCGCTTCCCTTGGGTGCCCCAACAATGGAGTATTCAGGTGAGTTCTTCGAGAAATACACCCGTGGTTCATATTCGCCCAGTTCTCCCTTTGAAGGAATCGAGGACTCCCAGTATTTTGGCAAACCATCGGAAGTGACATTATTACCAAAGGCTGCCACTACACCGAAACCGTGGGTATACACAGTGTGATCGTTGACCCAGTTGCGCTGTGAAGCTGACAGTCCATCTTGGCGAATCTCGCGCACTGCAATCACCGTGTCACGTTTTTCTTCGCCAATTTGGTAACGATCCACAGCGAATTGTTCCGGGAAAGTATAGTAGGGGCGCGACTGCTGAAGCTGACGCACTGTCGGCGAGATGATCTCTGGATCGATTAAACGAATTTGAGAGGTTGAATCTGCGTCATCTCTTAACTGACCTGACTCGGTTTCCGTCTTCGCGTTATATGTTTGGTATTCCATTCCCTCAAGACCATAAGCATCAAAAGTGGCCTTAATATTGCGATCTATATAGGTAGCCTCAAGGTTACGTTCATTCGGGTCTACTTTGAATCGTTGAATAAGTATCGGATATGCAGACCCCATGACCAAGGCTGACACAATCATCACTGCAATTCCTGCAACAGGAACATGCCACGAGCCGCGAAATGCTGCATAAATAAAGAGCAGCGCTATCAGCCCAGCAATGACAGCAAGAATTGTTTGTGCTGGCAAAACCGCATTGACATCGGTGTACATTGCACCATCAGTTGGCCTTCCTTGCTGATAGACCAGGACAAAACGTTTCAGGTAATAGTGGACTCCCACCAGCACACACAAAATGGCAAACAATACACCACTGTGAATACGTGCCGCTTTTGTGAAGTGAAGTTTGGGACTGATACGGATAGCGCCGTACACGTAGTACACAACCATGGCAAGCAGCGTCGCAATGAACATACCGCCAATCACATAGTTGACTATCGTATCAATCATGGGAAGACGGAATACAAAGAACCCAATGTCAATACCAAATTGCGCATCTGTACGTCCAAAAGACTCACCATAAATCATGGTGAGAAAATCACGCCAACGTGCCGACAGGTTGACCCCAGCAAAACCACCAAGAATCAGAGGAATGACAAAACCCAGAAGTTTGCGACGGTCATTTGCTATATTGCGGTAAATCTGAACCGCACGTGGCACATCGGTAATAGGGGGTCGCTTATTGTAGGCAATTCGCATATTGATCATGATCAGCAATGCAACTGCAACAAAACCAATAAGAAAAAGTACTGCAATAGCAATCCATTTCGTGAACAGAACGCGCGCGTAACCAATCTGATAAAACCAGAGTATTTCTGTCCACACTTTTGCCGAAACAAGAACAAAAGATGAAAGGATAACCAAAATAATAATGGTCATCCCTAATGGGCCTGGTCTACGGATTTGGAAGGGCTGTGGTTGAGGGCCGGACGTAACTGGGCCGCTAGAATCCGATCCGCCTCCCCCAAACATCCCTGGGAAACCCGGACGACCTTGGCCACTATTACCAGCGCCGCCCTCGTTCATACCTTTAAATAAATCTCCAAAATCAAAGGAGCCAAATGGGCTTTTATTACTCACGTTCTTTCCTTGCTGTTGCGAGGTTTTCAGTCTCTACTATGGTGACATGTTTTGAAGGGGGAAGAAAGTTGAATGTTGCTTTTTGCGCCATGCGTGGAAAAATAAGGGCTATGAATAACTCAATCACCGAATTTCATCTGTGTTTAGAAAATATTGAACGTGAACTAGCACAGCTAGGATGGGACCAGGCTCCCGCTCTTTTTGCATTGGTTAATAATCAGTGGCTATTAGAATCTATACCTGATAGCGACGACACACCTAGTGAAGACCGCCAATTACGTGAATCACTGCTTGATAACCCTGGGGCCATGACCGCAGTACTTCAGGATTCTCATGAAGATATGGAAATAGAAGAACTGATTAACCTCATTGTTTTTCCTGAGCATGTTGTGGGTGCTGCCCTGTCAATTGAACGTATCGTGGTGCCACCTTCAGTCTCTGATCAGGCTCCCGACGATCCCGAAAAACGTGATGACTTTTTGATGAATCATCCGCAACGTGACGATATTCGAGTAGTTGCTGGCGTTTTACGTTCTGGCGAAAAATGGTGCGTTATCCGTTCTCGCTCTTACGATAAAGACGCCGCCATCATTACCGGTGATGATCTTATTGACGATCTACCTGAACTGCTGATGCGAACTCTTACCCCTTGACCAGGTCTTGTCGTAGTCAAACTATTACTAGTATCGAAGATAGTGCACGTCAGTTTGGAAGGAAGCCTACTTTTTTACAGGAGGGCACAACACTACCCCGTTACTTTGACATGCCATCAATAAATAAGCCCGTCACTCCGCCCTGTCATGTGTGGGGCATGATGGCAAGGAGTCAAGCGAACCTTTTCCAATTTTTTCGACTGAGTCAACGGCATCTTTAAGGGTGTCGGTTTTAACAACTCTCAGCCCCTTGGGAACAGCACCAATGGTGTCTTTACAATTATCTGCAGGAACCAAAAAATATTGGGCACCATCACGCTTGGCTGCCGCCATTTTTTGCGGTACACCAGAAATTGGTTGTACCTGGCCATCAATTGAAATCGCACCCGTTCCAGCTACCACTTTGCCGCCGTTTAATGCACCGGGGGTAAGTTCGTCAATAATCCCCAAGGCAAACATCATTCCTGCTGATGGCCCACCCACATCTTTGAGCGCAATACTAATGTCGTAGGGCATTGTCACGTGAGGATCAAGGTAAATCCCCATAAGCGATCCACCGCGAAGGCGAGGGTTCTTCACTGTTGTCACCGTGGTGTTCTGTGTTTTTCCATCACGCGTATAGGTGACCTCCAGTTCGGTATTTACGGGAGTGCCCGCCATAAAAGAGAAAATGTCGGGCGCATTTTTTATGTCGATGGATCTATCTTTCCCATCCGATAAATGAGTAATCACATCGCCCTCTTTTATCTTATTTTCTGAAGGTGATCCCTGTGGTACTGCCGCAACCACCATTTTTGCTGGTGTGTCAATCCCAAGGTAGGACAGTGCAGCAAGTTCAGCATTTGATTGGGACGATACCATTGCCTGCTGGGCTTGCTGTTCGCGTTCCTTTTGCGTTAAATCTTTTGGAAACACATTTTCAACAGGGATAATATCTGTTGAAGAATCAAAAAGTGCTCCTAGTACTTCAAAGGCTGAAACATGCATACCAGGGCCGCCACGCAGTGACACTGTCACCATACGAAGCTCCCCTTTGGTGGGATATGTTTTCGCGCCTTTTACGTTAATAACTTTCACGTCATCTTGAGAACCGATCACGTCAAAGGTGGGCCCTGGCGTTTCAATCACATAGGGCATCGGTACGGCAAACCCCATGATAAACAGGCCAACAACACTGATCACGATCAAGATGATGCCTGTGGTGCGCCGACGTTTCTTTTGTGATGGATTCTTGGGTTCGAAGATAACTGCCATACCGTTAATGCTGGTCATGAACCTTCCCTTCATTGAATAGGTAACATTATACGATCTTTGGTGACACTGCGAAAAACTGTGCAGCCTCAGCGCCACAATTTCTTTAGCCTATTGCGAATACTTGGCGCTGTGGGTAAGAAAAAAGAGGAATCTGTCGTAGGCTAAGACTATGAGCAACGATTCACATAACAACGATTTTTCTGCTGACACTCCTCAGCCTGATGGCCCAGATAAAAAGCCAGATAATAATGGTGATAACCGTCAAGAGGATTCTCAACAGTTCGGTTCCGATCCGATGGGTTTTTTCCAGATGTTTGGAGGAAATTCCGATGAGTTGCTAAAACATTTATCGGCAATGGGTATTGATCCATCAGCGTTGCCGCAGGAGTTTCACAAAATATCGAGTGATCCCACTGGAATAATGGGGCAAATGATGGCTTCATTCCAGTCACTGATGGGAACACCTAGCGGACCTGTGAACTGGCAGATTGCTCTCAATGTCGCCCTACATCATCGTGAGTTCACACAGATGACGCGTACAATGCGTGGGCAACACGATGAAGAAATATCACCTGAGTCAGATAATCCGCTGGCAGCTTTGCTTGATAAACATGCTCAGCAGGGTGAACACACTGAGGATGACCCAGCGGTGTCGGCTGGCGATGCCTCGGCTATTCGTGATGCGCTGTCCGTGGCCGACCTGTGGCTTGATTCCGTGTGCGGTTTAACTCCAGATATTGGAGGACGTGAAGCCTGGACCCGTGAACAGTGGCTTCGTAATACGCTTCCCGCTTGGAAAGAAATCTGTGAGCCTGTGGCTAAAAATGCAACAAGAGCCATTTCTGAAGCTCTTGGTGAACAGCTGGAGCGTATGGGGCTTTCGGATGCTCAAGCGTCGGCAACAATCCCTGAGTTTGGTCAGCTTTTTGGCCCAATGAAGCCTCAAGAGCTTTTACAGAAAATGTCTGGCGGTATTTTTGCTATGCAAATTGGTCAGGCACTGGGAATGTTGTCTCAAGATACTTTCGGATCTACCGATATTGGTTTTCCGCTCACCGATACGTCAACGGCTGCACTCGTTGCTGTGAATGTGAAGGATTTTGGCAAAGGACTTGATATTCCTGATTCTGAGGTACTGCAATATCTTGCTGTTCGCGAGGCCGCCTATTCGCGCCTGTATAACACTGTTCCGTGGCTGCGTAGCCACCTTTTAACTGCGGTGACTGACTATGCGTCACATATTTCGATTGATCCGCAGGCTATGGACGAGGCTATGATGTCAATGGAAGAGACTTTACGCCAATCAGGTATGGACCCTGATTCTATTGAACAGGGTTTTTCTATTGATATTTTTTCAACGACTCACAGCCACGATCAGGAGTCTTCACTGCTAAAACTGCAGACTACCCTTGCTGTTGTTGAAGGGTGGGTTGAGGAAGTTACTACTGCTGCTACAATTTCACATCTTCCTCACGCTATGCAGCTACGCGAGATGGTACGCCGGAGGCGCTTTTCCGGTACTCCTGCCGAGCAGCTTCTGAAAACACTTGTTGGCCTTGAAATGCGGCCTAAACGTGTCCGGGATGCCGCCGTGATTTGGCAGCTGTTAACTCGGGAAAAGGGTATTGATGAACGTGACAAACTATGGAGCCATCCCGATGTGATGCCCACACCTAAAGAGCTGGAAGATCCCCATAACTTCTTAGTAAATCGTGCAAAACAGTCGCAAGAAGATGCCGCTGTTGATGCCGAACTAGAAAATCTCTTAAAGGGGACGCTTGGCTGGGCTGAAGGCCTTGAGCCTGATCAGGATTCTGAAGGTGATGCGAAAGCTAGCCCCACCGACTAAATCTAGGATAGCCTCTGTGTTGCCTTCATAGCGCCTATCCTCTACCGTTATCCCGATTGTCAGCGCATTCGCATAGTGTAGATTAGCCCTCCAACCAATTTTTGTGTACCAAAAATGTCTAAACTCTTGTTGCTTTATTGAATGATGTACGTCACGGCAAACACCGCTAACAGCGAGTCCACAGGGGCACAGAGACTCCACAGGTATTGTGCTTCATATTTTTCGATGGTGACAATTGGTGAACCTACCGTTACCACCGCGAAAGGTTCCAATGCTGTACTTTTATCCTGGCTTTCCCGTTATTGACCATCACAATGGCAGTGTTCAATTTGGTACTGCACCCCATTCACAGTTCTTTCTTCACGATCTGCAGCCAGAAGAAGCACAGTTTGTGCAGCTGCTTTCCCGTGTCACTCACCAGCGCGACTATGAACAGCTCCGTATCCAAAGTGGCCTAAGCCATCATCAATGTCAGACATTGCTTGACAGACTTTCTGGTTTTCCTTTTACAACCTCCCATCCCCCAACAACGTTAAATAGTGATGAAGTGTGGTGGGCTCGCCAACGCGGTGATCAAAAAATGACTCAATCTCGTATCAATGCCTATATTCGTGTCACTGGCTTAGACCGGGTAGGTTTTTTACTGGCCCGCCAACTTGTCAACGCTGGTGCGACCCATATTATTCTTCAAGATAGCAAGCCGGTTACCCACTGGGATATTCATCCATACCCTGAATCCATGCTTGGAGTGTTGCGTGAATCAGCTGCAGCTTCACTTCTACAATCACCTGATTGTTATGTTTATCGGCGTCTTGACACGATTGATTGCGATATCCTTGTACGGCCTTATCGCAGTGACATGTTGTGGGCAGCACACAACATGTCAAAAAACCGAATGCATCTGCCGATTATTCTTTCAGAAGCCGATATTACAATCGGCCCCCTTGTCAAACCTGGTTCAACGTGCTGTCTTCGCTGCGTTGAATTGAATATGGAACATCACCGTATCCCTGTTGACCACCACGATATTACTCACCATAGTGGTGTGGAATCTATCCTTGGGTCTTATGGAGCAGCATTGGCTGCCCGCGAAGTATTAAGTGCAGTTGCTGGTCTTTCATCGGCACTAGAAAATGCTTCATGGCGTGTACGAGCCGATACACCCTTTCCCATTGTCACCAGTTGGGATATTGACCCGCACTGCGGATGCACGATGGTAGATGAACGCTACTGACCAGTAGCTTCGCCCTCTTTTATTGACTGTAGATTATTCATGTGCGCCACTAAAGATACCTTATGCATCGTCATGTTCCTCTTGATTGCGCACCTGTTCAATGGAGCGATAAATACATGTGTCAAGGTTTTCGTTGCGAACCAAAGCCAAAATATCACGTCCAAAATCACGAATTTTTGCTTGTCCAATACCTCGAATCATCCCTAGTTGTTTCAGATTTTTGGGTTTAACCTGTGCAATGTCACGCAAACTCACATCGGTAACAATCGTGTATGCGGGGCGCCCTAGCTCTTGTGACACAGCCAGGCGCCACTGGCGAAGACGCTCAAAAATCTCAATAACATCCGGTGCGGCACTACTCAAAAAATCTTTTGTTTTCTGACGATTCGATAAGGGCGATGTGCCTGAGCGAGCATTGCTTTTTTGACGGTAAGAGGACGGAGCATGGCGGTTAAAGAACATTGAGAGCTGCCGCCGTGGCGCACCACCTTCGTGACGTGATTTCGCATAAGAGATATACAGATGACGCATTGCGCGTGTCACACCGACATAGGCTAGACGGCGTTCCTCATTAATGCTAGCAGGGCTCTCTGCCTGTTTAATTGGCAAAAGCCCCTGCGAGCATCCCGCCAAGAACACAACCTCCCATTCCAGTCCTTTCGCTGCGTGAAGCGAGGACAACGTGACTCCTTCAACTACGGGAGCTGCTTGAGATTCTTGACGATGCTGAAGCTCATTCATAAAATCTACGATTGTCATTCCATCTGCTTCACGCTGTTTCGCTAACTCAACAAGTGCCTGTAGGCTATCCCACCGTTCTCTCACGGCTCCTTGTGTGCGCGGTGCTGCAGATGACCAGCCCAAAGACGACACAATATCTATCACTTGTTCGCCTAGCCCATAGCGTGGTGTAGAATGAGTGGCCCCTGCTTTTACGGAACCAGCGGCTGCACGAATTAGGGTCAGAGCTTGACGGATCTCTTGTCGTTGAAAAAAACGTTCACCCCCGCGCACTACGCAACCAATTGCCTGGTCAGCTAAAGCTTGTTCAAAAGGTCCTGATTGCACATTTGTACGATAGAGTATAGCCATCTGTGAATAAGCAATGTTGTGTTGTGCATGAAGTTTCTTCACATGGGCAGCTATCTTTACAGCTTCTTCATTATCATCACGGTAAGAGTCAAAATGTACATCTGGACCATCTGGGCAAGCAGAAGTGAGTTCTACCGCTGTTTTTAATTCTGCATCGCCACGTTTTGCTCCAGCGATCAACGAATTGGCTAAACCAACAATTTGAGGGGTTGAACGGTAGTCTGTTGTCAGTTCCACAACGCGTGCCCCGCGGTAACGCTGGGTAAAGTCTGTAAGGTAGCGCGAGGTCGCCCCCGTAAAACTATAGATGGTTTGCGCAGCATCACCAACAACACACACGTTGCGGTTATCGGGGCCAAGCCATGCTTCCAAGAGTTCTTGTTGAAGGGGACTAACATCTTGATATTCATCAACAACAAAATGCTTGTACTGGTCACGCACTCTGCGTGCAATATCGTGATGCTCTATCAGCATGCCCAATGTAATAGCTAAAACATCTTCGAAGTCCATCACATTGCGTTCACGTTTTGTTTGTTGATACAGCTGAAGAACCTCTGACATTGTTTGCGGTGAAAGACCAGCTGGAATGGTCCTTTGCAACTGTTCACATTGCTGTGGATAGTCCTGAGCAGTGATAAGCCGCACTCGGCTCCACTCAATTTCTTGACTGAGGTCACGTATTGTAGCTTTATCGGTGGCAATACCCAACCTGTGAAGAGTCGCTGCTACCAATGAGCCTTTATACTGCATGACTTCTGGTGGTGTTCCCCCCATTGCATAGGACCAAAAATGCCGCAGCTGGCCTAACGCTGCTGAATGGAAAGTTCGTGCGCGAACCCCACGAACTCCTAAAGTCTGAAGGCGTGAAGAAAGCTCGGCAGCAGCTTTTGTTGTAAAAGTAAGAGCCATCACCTGATAGGGATGGTAAACACCCTGATGAACACCATGTGCGATGCGGTAGGTCATTGTTCGTGTCTTTCCGGTTCCAGCTCCGGCACGCACACACAGCGGACCAATCAGATGTTCAGCTGCCTGACGTTGTTTTTCGTCAAGCTCACTGAGGAAATCTTTTGTCATCATCATGGCTCCTGCCTCGTTGTGTTGATGGCCCGTGTGAACGTCCCCCCTGCTATTATCCTTGTTCAGGTCACGACCTCATGGGATCTTCTGCGGGGCGGTGGCTAGCTTCTACCATATCGGCAGATCATGGGGATAGGGAATTGCCTGTCCCAGCCAGTCTTCAATCAATACTGCTGCCAAAGTTGCTGGCCCAGCTGGGTTGATTGTGGCATTACGAACGCTTTGGATAAACTGTTCGCGAGTAAAGAATTCGCCACAGGACAACTCATCTTCCTGAAGTTGCAGCTGTGTGCTATGAGCACGGGCTCGATACCCCATCATTAAAGAGCGCGGAAACGGCCAGGCTTGCGAACCCACATAGGTAACATCGTAAAGCTCTAAATTGGTTTCTTCTTTACTCTCCCGTATCACTGCTTGCTCAGGCGATTCACCTGCTTCAACATAGCCAGCAATAACTGACATGGAACGCGGGTTTTCCCACAAAATATTATGAGCTAAAAACAGGCGATCTTTTTCATCAGTGACGGCAACAATAATTGCTGGGTCCTGCCTTGGATATTCGATACGGTGACATTGCCGACAAAGAGTTTCCCATCCACCTGCTGTCATGGTCAATAGACCCGAGCAAACACAACAATATCTGGTTGTGCGATGCCATACGGCAAGTGCAAGCGCGTGGCTCACAGCGCTCGCCTGCCAGTCTACCAGGGTGGCACCACAAGAGCGAAGTCGCATCCACAATGGTGGCGACCATTCATTACTCAATACTCCCGCAGTAGCGCCAGTTTCACTCAAAGAAACACTCGGTATCGCGCTTACCATCTGATTGTTAACACAGTCCCCTAACGTTTTATCATCGCAGTTTTTCTTGTTGGAATTCTTGTTGTCTTGTTGTGGCATGCACGTGGATTCATGTCCAGGATCTGGTTGATCTATTGCGATACCTACTAGATGTTCAACGTCATCATTCTCAAGTACAACCGCACAACAATGCATGTTCTTATACACACCAATAAAGTATGCTCTTCCTTGTTCTATAAGCTGCTCCACGTGCTGTTTATGCAGGTATGAAGCCATGTTTAAAAGTTGAACGTCTTGACAACTCTGCATACTCGTAGCGTTACTACCACAACAATCCCGCATAGATGCACTGTCGTCACAGTTGGTAGCCTTGTCTTTCTCAGTGCTGCTCCCCTGCCCCGCGAAGGCCCTCGCATTGGCTTTACTGGAATGACTCCGACGCACTACCAGCACTTTTCGCGACATGGTGACCGCACACACAAAGGCGTGAGGATGGTGAAGTTCGTCAAGAAGATTCACAGTGCCTCGTTCAGCTGTGCAAAGGTCCAATCCTCCGCGCGCCATTGGCATATCAAGCAGTTGTGAAAGCATGTCTTCTACGTTATACCCTTTTTCACGATAGGCTAAACTTATGACAATGATACGAAAAGATGGGCGCCACACAGATGAGCTGCGACCAATTACCATTACCCCTGACTGGATTGAACAGGGTGAAGGCAATGTTTTGATTGAATATGGCAATACACGGGTGCTGTGCGTTGCCTCGCTAACACCAGGAGTTCCCCGCTGGCGTAAAGACAGTGGCCTTGGCTGGGTAACGGGTGAATATGCCATGTTACCGCGTGCAACTGATACGCGTTCTCAACGAGAATCGACGAAGGGAAAAGTATCGGGACGCACACAAGAAATCTCGCGTCTTATTGGCCGTTCACTTCGAGCATGTGTGGATATGAGTGCTCTTGGAGAAAACACGATTGTTCTGGATTGCGACGTGTTACAGGCTGACGGTGGTACGCGCACTGCCGCAATCACTGGCGCGTGGGTTGCCCTTGCAAAAGCCGTTTCACTTGGTCAAAAACGAGGGTGGATTGATCCCGATAAGCCTGGTGCGCCTGTTATCCGCGATTCGCTGTGCGCCGTGTCGGTAGGTATTGTTGGCGGCGTTGCCATGCTTGATTTACCCTACGAGGAAGATGTTCGAGCTGACACCGACATGAATATTGTGGCAATGGGCAGCGGCGATTTTATTGAGATTCAAGGCACGGCTGAACATGCTACATTTAGCCGCCGTGAGCTCAATGATTTGCTTGACTTAGCCGATAAAGGGATCAGGAAACTAACGTGTATCCAACGCAGTATTGTAGAGGGCGAAGCTACGACTACTTCTTATCATACTGATAGCCATAGTGCTTGCACTCATGAGGAATCGCATTGCTGCACCCATGGGGAATCTCATGAGTAATCATATTCCCCCTTCTGAGGACGTATCACAGGCTGTTCCCCACATTGACGGGCAGCCATACCTTCCACAAAACACATCGCTATCATCCCAGATAGATGATTATATAGTGCACCCTAAGACGTGTAGTACCCATCTATCTGAGTTACGTAAGACGGACTCGTTTCCAAGTGGGCAGTTTGACGCTCAGTCAACATCACGGGTGGGTGTGCCTAGTGGGGCACATTTAATTGTGGCAACGCATAACGAACATAAACTTGGCGAGATCCGCTCGATTCTTCTTCCGCAGCTGAAAACTTTCACTGGCAATGATCGTTGTGTTGAGTGTAATGAAGAAGCCATTATTTCTGCTAAAGGACTTAATGTTGCTGAACCTGTAGAAGACGGTATTACGTTTACCGATAATGCTTTCATTAAAGCGCGGGCACTGTGTCATGCTACGGGACTTCCCGCTGTTGCTGATGATTCTGGGCTTGCAGTGGATATTCTTGGTGGCGCACCCGGTATCTTTTCGGCTCGCTGGTGCGGACATCATGGTGACGACCAGGCAAATCTTCAGCTTCTTCTTGATCAGCTACACGATGTTCACGATCCGCATCGTGGGGCGTCTTTCATCTGTGCCGCAGTAGTGGTATGCCCCGACGGTACCGAAAAATCAGTGCTTGCGCAGATGTCTGGCCGCCTTATCAATGAACCGCGTGGTAGCAACGGGTTTGGCTACGACCCGATTTTTATTGCTGACGGGCAAACGCGCACCAATGCTGAGCTGAGTGCCAAAGAAAAACATGCCCTCAGCCATCGCGGCAAAGCATTTCGGATCTTGGCTCCTTTCGTTGCTGCAGCCCTTGGCTATCAGGTAACAACGATTATTGCAGATAAGAAGTAAAGACACCTACGCTACGCAGCTCGGCAGGAAAACATCTTTCTGGAATGTCTGCTAGGGCCCGATGAGAAAAGACGTAAAGAAAGACAGTGTACGTCGAAGCCCGGCTGCTTGTATCCACTATCTGCTCCAGCAGCCAACTGATACTTCATCAAGATGTCATCTCCATCAGGATGGCACTGCTGTATCTGCTTGCCGTAAAGCGTTTTTAATCGCCAAGTTGGAAAATATCGCCCATCTGAGCAATCTTTACCTTACCCTGGAATACCGAACGTGCCTCGTTAAGTGGAACCTGGAGGTCTGTCCAGGGTTGAATATGCGTCAATACTAATTGCCCTACTTCGCCCTCTGCAGCTAATTGTCCTGCACGAACGCCTGATAGATGAACGCCTCGGCACGGATCGTCGTCAGTAAATCCAGCTTCGGATAACAACAGGTCAACATCTTTTGCAGCAGCACGAACACCCGGGCACATATCAGTATCACCCGTGTATGTAAGAACAGCGTGCGAGATCAAAGATTCGATACGCAAAGAAACTGCAGGTACAGTATGAAGTGCCTGATAGGGAATAATACGTAGCGGACCAATGGTTATTGGCGCGCCCGGGGTCGACAGATCATCAGATAACCTATTGTCAGCCGCTACACCTTCATTACATATGTCGGATTGGAGATGGATGTTCGCAGTGCCCTCTGACGCAGTTTTTCCAAACAAGTTATCTTGGCCATGCACTTCATCAGCAACCTTAATGCCATTATGTACACCGAAATCATGAAAAATAAACTCGTTAAACGCATCGTCTTTAGAAAACCCATCAAGTTGACGAAGACGCTCAAGACCATTACCTGGTGAATACACAGGCAGTGGTTCAAAGGTTATGCGGGGATGCCAGCGACGATACACGTGCATTGACAGCGCATCTGAACAATGGTCCGCATGCCAATGGCTAAAGAACAGTGCATCAATTTTTTGTGGACTTGTATAGTTCCACAGGTTACCAAAAGCTCCTGGCCCAAGATCGACAACAATCGACCATTCGCGCCCCTGTTCATCAATTTCTTGTACCAGGTAGGAGCTTCCTGGAGCCAGTGGCCCCGACATTGATCCTGTACATCCAATTACTGTAAGTTTCATTCTTCTTATTCCAACTAGCTACACCAGGCACCTATATGGCATGGCGATCATCTAAACCATTCAGCAGGCGATCCCTACCAATAATGCGTTGGGCCAGTTCCATAAAGGTTTTGTTTTCATCCGTTGCTTCAATCGATATGCTCGCCGGTGCCGGATCATCATTCAGTAGTTCGCGACGTACAAGGTGGCGATACACCAGATGCGCGGTAGGATCTGCCGATGATACTAATGCCACCTGCGGTCCCATCTCGTAACTAATTGCACCAGCAAGAAGCGGATAATGGGTGCATCCTAATACAACAGTATCCACCTGCGCCTGTTTCAGCGGCTGCAAATACTTCGCGCAGGCTTCACGCACTAAAGGCCCCGTAGTTTGCCCCGATTCAACAAAGTCTACAAACTGTGGGCAAGCTGCGGCGCTCACCTCTACCCCTGGCATCACGGCCAAGGCATCTTGATAGACCTCTGACATTATGGTTGCCTGCGTACCAATCACACCAATTTTTCCGCTACGAGATACCTCAATAGCGTGGGTTGCAGCGGGACGAATAACCTCTACCACTGGAATATCCAAAGCCTCGCTATAGCGTTCGCGTGCATCTGGAAGCACTGCCGCACTTGCCGTGTTACAGGCTATCACCAGCATCTTCACGCCGCGTTCCACCAGGGAATCCATAATGCGTAAAGCGTATTGTCGTACTTGGGACAGTGGTTTATTGCCGTAGGGAGTATTGAGTGTATCCCCCACGTAAAGAAGGTTTTCCTGCGGTAACACGTCCATCACGGCGCGCGCAACCGTCAGACCTCCTAGGCCTGAATCGAAAATCCCAATTGGCGCATTTTTATCCACGACTTAAGCCTAATGGGCACGAGGTTGAGCTTCCATATCAGCCAAGAGTGACTCTTGCCACGTCGTCAAAAGATCATAGAGGTCTTTCACTATCAAAAATTTGGAGGGCGATAGTGCCTCAACTACACTTTCACCATTGCTTATAGTAGTGTATTTTTGTACATTTTTGTCAGGCGTACTGCCTGCACTATCCCAGGAATCTATAGCTAAAGTCTCATTGGTTGCTCCGTGAGGTTCACGGCCACCGTGGTCACGTTTTTCACCAAAAGAGGGCGGCCCGTCCTCGTCAATTGTTTTTTTCTTGTCAGCAGTGGGGGCAATCATCCGCAGTGAAGCTGACAAAGCGAAACGAAGGTCGTTAAGGCCTTTCAACCACTGCCACGCATCCGTTGTCGCAATGAAGAACATTCGAGGAGATGAACTTTGAGATTGTGTGGTAAGGGCCCCCAATAAATAATTGAGTCTGTCAGCTTTTCGTCTACGCAGTTCTTCTTCAGTCAACGTGCGTAGCTCACCTGCCCATCTTTCGTCCGTAGACATGTCTGGTAAGACTAGATAAAGGGCTGGATTGTCGGGACGTGGAGTGGGTTCATCGTAGAAAGACGCTAATGCTGACACCAGCGATTCACTACTTCCAGGGTCAAGAAGTCGAAGGAGTTCCTCAATGGCACGCGTGAGTGCACTGTATTGATAATGCGTCAAGTGAACATGCCATCCACCTGGGCATGGTGTCACGATTGTATATCCCAACGGGTACTCCCAAAAGTCAGCTGCCTATACAAGCTGTTCTACAGTGGCACGCACACCGTATTCGTGAAGTGCCTGAGCTTCTGCCTCCATCCGTTCTCGTGTACCATCAGCAACGACGGCATATCCTCGACGACTGATCATTTTTGTCATGGCCCGTGCCTGTGCAAGATTGACACCAAAATGATCACTGAAAGCAGCTGTCACATATTGTGCAAGATTTACCTGGTCATTCCACACAATAATGCCCCAGCTATTCGCCCCCGCTTCTGCGTCAACAAAGCCAGCGCCGTCCCCCTTCGCTGGGTTCGGGACTTTCCAATGCTGAGTGATGGTCATATATCCACCCTAAAACTCAAATCATTTTCATGTGGCAAAATGGGCAAACAATTTTCATTCATTTTATTTTTCTTCAACACGCTAAAATGAGGCTATGAGTGCTTCACGAACAACATCTTTAATGACCGACATGTATGAATTGACTATGATTGATGCTACTTTGCGTACTGAGCGAGCGCATCGGTTATCTACCTTCGAACTTTTTGGCCGTCGACTTCCTTCACTTCGACGATTCGGCGTTGTTGCTGGAACTGCACGTATTTTAGAGGCTTTACAGCGTTTTGAGTTTACTGCTGACGACTGCGACTACCTTCATGCCCAAAAGATTGTTAGTGACGACACCATTGACTATCTGCGATCATATCGTTTTACGGGAACGATTCGCGGGTACCGTGAAGGCGAATGCTATTTTGAGAACTCTCCCCTGCTAAGCGTGGAGTCCACTTTCGCTGAAGCTGTTGTTTTAGAGACTCTGCTGCTGTCGATCCTTAATCATGACTGTGCAATTGCTTCTGCCGCATCTCGAATGACGATTGCTGCTCACGGCCGCCCCTGTTTAGATATGGGAGCCCGGAGAACACATGAACGTGCCGCGATTTCTGCAGCACGTGCCGCCTATATCGGCGGCTTTGTGGCAACATCATTGTTGGAAGCTGGTAAACGTTACGGCCTCAAAACGATTGGTACTGCTGCCCATTCTTTTACTTTGCTTCATGATAACGAAGAACAGGCTTTTGCCGCACAGGTTGCTGCCCTTGGCCCCGACACCACTTTACTGGTTGACACTTACGATGTGATGCGTGGTGTGGAACGAGCTGTGAATGCTGCACGTGCCGCCGGGGGTGAACTTGGGGCTGTGCGCCTTGATTCAGGTGATCTTGTAGCTCAAGCATTTAAAGTACGTGCGCGCCTTGACGAACTTGGCGCTACCAGCACAAAGATCACTGTTACAAATGATTTAGATGAATACGCAATTGCTTCACTTGGTGCGGCCCCTGTGGATGCCTATGGAGTGGGAACAAAGATGGTAACAGGTTCCGGCATTCCCACCGCGGCACTGGTTTATAAGCTGGTTCAACACGTAGATTCGGATGGTTCAGCACACAATGTAGCGAAGCGTTCAGGGAAGAAATCAACTGTTGGAGGGCGAAAATACCCTGGGCGCGCACGCGATGAGGACGGTTATGCTCAAGCTGAGCTATTAGTGATTGCTGATTCAGCGCAGGAAGCACAAAAAGTATTAAAGGAACGAAATGCCCGCCCGCTTCACGTTGACTTAGTAACTGACGGCGTTATCAACGAGAAATATATTGGTAGCCAGGCACTTCAAGATGCTCAGGACCATCACATGGCCGCACGCAACGAGCTTCCCTACCAGGCATGGCGTTTATCTGCAGGCGAACCTGCTATTCCAACGGAATATATTGATATTGTTCACCGCGAAACTGAGATGGAGTAAGACCATATGTACGGCAAATTGTGGCAGCTGGTAAAGATGCCGCGATTTATTGTGGTGAACCAAAAGGCCAGTTTGGGCCTTGAGAGCGCATCCGTGCAGCAATTTCTTTACATTTAGGACACACGGGAACTCCCTTAGGATCGCCCTTAGGAACCCAGATTTTTCCACAGAGTGCAACAACAGGACGTCCTGTTACGGCACTTTCCGTTACTCGATCTTTACGCACATAGTGAGCGTAGCGCTCGTTATCGCCAGGAATTTTTTTCTTTTTGGTTTCGGTCCGTTCCAATACACCAGTTCCCGCAGATGTCCCCGGTTCCTGCGCCTGTGCACTATTGACGGCATTTGGATAGGCAACATTGTGTGATACGTGGGACTCAAAAAATGAGTCATGATAAAAAATTCCTTCTGACATACTTCCATTCTATTGACTGTTGCATAAACTGCAAGGGCGTAAATGGAGTGCCATGGCAGCATCTGCCTTTCACTGTGTAGAATGAAGCCATCAATCATTCGACGCGGATACTGCAAGGAATACATTATCGATGGGATGTATTCCTCTGTGGTCTTCACCCTACCCGAAGGGCAAAAAAATGAAACTCTTTATTCAACGCATGGCTGCTATTACTGCTGCTTTAACACTGACGATGACGATGACAGCATGTGGTAACAGCAGCGAAGCTTCCCCCGACAAAGCAGCTAAAGGTAGCGGTAAAACCACTCACAAGGCACCGCCTCAATTACCGACAGCCAAGGCTTTTCAACAGGCAATTGATGGGCAAAAACTTGCTGGTCATGAAATGGTTTTTCCCGACCTAAAAGAAATCACCAATGTCATCGACAAAATGAAACCAATTATTGATCAGATGAAGATTTCACCTGATGAATGTAAAGATGTTGTGACGCAATCGATGAATAGTGGTTTGTCAAGTGACCGCCTTGATCGTGTTGTTGTTGCCGTGTCGAAGGATCAACAAGAGCAAATGTCTGTTTCCTATTCGACAGACACTTCACTCAGTGCCGACGAACAAATCGCGATGTACAAAACTCAAGAAGAAAAATGCTCGCATATTGATTTGGAAATCGCTGGAGCAAAATCCAGTAGTGAGCTATCAATTAATGATGCTAAAGGCTATGACGATGTTGCTATCAAGGCCTTTAAAGCTACCATGGGGCAAAAGGTGCTGGAGCAGGAAAGTGTGACACATATGCTGATACTATTTTTCCCCGATGGGCAAACACTATCAATGACTAGTGCCGATAAATCGCTGCTCGATCCGGTAATGGATGACATTTTGAAGAAAATAGGGCTTCGAAAGTAAGTATTGTTGGCATTGTTGGCTGGGGGCCATCAGCACTGCGGGTATTCGGATATCTTGGTGGCCACGCACATTCCTAAGAACTGCGCGTCCTCTTGATAATGAATATCCCATAGCCCAAGAACACGTACCATTGCCTGGAAGTACAGCCCAACCTGTTATCACGCGTAGTCGTGCAATGTTGTCGGTTTCTATACTGCAGTGTCATCAGGCTATAACCTTCCACGAAAGCTCAATCTTTACAGAAACTCCGTTTTCCACGTGGGTACCGAAGCTATTTTTCCTTTACCTCACGGAAAACACGCCCTATGTTGCGGGGGTTGGTGGCATTTGACTTAGATGAATTCTTGCAGGCTCGTACACACTTTCACGTTAAGCGGATCGCCGGGAGAGCATTCACACGATTCTGTCCTTATCCGACTTTGCACATTGGGCACATAAAAGGAACATTGCGCGTTGCAGAAGGCACATGGCATCGCCCTCTTTTAGTGGCAATATGTTCGACAGCCTATATCGCAATCACAACAACAACATATTTTAGTGATGAGTACTGCTTTGTCTTTGGTGATGCAGCATGGCTGACAGTGCTGCACGGCTAGTGGTGCTTTTCGGACTTGGCAACAAGGACCTGCGTAGATTCGCCAGCACCTTTTGTTTTACAAATGAATACGGTTTCTTGGCCGTTAACAGCCCCTTTTGCCTTGATCAGATAGACGCTACCGCCAGTATCTTTACTGACGATTGGGGCATCCCAATTCACTTCAAAGGCACCTTTACCATAGCTTTCTTCTAACTTCGGGATGCAGGCATCACGCGAGTTCTCGAATCCAACTGCATCTGGGTTTTCTTCGGTCTTGCTGTTCGCGCCGTCTCTATTGGTATTGTCATCGGTGGTATTGCCGTTATTATCGGGGGAGGCCGTGACAGTTTCAGTGACGGTCTCCGTTGGTTTTTCATCTGATGCGTCAGAGTTTCCACATGCAGACAATCCAGTTGCCAGGCATAATGCTGCAATGGCGGCGGCTGTTATTTTAGCGGTACGTGCGAGTGACATATTTGCTCCCATAAGTAGTTATTATCAGCATTTATCTCCAGTCTACTCATTTCATGTCACTGCGCATCGCAAAATAGCTCTAGTCGCATTGATGTAACTATTCCCACTGATATTGCTATTATCTTGAAAACTACCGTAACCACATGTTTTATCATTGAACTTCAGTATTACATGGCGGTGCGGCTGGGATTGTCAGTGGTGTGTACATCAAGGCCCCCCCAAAAACCAACAAAACCCAGCGCTTGTCTGTCCCCTGACAATAGCAATACGGCTTGGAACTGTGGCAGATATATGCAATCCGCCCGTGCTGTCCGTCCACCCGACAATAGCGGTATGTTCGTAGCACCTGCCACTCACTGCGAGCACTTTAGACGACGAAAAGGTGCCGTCAGCACTGAGATACACCGCAGCTGCCGCTTGCTGGCTTAGGCTTAGTGACTATTTGTCGTAGTCGAGTTATTTGGCGCTATCACTCTTTGGCGGCGGAGGCGGGGGCATAGGTACACCTGGTGGCAAGTGCGGCGTGACCGTGTGTTGTGCCCCGGAAAGATTGTGAGCCACCGCTATCCCCTGGGTTGCAGGTATTGCCTGAGGTGCGGGTGTTCCCTGGGCTGGGGGCATTGCCTGGACCATGGGGATATTTCCAGAGGCCGCGGCTGGGACTTGCTGGGCCGCAGGAGTGTAATGGGGCATGGCTGCCTGCTGGACAGAAGCAGTTTGTCCATTGGATGCCACCGGGGGAATATATGTTCCTTGGGTTGTGGATGCCATACCTGTGGGTGCTCCCGGGACCTGTGGCATCGGAGGAATATGAGCAAAATGCACCTGCTGCGGCGGTGCGGATACCGAAGCGGTGTTACCCATTGGAAATGTCGATTGCGGTGGTATCCCTTGCCACATTTGTGGTGCTAGTTGAACTTGCGCTGCCTGGCCGTTGTGGGAGGGTGCTGTGTGAGTTGGCGCTACAGACTGACCTGGCACTACTTGCGTATTCACCGTTGGTTGGGCCGCGGGAGGTGCCTGGTTTGCGGGCATTCCACCTGAGGGCGTCGCTGGGGCTGGCGGTATCTGAGAAATATGAGCAAATGGTACTTGCTGCACTGGCTGGGCTTGCGCTACTTGTGGAACGTGTCGCGTTGGAACCTCCGACTGTAATGTCGCTGTCTGTGATTCTTGCTGCGCAGGCTGTGGCAAAGATGGTTGTTCACCTGGTATTACTTGCGTATTCACCGTTGGTTGGGCCGCGGGAGGTGCCTGGTTTGTGGGCATTCCACCTGAGGGCGTCGCTGGGGCTGGCGGCATCTGAGAAATATGACCAAACTGAACCTGCTGCTCTGCTACTGGCTGCTGTCCCTTGGACACGCCCACTACATTGGAGGGGACGTGAGAAGATGACACTTGTTGAGCAGATGGTTCTGCCGATACCTTCGGTGTTGAAGCTGCTGCCTGAGCGCTGGAAGCAGCAGCCTCCGCTTTGGCTTTCACTGTCTGTGGAATCGTATCCCCCTCAGCCTGTGCGCTAGTGTCGGAAAATGCGTTGTCGCTGTCAGATACAACATGATGGGAAGATGATGAGTGTGAGGTAGCATCAACCTTATTTTGCGTTACCGCTTCATCACCGGTGGAAGCGATATTATCTGCGCCCACCTGAACATCAGCTAAAACCGTAGAAGTAAACGGGGTTTCTGATGCACTACTCGTTACAGGAGCAGTTGATTGCAGGTTGGTGGCACCGACACCATAAAGTTGTTGGTGCCACTGCACAGGTGGCTGCTCCGGCGTGAAAAGACTGGCAAAGGTCTGGGTTTGTTGCAGTAAAACGGCATTTAAAAAGGCTCGGCTCGCCAAAGCAAAGCTATCAGGCAACGATTCGTTGGAGAGTTTCTCCATTCGTTTTAAGCCCTGATTGTGACAAAACAGCGCATCAAAATACTCAAGTGCCCAGAAAGAGGAGAAGTGAATGGAGCCAATCACGATGACGATCCCTGAAAGAACATTAAAGAAAAGAATAATACCTAGTGTCTGTCCGATAGTTTGGTCAAGATTGTTCAAACTGGCAGATCTCACTGCTGAAACGACGAAAGCCCCCGCCAGTAGTTGCATGATGAAAAGAATGACACCGATGACGACGGTATAGATGCCCCACAGCCCCATTACTCGCCATACCGATTTTTTTGTTAATGCCCACGATATCTTCAAGGAAGAAGGAATATCAAAACCGTGATAGCAAATCATTGGCATCGCTAAAGCAGGTAATCGGAGAGCAATGTAGACCCACACTATAGAGAGAACAAGAAAAACAAAGAGTGCTGCCACTTTAGAAAACAAATTGGAAAAGCCCCATACAACAGAAAACAATCCCGCAGGAATCAGTGACACCAACAGTAGTTTCGGCACGTGAGGTTTGATGTGTGCATGGATGGTAGCAATAGTGATTTGTTTCTTTAACAGGCTAGCTCCCACGATGGGAAACATCATCATCATTGCGATTAACCATAAGACACCCGTGACAAAAAACACCAACATAGTCAATAACGCGCTAGGCTCAGGAGACGGACCAAAGAAATCCTGTGGGGTTGGATCATATCCTGGCAGGACAGTGATCGAGGTGAATCCAAAAATACCCCCTATGAGCGTCACAACAATTACTGCCGGAATAAATGCACACACAAGCGTTGCATACAGCGTAGGCCCCATATTGTATGTGAAAGTCGCTTTAACGCCACGCCGATAATCTTTGACGCTCATTGGGCCCAACGCGATTGGGTCTTTCACACTTGTTGCGTTCTTAAACTCTTTTGCCTGTTGCAGTAACAGTGCTCGACCATAAGGTGATAAATCAATGCCAGTACCCTTCACACTGGAGTCGTCAACATTTTGTTGGTTCTTCTTAACATCGTCACCGGGAATATCAACCATTGTTCATTCAGCTTCCTATCCAGGGGTTGCGGGCTACGCCCTCTTCAATAAATTCAAATGTTCACACGAATTGTGACAGCCACGTGTCAACGACGCAACGAAAAACTCCAAAAACCCTAATTGTTGTATTTCTGCGCCACACCACCATCAAAAGAATCCAGCTTTGCGTTGATAACGACCCTTGGTGCGTTCACAACATTCACTACGCCCGGATCTGCTCGTTATTGACACTACATTAGCTCTCCCCGTTTTGTCTGCATCGGTTACTCCAGGTGATGTGTATATTATTTCCCACTGATGATTCGCTGGTTTACCCAAGGAATACCACTATAAGGATTCTTTCCACAATGCGATCTTTTTATCGGGCCTTGTTTTTTGCTCTGTCAATTACATAAGGTATTTCTTCACTGGAAAGTTCCTCTTTAGTTCTTTCCCATTTTTCCTGACAACAAATCCCGCTGTGTTAACTCGTGATTCTAGTTCTTTCTTCGTGATATACCCATTTTGATCCCTGTTATGCCACAGCAGCCACAGCTCAAACTGCGGATGAGTGACAAGAACAGAAACGGGAGGCTCAGACTTTCTACATTCTGTGATGACACTTTCTCACTTAGCGTGGTTATCATAGTCTATTACTAGACAAGCTTCATCAAAATCCCTATATTCCATCCGATTCCGACATACATTAAGGACTTTCAAAGGTTCCCCACAGCCAGGAATTACTTTTACGTCAGCTGTTATCACTTACTTTTGATCAGTTGCAGTCGCTTGTGAAAATAGGATTGTTCACTCTTGTTTTTATCGCCTTCAACAACTATCAACATTCGATCTTTGGTAACACGCTTTTTACAAGGCTTCTTCTGATGGGGCTTCCTGCGTGACATGACGTTTCCTCTTCCCGTCAGGATTCATTGAGCAAAGAACGAAATATTTCAGGGACAAGCTGTGGAGTGCCGCCCAATCGTCCTTCAAGAAATTGTAAAAGTTTTCCGAAAACAGCCATAATAGCGTCATCTTTGAGATTTTACGGCGCAACAGCTAGCGGGGGCGCGTGTCAAAAGCAAGACTAAACAGGGCACGCAGGGGAAGGCGTGAACTTGCAGTAGGTATTATTACCGTGAACAAACTAATGTAAAACTACAAGGAATACACTCCGCTAAGGCTGGGGGAAAATGCCACTGTTCATTATCGTCTGTTTCCATGATTGGCAACAACGGCCATGGAAGCTCCTTCCCCTCAGAAAAGTACTCCAACCGCAGACCCACGCCCAACAACGCAGTGATAATTTCGGAGAGTGAATGAGGGAAGTCATAATTGCGCGAATGCTCTATCACGCCGTCCCCCGAATAGCTAGCAGTATCATTCCACATCTGCGAATGACCATTTTCAAAATAGCGATAACGAATCTGAACACGATCATCTACCCATTCAGTTGTATAGGCCATAGGGTGAGCATCTCGAATGAAAAAGATACCGCCCCTGGACAACAACTCGCTTATCTGTTGCGCCCATCGGGTAAGATCTTGCAACCAACAAATTGTTCCAATCGTTGTATAGACAACATCCACCGGATACCCAATAGCAGTAGCCGCATCCATTACATCGGCTTCAACCCAATGCACATTCACACCGCAATCTCGGGCAAAACTTGCAGCAATCTGCAAAGAAACAGCAGAAAAATCTAATCCCGTAACATCTGCACCGAGCCTTGCAAGGCTGACAGTGTCAGTCCCAATATGGCACTGTAAATGTGCAAGGCGAACATCCTGTATCGACTCACGCCCCAAATACCGCAATAACAGCGGTAAATCCTTCCTCACTTCAGCCGAAATCACATCAGAATCTTTGACATATTTTTCTAATCCATAGGATGAACGATGAATCTTAGCACGGTCATTCCAGTTTGCCATATTTTCGTCACGAGCCTGATACCAGGGAACTCTCACATCTCCATGAAAGATCTCAGCCATACGTTAACTCCATCAGATCAACTCTCCTTTGTGTTTTACACACAATGTACCACCGTAGAATAAGAAACTTTCACTCTCTTTCCGCAACAACTTGGGGGCAAAATAACTCTGGTATTTCTTGAGGCTCTTTAGTTCCCCGAGATTAACAAATGGGTGGCTAGACCTGGATTCAAGATGATGTCTGTATGACATTATTGTCGAAGCAAGATATATTTCAGATGATACGCACCACCATCTTGCAGTAAGTATTATCGCTGTTCAAGCCAATAAAGAACCAGGTAAACACATGTTTACCTGGTTCTTAGAGCGAAGATGGAGGCAATCTCCTCCCCTCGACTACTACCTGCATAAATACAAGTATTATAGAGGCTGTACCATAAGTTGCACCATAAGCAAGCACGCCACGAATACGGCAGCGTGCCCATTGCTTATTCGTCTTTCCACCATTCAAGGTCGGTTCTATGCCCGCGCCCTGGACGCTCAGCGTTCCACTTATCAATGGTTTCAGGCAACCAGCCATTGACGCGCCCGATCTTTGCATCAGGCTCAGGCAGCAAGCCTTTACGTAGATATGACGATACTGTTGCTGAACCTATCCCAAGATGTTCTGCGACTTCGCTACGTGATAAGAACGTTTGCGTCTGGGTCATTTTGCGGCCTTAAAATAGATACGTGCGGCGAAAAATGTTGTCACTGCCCAGGCAATCCAAAAGAAAATCGTGAGCGCATCCGCACCTCTTGTTGTTTGTAAAATGAGTGACAGTAGCCAGAGTAGGCATATAAATAGTGGCACGACGTGGGTTTTCATGTTTTCTTCCTTTCGTTGTTTGTTGGAGTGTATAGTGAAAGGTGTGCCCCTCCTTGCTGAAAATAGTTAGAGTATTTTCAATCAAGTTGGGGCACTTGCCTTACTTATCCTTTCTGAGGAGGATAAGTGTTGTGATTACTGCGCAGATTGCAATAATCCAATCTGGAACTTTGTCCAAGGCGATCACCCCCTTTCACTATTGAGTTATGTTGGAGGTTTTCCCCTCCAACTACTTTAAGTATAGCACACATATAATCTATAGTCAATCACTAGAGCAGTAATAACATATAATTTAGATTACAAAACTGTATAACAAAGGCCGCCCATAAACATGGACGGCCTCAGATACGCTCTCTACACCTGGCAGAAACGCTACAACGATACATTTTACAGCTTTGACTCATGCACTATCTAACACAATGCGTGCATAAAACGGCTTTTCGGGATCGTCTTTAAAAAACACCTTCACATAACCCGTACTAACACCTTTATTTACAACAGCGTCAAAAAACTCTGGCGTGTTGTTCCGATATTGTGCAGATATTAGTGATTCTAGACTGACTTCTGGCACACTCACAGTAATATTAGGCTCACCCTTATATTTTCCGCGGGATTGAACGCCAACAGTCAATATTGCCGATGCTGTATGATTTGGCATCGTGTAAATTTGAGCTAGTTCAGTTTGAATCTGCTTAGCACGTTTTAACCAACACGAATACAGTTCCCAGTGCATCTCTTCGTCTATCTTCGCTTGGCAGTCTTCTTGAAATGAATCTAACGCTTCTTTAGATGAGCCAACATATACATCTAACCATCCCGACAGGAGGTCGTCACTGGCAATATTGAAACAGGTTTCAATCTGCTCACGGGTCAACGCGTTAAATTCGATGTGCCCTAGTTGTTGGAGGCAGTGCCTTATTTTTGATTCATTACTACATCTAGTTAAGATGCTCCATGTGCGGCTTTTGGCATCAATCCATTTTCGATATAAATCATTAACTGTTTGTAGTAGCTCATCTTTTGTTCTGGCTCCCATTGCTCTAGCTCGATGCGTACCTGTTCTTTGCGTAGCCACCGATTCGCGAGTGTTTTATTTTGAATGTTTTTGAAACCCTTTTAGTAGGGTTGTCTGGCCGTGGATACGATGCCAGATAGGTTTTACCAGTTTTACCCTGGCGTTGTTTGATGCTCCCGAATTTGTGCCACACCATCACGATCAGCCATATTTGCGAGTGATGTACATAAATCATCATATAGCCGTACCGTAAAATTTGTACCATAATTTGCACCATAACTAGGCCGATAATCACCGATAAAAACCGTTAAAGACCGTGTTCAAAAAATCGACGAAAACCTGCGTTATTCCTGTTCAGGCCAATAAAAAACCAGGTAACCACATGGCTACCTGGTTTTGGGAGTGGAGGTGGGGGGAATTGAACCCCCGTCCAACAGCTGCCCCGCAAGTCTTCTCCGGGTGCAGTTCACGGTATGCGTTCTGCTTGGCCCCAACCCTATTACGTGAACCTTGAGGTTGACAGGCCCAGTCAAGTAAATCTCGCAACGTGACCCTTGACATGTCACGCGCCAGTGGCTATCGAAAACGACGCCAGGAACCTAAGAGATAGCAGCTTAGGGCTGACGGACTTTTAAAGGCGCTCGCGCAACTTAGGCAGCGAGGGCGAAGTCAGTGCGATTAGGTTTAGCACTTATTTTTTCGAGAAGACGATTAACGAGAGGACTTCTCATTCTCGACCCGCTTCCCTTACACCAACAACTGCTGTCGAAACCGATCACCCCCATATTTTGGGGGATACTCCCCTATTGAGTTATATTTTGTTCAACAGTCACACCACACAGATTATTCCCAAGCACATACGCCGAAACCATGCAACAAACACGACCTCAGACCACTGGTCACCAACCGCTCATGGCCCACCATATCGACTTAGCACTTGGAACTACTATTGGCAGCTGCAAACAGTTTTTCAGGCTAACATGTACCCACTTAAACGTCAAGAGGGTAACTTACGCCCTCTTTCATTATATTCAGCTTGACGAGGACGCCCTGCCTACTCTAACCGTTCAAGAGCCTCATTAACACGCTCAACTTTTCCTGTCAGCTCACCGGAAAAACCAGGACGCAAATCTGCTTTGAGCACAAGCGACACGCGCGAACTTGTCTTGGCAACGGCATCGCAGGCCTGTTTGATAACTGGCATCACTTCATCCCACGATCCCTCAATGGTAGTAAACATTGAGGTTGTTTCATATGGCAATCCAGATTGTTTGACAACATAAATGGCTTCTGCCACTGCGGCGGCCATAGAAGCATCTGGAGTATCTGTTGTTGCGGGTGCAACAGAAAAAGCAAAAAGCATCGACTTACCCCTCTTCCTAAGAAAATATGTGTAGTTACGATATGTATAGACGGCTTTAACTCACCATATAAAGCCCAACTGTGCCACAATGTTCATCATGCGACAATAAAGTTTGTATTGATTCATAAAGTGACACAGCTACTTTTCCTTGGAGGTTTTCGCCGCATTTTTTACAGTTGAACCAGGTGTAATTTTCACACCATAGCCTTCTGGAATCTGTATTTCTTCCCCCGTGCGTGGATTACGACCCGTGCGCGCAGCGCGCTTAACACGGGACACTGAAAAGAAACCTGTCACATTCATTTGTTCGCCTTGTGAGATACATTCAAGCATCAGATCTTGGAATACCATAAATGCATGATCAGCCTGGCTGTGCGTCAGTCCTGAGCGTTGAGCTATCTGACTAACGATATCGCTTCGATTCATGGGACAATGCTTCCTTTCGATTGTCTACTGCCTTCATCGCACCACACCACCATTTCAGGCAATATATGAAACGAGTCGAAGGTTAGGTAACAAGTCGGTAGTAGCCTTCGTAAGAAACGAGTGAATTTACCGAAGAACACTTGCACCTGCTATCTTATCTATCCGTATTCCATTCTAAAGTTTTAAGACTATTTTTTCCACACGGTCATCATATTCCCTATATTAATGCGAGGATTTGCAAACCGCGCGTTACTCTCCACGTTTTACAACGCAACTGTACCCACAATACAAAAGAATATGCACTTTTTCTCTTCCAATGTAAGCAATAGTGCACTCCGTGTTGTAGAAATGAAACTGACAGTGCGAAGTTGGTTATTATGCTGTACAGTGGCATTAAACACGTGACGAAAGACCTACAAAGTAGTGTTACGCACTGTCTGACGAGCAGACTCTTGTGATGCGTCATGTGGTGAGGCCCTGCACATGCGGAAGCTACGACAGCTCCGTCACTGAATGTGGTCATCATATAAGACAAATAGTGATAAAAATACTTCTCACATAAACAGGAAGGATTACCCGCAATGCAAGTTGGCATCTTTCAATCTATCGATGAGCTGGCAGAAGAAGCCGCCTCTTATATTATCCGCCTTGTTGAGCGTAAACCCGACGCAAATATTGGTGTTCCTACAAGTTCAAGCCCAGAGGGTCTTTACGAAAAACTACGTCAAGCACATAAAGAGACAGATTTTACTCTTGAAGAAGCCCGAGTCTTCTCTCTTGACGAATATGTTGGACTAGATGCCGATCATCCTCAGCTTTACCATAACGTACTAAGAAAGAACCTGGTGGGGCCAGAAAATACTGGCCTTGTTGAATCTCATCTTTATACTCCCAAAGGTGATTCCCACGATCTTCAGCGCGCTGCTGACGATTTTGAAAAAACGATTAAATCTGTCAAAGGTATTGACCTGCAGATTCTTGGAATTGGCACAAATGGACGTGTGGCCTTTAATGAACCAGGGGGCTCCCTGGCATCACGTTGCCACATAGACCACCTAACGCCACAGACAAAGTCTGATAACGCGCGTTTCTTTGGAGGTGAAAATGAGGTACCCGATAAGTGTATTACGATGGGCCTTGCCACCATTATGGATGCCGAACATATTGTGTTGATGGCATTTGGCCAGCACAAAGCAGAGGCTGTTCAACACCTTGTGGAAGGTCCAATTTCTGCGATGTGGCCAGGAACCGTCTTACAGATGCATCGCAAAACTACGATCCTTCTTGATGAAAGTGCTGCATCACGCCTGGTATACAACGAACATTACCGCGAAATGTGGGAACAACGCCACTCTGAAGCAATTTTCTAACTAGTAGCTCCTTCTTATAGTGGGGCATGTGCACACATGCCCCACTGGGAAGCCCTCTGTTGTGCAGTTCCCCCCACTTACCTCCATTGGTGGGGTGACAGTCACAGCAGAGGGCTTCCCTGTTATTAGCTATACCAGTGTTTGTTCATCTGGGATTTTGCCAGTATTAATTACTTCCCGTCTGGGAAGTTTCACCTGTTAAAGACCACCCTGAAGTTCCGCTTCCACGCTGTTCTTCTCTCATGAGCAGTCTTTCAGCTGCTCTCTTAGCCCTGCTGCGATTGCGTTGCTTCACTATGTTCACGTGTCCATACAGATTCAGGGATCGGGTGGGGCAAATCGACCTCTGCAGAAATAAAGATAGGCTCAGCAATCCCCTGTTGTCGCTGTCGATCATAATCTTTCAGACACAAGAAACCATTTTTGGCTAGCAGTCCCATCGCGATCATATTGACAATGGTCATCACTGCCAAAGCTATATCAGCTAGGTTCCAAGCAAGTTCAAGAGCAATAATGGCGCCCACGCCAACAGCAAGAATCATCAAGATACGCAGTCCCCAGATGCCAAGTGCACCCCACTTCAAATAGTTAATGTTAATTTCAGCGAAAACTGAGTAACCTAACACTGACGAATAGCAAAAAAGGAAGACCACCAGTGTCATAAAAGCAACAGTCCAGTGAACATCTTGGCCTTCAAGATGGAAAGTTAATGCTGATTGGGTAAGGATTCCGTCATCATATTCTTGGCCTGGTTGATACACGGAAGGCCCTGCTAACAAAATCATAAAACCAGTTGCCGAGCACACAAGGATAGTATCAACAAAAGTACCAAATGCCTGCACAAATCCCTGCACAACGGGGTGACGAACATCGGCTGTAGCCGCACCATTAGGCATGGAACCTTGCCCGGCTTCATTCGAAAACAGGCCACGAACAGCGCCGTTGGAAAATGTCGCAAATAATCCACCTGCCGTACCTGCCAAACCTGCACGAATACCAAAAGCCCCGGCAAAAATGTCGCCCAGTACACCTGGAAGCGAAGTAAGGTTCATAAGGACAATCACGGTAGCAATAATCAGATACACCACGGCCATAAACGGCACAAGAAGTTCTGTTACTCGGGCTACAACACGCAGACCACGAAGGATGATCGGAATCGAGATCAGTACCAAGACAACCGCTGTTCCCCACTCCGAAATACCCAGTTCTGCTTTGAATTGGGTAGCTATAGTGTTTGCTTGAATCATAGGAAATATCAGGCCGTAACTAAACACCAGAAGAATCGCGAAAATCACGCCCCATAACCGAGAGCCAAGTCCGCGTTCAATATAGTAGGCTGGGCCTCCACGATAGATTCTGTCCCCCCACGGGACTTTATACATCTGTGCCAACGTTGATTCCATAAAAGAGGTTGCCATACCAATGAGGGCGATTACCCACATCCAAAAAAGTGCCCCTGGACCACCCCATATCAAGGCAAGAGCTACTCCCGCAATGTTGCCGGTACCGACACGCGATGCAAGCCCCACCGTGAACGCTTGAAAAGATGACAGTGACTGGCCTTTATTTGTTCGCGATGTTGCCATGGCTTTAAACATGCGCCCAAAATAGCGAAACTGAACACCTTTTGTGAATACTGTGAAGTATATTCCCAAGCCGATAAGGACATAAAGAAGAACCCAGTTGTTAATAGAATGGGAAACATCACCAAAAAAATTGGTGAATTGTTCCATTGTGGTCAGGTCTTTTGTTGGCTGTTCAAGGACTACCATATTTACTCCAGAGTAGTGAAGAGGGCGACCTCGCGAACCTCACGTGATATCAAAAACGGTGACGGGTTCCCGCATTATTAATATCACGCAAAGTGCTGGTGCCGATTTTGCTCTTTGCGTTGTGCATCCCCATTATGACATGAACGGCGATGACAATGGGGCGTGATCTTATGAGACAGAAAGTGACGTGACAACCTTGTTTTGTAGTCCTAGTGAGTCGCTTCTGCAGCTACAATACGATTGCTAAACTCTCCGATTTCTGCAATCCGGCTTGTGACAATCTGTCCTGGCTTCACGGGGCCCACACCGTGCGGTGTTCCTGTAAGAATCACATCACCGGGAAGCAGCGTACAGACTTTTGACATGTAGGAGATAAGTTCGTGTACTGGCCACATCATGTCTTTCGTGTTTCCTTGTTGACGTAGTTCGCCATCAACTTCACATTCAAGGGTCAAGTTTTGTAAGTCAAGGTCGGGATTAATGTCAATCCACGGTCCCAGCGGGCATGAGGTGTCGAATCCTTTGGCTCGGGTCCACTGGCCATCTTTTTGCTGACAGTCGCGGGCAGTAAAATCATTAGCAACCAACACACCAAAAATTACTGTGGGAACATCTTTCACAGCAATATCTTTCACTATAGTCTTTATCACCACACCGAGCTCTATTTCATGGTCAACACGCTGTGACCAAGATGGATGAACTATCAGGTCATCGGGGCCAATCACTGCTGTATTGGGTTTCATAAACAGTAGAGGTTCTTCAGGTATTTCATGGTCAAGTTCGCGGACGTGTTCAGCATAGTTACGGCCAACGCATAATACTTTTGAACGTGGAATAACAGGGCTGAGTAAACGTACTTCATCGAGAGAAAAGACGTGACCTGATGGTTCAGGTTCTGAAAAAAGAGGATCGGCTTTCAGGCCCATTACATGGGTGCCATCTTTGTGGACAATACCAAAATGGATGGTGTCATGAACTCGAAATCTTACTACGCGCATGCTTTTATATAAGCACGCCACTGGGTTGCGTGTCTATTTATTGTTGCACATGGAGCATTAAGTGTGAGTGAGCGCCGTGATTATTTTTTTCAGATACGTCTTTTATGTACCACATCGTCGGCTCCACATAACACAATTCCACTCCCTCCCCTCACCACCTTGGTATGCCACGTTTTGCCTTTCACATTCCCGTTTCCTTCCATTTTCACCGTTTGGCATCTATATGGGAAGAACAACGGGCATCGTCAACAAAAAGGTTCCCACAGCGAAAAATCTGTCAGATTATTCATAACAACGAACCAATTGGCTGGGAAAACAGGTATTTTATGGACTTTACCTGTACACTTTTGAGGGACAATCAACCACTCAAAGGACATTATGTATCGTATAGCTATTCACGGAAGATGTCTGGCACGAGACACTGTAGAGTTTGGCCTCACGCAGCCAAGCGAGCTCTGTTATGCTGCCCGTCAATCTATTGTGTCGGTATATCGTCCTGTGAAGCTGCGTCAACTGTTAAATACAAAGCTACAGTCCGCCTTTCAAAACAATAATTTTCAGGGTGACCTTGCAGGTGATGCCCTTCAAAGGATCCTACGATTTCCGCACAGCGACATACTTTTAATTGATCTTATTGATGAACGGCTTGGGTTTTATCTCAGTGCCGATGGACAAGTTGCCACCTGCAGTATTGATGGCATGGTCATCAATGCCTACGATGATCTGGGGTGGAAACATGTAAAGTTTGGGACACTTACCCATTTTTTATATTTTACGCGCGCATGGCTCTGTTATGTTCGTCAATTGAAACAAGCTGAACTCTTCCATAAAACCGTTGTACTGCAGTCATCGTGGGCTCTAAAAAGTAATACCGGTCAGATTCATCCAGTGTCTGTGGGACTTGAAGTTCAGGGAATGGACAAAAAGTTTCGCCCCTATTTTTGGTTGATGAAGCTGACAGGGGTTCACATTCTCAAAGTACCTGACAAGTATTGTATAACTGACGAAGACCACGTGTGGGGGCCAGCGCCCTATCACTACATTAAACCATTTTACAAGTGGGCGGGAAGACGCATAGAGGCTTTCATACAGCACAAGCGTCGCTTTTCGCCCTCTTCAATTCTTTCTGTAGATACATTACAGCCTGCAACCTTGCAACCGACAAAGTCGCAACCAGTAAGGACACAATCAACTAACTCCGCCTCTAAGCCCTCAGAAACCCACAAGAAAACTACCCAGCCTAAAATGGCTGCACCGGCAGATAAACCTGCTAGGAAGAAACAGGCGTAGTTCTGCCAAACTTACCTTCTACCTATTAACGATGAAGGTTGGTGAACAATAAAAGCGACGTGCCCGCAAACAGACACGTCGCCTCTACACTAAGGTCTTTTCAGTTCTACCATTGCAGCACCAAGCCTTCCCTTGTCGGCTGCTGTATTGTTGGTTGTGGTTATTCCGAATCGATTAAACGCTCCAGCAGTGGCGCATTGTCATGTGGACGATTTTGCGCTTGAGCGTCTGCCCGAACATCAGCTTGAACGGTGGCAAGGTTCCACACTTCAGTGTCCAGTTTGCCAGGAAGATATGGGTTATCTGTAGAGCAAAAATAGATATCTTCGGGGGCTTTTGTTTTTAGCTGCTCTTTATAGTCGGCTAACGCACCCAGCGCCCACTTCCCCAGTATTGTAATAGCTACTAGGTTGACTACCGCCATCAGGCCTGTTGCCCAGTCAGCAACAGCCCACACAGCTTTGAGGGAAAGGATCGCCCCCAGGAAAACGGCGCCTCCCACAAGAATAGCCAAACCGATGCCCTTATTTTTTACACCCAACAGATATTTAACGTTGCCTTCGGCATAGGCATAGTTACCCAAAATTGTTGAATAACCAAACACCAAAATAATGATGACCAGCATTGGCTGCGCCCAATCACCGATAGTCGCAATAGAGCTTGTTGTCAGCGCCGCACCGTTATCACTGTCGGGAATGTTCTTTGGGTCAATGGTTGGATTGTAGATTCCTGACAGTAAAATAATAAATGCTGTGCAGGTACACACCACAATGGTATCAACAAACACACCCATTGACTGCACCAGCCCCTGTTTAACGGGGTGAGTAACTGTTGCTGTCGCTGCAGCGTTAGGAACTGAGCCCATACCTGCCTCATTAGAGAACAAGCCACGTTTGACGCCCTGTTCAAGTGCTACCAAAATACCGCCAATCGTACCGGCAGCTGCAGTTTTCACTCCAAAGGCATAGGCAAAAATCCAACCGAAAATCACGGGAACCTGCTGGTAATACACGGCGATCACAATAATCGTTAATACCAGGTAGGCAACTGCCATCACAGGGGCAATAAACTCGGCAGTGCGGGCCACGGGGCGAATACCGCCTAGGAAGAATGGTACGGTGAGCAGAAGTAAAATAACGGCTGATACCCACGATTTGATGCCAAAAGATTCACCCAGTACCTGAGCCATTGTGTTTGCCTGAATCATTTGGAAGGCAACACCGTAGGCAAAAATCAGAAGAACCGCAAAAATGGCTCCCCACAGTCGCGAGCCTAAACCTCGTTCAATATAGAATGCGGGGCCACCGCGATAGGTTCCATCTACGTTTTTGATCTTAAATATCTGACCGAGAGTCGATTCGATGAACCCTGTAGCCATACCAATAAGGGCAACTACCCACATCCAAAAAATCGCGCCGGGGCCACCGCCAACAATGGCAAGCGCAACACCTGCAATATTTCCAGTTCCTACGCGGTCGGCAAGCCCGATAGCAAATGCCTGGAAACTGGAGATCCCGTCACGTGCATCACGCCGTGAGCCAAAAATCGTTGTGAACATGTGTCCAAACATGGTGATCTGCATAGCTTTTGTCACGACGGTAAAGTAAATACCACCGCCCATCAGCGCAAATATTAGAACCCATCCTAGTGAATGACCATATGCCCACCCTAGTACGTTTGAAACGTTTTCGTTCCATTGTTCAAAACGGGTCATTTCATTATTATCTGCCGCAAACAGGCCCTGTGATAAGACCTGGTGTGACGTTATCATATTCATTGTTGCCCTCCAGACGGGGTTGGACGCTTGCACGGTATGCGTGACGCCGTAGTGGACGACATAGCGGGGTTGATATGCCGTAGTCCTTGATAGGTAGTTTTTACCTTACAGGGAAAACCGTAAAAAATAATAGCGTAAATTTACGATTTTTATAAAATCTTTACCTTTAAGGCGTGTAGAAGGACGCAGCCTTCGATCGCCTTTCTCTTCCCCATGTACCAACAATACCTTCACTCAAATATCGGTGATGACTACCGACTTAACACAATATCTGCGCTCTTCATTCAGCATTTCAGGCGGATATCTATTTCTTCTTTCAGATGCGTTAGCCCTTCTTTAAGAAAGCCCTCAATGCGATTGTTCGCGTAACGTCCTCTTCTATAACATAACTGGGTCACCTTCCGCCGCAAGACAGCCCCTGGATGCACCAAAGTAGTACGCTATCTCTCTGGAAAATAAGGTGAAGTCATCCGCACTGCCCACAGCTTCCCATGGTAAACGCGCCACTAAGGTCGCAAACGAAGAACCGAGATGCCATATAGGTCTGTTGTGATGCTATGTATATCTATCCATATATTTCACATGAAACCTGGTGTCACGTATGACCAGAGTACAGGCCATGAGTAAAGCGTGTTATTCACCAATGCTTAACGTGATTAAATTGCCTTGGAGATAGCATAGTCAACAACAGTGCAGATATCATGCACTGTCAGTACGCCAGATCCGCCCAGGTAACTCGGCGGGCATATATTTATTATCCGTACTGATAAATACTGGTTTCTTTCGCTCGGCGCGCTGTGCATTCCAATCTTTGAGCGCTCCGCGTGCCCATTTGGCCAGCATCAACACTGCAATCAAGTTGATAATCGCGCCAAGTCCCAGCATCAGGTCAGCCAGGGCCCATACTGTGGACAGTTGCGCAACGGCTCCCACGCCACAGAGCACCACAACAATACAACGATAAATCAGTGAAACCGCTGAATTTTGCGTGAAGTGATCCAAAGAGACTTGACCATAAGAATAGGCACCAAATGCAGTTGTGTAACCAAAAATGAAAATAATGATGGTCATGACTGGTTCCATCCATGGCCCCAAGGACTGAGCAACAGATGTTGCGGTTAAAGCTCCCGCTTCATTGGGGTCGGTAGGTACAACCGGATTGGCAATTAGGATAATAAGCGCCGTGGAGGTACACACAATCATTGTGTCAACAAAAACACCGAAAGCCTGCAAGAATCCTTGCTGACAGGGATGCTTGACAGTTGCGGCACCTGCGGCGTTAGAAAAGGTACCAAGACCTGCCTCGTTGGAGAATAACCCACGCCTAGCACCTTGAATAAGGGCCTGGAAAATCGCCCCCAACATACCACCAGCAGCAGCTTTCCAGCCAAAGGCCATACCAAAGATTGACGCAAAAGCATTGCCTACAGTTTCGGGGGCAACAATGAGTGCTTGTACAATAATGACAACCGTAATCGCAATATAAAGTAACGCCATAATCGGTGCCAGGTACTCACTCACTTTTGCTACCCAACGGATTCCACCAATAATCACTGGAGCCAATAGCACCATCATTACCACGCCTGTCATCCAGGGAGCTACATGATGGCTTTCTTGCACAGTTGCAGCAACGGTGTTGACCTGAACCATGGGCACCGCCATACCAGATGAAAAAATCGTGATTCCCGCAAACAGATAGGCAATCTTCTTCCATCCAAGTCCACGCGAAATAAAATATGCTGGCCCACCGCGGAAAGTGCCGTCATTATGACGGATCTTAAAGAGTTGCGCCAGGGTCGATTCGGCAAAGGCTGTGGCCATACCAATAAAAGCGATGATCCACATCCAAAAGATAGCGCCCGGTCCACCCATAATCAACGCCAGTGCGACACCGCCGATATTACCGATTCCCACACGCGTTGCAATACCAACAGCAAATGCTTGGAATGATGAAATCTCGGGGTCAATGCGCCTGCGTGAACCTTTGAAGGATGTAAAAATCTCTTTCAGGTTGCGAATTTGCGGGGCACCTAAGTAAAAGGTGATAACCACACCAACACCTATCAACAAGTAAACAAGGCCCCATTGGAAAAGGAAGCCGACCGCCACATTAACGTAGGTATCGAAAGTTTCGGCAAGTGAGGCAAAAAAGCCAGCTTGAGCTAGAGTTGGCATATCAGTTCTACTCCTGATCGTGAGGTGAGGACTTCGTAGATGTAACGCTATCAAGTTGCCCATGAGCTTTTGGGGTCTATCCATTATATGAGCGCTTGGGGTGTGCGAAGGTTAAACCCGTGCTGACTTTTCAGTTTCCTGATGACATGAGAATTATTTTAAGAGGGCGAAGTGCGGCCACACGCCGTTCACAGGTACCCCTACTGCCTACTATTGCCAGACAGCCTAGTGTCGCCAGGCTATCCAAGCCAACTGTCACCAGATTATCCCCCCCCAGCAGGCCCTGTCACTCCCCCCCGTAAAAACTGCATTGCAACTGCGCGATACCTACCTACAACTCCCCTGAAAATCCCACAAAAACCGCATAGAAATGTAGACAAGCCCACCCGCAATGCCGCCCCTTTATCATGCTGGCCACATAATATGCTCTTTACTCATCTTTTGGATCCTGCCCAAAGTGCCACTATCTGCGTGGTCTCAGCTCATTTCGTCGGATGTATTTTTACCCTGGCATATCACCCAACATGACGAAACAACACCTGACACCTACCCATTCACGAATTAAGAAACCAGTATGACCGTTTCTCGCAGCTACCCACCCCATTCCCAAGCAATCTCATATAATGCCACCTCCCAGCAGCGAACTCAGCCCGCGACACCACACGAAAACCACACGCAACACCACACGAAAACCGCAACATTGCCCGCAGCGCTTTGATAAGCCACAATAGAACAGTGGCACAACCTCAGTACCCTGTAACCGATGAGCCCGCGCTCAACGTCCTCTTAGATGACCTTGAAGACAACGGCCTGCTTGGCGATCCAAGCGCCGTCTTAGATGCCTTTGCCGATTGGGCGGCCGATTCTGGCCGTGAACTTTACCCGCATCAAGAAGACGCAGCCACGGAAATTTTTTCAGGTAACCACGTGATTGCGGCCACCCCCACTGGCTCAGGTAAATCAATGATTGCCCTGGCTGCGCATCTGCATGCCCTGGCAAAGGACCAGCGAAGTTTCTATACTGCACCGATTAAAGCTCTGGTGTCGGAAAAGTTTTTCGACCTTGTTCATCTATTTGGGGCGAAAAATGTTGGTATGGTTACTGGCGATGTGTCGCTTAATGCTGAGGCCCCCATTATTTGCGCAACTGCCGAAATGCTTGCCAATGATGCGCTTCGCGAGGGCAAGGACCTTGACGTGGGTGTTGTCGTGATGGATGAGTTCCACTATTACGGCGATCCTCAGCGTGGTTGGGCATGGCAGGTTCCGCTGCTGGAGCTGACTGAAACACAGATGGTGCTTATGTCGGCAACACTTGGTGACGTACAGTTTTTTGTCGATGATTTATCGAAGCGCACCGGGCGTGACGTGGCCGTGATTGATAATGCGAAGCGCCCTGTTCCACTGGAGTTTAACTATACTTTAGAAGACACGCCTACCCTGATTGGGCGGCTGCTGGATGCGGATCGTTGGCCGATTTACATCGTGCATTTTTCACAGGCAGAAGCTGTTGCCAAGGCTCACGATTTGGCAACCACCAGTATTATTCCGCGTGCTCAACGCGACAAAATTGCTGACGCAATTGCGGGGTTTGCCTTTGGCCCCGGGTTTGGTAAATCGCTATCGCGCCTGTTGAGGGCCGGCATCGGGGTTCATCATGCCGGAATGCTCCCGCGTTATCGACGCTTAGTTGAGCAACTAACGGCGCGCGGTCTGCTGGCAGTAATCTGCGGGACGGACACCCTGGGTGTCGGGATTAACGTGCCGATTCGTACCGTGGTGTTGACGGCACTGTCCAAATATGACGGGCAGCGTGAACGCCATCTGTCGGCCCGCGAGTTTCATCAGATTGCCGGGCGTGCTGGGCGTGCAGGCTACGACACCGTTGGTTACGTGGAAGTTCAGGCTCCCGAACACGATATTGACAATGCGAAACGCGAAGCTAAGTTGGAGTTTGGGGGTCGTAAAGGGCGCGGTGCTGGCGCTGGTTCTGGTGCTGGTGCTGGTTCTGGTGCCAGCGCTGGTTCTGGTGCTGGAGTTCGCGGCGGTTCAGGTAAATCTGCTGGTAAAGGTGGCCGCACGTCGCCCTCTAAAAAGAAAATTCAGCGTCGCCAGCCGCGTGAAGGTTTTGTGTCGTGGACACAACAGACGTTTGAACGCTTGCGTGATTCTTCCCCCGAACAACTCCGTTCCTATTTTTCAATGACTCATGCGATGGTGTTGCATGTGCTGTCGGGCCAGCGAGATGCCGCTGAGCACTGTATGTGGCTGGCCATGAATAACCATGACCGCCCGCGCGAGGCGAATCCGCATGTTCGCACGCTAGCGCAGATCTATCAGTCGATGCGTACCGCCGAGGTTGTTGAACATATTTCATCGACACAGGCCACCGCGCGTGGTGATGGGCTGGGTCGGCTACGTCTGACGGCTGAGTTGCCGGAAGATTTTGCCTTAAACCAGGAGCTTTCCCCCTTTGCACTGGCCGCATTTGACCTGCTAGACCCGTGTTCACCGTCGTTTTCTTTGGATATGGTCTCGGTAATTGAAGCCGTCCTTGAGGACCCACGTCCCGTACTGTATGCCCAGCGCAAGGCTGCACGCGATGAGGCTTATGCCGCACTTCGTGCTCAGGGAATGGACTATGACCAGCGCCAAGAAGAGCTTGCAGAGGTCACGTGGCCGCGGCCATTGGCTGAGCTGTTAGAGCCGGCATTTGATATGTATCGTAAGTCGAATCCGTGGGCATTGGGAATGGATATCTCGCCAAAGTCGGTGGTACGCGACATGATCGAAAGCGCAATGACTTTTACTGATTTAATTTCGCGCTACGATTTGTCACGCAGTGAAGGCGTGGTTTTGAGGTATCTCACCGATGCGTTTCGTGCTTTGCGCCAAATTATTCCAGCGGAACTGGTGACCGAAGAGTTAGAAGAAATCACGGAGTGGCTGGGCGCGCTCATTGCTGCCGTTGATTCCTCGTTGCTGGAAGAATGGCAGATGATGGCCGATGGCGCGATACGCCAGTTCAGCGCCGATGATATCTTGGCCGGGATCGGGATTTCAGAGGGCGATGCCGCGGGTGAGCGTGCTTTTGGGGCTGATGAAAATGGGAACATTGCTTTTTCTGCGAACCGTCATGCCTTGCGTCGCAGTGCTGTTGGGATCGTTTTTCGTATTGTTGAGTTGATTGCGCAGGATAATCCCGATGCTCTTGCGGAATTGGGCTTTATTGGTTGGGGTTTTGTTGCCTGGGATAGCGCGATTGGTGCGTTTTATGATGACCACGAGTGGCTCGATATTACACAGGAGGCACGTACCAGTGCGTTTGTTGGCGTGAATATGGCCCCAACTACCGATGACATTGATGAAGTTTTTCTGTTCGTCGATAAGGTGCGGGCCAGCGGCGCTGGGTATGGTGTTGATCGGGGGCAACCAGTTATTGACGCAACTGACGGTACGGTCGGTGCGTCCAATGACGCAACTGATGCAGCCGGTATTTCCTCCGGCGTATCCACCAATTCTCCAGATAATACGGGATTGACAGATACGCCTACAGCTTCAGTTGATGGCATGCGCGGACAGCTGGAGGATTTAGCAGGCAGAGGGCGCCTGTGGCTTATTAGGCAGACGCTTCATGACGGCGATGGCGACCATGATTGGCGGTTGATTGCTGCCTGCGATCTTGATGCAAGCGACGCTGCCAAGAAGGCTGTCATCTATCCCCTTGCGGTTGGATCGTTGCTGTGACACCACAGATGACATCATACTAACTTTTTACGCCACCATCGGTCATTCCTGTGCACGTTCTTTCTGCACGCTCCACCTGCACAGCGACCCTGCCCCCACCTGCACACTCCTGCACCCCGCCTCTCTCTTCCGCATCATGTCGGCGGTTTGTTAACATGTCGGCGGTCTCAACGTCCGACATGTTAACAAACCGCCGACTCATTGTGACAAAATCAAAAGATTGACTGTCTGTTCACTACAGTCAGAACCCAAGAATGCCCCATGCGGGTATTACACAGACTAACTCGGTTGTTACGCCCACATACCGATCCACCGAAATGAATATGCGACAATCATGAACAGCGCTAAACTATAGTTCACGCAAAAAGCTTTCTGATTGCGTAAATAAAAGAATTCCAATTCCACAGCCGTCGCCAATCAAGGTGAACCACATCGGTAAAATGCCACTGCAAGATTGCATCACGTTGGTTTTGCTCGTTTTGTTTTTTCCACAGTCTCTTTTCGTTAGCTTCCACGGAAGAATAGCCACCCAGTTTTTTGGCAGCTCCATCACATTCCAACGCGAAACCTTTCATAGGTATCGCAATATCAACAAAAACTGTTTTCACTGGCCCATCGCTACTTGGATGATATCGCCGTTGTTCTTCACGATTAAGCGGACGAGGGTACCCACCTAAATCTTGATACATCACTGGATATTGCAGTTGATAACCCATTATTCCAAGTGCATGTAAAAAGAAGCGTGTTACCGACTCTAAGGGTGATTCTGAGGCAGGATGCAACACTGAAAACCGCTGTAGCACCTTACGCTTTGGGAATCGAGAGGGTTGCTCAGAAACCAGCGAATGAAAGTCCTTACGAACGTGTTCAAATTTATCTTCACTATATACACGTCGTAGATCGTCATAGTCAACTAAAGCACGCAACAAGGCATCACCTGGAACGATATAATCTGGCTCGGGAAATCGGGCAAGAACATCAAGAAGTGTCCGTAAACGTGAAGTAACTGGTATTCCATCAATTCGTGTTATATCACTACTGCAGCACTGGTATGTAACGGTTTTCACGGTATTCTTAGGAAACATATGTGAATGTTGCGAGTATCTTCTGGCACTTCGATTTTTACGTTCTATCAAAATGGACGTTGTTGGTTGCACACACAGTAGCGGCGCTCCCCAAAAGATACAGGCACTTTGTAGGCAAAGAGCAGTTGCTTTCTTTCTGCGAATAATATTTGCAATATCTTGAGCATGAATAACAACAAGACGTGTTGTCCATTTGTCCCAATTTGGCTCAACCTGCAGAAATATATGGTTACCCACAAGGGTTCGCAAGGTTTGTTTGGCTCGCGATTCCATAAGTAGTGTTTTATAACTAGCATCATCAGCTTGTAAAATGCTTTTCTTTATGAGGTAATGTGTCGGGGCGTGCGACCAGGTTTTTTCCGCGGATAATGGATGAATATATTCGTCAGCCCGTTCAATTGATTTTGCTACTCGTTTGCTGGCATCGATAAACCAAGGCGGTGGAATGCGAACATCACGTATTGTATCGATTGCATTAGATGTATTGAAATCTCCCATAAACAGAGTCTTTAATATAAACGCGTAAAGATCCATGGTTTGTCGATACTTGTGGATAACTCTAAAGTTATCCACAAGGCAATAGCTTAATGCCACTGTCACGCTTGGATATGTAGAAATAATTTACTGCCGGTAGGCCCGCTTGTACATTACGTTTGCATCGCTGCAAGAACAATAAGCTATGGAAGCTACAAGCAAAAGCTAGGAATGAAGAACTACTTCGTCACATACGGAACAATCCACGAATATGAATAGTCCCATTCTGGATCATCAGGTGGGAATTCTTCCTCAATTCTATCGAACCACCGAGCATCAATCGCAAGACCTTCGTCATGCGCCCAACTCAAGCAGTTAAACATCGCGTGCTCGATGCTATTACCAGGACAGTGATAATCATAAAGGAGCCCTCTACGCTCCCCATAAGGGACCGAAGGTAAAATCAACCGAATAACATCAGCAGCCAACCCAGTCTCAAAATCAGGAATCGTATACTCATACTCTTCCTCATCATCAACCGGAACACCAGCATGAGAACCAGCCATCGCCCCCCTCAGACAAATCAATCAGCAGTCACTCAATATTCAACGACTTCCCAGCCACCCAAAAATATATACTGTAAGGTAGCTAATTCACTGACAGAAATCAACTAACGTGATACTTTGGTAACGCAATACCTCCCAGGCCTCTTCACCGAAAGCCTAAATTGGGAGGTTTTTCCGCAGTACAGAGACCAGAAACTCAATACCCAAATAGTCTGAACATAAAACCAAAGCACCGAATAAACACCACAACCACGCATCCCAAGACGATCAAATAAAAGGTCCCAACACTAAAAGTGTCCCGCGCACTTTCAGCCTCAGACCTTCAATGGTTAGCCTCAGACCTTCGGCGGCCAACGACTCCTCGCTCAACAGCCAACACACCGCGCGTACCGACCGCCTAACCGGGAAGAACACTTAACCAGACCAACCGACAACGCCCTCTAGTGAATCGGGCCTTTGTCCAGGGTACGCACGGAATCGGGATGGTTTTCTACCCACTCGCCTACTCGGTCATCAACCCAAGCTTTGCTGAGGTCAGCCAGGGCCGGTTCATCCAGCCACACCACTGACTGGTCCCCAGCCATCCCCGTGCCGGTATAAGGCGCGGTCATGAACTTGATGTTGACAA
>JAUNVQ010000001.1:11891-34391 GCA_030540715.1 Actinomycetaceae bacterium | reverse complement strand
GGTCCGGGGGCAACGCTCGCAGCTCCGGGTACGATTCCCGCAGGTCCAGGAGCGGGACCAGGGGCAGGCGCCGTCGTAGTCCCTTCACTTACCGGAGCCGATCCCTCGGGAACGGGCACCGTGGGGCTCTCTGCCCCAGGAACAGTAGCCGCAGGTTCAGATATGATTCCCGCAGGCCCAGGGGCAACAGTACCAGGCACAACCGCATCAGTTCCCGACCCAACGCCCTCTACTCCTGGGCTCACCCAGTCTGGACCAGGTGCACGACCAGCATTACCGTCTGGTCCAGGCGCGGCACCAGCCGCCTTTAAACCTTCAACACCCACATCGGGAGCCTTCTTGGGACCATTTGTTTTCGCGTGTCTCATCGTCGATCCTTTTCCCTTGCTACCTGGTAGCCTTCCCCAGGTCGTGCACTCAATTTAGTATAAGACATAACGGCTTGTGCGATAGCCCTGACGCGCATTTACGTGAAAGTGCAGACAAAAGACGATTGCACTACAGGGTTGTGAGGCGCTTTTCAGGTGAATTTAGTCCTGCCCCTCAACGCCGTAGTTTTAAATTGAAGAGGGCGAAGCCTGCTAACATCCCCCCAAGCGGGCACCGCAGCCACGGGCTTTTCACTACTCAGCTGAAGGAAGCCACTACAAAGACTATTATCACGACATGTCATGGCTTGGACTCAATGTCACCAGAACCCCAAGAGCTGATGACACTGGCACCAACACAAATCCACTTTTCTTGCTTCTTGGCGTCATCTTCCGATTCGCTATCTGTGTAAAAATATTCTTCAAGTGTTTTTAGCGTTGAAGCTAGCGAATTAATCTCGAGTGCTTTATCATGACGACCAAAAGTTCAGTAGCTGTTCATCGCATTGCAGGTAACGACGAGCTCACTCTGCGTTTCAAACACGGCTCCAGGGTTACAGTCCCAGATGACGGCCCTTCATAGTTACCATTTTTTAAAAGAATCTTGGCTGCCAGGCTTCCCATCTCGTTAATGGGCTGCGCAACAATGGTAACTGGAGTATCAACCATTTCCATCCATGGTTCGTCATCAACCCCTACAAGCACAATTTCTTCGGGGATTCGAAGATGGACACGTTTTATTGACCTATATATCCATGCAGTAAGAGGACCGTTCGTGGTAAATACCGCATCTGGGCGTTCCTCCCCACGAAGAACATTCTCAATTCGATTGTCAATCTCACGCGCTTGAAGATCGGTCCGAAAAAACTCAACTTCACATTTGCCTTTCATGAAGGAAATGAAACTTTGCGCACGCTCTTCGGTACTTGAGGCATCTTCTGGACCGCATACACATAAAACTTTTTTTGCTTTAATACCCTCAATATGTTCAGCAGCTAAAACACCTACTTTGGCATTATCTGTTTGAATCGTCAATCCATTAAACTCATCCAATGATCTGTCGATAAGAACTGTAGGAATTTTTGCATCTATTAATGGTTGAACGGTAGAGCGACTTGTCGAAACCACAGCAACAATAGCCCCCGCCAATCGGGATGCCGCAATCTCGCGCATATATGATTGTTCACGGTCGACATCCTCGCGCGAGTTACAAAACATTACCTGAAAGCCGCTTTTCCATGCAACATCTTCAACTGCTTCAACGATTGAGGTAAAAAAAGGGTTCTTCGCATCTGGAACAATAGCTGCCCACGTACTCGATTTTCTACTGCGAAGATTCTTCGCAGTGCGATTTGGAGAATAGTTCAGTCGTTTTGCTGTTTCTTTCACTTTTTCAGCAAGCTCGACATTAACAGTGGGAACATTGTTGAGGGCACGTGAGGCAGTTGCTAAAGATACCCCTGCCTCGCGGGCGACATCGGTTATCCTAACAGTTTGCGGCATGGTTTTATTATGACATAGATAATTCACTAACCATAGATTCATACTTCTCACACAGGAATGCCTCGCCAACACAAACTTTCTTTCGCCAACATGCGTCCACCCCACACACTTACCTCTACCCGTCTGCAGATGCCCAAAGAGTCTCTTCCTTCGCCAACGTTCCCACTCGCGCAAAACCCCAACAACGCTCCCGCCTGTCTATCCCAGCTAGCATGGCTTCCTCATTTTTATCTTCGATGAACAAGGAAACAGAAAAAGGATCCACTGCGCAGCCCTCAACGTTAACACCACCCCTTTCACACAAAAAGACACTTGCTTTCAAGTAAACGTTTTCTGTAAGATATATTACATGTCAAATGAATGTGTAATCGGCGTTGATGTAGGCACTTCATCAACAAAAGGTGTTCTTACCACCATTGATGGCACCGTTCTAGCAACCACCATTCGCAACCATAAAGTCGACAATCCGCGACCTGGACATTTTGAAATGGATGGAAACATTTGGTGGGAAGAATTCCAATCCATTGCACAGGAATTACTTGCTCATGCACCTGGCAAGGTCTCTGCAATCGGTTTATCTGGAATGGGACCTTGCGTTTTCATCACTGACGCCCATTTTACCCCCCTGGCACCAGCGATTCTCTACGGTATCGACACCCGCGCCCAATCCCAAATCGATACCCTCAATAGCCAGCTCGGTGCCACCGATATCTTTCAATCAACAGACAGCTACCTATCAAGCCAAGCTGCTGGACCAAAACTTCGCTGGTTTTTAGATAACCACCCACAACATCACAACGCAAGTATTCGGTTATTCATGCCAGCAAGCTGGCTGGCTTATCAGTTGACTGGAAGCTACACTCTTGACCGACAGTCAGCCTCTCAATGCACTCCACTTTACGACCCCCATACGCAACAGTGGAACAAGAAAACAATCGACCACGCTTGCCCTCAACTTACCACGCCAGAGCTTTATTGGTCTGGCGAAATCGTAGGATACACTACGAACAATACATGTCTACCTGCAGGGATTCCAGTTATCGCTGGAACTATTGATGCCTGGGCCGAAGGCTATTCAGTGGATGCGCTTCAACCCGGCCATCTTTTCCTGATGTATGGAACAACGATGTTTATGATTGCAACCAGCAATCATCGCTTGCGGCATCCTTCCATGTGGGGCACTACTTGTGTCCGCGAAAACCAGTGGAATCTTGCGGGTGGGATGGCAACGTCAGGTGCGATTACCACCTGGCTCAAAGATCTTGTACACAACACCTCTTATGAAGAGCTTTCACAACAAGCTGCCACCATTTCAGCCGGCTCCAAGGGCTTGCTCCTGCTTCCCTACTTTGCTGGCGAAAGAACGCCCATTCAAGATCCTCTTGCGCGCGGTGTCCTTGCAGGCCTCACACTCACACACGGCGCTGGACACATCTACCGTTCCATCCTTGAATCCACAGGGTTCGCCATACGACATAACATTGAGTCTTTTTCAGAGGCCGGAGCCACACTTGACACTATTAATGCTGCTGGTGGTGGCACGCAGTCAGACGTGTGGCTACAAATTGTCTCTGACATTACAGGCTGCGAACAGCTTATTCGTCAATATAGTATCGGTGCCGCATTTGGTGATTGCCGTCTAGCTGCCCAAGCAATCGGTGCGGAAGCAAGTATTGACAAGTGGAACCCAGTATCCCGTGCAATCACCCCCAACACCATCCCTGTCTATGACGAGCTTTACGAAATGTATCGCGAACTTTATACCGCGACAAAGGATATTCAACACAGACTTGCACATATTGAATCCAACGCACAACCAGAAAGAAGGTAAATCGTGTCCACATATGCTTTTCCAGAAATCGCTCAACCTCAAAAAGTACCTCAAAAAACCGTGTACATGGTCCCATCTGGGGATCAACGCGAATCCGCAAATTTGGCATCATGGCCTGTTCAAAAAGAATTCGAAGAAACGCTCACAGGTATTTTCGCATCTAAAGGCTGGAAAACCATCCGAGCATTCGATCAGGGCGATGCCAAGCACGGTTTTATTGATTCCCAAAAACTTGGAATGAAAGTATTTCAAAACATTCCTCAAGATGCCCCCCTGGTTGTGGCAATCGCCAACTGGCAATATTCATCCCATGTCCTGCCTGGATTGCGCACTCATCAAGGCCCGGTTCTTACGGTCGCTAATTTTTCTCCTTCCTGGCCGGGCCTTGTTGGTCTGCTTGGACTTAACGCTGGTCTGACAAAAATGGGTAAACCCTATTCAACATTGTGGACGATTGACGGCAGTGATCAGTGGTTCCTCGATAAGCTGGAGGCATGGTTGGAACATGGTTCTATCACCCATGACGCTTCGCATGTAAAGCCTTATGAACCCTCTGACTCAGAAGAAACACGCCTAGGTCAAGCACTAGCCAAAGAACTTGTCCACAAAAAAGCTCTCTTGGGTCTTTTCGATGAAGGCTGTATGGGCATGTATAACGCAATCATTGACGACGAACTGATGAATCCATTGGGTATCTTCAAAGAACGTATGTCTCAATCGGAGCTATGGGCACAGATGCAAAAAGTTGACGACGATGAAGCAATGGAGATTCATCAGTGGCTTCTTGACCAGGGCATGACATTTAGAATTGGGGAAGATGAAGAGTCCGAACTCACCATGCAGCAACTCATGTGGCAGTACAAGATGTACATTTGTCTTGTTCGCATGACGAAAGAATACGGATTTGATGCTGTTGGTGTTCAATATCAGCAGGGCCTAAAGAATGTGTGCCCGGCCTCAGACCTTGTCGAGGGACTTTTAAATAATGCCAGCAGGCCTCCTGTTTTCGCGAAAGACGGAAGCGGCGAAATTCAGGCTGGAAAGCCGATCCCCAATTTTAATGAGGTCGATGAGGGCGTTGCCGTTGATGCACTGATGACGAACCGCATTTGGACTGCAATGGGAATGGATCCAGCTACTACTCTTCACGATGTTCGCTGGGGTGAACAGTTCGGCGATGATTATGTGTGGGCTTTAGAAATTTCTGGTTCAGTGCCTGCTTCACATCTGCCCGATGGATACAAGTCAGCAGAAGGCTGGCGTCAAGGCCCCGTTTTCTTCCCTGCTGGTGGGGCAACTTTGAACGGGGTCTGCAAAAAAGGCGAAATAGTGTGGTCGCGTATCTATATTAAGGATAACTCTTTGCACGCCGATATTGGTTTGGGTAAAGTCATTGAACTTCCAAAGGAAGAATCGGACCGCCGCAAGCAGCTTACCAATCCCGAATGGCCGATCGCTCATGCTGTTTTCTATGGCATTACCCGCGACCAATTTATGGCACGTCACAAAGCTAACCATATTCAACTTGTTTATGCTGATGATAAAGATTCAGCGCGGCGCGCACGTGACGTGAAGGCTGCAATGTTTGATGAACTTGGCATAACAGTTCATCTGTGTGGAACTACAGAATAAAAACTACACAGTCTCTACAAAAAGGGTTGGTGAGCCAGATACTGGTTCACCAACCCTTTTCTTTATGTATTTTATTCAGTTTTCCTGTGCAACACATTTGACTTATCTTATGCGTTGCCCATCATTTAGGCTTTACCAGCCGATCCGAAAAGCTGCATTCGTCGCTCAGCAAGTTGTTGCATTGCCACGATACCTGGCTTCAGATAGGTATAGGGATCTACCTGTTCACGATGTTGTGCCATATATTTTCGAACAGCCGCCGTAAAAGCTAAGTGAGAATCTGTCCCCTGGTTTATTTTTCGAATACCAGCAGCAATTGCTTCCTGTTTTTCTTTATCATCGATGCCACATGATGGCGGTAGCTCTCCATGATAGGCATTGATCATTGCCACATCGTCGGCATCAATTGAAGAACTACCGTGCAGAACAAGATAAGTATCGGGGATCCTTGTGTGGATATCAGAAATGAGATCCATCCGCAGATGAGGCTGCATTCCAGGTGGATACTTCACGGAACCATGGCTTGTTCCCACTCCAATTGCTAATGCATTAACCCCTGTGGTTGTTGCGAATTCCTGTGCTTCATCCGGCGAGGTGTAAGTAATATCGTCAACTGCTCTGACTTGGTCACCTTCACCACCGCCGCCAATAGTACCGATTTCACCTTCAACACAGACTTTATATTGACCAGCATAGTCAACAACTTTGAGGGTTGTTTCAACGTTGTGGTCATAGCTGTTGGCTTTTCCACTGACTGGGTCACGTGACGCGTCAATCATAACGGAGGTAAAACCCATGTCTACTGCTTTATAGCAGTCATCAACATTGCTTCCGTGATCAAGGTGCAATACTACGGGTACACTGATGTCCTGTTCTAAACGGAAGCGAAGATTTTTCCACCATTGTGTTTCGTTGTCGTAGGCGCTCACGCCTGCAAGTGCCATGAGGATAACTGGTGAGTGCTGGTTTTGTGCGGCTTCAACAATAGCTTCTACCTGGTTAAGGGAGGAAACGTTGAATGCGCCAACCGCGTATTTTCCCTCGTCTGCTTGTTGAAGAACCTCACTAAGCGATACCAAACTCATATTGTTCTCCTTGCCTATAGTGAATGATCAATCCCAAGTTCTTCATATTTCAATAAATCGGGCTTATCTGTCAGAGCCTTCGACATCAGCAAAACCTTTGCCGCAGACTCGACAGCTACCGACGTTTTAAAAGCTGTGCGCAAGTCTGGCCCAACAGTCAATAAACCATGGTTAGCCCAAACAACGGCATTTTTCTGCCCCATGACTTCCGCCGAAAGATTTCCGAATTCGGTGGAGTTCGACAGGTGGAAAGGCATAATGGGTACGTCACCTTTGGTGTAGATCACCATATTGACCATTGAGCCGGTGATCGGCTGACCCGCAATTCCAAAGGCGTTTGTGTAGATCGGTTCGGTATGGACAATGGCGTTAACATCTGGACGATGTTTGTATGTTGCCATATGAACAGTTACTTCGGAGGACGGCTCGTGCACACCCCAGTGAACCTTGCAATCTGAATCGACAATAACCATGTCAGCTGGCCCCATTTTGTCGTATTCAAGGTCAGTGGGTGTGATCATAAAATAATCGGGATTGTCTGGTAGTCGAACTGAGATATTGCCTTGGGTATTAAAATTGAGGCCGTATTCCATTGAGCGAAGACAGTACTCTAGTATCTCTTGTGCAAGTTCACGGTATTCTTTCATGATGGTTCCTTTCTGGGTTTTTTATGTGTGCTTGTGCAATACTGGTCGATGCCAGCAAACTATAGGCCCGTCGTTTCCGCTCATATAGTTGTCTTGTATCTTCAGTTGGTTCATATTGCACGTATTGTATGTGTGGAATGGTTCTGTCGATAAGACTGGCGTATTCTCCAAGCCCCACTAAAGCTTGGATAGCTGCCCCTCTTAAAGAAGCTTTTTCTTCAGTGAGTTGAAGTGTTCGCCCTAGTGCTTCCGCCCTAAGCTGTGCTGACAAGGGTGATGCCCCTCCCCCTGCAGCTCTGATTTGTGTGACGAGAGGAAGACTCCCCTTGGAAGTTTCAAGGATTCTGTTGGCCTCATATCCAGAGGCTTCCAACGCGGCCCTTGCTAAATCTGATGGAGTGGTCGTTAGTGTTAATCCCGAAATGATTCCTTGTGCCTGGGCATTATTGTCTAGTGTTCCTGTTCCGCAATGATAAGGAAGAACAAGTACTTCACTAGGAATGGAACAACATGTTTCAATCATGTGTTTCATGGCGTTACCATCATGTGAATAAAGAGTATTTGCCATCCATTCGCCAGCCCAACCGCCCGCAGCGGTGCCAGCTAACGTTAGCCATCCATTGGCTTGAAATGGGTAGCTGGCAAAGCCAGTATCTCTTTGAAGTTGTGGTCTGGTTGGACTCCCCTGCGTTATGCAATCAGAAGACCCCATTGAATAGATAACTGTTCCGTTAAGCGTTCCACCTAGTCCCCAAAATGCGCAGGCTTGGTCATGCGATCCAACGATTACTTTTATAGGCGCTTTCAATCCAAGTTCTTGCAAAAAACGCCCTCTGATATTTCCTACTTCACTTCCAGGGGCAAACACTTCGGGTAACTGTGATTCGCCCAAGCCAACAAGTGCCAACAGGTCTTCATCCCATGCGTGTTTTTCAACATTGAATAAACCTGTTCGCGAGGCTAGAGTCCAGTCCGTTGCTGGTTCAACTCCCAGGGTCGCTAGGAACCACGCATCAAGCGTGAGGAAACGAAGGGTCTGGTCATTGTGTACCGAAGTAGGGTAACGAATTTCTTCACGGAGCTTGGGAACTCGAAAAATGGTGTACATCGGATGAAGTGCTTGACCGGTCACGCGGCAAAACTGTTCTTCTAGTCCGCGTGAAGCAAACTTGTCACATTCATCAACCCCTCTTCTGTCCATTGACACAGGAATGGAGGTGAGTGGCTGAAAGTCATCGGAAGTAAACAGTGCCGCTTCACCTTGAACCGCACACGACAGCGCTTGTGGTTCGTCGTTTCCTGCGTGAGCAGCAACCTCTTTGATACACCCTATGACTGCTTGCTGGTAGCTGTTCGGGGAAATATCAACATATGTTTTACCGTGATGTTTAAGATCAGTCTTGCGTGAAGCAGTATAAAGATGCTCACCCTGATTGCTATATGCCGCGCAGCGGACTCCCGATGTTCCTAAATCAACTGCAAGTACGCTCATTTCACCGATCCTGATAAACCATTCACCAGATTCTTTTGCACAGCCAAAAAGATGACAACCATTGGAATAGAAATTACCACGAGCACTGCAAAGAGGGCGCCTGGTTGCGAAAGGTAAATTCCTCGATACGTTAACGGTACCAATACCAGCGGTTTGAGGGCACTATCTGAAAGCGACACCAAAGGCAAAAGAAAATCATTCCAGCTCATCATTGATTGCCAGACAATGACTACAGCGATAGACGGCCTGGCTAAGGGCATGTAAATGGACCAAAAGATGCGGGCTTTGGAGCATCCGTCAAGCAATCCAGCTTCGTAGGTATCCAATGGAATTGCCATGAACGCATTACGAATCATAATGACCGCAAAAGGAATACCAAGTGCTGTATAGACCAGCACTAATCCGGTCAACGTGTTATATAGCGACAGTGCCTGCAATATTTTGTAGACGGCTACAATGATTGACGCCATGGGAAGAACCATCGCCATAATCAGAAAACCAAATACAATACCTTTTGCTCGAAAACGTAGCATGGCTAAAGCGAAGGCAGTCATTGCCCCAAAGATTACTGTGAGAACCACAGAAGGCACAGTAATAAGCAAAGAGTTGATAAGGTGCTGAAAAATAGGATTTTGTTCCCAAATAATTCCGTAATTGCTTGCCGATGGACTGCGTGGGACCAAACCACCGTAAACCATCGTTGGATCTGAGACTGGCATAAGGGATGTCGATATCACCATAAAGATCGGCACCATCCATAAAGCCGCTAAAGGAGCCAGAATCCAATGCCACCTATTAGGATGCTCCAGTTGGTGTTTTTTCGTTGTTGATTTCTTAATCACGGCTACCTCCTGTAATGAAACCAGAACCAAAGATCCTGACCAAAGTAAGTGCCGTGACTACGGCAATGATTAACAATATAACCGATAGCGCTGAGGCATAGCCCACATGCTGAAGTCGAAACGCCTCCAGGAATGTATAGGTCGGTATCATCTCTGAGGCATGATCTGGACCACCTTCAGTAAGAACATAAACTAGTTCAAATGTCTTGAGTGAGCCGATGACCGACAATAGGAGTAACGATAGGTGGGTTGATTTCAGCAGAGGGAAAATAATAACCCATGTCGTTTTCCATTTACTTGCACCGTCAATTCTTGCTGCTTCCAATACGGATTTATCTATTGCCTGTAAGCCAGCCAGATAAAAAAGCATCGAGTAGCCAGACCACATCCACACGTTAATAAAAATAACGGTAAAAATTGCGGTATCGGGGCTACCCAACCAGTTCTTTGTTAAAAAATCAATGTCGGTGTAACGCCCCATGCTTGCCACTACACCGTTGAAAGGATCTAGGATACGCTGCCACACGATGCCGATAACAACTGGAGAGATAACAACGGGAAGGAAGAAAAGAGTACGGTAGATCGTTCGTCCTCGAATATGATTATTCAAGACCACGGCCAAAAAGAACCCTATAAGGGATTGCGGGATAATTGTAAGGACTATCCAGTAAACGGAGTTACGCAGCGTTATATGAAAGACTGGATCGGTAAATATTTGTTTGTAGTTATCTACCCCTGCACTTGTTGCCTCGTTAACTCCATCCCAATGCATAGTCGATGCTTGAATATTATAGATAATCGGATAGGCAATAAATACAAGGAACAAAATAATTGTAGGGAGTAAAAACCATATAGCAGAGCGTGCATCACTGGTTTTTGAAGCCTCAGATTGTTCCACTTGTGACGTCTTTTGTTTTACTAACACAGATATGCTCCCAGTTCCCGTCTTGCTGAAATCGAAAGCGTGAATTTAATTTTTCTTATTCGGTGGTGAGGCAAACTGATTATTCGCCTCACCACCTAGGAGTTAGCACAATGTTACGACTTATTGTGTTCCAAGAACTTTATCTTGCTCGGCTTGTAGTGCTTTTGCGGCATCCTCTGGCGTGGTTTTTCCAGAAGCAATGGCAGCAAGTTGGTCACCAAGAGCCGTATCCATTTCAGGGCTGGCAAGATAGCGCGAGTACTTAACTTTAGGCATCCATTCATTGTTCATCTTGTCCCAGATTTCCTTCTGTTTGTCAGAAGTGAATTCCTTTGGATTCACACCTTTGAATGCTGGCAGATCGTTAAAGGTATTGATCAACACCTGCGCCCCTTCACCACCGATCCAGTCGGTAAGAACCTGGCAGGCTTTATCCTTATCTTTCGTATCTTTCGAAATGCCCAAGGAGACATCAATGCCGCCAACAAGCTGTGACTCATCTGTGCCACCTGGAATTGTTGGGAATAAGAATGGCTCGTAACCTGCCATACCTTGTGAAAGCGGCGGGGCATCAGTCTTTGCGGGATCAGATTGCTGAATCCACCAAGCACCCAACGGAATCATGGCTGCCTTGCCACCTTCAAACTGGTTTGCGCCGTTAGGATAAGCATCTAAGCCAAGAGCACCTTCTTGGGCAATACCTTCACTAAACAATTTTTCCCAGTATCCAAGTGCTTCAACAATCTTAGGATCGGTCCATTTTGCTTTGCCCTGCTCAGCTTCATAAACCTTCCCAGGGGTAACATTCGCAGCTATCTGCAGGAACACAACGTTACGAAGCCAGGAGTCTTTTGCTGGCAGCAGGAACCCTGCATACGGTTTACCTTTCATTTTTTGAGCTGCATCTTTGAGCTCATCAAATGTCTTTGGAATTTCAATGCCCTCTTCCTTCAAAATATCCGAGTTCGCCCACATGTTAACTGTTTGAACAAGAAGAGGAAGTGAGTAGTAGTTGTCATCGCCTTCAGGATTTCCTAGCCGAGCTTGCTCAAGGCCGATCGGATGAAACTTCGATTCCCAATCTTTACCCCATGTTTTCTCGGCACATTCATTAAGAGGCATTAGTTGAGAACGGTACTGCTGCGTCAATGCACCTGGCTGAAGACCTATAATATCAGGCATGGTATGTGATGATGCACGTGTCGACAGATCTACAAGGTATTCCGGATAGTTAAAGATCGTCGATTCAATCTTTACCCCGTCTATCTTCTTTTCTGTGGCTTCAATCATCATCTTATTGGTTTGTTCAATGGGGCTCCATGAACGAAACGTGATTGTGCCATCCGATTTGGCTTCCGAAGAATCTTTACTAGCCTGCCCCGCGCAGCCACTAAGGGTTGCAACCAACGCAACTGCCGCGCCTATAGCTACGAGTCTGCGTCTCCTTTTCATCTCATCTCCTTAAATGAGTAAGCAATTGTCAAAGTCTATTCAAGTCGTGAAAGAATGTATTGTGCGGTTGTGAGTTGTGTGAAGAAGTGACATCACCGTCACTGCCTTCACAAATGATTAAGAAAACGTTTTCTTACATTTAAGATTACATATGTTCTACGTCACTGTCAAGCGTTTTATCAACTTGTTACATTGCACTATGTAAGCATCTATTTCAAAAGCTACAGATGCCATTTTGGACGAGCACCTACAACGAGACAAAGAGTGGCCTTATATTTCTGCGCATGATTTTTGACTATCCTTCATGACAATTGACGATATTTGTACTAGCGATACAGAAAGAAGTTGTCAGCTATTTTTGATTCTATTTCCATAATGACGGATTATCCAGCAGATAATCGATAGACTTCCACGCAGCCCCTTTCGCCCCAAGATCAACACCCGCGTCTGAACGGATGAGTTGTATTTCATGCCATTTCGCACAGATGGTTCGCTTTTCCATTTCTTTTTCTAACACAGGGCGCAGATAGGGGAATAACTGTCCATAAACACCACTGAATACAACTGTCTGAATGTCAACCAAGTTAATATAAGCGGAAAGTCCCATCCCAAGATATCTTCCTGCGCGCATCACAGCCTTGAAGGCTCGTTCCTCGCCAGCAGCTAAAGCCCTCAGAACTTCGTCAAGTTGATTTGAGCACCCAACACCAGCACTGTCTTGGATGGCCGATCGCGAGCAAAACGTTTCTAAACACCCAACTGCTCCACAGTGGCAAGGATTTGGACTATTACCCATAGGAAGGTGACCTATTTCCCCTCCCCAACCATTCATACCTGAATCAATCATTCCATCACGCACGCAAGCTGCACCAATTCCATCATCACCCGTAATAAAAATAAACGTATTTATTGACGAGTCGTGTCGTTTTCGATGCACCACCTCCGCTATGGCAGCCATCGCGGTACCGTTGCCAACGTGAACAGGTAAGCCCTTCAGCTGTTTTTCCAGTTTAAGCTCTTTTATGACATCAAGATCGGCCCACCCTAAATTCGGCGCGAAATGCAGAATTCTCTTTTCCTCATCAACCAATCCAGGAAAGCCACAACCAATACCACACAGTCGTGTAATGTCTTTATCAATAGACGAGTAAACGCTTTTGATTACGGCTCCGGTTTTATGTAGGACATCTACTCCCCGTTTGGAACCAGCGTCAACTGGAATGCGATCGTGGAATAGAGTCATACCTGAAAGATCTATTGCATAAACAATCAGTTCATTGCAAATAATATCGACACCTACTGCCCCGTATGTTTTCCGCGCTGCCTCCAAAGGAATTAAAGGGCGTCCCGAACCGTAGATAACCGGATTCCCTTCACGAATTATCCCCTGTTGCAACAATTTTTCTGTAAGTCTAGTCAATGTTGAGCGATCCAAGTCGGTAAGCGTCGACAATTCCGCTCTTGACAAAGGATGCGGAGCATGAACAATTGTTTGAGCCAATAAGGACAAGTTATGATTGCGGAGATTTGCGTGCCTTGCGCCTTTTGAAGAACTAGCATGAAAACGAATCGACATCGACTTACCCTTACCCTAATAGTCCTTCAAGAATGCGAATTACTCTTTTACTCATTGGACGCAAGGTGCAGTAGCTACCCGCATCTGCGAACCATTCCATTATATCTTTCACACACCTATAAAACATAGACAGCTTTCGCAAAACCAACGAGCAGGACACACCGACAGACAACTCTTACAAACCTGCCACCAACCCTTTACAACTCAGACGTCAACATATAAATCACCTTGAAATAACGCATATACAAGGATTAGTTTTTTCAACTCCATCCCTTTTGCTTACTGACATAAATTTTAGTGAAAAAGGTTGACAAGAACTCGACAAGTTATTAAAATGTTTATAGCAATTAACTATGCGTCAAGTTCGATGAAGTATTGACAAAATAGCTCTACCATCCAGCCATCATAAATATATAGCGTGGAAAAGAGGTAGATTATTTAATTGCTGTTTCCAACTAACTGCATAAATGACACCATGGACGTTAGGAGAATTCTATGGAGATACGGCATCTTGGTACGGCGGCAGCGGAACGAGTTCCCGGATTATTTTGCGTGTGCAAGATATGCGATAACGCGCGTAAAACGGGTGGTAAAGAAATACGAACACAGAGCCAAGCTTTGATCGACAAGACTATTCTGATTGATTTTCCCGGAGACACTTACCTCCACTGCCTCAACTACGGCCTAGACTTACCCACTATTGAACACTTACTCATCACACATTGGCATTCCGATCATTTGTATGCCGAGGATTTAGCTTACCGTATGAGCGGGTATGCCAATTGCCTCAACAACACACTCACTGTTTATGGAAATGACACTACTTTCCAGTTTTATGAACGGGCGTTTTTCTTAGAACAACGCCATGACTTTGACCAGATCAGATTTCAGTTGGTGCGTCCAGGCGACACTATCGATATCGATGATAGATATCGAGTTTGGGCATATCAAGCTACGCATGGACACCAGTTTGGAGATGCCCAGTTTTACGCTGTTTCCGACCACAAACGTACCCTACTCTACGCCCATGATACCGGTGTTTTTCTTGATGAAGTTTGGGAGCAAATGGTTTCTCAAAAACAGCGCTTCGACTATGTGAGTTTGGACTGTACTGAACAAACCAGTCAAACAAAAACGGTGCATATGACTTTTAAAGAAAATGTTGAAATCAAAGAAAGGATGTTAGATCTGAACTTAGCCCACGCGAACACTGTCTTTGTCAGCAATCATTTCTCACATAATGGCGGCGAAACTTACGAAAGTATGACTGCCTTAGCCAAGACTGAAGATTTCAAAGTTTCCTACGACAATATGGTCGTTAACTTTTAAGGTTTGAGAAAAGGAATAAAAATGAAGAGTAAAGACCCAGTCGCTATCACCACTGACTATGGTGGTGAAACTACTTCTATAGAAAAGCTGCGAGAGTCTTTAAAAGCAGTGGCAGATGCAGGCTTTTCACACATCCATTGGTGCAATGAATGGGATAGCGAGTATATTTATTCAAATGCAGAAATGCTCCAAATTAAAAGTTGGCTGGATGCCTTTGGTCTACAAGTCGAAGGAATCCATGCGAGCGAAGGCGTACACCGACCTGAGATTGCCGGAAAATTCCACCTAAGGAATAGATATCAGAATCGCAAAGATTATACCTCTTTTGACGAATTTAATCGCCAGGCTGGAGTGGAACTCATTCTTAACCGCTTACAAATGGCCAATGTTTTTGAAACTGACACAATTGTCCTTCATATGCAATTACCTTATGCAGAATTCACGTCGCAAGATTTTCGTGAAAAGTATTATCATGCTGTCAAATCTTCTCTCCACGAACTGGAAATGAACAAGGAGAGAGGACACGTCAAGATCTGCATAGAAAATATGATCGGGACCCCTAATGATGAGCAGTTCAAGCAATTCGATTTTCTATTTGCAGAGTTTTCGTCTGACTTTCTTGGTTTTTGCTACGATATTGGTCACGAACATATCACTACCGATCCCAATAGTGAGCCTTTTCCCTTTCTCAGTAGATACGGAAATCGCCTATTTGCTGTTCATTTCTCAGACAATCTAGGTCTATTGCACGATCAATGTTGGAATGACGACCCTGAAATGACCAAATGTGATTTGCACCTTCTCCCCTACAAAGGGACGATCGATTACCAAGCCGCGTTGGCCAAATTCTCTTCCTCTGCTTTTTCTGGCGCAGTGACATTGGAAGTATCCCAGCGCAACCGAAACCGCGCTGAATTTTTATCTGAGGCGCTGACCTCCGCAAAAACGATTAGCCAAACAATCCGCAAATTTCGGGGTGTGTAACAATGATAAACAAACTTACAGAAAAACTTGGATTTGACGAGAAAACCTTTTTTAGATTCTTTATTATCGTCACGAACTCACAGCTTATCTATGCTTTTATCGCACTCAAATCAGTGCTTTACGAGCCTTTCAGAGAAGTCCTTAGCGTAACCAACACCCAGCTAGGTGTGCTACTTGGAATCATTGGATTTATAGCTACTTTCGGTGGGGCAGCAATAGGCTGGTTACAGGATCGATTCTCCGTGCGAAACGTCCTGGTGGTCAATTCCTTTATGTATGGTGGATTTGCGCTCATCATGTCACTTTGGCCTGGCTGTCCTTTCTGGTTGAAATGTATTTTCTTTATTTCTTTTGGTTTCAACGCTGATGCGATGTATTGGGCAAGTGTTTTAAAATCTGTCCGCACCATGGCAAAAGAAGATCGTCAAGCTACTGCATTCGGTGTCATGGAATCAATGCGTGGGATGTGGGAGTTTCTAGGCAATGCTCTTGGCTCTGGAATATTTGCGCTGTTTGCTTACACCATCTTCGGTATGCGCGTTGCTATGTCCGTTAACTCCATCATTATCATTATTTCCGGCATTCTTGTATTGATCTTTATTCCAAATGAGAAAAACGTTGACGAAGAAGGGAATGCGACCGATACCAAAAAAGCATTTAACGGCCTCCTGCGTGTCATTCGGATGCCCGAGGTATGGATGACCGGCATCGCGGCTTCTTGCGTCTACGCCACCTTCTGTGCAGTTAATACATACTTTGTACCCTATATGCAACACGTCTACTTACTGCCGGTTGGTATGGTCGCTATTTTCGGCTTAGTTAATGGTTCCCTCACCAGAATTGTCTGCGCTCCTATTTCAGGCATTGTTGCAGATGCGAAGTTTAAATCGTCCGCCCATTTGATGCGTGCGTGCTATGCAGCGTTGGCGGTCCTATTGGTGATCGCATTGCTTATTCCAGGCAAACCAAGCATGGTAATCCCAGCCATGATAGTGCTGCTGGGAATCGCAGTATTCTGCTTCTTTATTAGAGCCGTCTTCTGGTCGCCAATCGGCGAGCTAGGAGTTCCAACAGAAGTCGGTGCTGCCGCAATGGCAGTTGGTTCCTTTATTGGCTACTCGCCATCCTTTTGGGCTTATCCCCTATATGGGTGGCTCATCGACACCTTTGAGAAAGCTACCGCTTATAAGATAATATTCGTCATTCTTTTGAGCTTTGCAGTTATTGGTTTTACCCTTACCACTCTCATCGGAAAACGGATTCTTCAACGGCGTCAACGCTTATCCGAAGTTGCCACAAAATAATGCTGAGGTAGCGTATGGTTACGACAGAATGTCCATTTTCGGCAGAGCAAATTCAGTTTATTACAGACGTATGCGGTTGTCAGGCTCGCTCAATAACTGATATCTTTCCGTTAACCTTAGGCTTGACAAATATTTCCTGGCACTTTCGTGTTAAGGATAATGAATATGTATTGCGGCTACCTGGCGAAGGAAGTGAACTATTTATCGACCGGCAGGCAGAAATGCGGGCCTTAGAAGTTGCGAATGACCTAGGACTCGATCCAACTTTCCTTGACGGAGATGCCCAGCGAGGGTGGAAAATAAGTATCTATCTTGCAGGTTCTCGTACCATGAACCCAAGAAACCCAAAGGAAATTTCCGATGCCATGAATCGGATACGTCTGCTACACGATAGCGGGCAGCACATCTCGAAAAGTCTAGAATTTTCCAAGGAGGGGTTACGATATCTCGACATAATGGACAGGCGTAATTTTGTTTTCCCTCCGGAATTCGAGGCTATCGCCGACCGATATGCGAAAGTAAACAATTTGGTTTCCCTCCAATCCCAAAAGCGAGTATTGTGCCATAACGACTGTTTTGACAGGAACTTTCTGGTCCATGGAAATGAAATGCTCCTCATTGACTGGGAATACGCTGGCATGGCGGGCTATGGCCAAGACTTGGGTACTTTTGTAATTGCCAGTGAGCTAACAATGGAAGAGGCATGGCTAGCTTTGGAAGCCTACTACTCTCGTGTTCCAACACCAGAAGAAAAAGAACACTTTCTAGTACATATTGCCTATTCCGCATGGTTTTGGTTCTGCTGGTCTCTGCTAAAGGAATGTCTGGGAGATAAACTGTCACAAAGTAGCTTTTACTACAGATACGCCATAGATTTCCTGCCTAAGGCAGAATCGATCTTAGGGCTATAAATTTGCTGAACGTGTGCGGGTTGAGTATCACTTATTGGGTATTCGACCCGCACACGCAATATTGCCTATGAGATGACGAGTTATCGTTGTAGCGTGATATTTTTACCTCGCAGTGAATATCCCCATGCTCCACTACTGGATGAACGGTGAAGATGCCTTGTGATGGAGCTGGTATTGACAAAGCTAGGCCTTGAAAAATGCGATAAATGATTGGGCTACCGCGGGGTCAAAATAGCTTGTCTTCTTTCCTAATGACTGGAAAACCGCGCAGCCGTAAGACCATGTAGTAGGCTTTTCGAAGTATATTTACCGTCTTTGCCACTATGAAGGCTACCCCTTTGGTCATGCTGGCATTCCACGCATTATCATGCTCGTCAATGATGAGGGCGACGTACATGCGTTGCTTGCTTGAATAGCTAAAGAACATGCGGGTTGGAAGACCACCAACCCGCATGTTCTTAAAAGTCCTGAGATTTTTTAGATAAGTACCCCCTCCACTACCACACCGTGTGTGTTAAGCAGTGAATAACTCAACATCTACATGCGCCAACTCTTGATGTCTCGTAGCGCGTATTAGTTGGGTTTGTCACCTAGTTTCTTCCGCTTATTATGGGAAATGCCAGCGGCCCGCACTCCATTGATATGTCCACGAGAATCAAAATATGCTGCTTATGAAACACCAAAACGCTTAACAAGGACCTCAGCGCCCCAATCACATATCATTCCAAGAGCTACACCGACTACATAGGACATAATGAGCAGCTTCCAATCACCGTCAATGGCAAAGGTTGAATAACATCCTACAAAAATACCTGGTACAAACCGCAACCATGGAACAGCGCCCATCATCACGATGAACACAACAATCAGCCCCACTGCTAGCCCCACGCCCAACGTGCCAAGACCAATAACACCGCTTAACCAAATCATTGCCAGGGCAGTACCTACCCCAACAATCCCAGTCAAAGAGGTAATAAAAAAGCCTTCAAATTTGTGGATCCCTGAGGCGAAGAAAGCTGTACAGCCTGCGAAACCAGCCCAAATTGATAATCCAATAAGCGGAGCAGCTCCCGCCCAGACCCCACACAAAATACCAATAAAACTCGCAGAGATTAATAGGTTACGATCCATCATTTATTCCTTACTAATAAAACTAAATTTTATGCTGGTGAACTACTTTCACCGTTTCCACGATCCCCATCAACGTGTCATACCCAGAAGAACTACCTAAGGTGCTCAGTTCTGTAAAAGCCGTTACAACGTCATCTTTTGTGCCGACTAAAGCAGCTTGTGCAGCTTTAAAAACACTGCTATGAAAAAACCCTTCCACAGCAAAATGAAGAAAATGCCGACTTACAACCGTCGTTTGTTCTAACTGACTATTAATTGCCTCGCTCACAATAGCCATAAGATCCGAAAAAGGGCCTGCCAAATGCAACACTGCCAAACTACCAACCAAAAAATCGTCGCCCGAAGGAGTGAGACCAAGCCCCAAGCCCACAAGCCCTTGCACCGCCCCTTTAAGATATTCATCCCGATTGCAGTCATTCACGACGAAAGGAACAAGGGAATTCACGTACTTTGCCGTTGACTGCGTCAGTTTCAGATTAACAATATCTAAACTGGGATTTGATTGATCATTTTTGCTAACAGATGGCTTAAAACGTTCACACGTGCGAGTTAAAAAAACAACACGTTCTGTGTCCATGCGCCCAAAAGCATCACCCCCCAGTGCCTCGACACTTAAATCAAGCACCTGGTAGTTTCGTAGAGATATACAAAATAAGCCTGTTCGAAGTTCATCACCAAAAAGCTCGACAGTATCTCCCGACTTCATCCGAGGCAAAGAGTGCAGACCACACGATAAAGCCCCTGGGGCAGGAAGCAAACTGGACACAGTAACACTTAATAATACATGCTTCCCTAGACTGGCACATTCCAGATTGAGTGCACGGTCAAAAGAATTGACAACAGTCAGCATTTTGGGAGGCGATTTACGCCCAAGCTCGCGCTGTTGAGTAATGAGGCTCTGCCACAGACTATCAACAGTTAAAGCCTGGGTGTAAATCATAAACGCCCTCCGTAAATTCCCAGAGCAAATCGACTCTATGCAGAAATTTCTTCAGCCAATGCCACAATTGCTTTCTCAAAAGCTTCAAAGGGTGGGTGCACTAACCCCGTGCCGATCATGCCAATACCAGCATCCTTATGAGCAATGGCTGTATTGATGATAGGCAAAATTCCAGTCTCAATTACTTTGACCACATCAATACCCGTACAGATACCTCTGAAGTTGAGGATTGGAATGGTCAAATTTGGATTAACAGTGGTGGTGATGTTCATCATTTCCTTTGAATAATTCACTGCTTCATCGACAGTTCCACCCACCAGAGGAACAATTGCAGGAGCAGCAGCCATCGCAAACCCACCGATCCCATATGTTTCTGTGATTGCAGAATCGCCAATATCACGACCAGAATCCTCAGGTTTGTAGCCTGCCATCATCGGGCCTTTTACCACACCGGCAGGCCCAGTAAACCACTTGAAGCCTTCAAAAGCGGCTACTCGAATACCAAAATCAGTGCCATTTCGACACATGGTAGTCACAATGGTGCTGTCAGGAACACCGTGTCCAGCATCCAATGCGCACTTCGAGACTGCCATCCATGTAGGACCTGAGAAATAGTCAGAGGATTCAATAAACTGAAATACCTCTTTCTTTTGTTCAATGGTGAAATCAGTTTCCAACATATATGGAGCTAAAGCCTGGAATAACAGCAACGTACCCGCAATGTTACGGTTATGATCCTCATCTCCCATCTGCAATGCCTGCCCCAGCATGGAACGTAAATCAATTTCACCAGCTTTTTCCATCGCTTGTGCCAGCATTGGGCCAAATACATCACGCATCCACACAAGACGGTCGATCACAGACTGATCATTTGCCCCCATTCTCAGAATCTTTGCCAGCTGCTCAGACAGGTTTGTGTAAGCCACATTTCCGTGGGTCTTATTCTTAACAATGTGCATATACATTGAAGCCGAAGTGACCCCTGCCATTGAACCGACACAATTGTGTTCATGACATGGAGAGAAAATGATCTTTCCACTTGCCGCAACTTCTTCGGCTTCTTTAATATCCTTCGCCAAGCCTTCAAAAACAATTGCACCAGTAATTGCTCCCCGCATTGCACCGCACATATTTTCCCATTCAACTGGGGGGCCCGCATGAAGAATAGTATTCTTCGTCATACCTGGAACAACATCGATCGCTTTCCCAAAGCCCACCAGTACGGGGTGAGCTTCCACAATCCGCTCAACCACCTTCTGGTTAGCAGCTTTAATGCGTTCTACAACATCAGGACGCTGCAGTTTCTCCAGAGCCTCAATCACCTCGGGGGCATATTCACGAGGCGGGGTCCACTTTACCTGTGCTGAAGACGCATTTTGCTTTTCAACATCATCGTTGAAGGCGTTGAGACCCACATTGACTACACTCATCTTTTTCTTGCCAAATAACTTGTTAGCCATTTTATTCCTCTCTTTTTGGCAAATAACCAATTATTCTTTCACGATTTCCAAAGCAACTGAGGCAAGATCGATCGCACTTTCAACCACAATTACGCCTGCTTCAGTAAGTTTGCTGACCTGTTCTTTTTTGCCCTGGACATCATTGTCTGTTCCTAATACATAGGCCACCACTGTCAGTTGACGACCCGCTTGAGCGGCATCTTCTTGTGCCTGAATCACCGTCTCAAGAGCAGCTCCCACAGGATCCTCATGTGAGCCAAAACCAAGCTCAAAGTCCAAAAGTAACACTGCAGCAGCTGGATCCTGGGCTACCGCTAATATCTCCCCATTCCGGATAGTGGGATCAATCATCGGATGAGGGCGACCTTGCGTGTATTCGTCAGCACCTAAATCAATCAGGCAATTACCCTTCTGCGTATCACCAAATGTAAATTTGTGCTCACAGTCCTTCGCGTTATTAGAGAAAGTATTGTTATCAGCCTTTTTAATAACATGGAAAACTTCATCACAGACTGTCCCTCCACAGAATAAACCTCGAATAGCTGTCTGAGTTGAGCTAAATCCATCCTTAATTTTCTGATAGTCCAATTCGTAGACAGCTGGTCTGGGATTTGCCTGCGGACAAACGCTTTTCACAGCAGTGGCAGCAGCAGCAAAGGTGTTGTCAACAAATGTAACGTTATCTGGTAAATTATTGGGCTTATCTGCACCTATAAAGCATACGACAACAGGTTTACCTAACTGCCCCGCGCGCTCTAGAACCGTATTTGCCACAGATTCGTGAGGCTGCTTTGACAGTAATACGATCACTTCAGTTTCTGGATCTTCCGCAAGCATTGCCATTCCATCAAGCATCATCCTGCCACCAATGCGTTCAGATAAGTCACGGCCTCCCACCCCGATCAGTTGGCTAATCCCTGCACCCAATGCATCGATCTGGACAGAAAGTTCCTGACTACCTGTTCCACTTGCTCCCACAATCCCGATAGATCCTTGCGTCACATCGTTAGCAAAGCAAAGTCCTACACCGTTGATAATTGCTGTTCCACAATCGGGCCCCATCAACAACAAATCATGCTCGTGAGCAT
>JAUNVQ010000001.1:0-11791 GCA_030540715.1 Actinomycetaceae bacterium | reverse complement strand
ATAATTGCTGTTCCACAATCGGGCCCCATCAACAACAAATCATGCTCGTGAGCATACTGTTTGAGTTCGTATTCATCGTCGAGACTGACATTATCGGAAAACAACATGACGTTTTTATCCGCCAAAAGTGCCTTTTTAGTTTCTTGAGCAGCATATTCACCAGGAACAGAAATAATAACCAGTGAAGAATCTTCGTTAGCTGAAAAAGCTGCACTGCTGGTAGCATAAGCAGTCTCATCACTACCACTTATTCCCTCGGCACGTAAAATTTCTACCTGTTCTAGGGCTTCATCACACAGTTCTTCGGTTTCACACTGCACGATGATCATTTGATCTCGAGGAGTGGCTTTTTCAATTTCTGGACCAGATAGACCAGTCTCGAATGCCACCTGTTTATTAAGATTAGTACCCATTCCAACCATTGCTTTATTGACAATAGGCAGTTCATTAACCTTCGTAGACAGCGCCATCAGTACCATTGAATCCGAATAAGTATTTGGCTTAACTATTGCTTTGGTAAACACCTTTTCCGCCTCCTCGCAGAATAACATAGACGATTAGACCGTTCGTACAACCAATATTAAGAAATTTTAGACCAAATTACAACCCTAAAATGACAATCAGACCAAAAATTAAATTCTGTATATCCCCACGCGAAGGGCTTATCATACTTATATAAAATATCAGCGTACAGGCTAGTTACGGGTAATATAGGTTTAGACCAAATAAAAAGTAAGGACTAAAGGAATGCATAACCCAGAAAAAAGACCTCTTAAGGAACTTATCTATCAAGAGATTTCCTCACGAATTTTGGCTGGCAAACTGCAACCTGACACCCAATTAGTTGAACGACAAATGGCTGACGAACTTGGTGTATCCCGTATGTCACTCAGGGACGCGTTTGCTCTTTTGGAAGAACGTGGATTCATTCGGATCATTCCCCGACGAGGCGCTTTTGTCATTTCTCAAAATGCCCATACTCCGCCCGAATCTTCCACGAAAACCAGCCTTGATATAGTTGATGACCCTGCCACCTCTGAGCTGTACAAAAAACTACAGCGAAAAAGGACTTTAGAAAGCGACCCCAACTACAAAAAGGTTGAAGTTGCCAATAAGAAGGTAATAGAACGACTTCAAACTGCTGATGCCGTATTGACCAATATCGTTCCCGCCTGGCAGGTCATGGATGGATTTGAAGGAAAGATGATACTTCACGCTGGCCCGCCTATCCAGTGGGAAAATATGTGCGGGACCATGCGTGGAGCAATGATTGGTGCCGTCCTTTATGAAGGTTGGGCTCATAATGAAAACACTGCCGTAGAATTGTTAGGCTCTGGAGAGATAAAATTCAAACCTACCCATGACTACCGGTGCGTTGCCCCTATGGCAGGGGTCGTAACGCCCTCTATGTCTGTGATGGTGGTAGAAAATACTCGCTACTCTGTGAAAGCATACTCTCCACTCCCCCTCGGCGGAGCACATACTTTAGCGATGGGAGCTTACGATAAAAAAGTCATCAATCGCCTACACTGGGTGAATAACGACTTCAGCGAAGTAATGTCCAAAGCATTACAGACCATCGGCCAGTGTGACATCAGATCGCTCATGATACAAGGTCTGCAAATGGGCGACGAAATGCATAATCACACCAAAGCCAGCTCTTTACTGTGGTTAAAAGAGTTTACACCCGCGATTGCCACACAAAAAACAAAAGCTGCCGTCGCCAGCCTAGAATTCCTTTGCAAATACGATAATATTTTCCTCAACGTGGCTATGGCAGCCTCAAAAACAATGTTGCTGGCAGCCAATAACATAAAGCACTCCTCAATCATTACTGTACTTGCTCGCAATGGCGTCGAATTCGGAATACAAGTCTCTGGATTGGGAAACCAGTGGTTTACAGCACCATCGCCATATGTTAATGGAGTTTTTTTCCCGGGCTATGGAATGCAGGATGCTGATCGAGACATTGGAGACTCTGCCATCACCGAAACACTGGGATTTGGCGCCCTCGCCGGAGCTGCCTCCCCTCTCGTTTCACAAATTGTAGGGTGTTCACCAGCAAAAATATTTGATATTACGCAAGAAATGTACAAAATTACTGCCGATAAACATGATGCCTTCCGGATACCTGCCCTGGACTTCAGCGGAATCCCCCTCGGAATTGACCTACGCAAGGTGTACCATTTGGGTCTTACCCCCTATATTGATACTGCTATTGCCCATCGAAAAAGTGGAAAAGGGCAGATCGGATCGGGCCTTGCCAGTTCACCATTGGGATGTTTTCATACCGCTTACCAAAGATTCATGGAAGAATATCCCAAGTAGGTAGAGCGAATCAGCTGATTTGTTGTCAAGGTCGTAAATATTGTCACGACAGCGTGATGGATTCACCCCCCATCTTCACTCGACACGCATGTGGCTACCAAGCGGTATCGCGAATAGTAGTCATGGCCACCCCACGTCGATTTCTGCGGGTAGTTTCACCACTTGGTAGCTTGCTATAAGACACATCATCCGTGGATACCTACCCCAGCAACCTACCACATCAAGAAAAGAAAACAAGACAATCCCACCTCAAAATAGCATAGGTAGAAAACAATAAACAGCCTGCTCAAATTTGCTAACGGCCCATAACCTTTCAGGAAAATCACAATATTATTCGATAAATAAAAAGGTATGATGGAATTATTGAAAGGAGGTAATGAATATGGCTAACGCACGTGAAGCTGTCGACTATATTCGGTTTCATCTTGGTATGGAGTTAGAAGAAACCAAGATGCATAAACTCCTTTACTATATTCAAGGTTGGTCTTTGGCATGGACTGGAAAGCCTTTATTCGAGCAGGACATTCAGGCATGGGCATTAGGCCCAGTTGTTCCTTCTATGCGCCACTACCAAGCTCCAGCATTGCACCCACAACAGTATGATCTCAGTGCGGAGCAAATTGATATCATCGAATCTGTTGTGGAAACCTATGGTGGCATGAGCGCTAATAAACTCGTGAGTTTAACCCATACTGAATCTCCGTGGCTCGATGCGTGGGGAGATCGTGGCCACGACGATAAAGGGAATGAACCGATTTCTCACGTCGCTATGCGTCGTGAGTTTACGCGCCAAGCAATTCAAGGTAAAGGACCTATTCACAGAAAGCCTGAATATAAAGAAATACCTGATGATAAGCTTGAAAGAATACTTGATGAAGCATGCCTTAATTGGGATCGTACATTGAGGCTCCTGGCACAGTGAATGTCATAACGTACGAAACCTGCATCAAGATTTATACAAGTAGAGTAAACGCGGGGACTCTTCGTGATCCAAACTTACTAAAAAGTGCGATTGAAACTCCTGACACAGCTTTCGGCGGCATCAGTTTATACCCTACTGTCATTCAAAAAGCCGCAAGATTGGCTTATGGGATTTCACAAGCGCAAGCGTTTACTGATGGAAATAAGAGGTTAGCTTGGTTATGCATGATTACTTTCCTCTCGGCCAATGGTTTAAAGCTCAGTGTGGGGCAAGAACAAGCGGCCGAGCTCCTTCTAAAACTTGCAAACAAAGAATTATCGTTGGAGGATTTCTCTGACTTTCTCAACTCTCATATCGAATAAAATAGAAAAGTCCTAATGTGCCGCCACTGCAGGGCTTTTCTTATTTCATTAACAATACTGCAGGAACTAGATCTTGCGGGATGCTTAAATGAACCTCAAAGAGGTCTAGGTAGGCTGATACGTGTGACAATCGGTGGATTATTATCTTCATTCCATTCATCACATTCGCTCCCACTCCTTTATCGTCATCTTTAGGGTCCCAAAAAAAGAAACAATAAATGGAATACTAGGAATGTAGAGATTCACCAGCAGCTGGTCGGCCTCCAGCCGTATGAAGTAATTTTTTGGAGTGGTGCTGGAATCTCTCGTAACATGCCGACTGGAGGCCCACTGGGCATCGAACTTACACAAACTGTCATCAAACATTATTTTGTTGAAGGAACCTATGACGTCTTGCAAAGCATTTATCACGATTTAGGTGTTCACAATGCGCAAGGTCAGCCGCGACTTGAAAGTGTCTTGGACTGCGCAACGAAGGCATACGGCACCTCCGTCCTCACGCAAATCTTCACTCACCTGTTGAATGCTCCGCCGAACGACTTGCATTGTTTCTTCGCAAAACATCTACTAAATGGCGGCAGCCACATCACAGCGAACTTTGATACATGTATTGAAAAGAATACTCATATTCTTTGCCAGCCTGATAAGTGGAACGAAAGGCTGGTGCATTTTCATGGAAGTCTTGATGATCCTCCTGAATCTCTTGGGGCTCGTTTGAGTGTGATTGAAAACGGTTTCACACCAGATATCCACAACCAGATTGTCTCGCTGCTTGACAACCCTACTGTCAAGATGCTTGTCTTTTGTGGCTACAGTGGAAGTGATTTCTTTGATGTCCTCCCATTTTTTCGCCACTACGGCGGCCTATTGAAAAATAAATTTGTTATTTGGCATAGCTATCATTTAGGTAACCTGAGTTTCTTTGAAGGTGGAAAAGAATGTGAACGCATTTTCTATCTTCGTCTTTTAAAGAAAGCCGGTGCTCGCGTTTATTCCTGTCATGGGGCTCTGCGGGATTTCCTGAATCTATTCTTCGCGCAGGATTCTCTTTTTCAGCCTTTACCGACGAAGGCACCCTGTCCCCTTCCACCACCGATGACGTTGTCCACCCAGGAGTGCTACAAACGATGAGATGCAACTTTGCAGTTGTATGCGTCCATGGGTATTTGGAAAGAGTTTGTGAAACTTTACGAAAATCCGCGTCTTCCCGACTCTCTCAAGAAGAAATACTATAACGAGTTAGGGGACGCAAAATGGGGCCAGGGTGAATACCGAAAGGCGTTGAGGGCTTGGCATGCCGCGTTTCTCCTCTCTGCATCGATTCATGATATGCAGTACTTTCCTTCTTTATCTCAGGCCGATGAAGCGTCCGTTAACAATGCGGCGCGCTATGCTGAACACCGTGGGGCTGTTTTGTGGATTCGTGGACAATATCTGAGAGGATTTTTTCATTTGCGAAGGGCGTTTGCTCAATATGTTCTGGGCGACTCTTCGGTTCATTTTCGTTTGAGGGCGGAGCTTGCCGAAACCTATGGTAGGTTGCTGATTGATATGCGACGCTCCCCTGATACACGCTTGTTGATGACAAGAAAGTACACCGATTCTGTGCGGCAAAGAATTATGGATATTCATCAAGATAGCCAAAAACGTCAGGGACTACGATTGGGAAATAGGTTAGGAAGTGTGACAAAGCTTTTAAGTGAGGCAAAAGATGATGATGCACCTCAAAGGGTTGTTGCATTCGACGAATCCGAGGCACTCCATGCTGCTCTTAATTATCAGCGTCACTTATTCCGTCAAAACACACCAGAAATTAGATTGATGTGGAGGTCGCTGATAAGTGGCAACTATCCAGGCGTTACACAAGAGAACAGAAAATCAGTGAAAAAGGAAATAAAAGTATTGTTGTATTCGCATCAACGTATTGGAGCTCAATCTGATGCGGCTCGTGTTGTTCTGTTACATCAAGCATGCACTTGCTTTGCGTTTCTGTCTGACTGGAAAGCATTTCGTGACATTGATATTTCCTTGTGGCATCGAATAAGGATTGGCCTCAGATTCGATATCCTAAGAGCAGCATGGATCATCCAAACCCGTCATATGGATTTAGAATAAGGGCTCGCCTGTCGTTGAGTTGTTGATTCCTTTTGTTATTTTCCGCTAGAAGTCTTTCCAAACCAGGTCAACTTGTTTTTGCAGGTGCACGCAGTATTTTTATATGTTGACATTTGTTGGGTATGAGCTGTGTGAGGAAGTGAGCTTTGAGTTTGGTTGCTGGGTAAACTTCCAAGCACAGGCACAGCTATAGCCAGTCCATTCGTTGCCATCTCCAAGTCCTTTAGCAAGCAAGCCAATGTATGCTCTTGTGTTAAGGAGGGGACTTGTTTCTATCACATCCTGTCTTACAATCCGTTGCTGTGAATGAAAAGAAACTGCCCGTTACCTGGATTAGATCATAATAGAGGACGAATTGACGGATCCGTCCTCTATCTAAATATAGCAAATCTACCCTTAGCTCCTAGTGGGCTGGTTCGTTCCTAGCGGCAGTGTTTATACCAAAAACTCGTTGGTAATAGCGCCGGGAATATCATCAAGTGTAGCGGTTGTAAATCCACCTGCCATCATCCATTTTGTATAGGATTCGACGAGTTCCGGTTTGATTTTTCCCCACTTTCCTTCCTCATTAAACCAAGAGGGTTTCATATAGTTCAATGAAGCCAACATAACTGCCGGGTCGACATTGCACATCGCAGAGCCACAATTGTTAATTGCTTTTTCAGGATTGTCTGCAGAAAAGCGATAGCCTTGTGCTGTAACGTCAAGAAATGTGCGAATAGTATCGGGGTTTTTGTTGCAGAATTCCTCAGAGAAACAGAAAAAATAACTGTGGTGTGGTGCGACATTGACTGAGTCAAAATCAAGCCGAACAACCTCGTCAAGAGGTTGAACTCCCTGCATAGATTCCCACCCAAGCACACTAAAGGCGGCATCAAAATAGCCTTTTTCGATGGCGCGCATATCGCCTTCCCAGGCTCCTGTATGTACTACTTCAATCTTTGAAAAATCACCACCGTCTGCTTTCATCGCATCGCGCACCATTTGAACAAGACGTTCAACGGTTGGCATTGCTACTTGGCGTCCTTCTAAATCTTTAAAAGATCGAATTCCCGATGATTTCAATGCGAAAATACCGCCGAGCTGGCATTGATTGAGTGTTGCCACCCCCACCATTGGGCACTGGCTGTGCCGTAACTCTAGCAGTTCGCCTAAGCGGATGAGAGCCATATCGTATTCACCCTGCGCAACAAGATCTGCAGGTGTTCCACGATCTCTTCCATCTGAAATGATCGATACATCAAGACCGGCGTCTTTATACCAGCCTTTTGCTCGTGCCATAAACATTCCTATATGGTTTGGCCACGGATGAACGTATTCAAGTCTGACTCGTAGTTTTTCAAGTGTGTTCTTTTGTTGTGACATGGTATCTCCTTTGCTGTGCGTATTTCATAGAAGCATCTATACATACCAGTTTTCTATATTTACTTATTCTTGAGTAGCTATCGCTTTTAGTATGATTTTCCTACACGCTCTAAAAGTTCTGTCACCTTCCTTAATATAGTTGCAAACTCTGTTGATGTTCGTACTTGTGTGTCGCGAGGGCGAGGTAAGTTGACGGATATTTCTCCTGCTAACGGTTTTCCTCTTTTCCCCATGACGATAACTCGGTCACCCATTGCAACTGCTTCGCTGAGTGAATGAGTAACGAAAATCCCCGCATTGCCTTGCTCTTGCCAAGCAACTTCTAACCATTGCTGTGCCTTTTCTCGGCTGATGGCATCTAAAGCTCCAAATGGTTCGTCAAGTAAAAGCAACGGTTGACGCTGTGCACTTGCACGCAAAAATGAGATACGTGAAGCCATTCCACCGGATAACGCTGCTGGATAGTGGAGAGCCCATTGTTCTAATTCGAATTCTTTTAACAGATCTGCTGCAATCTTACGTGTGTATGCTATTGGTTTTTGCTGACGAACTTTTAAGGGCAAAGCTATGTTGTCAATGACTGTACGCCACGGCAAAAGTGAACTGGTTTGAGGCATATAGGCAATATTTTTAGCAACTGTTGAAAGGACGGCTTGATGACCTTTCCAAGATACTTCGATTCTATGGGATGAGCTGGGTGTTATAAGTCCAGCAAGGATTTTAATGAGTGTTGTTTTTCCGCAGCCTGATAATCCTACAATACTGACGACTTCGTCTTCATCAAGAGAAAAATCGATATCATGAAGGATGGGAACCTGACGGTCTCGAAGTTGAAAACTATGGGATAAATGCTTTATCTGCAATAGCTTAGTCTGGGTAGTATCTTTCCTATTCATGATACACCTGCACTGTCAAACAGTTGATATCGATTCACGTATTGTTGAAGACCCACTACAGCCCCAAATAGAATAAGCGTGATGATAGCCAAGGTAAATGCACCCACAAAAACTAAGTCGGTACGAAACGACGATTGAGCAGAAAGAATATAGATTCCTAATCCATTACGAGCACCTACAAATTCAGCTACTGCTGCTGTCCCGAACGTATAAGTTGCCGCTATGCGCAATCCCGAGAAGAAATATGGAAGAAGATATCGTCCACGAATATGCAATCCAATCCACAAAGGTGAACACCCCCAGGTTCGTGCCACATTAACAAGGTCAATTGGTGTTTCACGTAGCCCCTGCATTGTGGCTATAGTGATCGGGAAGAATCCGTAAAGGGCTACAACAAGTATTTTTGCACCAATTCCAAACCCAAACCAAATAATCATAAGAGGAGCTACAGCGATTAATGGAATCGTTTGGGTAATAATAAGAAGAGGATGTACTGCTTGGTTAAAACTCGGAGCAGCATAGAGTATTGCTGCCACCACAATACCAACCACCACAGCAAGTAACAGCCCAGATCCACCTTCTTTTATCGTTATAAAAGTTGCAATGCCAAGCTGCTGGCGATCTTCCAATGCCGCATGCCAAATTGCGGAAGGAGCCGGCAACACATGTTCCGATATTTGCAATAATTTTACGCTGGTTTCCCATACTATTAAAAGGAAAATAGCGCTCAAGACTGGAGGGCCCAGTAGTTTACAGAATCTTTTAATGGTGACCATAGTATCTTCCTGAATTGATTCTGAATAGGTTTATGCAGGGGCCCTCAAAAGTATCGAATGCTATATGAGAAGATACCTTATCGAACAAACTCATTAGTCACCAACTCTGCAGCATTTGGAGGACGTTTCGTGGGATTACCTTGCGGATCGGTAATGAGTTTTTCTTCGCTCATATAGTTAAGATAGGTTTTCCACTTGTCAAGGTCTGCTAATCCCGTTTCTCCACGAGAATCTTTCCAGAATTCTTCAGCCAGCATTTTCTGTGATTCAATTGCAAGTTCCGCATTAATCTTTGCTTGTGGGTTAGCTTCTACCAGGATTTTCGCTGCTTCTTCGGGATGTTGAAGCGCATAATCATACCCCTGTTTTGTAGCACGAATAAATTTTTCTACCAACTTAGGATTGTCATTTATCAGTTTTTCAGTTGTTCCAATTCCAATTAAGCACGGCGAGGTTTGAACTCCGTAATCATCAGGATAGAAAAAGCGTAAAGGCTTACCCCGTAATTTGTACTCCAGACCTTCCCAGGTTGTTAAACCCTCGGCAAAGTCGGCTCTACCTTGCACAACCGCTTCATAACTGCCTGTGCCAACAACGATAGTTTCAAAATGACCTTTGCCTCCATCTCCTTGTATTACTTTACGAACAATGGCTCCGGCATCGTCGGCACCGTAGGTTGCAAAGATTTTTCCATCAAGGTCTTTGGGTCGTTGAAAAGGTGAAGATTCCATCACTGAAATACCATTAGATGCTCGCTGCTGTAAGTTGTAGACAATCTTTATATCTTGGCTGCCAGCATGAGCTTGCGCAACGCCGTTAAGACCTGTAAATCCAAACTGAGCACCATTGTTACTCAATACAGCTTCAACGCCTGCTTTGGAATAACCTTGAATCTCAACTTTAAGTCCTGCCTTTTCATAAAGACCCTGTTGTTGAGCAACATAGATACCTGTGTGATTAGTATTGGGAGTCCAATCCAGAATTACTGATACGGTTTGGAGATTTGAATCTGTTTTTTCTGAACTACCAAAGGCCTCTGTTTCCTGGGCGGTGTTTTTGTCTGCCGGCGAGCTACAGCCAGATAGTCCTAGTGCGACAATAGTGGCTAAAGCATACATTGCCTTGAGGAATCGATAACGGGAAGGTGAGTTTTTCGTATTCATGTGGTGTCCTTTAATCAATAGATACTACGATGGGCTAATGCTGTTCAAAGTGACCGTTTGATACCAGCTAAATATTCTTTACCTGCCTGGGTATTGAACCATGTACTATGGAATCGAAAATATGTGTCATATGACCATTGAGCATTATTGGGTAGATTCGCAATGATGTGATACCCAATCAGATTAAGGGCGGCTTCCACGTGTACACTTGCAATAATTGCTGGTAGGGCCTTTTTTTCCGATTGGTTAAGTGGTCGCACACTCTGATAACCGTCCATAATGGCTTTTGCAATGTCAAGGCGATAGGAAGCTAGATCTCCAGCTGTTATTTTGACCCATTCAAGAGTGTTTCTTTCCAATGCAATCGCCAGATCCATTACCGCTGGTGCTGGGCTTGCCAGACCAAAATCAAAGATAGTGTGGACTTCTTTTTGATGAAAAGTCATATTGGAACAGTGTCCGTCACCATGTATCCAAATATGCGGCAGTTTCTGTATTTCCCTTGCAATATCAGGGTTTAAGGAGGGCGGGATACAGCTCTTTAGATCCTCTTTTAAGTTAGGCGCATTGTTTTCAATCCATTTTTTCGTCACTGGACGCTTGTCAAGAAAGTAGTGCAGGGCAGTGCTTTCTTCAATCACAAAGTTGGGGATGAGTTCGTAGCGGTTATCGTAATAGCTTGGCCCAGGGTCAGCGGGTTGGTTGCTGCAACTAGCAGCATTATGAAGAAACGCAAGAGCTTGACCAATGGAAAAGGCTTCGACTGATGTTTGGGGTGGTTGCCATGAATGGTATTTTTCGTAGCGGTCTTCACCCTCAGCAATGCTAGATAATTCATAAATCCATTCGCCTATTATGACAGTTGTTTGTCCATCTGGTGTTTCAATATAGGTCGCAATCCGCGGAGCAGAAATTTGACTGTGCAAATTTTTCGCATATTGGTTAGCTGCTTTATGTTTGGGTTGTAGCTGCTTGGGCGTCATAACCGAGATGTGAAAGCGTTTGAGGAAGTATTTTTTAGGTACGTCAGCCTCAGAAGTTGTTACTTGAACGATAGCGCCACTGGTAATGATGCGCTGAGCATCTTTGACAATAGTGACTGTGCTGTCTTCAGATATCTTGCTGAAAGCGGTAAGTGCCTGTGTTGCTTCTTCTGTTGTTATTTGAGGCCAAATGGGTTCAATGACAGCAAGCTGTTCATCTTCAGATAAAAATTGATCGTCGTTAGTTGTATTCACCTGTGATTCTCCTTAGGCACAGGTGAGGCTCACCGCCGGTGCGGTGTGAATGCGTCCCTTCGCCAGTATTACCTGGATCAGGTTCAACGGTTAGCTTTTGCCTCTCAGCCCAATGGGCACCCGTGCATTCACATCTTATCGCACGAACTCTAAGAGTCAAGTGCTCTTAGAGTTCGCTAAAGCTTTAAAGGGATGCTTTTATAAGCTTGACCGAAAACGTAAGTATTCTTTTTCGATGCAAAAAGGAATATACAATCCAACAACCAAGCTGTCTTAGAATGTAGATAGCGTTGTTCCTTGAGGTCTTTTGCGCATAGTCTGCTACAAGTTCTACCTGCACAGCATCGATACAATAAGAATATGTGGAATTCATAGAGAGAGAGCGGCGTTTAATTCTCTAGTTAAGCTGGAACGATTTTTGACGATGGGATCGACAAGATGTATTATATAATGTTTCACCAAGATAGGACGGAGGTCACCTAGGATTTTTCCAAAGTCAACCTTTGCTGTACTAACGAAGGTGCCTTTCCCACTGATAAGAAATCACACTCTACGAGTGTTAACAGTTTATTGTGACAGTTTTAGAGGAAACCACGATCCATATATCTGGGGCGATATCTTCTTAC